>JAZUBS010000026.1:0-173662 GCA_045638605.1 Candidatus Gastranaerophilaceae bacterium
GCTCCCCTAAAACCCCTAGTTAGAGCGACAGAGTCGTTAGCGCAACTGCATAGCAGTTGCTCGGCTGCTAGAACCAGCATATTTGTTTCGCTAAATTGTAATTTATCAAATATTTTTACATTTGATGTTTCCAAATAAAAAACGTCTACCCTTGATAATCAACAACAATGCAATAAACTTGTAACTACAATAATTTGACTTTGATAAAAAAATCTCTTAAAATGACTTAAAGAGAATTATAATTCTTTTAAATATAAACATAGGTACCTAAAATGGGTGATGAAGATAAGCAGTTTGACGCCACGCCCCAGAAACTGAAAAAAGCACGAGACCAAGGGCAAGTTGTCAAATCAAAAGATTTTTCAATGGCAATAGCAATTCTTGTTATGTGGATTGCTATTTTTCAATTCGCACCATTTATTTGGCAACAAATTTCCGGATTATTCATAACGCTTTACGAGCAAATTCCAAATAAAACACTAGAAGAAATTGGCTATGCCCAAATTTTATTTAAAACAATACTACCAACATTTTTGATTTTAGCGCCATTGTTAGCGCTTGCGTCTTTTATTGCTATTGTTGGAGATTTAATTCAAGTAGGACCGCTTTTCACTATGACACCACTTGAACCTAAATTAGACAAACTTAATCCAACAAAATATTTCAAAAACTTAATGAGTATAAAAACATTATTTGAGCTTGTTAAAAACATTGTAAAAGTTGTACTACTCGGCATTATAGGTTTTGTAGTGTATAAAGCACATTTCCCACAAGTGTTAATGCTTGCGGCAATAGATAATAACTTTGCAGTAATGATTGAATTTGGCAAATTAGTATTAGACTTTATCACAAAAGCTGGTATTGCATTTTTAATTATCGCCGCAGCAGATTATGGTGTTACAAAATGGAAATTTCTACAAGATCAAAAAATGTCTTTCAAAGAAATAAAAGACGAATATAAGAACTCCGAAGGTGATCCACACGTAAAAGCCCAACTAAGACAACGCAGACAACAAATGATGCAAAGAGGCATGATGGATGCAGTTCCTGAAGCAGATTTTATCGTCACTAACCCAACACACATCGCATGCGCATTAAAATACGATCAAGATGAAATGGAAGCGCCAAAATTAGTTGCAAAAGGTACAGAGTTGTTTGCAAAAAAAATAATAGAGATTGCTCGAGAAAACATGGTTCCCGTCATCGAAAACCCTCCGGTTGCACGAGCCATTTTTCGTTTAGTTGAGGTAAACTCATATATACCAGCAAATTTATACAAAGCTGTAGCGGAAATTCTACTTTTTGTATACAACTTGCGTAAAAATCAAAATCCTAGTAATATAACTAGTAGGGATAAGAATTAATAATGGCAATGTCACTACAAGCAAGAGTTAAATATTATATACCAATAATTGAAAAAGTCGCAAAAGTAGAGCATCGACGCATACCATCGCATATGGTTGACTTTGAAGAATTAGTAAGTATTGGGATTATCGCTGTTCAGGCACTTATAAAGAGCAAATCTGAAGAACAGCTTGAAAAATATAATGACTCTTATGTCGCTACAGCTGTAAGATGGGCTATTCGTAATGAACTTAGAAACCGTTATAAATGGTATTCATTAAAGCATGCCAAAATTGAAGATGATGAAGATGGCGAAGCTGCAGATTTAGAAATAACTCCAAGTAAAGTTAGAGAAGCTGTCTATGAAACAATTTTGTCTATAGATAGTATTGCTTCTGCCAATTCAGACAATGATTCACCCTTTGATTTTATTAAAGACACAGGTGCCATGCCTGATGAAAAAGCTGAACTTACAGAACTAGGTAGAGTTATAAGAGAAGCAATTGCTCTACTTCCTCCAAAAGACAGAACTGTTGTTGAATATAGATTTTATAGAAACATGCAAGTAAAAGAGATTGCGCAACAAATCGGTTTATCCTCATCTAGAGTAACTCGTATAGTTCAATCGTCTTTAAATGTGGTTAGAGAATATTTAGAAAAACGCGGGATTGATTATCAATAAACATTATCGAATAATGCTTTTTAACGTATAAAGTTAGATTTTGGGATATCAATGAATATAATAGTTTGCATAAAACAAGTTGTCGATACAAACGATATAAAATGGACAAAAAATAATACAATAGATAGAGACGGGGCAGTTAGTATAATAAATCCTTGTGATGTTTTAGCAATTCAAACAGCACTAAAATTAAAGGATGAAAATACATCTATTACTGTCATAACTATGGGACCACCTCAAGCAAAAGAAGCCCTTAAAACAGCCTTAGCAATGGGGTGTGATGAGGCTTACTTATTAAGTGATAAAAAGTTTTCTGGGGCTGATACGGTAGCTACTTCTAAAACCCTTACTGCGGCAATAAAACATATAAAACCAGATTTTGATTTAATTATTTGTGGGCAATTTGCATCAGATGGAGACACTGCTCAAACAGGTCCTTCTATTGCTCAAAAACTTGATATTGAGCAAATTACTTATGTTAATGAAATTGCACGCTTAAACAAAGCTCAAAAAACAATTGAAGTAATAAGAGAAGCTGATGATTATATAGAAATAATTTCAGCACCATTTCCTGTACTTATATGTGTAAATAATTGTCCTTATGAAGAACCCATAATTTCCATTGATGGATATATAAAATCTCAAAATACACTAATAAAAACACTAAATGCTGATGATTTAAATCTTTCAAGAGAAGATATTGGCATAAAAGGTTCTCCCACCTGGGTATCTAAAGCGTTTCGCGCAACATCAGATAGAGAAAAAAAGGTTTTAAAACTTGAAGATTTAAATAACAATTCAGCAGTAGAAGTATTACAAGAAACATTGCATCGTACAACAAATACAATAAAAAATGAAATTGAAAAAGTTGAATATCACAAATTTGATAAAAATAAAGAAGAACAAAATAAAATCTTAATATGGGGAGAGGTTGATAATTGTGATAATTTGCGAGATGTAGTTTTTCAACTCGCATCAAAGGCAAATATTTTAGCTCAAAAAGTGGAAAATTGCAAAATAAGCGTTTTGAGCGCAGGAAAAAACACTCAAAGTTATTTAGATACATTGTCTAAATATGGCGTTGATGAATTGATAACCCTAGTAAATCCGTTACTAAGCGAATATAATACATTGAATTATGCAAAAACAATACTTGCATATTTAGAACAATACCCCACAAATATTTTTTTATTGGGTGCAACTAAACAAGGACGGGATTTGGCACCCCAAATTTCATCTGCGTTGAATACAGGTTTAACTGCTGATTGTACGGAATTAGAAATTTATGATGATTTTAAATTAGCTGCAACCAGACCTACTTTTGGTGGTGAGTTAATGGCTACAATTTTATGCAAAACTCAACCACAAATGGCAACAGTTAGAACTGGCGTCTTTAAAGCTATACAAACAAATTCTAACTCTCAAATAAATCATAAAATTTTTGATATAAAAATAGATAAACCTAGCTTGAAAAAAATTTTAAAAAGAACTACTATTACAAAAGATGAAAATACACTAGAAAGAGCTAAAATCGTTTTTGTTGGAGGAAAGGGCTTAAAAAATAAACAATATTTTGATAAATTGAATGAATTAGCAAAAATATTAAATGTTAAGGTTGGAGCAACAAGAAAAGCTGTAGATGCTGGTTTTGCATCTCGTGATATCCAAATTGGACAAACAGGAAAAACTATTTCCCCTGATTTATATGTAGCGTTTGGCGTATCTGGCGCAATACAACATTATGTAGGTATAGAAAAAGCAAAGAAAATTATTGCAATAAATACAAACGAAAATGCGCCTATTATAAAAAATGCTGATTTGACAATAATTGCTGATGCGCAAAAAATAATTGATGAATGGCTTGAAAAATTAAAATAAAATTAAAATCCGAAAACGTATTCATTTTCGGATTTTAACTACTCAACTAATCTATTCTAGATTAAAAATTTAGCTATTGTTGCAGCAGCCGCAAGTATATCATTCACTCCACTGCTTTGATTTTTAGCGTTTTGTGTTAAATATTGACCATTCAAATTTGCAGTATTATTTGCTAAATTTGAAAAATTCAAAGCGTTGTTCATCACTTGATTTTGATATGCGTTCATAAAATTCAAATAATTATAACGGTTTTGAAGTTCGTCATTAATTAACTCATTTTGCTTTGCAACAATATTTTGCGCTAAAGAAGACAATGCATTAGCTCTATTGTTTTCAACAGAATTAAGATTATCTAAAAATACACTGTTATCTAAGTTTCCAAATCTCCTAGCAGAGTCTTCTCTTACATTTTGAAGCATTGGAGCATAAAGTGTATTCAACTCTTTTAAGGCGTTTTGCATATACGCATCAACCTGATTATTGAGTTGTTTTTGAGTATCTTCGGAAAAAACGTTTATAGAACTTAATCCATCAGCAAAAGCCTTCTGAGCATAATCAAATGCTTTTTGTTGATTTGAATTAAGATTATAATTCGTTTTTCCTTTTTGGTAAGTTGCATTAGGTCCACCAGATATATTTACAGAACCTGTTGGATTAACGTAGCTTCGAGCTGTTGATTTTGTTGTTTTACTCATGATTTATTCCTTTCACTACGCCTAAACATAACTTAGCTTTTCATTTATAAGTATATCATTTTGCGCAAAATCCTAAAAGCTGCTATTTGCGTAAATGTCGTGACTTTTGTTACAAAATTTTACTTAATTTGCATAATTGTAGAGCTTTTTATTAAATTATAATTTAGGGTGTAAATAAAATCAAAAATTAGCAAACAGTAGAGTGCTGTCTTTAGACGCACCTCAAGATTTGAAAAATAAACGGTGCGTCAAAACGACGCACCCTACATAACTCTTGAAATATCAAAATATAAATTTGAAAATCTTAAAATTTAAAATATATTTTTAACGTTCATTTCTTCTTTTTATTGCGATATAAAAAGAAGAAATGAACCAAAGAAGAAAAACACGCTATTCGTTAGAGAGAGTAATGATTTTGCTTGGAATTTTGTCTTGAAATTCCTTTCCGCTCAGAAAGTTTCGCCTATTGCACATTCGTGCAAGCTGGCTCAATTTCTTCGCTTACCGGACTTCGTCCGTCCGGAATTTCGCTTTAAAACTTTTCTATCGAAAAGTGGAAAAAAATTCTGGCGCAAAATCAAACTCTCTCTACGTCAAAGTTAAGTCAGGGGACGCTACGCTCCCCTAACCCCCCTAGTTAGAGCGACAGAGTCGCTAGGGCACCTGCATAGCAGTTGCTCGGCTGGCAGAACCAGTATATTTGTTTCGCTAAATTGTAATTTATCGCACATAAAACTTATCAAAGAAATTAATGTAAATGTTTTTATTAAACTTTTATTTACTTTCTTTTTGTACTATAATTATGTCAAACATATAGTGTAATATTTAAGAAAAAAGAAAGAGAAAAAGATGATGAACGAAGTAAAAAAATTCGAAATCGAAATCGGTGGAAAACCGGTAGTCATCGAAACTGGGAAGTATGCGAAATCAGCTACATCTTCAGTAACAGTTCGTTGTGGAGACACAATGTTGTTTGTACACTGTACAGTAGCTCCAGAACCTAGAGTTGGTATTGATTTCTTCCCATTATTAATTGACTATGAAGAAAGAATGTCTGCAATTGGTAAAATTCCTGGTGGGTACACAAAAACAGAGGGAAAACCATCTGAAAAAGCTGTTTTAATCTCAAGATTAATTGACAGACCTATTAGACCTTTATTCCCTAAAGGATATAGAAACGACATACAAATTGTTTCACAATTATTCAGCTTTGATGAAGAAAATCAACCTGATACATTGTCAATTCTAGCAGCATCTACAGCATTAATGCTTTCAGGTGCACCTTTTGAAGGTCCAGTTGGTGCAGTTAGAGTTGGTAGAGTTGATGGTCAATTCATCGCTAACCCAACTTACGCTCAATGCGACAAATCAGACATGGATATCGTTATTGCCGGTACTTACGACTCAGTTATCATGGTTGAAGCTGGTTGTAAATTTGTTACAGAAGACGATATTATGGCTGCTGTTGAGTTTGCGCAAGTTGAAATCAGACGTCAAGTTGAAGCTCAATTAGCATTCGCTAAAGAATGTGGTATCGAAAGAGTTGAATTTGTAAACCCATACGATACAACAGAATTAGACAATATCATCAGAGAAACAAGCTATGACGCTATTTCTGATGCTTATCATAACTTTGATAGAGAATATAGAAAAGCTAAATTAGATGAAACTAAAAAAGCTGTAAGAGACAGAATTGAAGCATTGGATGACGAACACCCAATTAAAGCTATGATGGAAGAAACAGGTATTGACTTTGTTGCTGAACAATTCAAGGCTTTAGAAAAGAAAATTATGCGTAAAATGATTACAGAAGAAGGCGTTCGTGCTGATGGACGTAAAATTGAAGATGTTCGTCCTATTTGGTGCGAAGTTGGAGTTCTTCCAAGAGCACATGGATCTGCAGTATTTACAAGAGGACAAACTCAAGTTCTTTCAGTTGCTACTTTGGCAGGTCCAGGTATGGCTCAAGAATTTGACGGCGTTGATCCTGTTAAATCAAAATCATATATGCACAAATACATCTTCCCAGGATTTTCTGTTGGTGAAGTAAAACCTCTTAGAGGCCCTGGAAGACGTGAAGTAGGACATGGAAACTTAGCTGAAAGAGCTAACGTTCCTGCTCTTCCATCTCAAGAAGAGTTCGGATACACAATTCGTGTAACTTCTGACGTTTTAGAATCTAACGGTTCAACTTCAATGGCATCTACTTGCGGTAGCTCAATGGCATTGATGAACGCAGGTGTTCCTGTAAAATGTATGATTTCAGGTGTTGCAATGGGTCTTATCAAAGAAGGCGAAACTGATACTGTTCTTACAGATATCCAAGGTATCGAAGACTTCTTAGGCGATATGGACTTCAAAGTAACTGGTAATGATACTGGTATTACAGCGTTACAAATGGATATGAAAATCAAAGGTATTTCAAATCCAACATTAAGACGTGCGTTGGAACAAGCAAAACGCGGTAGATTACATATTATGGAAGAAATGAAAAAAGCTATTTCTGAACCAAACAAAGAGCTTTCTCCATTTGCTCCACGTATATTCACTATGACAATTGACCAAAAAGAAATCGGAACAGTAATTGGACCTGGCGGTAAAAATATTAGAAATATCATCGATTGTTCAGGTGCTGAAATCGATATTCAAGATTCTGGTTTAGTTACAATTACTTCTAACGATAAAGAAGGTATGGACATAGCTAGAAAAATGATTGAAGATGCAACTTTCAAAGCTGAACAAGGTATGGTTCGCAGAGGTAAAGTTGTTAGAATTATACCTATCGGTGCTTTTGTTGAATTGGCACCTGGAAAAGATGGTATGGTTCACATTTCTCAAGTTTGTAACGAAAGAATTGACACAGTTGAAAGCAAATTAAATATCGGCGATGAAGTAATTGTTAAGGTTATTAAAATCGATGACAAAGGCAGAGTAAACTTGACTATCAAAGGCGTTAGCGACGAAGAAAAAGCAAACGTACTTTAATCAAAATTTAAACCTACCCTTTTATCAAAGAGGGTAGGTTTTTTATAAAAATTATCACTTTATAGTTTAAGAGGATAGAAAAAATGAAAAAATCAATCAAAGATTTACAAGACATCAAAGGAAAAACAGCGCTAGTTCGTGTTGACATCAACGTTCCACTAGATGCGGACAAAAACGTTACTGATGATACTAGAATTAGAGCTATCTTGCCTACTTTAAACTTCTTGAAAGAAAAGGGTGCTAGAATCGTTCTTATGGCACACTTAGGCAGACCAAAAGGAGAAAAAAATCCAGAGTTCACTTTGGCTCCTGTTGCAAAATATATGTCAACAGTTTTGGGCGAAGAAGTTGTATTCATTCCTAGCGTTGAAGAAGCAGCTCCTTACGTTGAAAAATTAGTTGATGGTCAAGTTGCATTGTTAGAAAACATCCGTTACTACAAAGCAGAAGAAGCAAAAGATGATGATATGACTTTTGCTAACGAACTTGCTAAACTTGGTGATTTCTATGTAAACGACGCATTTGGTGCAGCACACAGAAATCACACTTCAACAGCTAAATTAGCTAAAGTTTTAAAACCAGCAGTTTCTGGCTTATTGATGGAAAAAGAATTAAGATGCTTGTCTCAAGCATTAGACAACCCAACAAAACCATTTACAGCAGTTGTTGGTGGTGCTAAAGTTTCTTCTAAAATCGGTGTTTTAGAAAACTTAATTGACAAAGTTGATAACTTAATCATCGGTGGCGGTATGGCTTATACATTCGTAAAAGCTAACGGTGGTAAAATTGGTAACTCTATTTGTGAAGATGATCAAATGGAAGTTGCAAAAGCTATCGAAGCAAAAGCTGCAGCTAAAGGTGTTAAATTAGTTATGGCAACTGACGTTTTAGCTGCTGATGATTTCTCTGGTAATGGTACAAATAAATTCGTACCTATCAACGAAATTCCAGATGGTTTTGAAGGCGTTGATGCTGGTCCTGATTCAAGAGTTGCATTTGCAGAAGTACTAAAATCTTCAAAAACAATTCTTATGAATGGTCCTGTTGGTGCGTTTGAAAACCCTAAATTCGCTGAAGGTACAAAAGCTGTACTAGAAGCTATCGTTGAAGCAACTAAAAACGGTGCTGTATCTGTTATCGGCGGTGGTGATTCAGTTAGCGCGGCTAAAAAATTCTGCAAAGCTGAAGACTTCACTCACGTTTCAACAGGTGGCGGTGCTTCTTTAGAATTTATCGAAGGTAAAGTATTACCAGGCGTTGCAGCGTTGGATGACTAATTTATATTAATATATAAATTAAAGAGGATTGCGATTATGCAATCCTCTTTTTTATTGTAATAATTCTAGTAAAGTAAGGGAGATTTTAATCTACCACAATTATATAAAAGTAAAGGTAGACTAAAGTCACCCTACAGCTATAGTTATCAATTAATTATCTATTTTTTTATAGAAGAAATATTAATTTTATCAGTTTCGGGTGATCGTTCCATCATAGTAGTTATTTTATTTAAAAAACTTCTTAAATCCATTTTTCTGACACCATTTTTATCACCAATCAACGTAACCACACCGTGACGCATTGTTGCTACTACATTTTCTCCATTAGGTGATTTATAAGTAAAAGGTGGAAGTTTTTGAATTTTCATTTTATACCTCAAGAATTTTTCTTTCTGTGGTGCTATATTATATAATAATAATTATATGTTCAACATTGGTGTATCTATATTTTACATTTATTAATAAAATCTAATAGGTTGGCGAAACCTAACAACGTTAGGATTATAGAATATATTTATTTCAAAACTTGTTTTTCTTCTCTGCGTTTTCTTGCGATGAGTCTTAATTCTTCAAGTCTGTTTTGTCTATATCCATAAGCAAAATAAATCGCTGCACCAATTAACAACCATATTGGAAACATAATTGCTGAGCTTGATAGTGTTTTTAATTTACACAGCATTAAACCTAGACAACAAATAATTCCTATTATTGGGGTTAATGGTACAAGTGGAACTTTAAACGGACGAGGTCTGTTTGGTTCTTTTTTACGTAAAATTAAAACGCCAATGCAAACAATTATAAAAGATGTAAAAGTTCCGTAGTTGCAAAGGTCAGCGGATATTTCAATATCCATAAACAATGCGCCAATGATTACAACCGCAGCAGTAACCCAAGTTAAAACATGTGGGGTTTGGAATTTATCGTGTAGTTTTTGCAAAGAACGAGGCAAGAATTTGTCTCTGCTCATTGTGAACAAAATTCTTGTTGTTCCAAGTTGATAAATTAATAATACAGAAGTTAAACCAGCCAACGCACCTATTGAGATAATAAATGCTATCCAGTCTTTACCAACAAGCCTCATTGCGTGTGCTAATGGTGCTTGAAAATCAATATTTTGATATGGAACCATACCTGTTAAAACAAGTGCAACAATTACATATAAAATAGTACAAGCAACCAATGTTCCAATAATACCAATCGGTAAATCTCTTTGAGGATTTTTTGTTTCTTCGGCTGTTGTTGATATAGCGTCAAAACCAATATATGCAAAGAAAATAATAAAGGCTCCCATAAATACACCTTCAAATCCGTTTGGGGCAAATGGTGTCCAGTTTTCAGGCTTTACGTAAAACATACCAGCAATGATAAATGTTGCAATTACGCTCATATTTATTGCGACCATTACACTAGCCCATCTAGTAGATTCTCTGATGCCTTTAACTAATATTATTGAAATTAATACAACAATAACAATCGCTGGAATGTTTATGGCAACTGGGATTGTGTCAAATAAATAAGGAATTTGAGTATGTGGTTCAAGTCCTTGTTGTTGGCAAATTTTAATGGCTGAACGATAATCATTAACAAGCCATAAAGGTGGATTTAATAACCAATCAGGTAAAAACGGAAAACCTTTTAGAAAATGGAACAAATATCCAGTCCACGCGCTTGCAACAGCAATATTTCCAATCGCGTATTCTAGCATCAAAATCCATCCAACCATCCACGCTGCAAACTCGCCCATTGTAGCATAGGTGTAAGAATAAGAACTACCAGCTGTCGGAATCATTGATGCAAATTCTGAATAACATAACGCAGAAAAGAAGCAAGCAATAGCCGCGACTATCATTGAAACTACTAAGGCTGGACCTGCGGCAACGCCATCAATACCGCCTTGAGCTGCAACGCCTACGATGGTGAATATTCCTGTTCCAACAACTGCGCCTATACCTAAAATTATAAGGTCAAATGCGCTTAATGTTTTTTTTAATCCTGAACTACTTGATTCGCTAATAATTTCGTCAGGCGTTTTTCTTTTTAATAAGTTATTAATGAACTGGCTAGCCAAATTTACACTCCAATTTCTTTTTTACTAGTTTTTATTGTTCCAATTTCTTTTTTATTTTCTAATTCACGATTCTTTTTGTATCCATAAGTTGCGTAAATAGTTATACCGATAATCAACCATAGTGGGAATAAAATAGCAGAATCTGATTGTTCTTTTAATTTCATTACCATCAAGAATAAGCAACATAATATCCCTGCCATTGGGAAATATGGCGAAAATGGTACTTTAAATGGTCTTGGTCTGTGAGGATCAGTTTTTCTTAAAATTAATACTGCAACACAAACAATTATGAAAGATGTAAACGTTCCAAAGTTGCATAATTCAGCTGCAACGTTTAAATCCAAAGTTAATGTGCCTAAAATGCAAACACCAGCAACTGTCCAAGTCAAAACGTGTGGGGTTTTGAACTTAGGGTGAATAGCTTGGAAACGAGTGGATATAAAATTATCTCGACTCATTGCATATAAAATTCTTGTTGCAGCCAATTCTAAAACCAAAAGCACTGAGGTTAATCCGGCAATTGAACCAATAGAAATTAATCCAGCCGCCCAGTCTTGTCCAACCATTGACATAACAAATGCCATTGGTGCTTTCAAAAACTCAGCGCTAACTGCTCCATCTGTTGGATAAATACCTGTTAAAACTAATGCAACAGAAACATAAATAACTGTTGTCATTAATAATGAACCTATAATCCCAATAGGTAAATCTCTTTGTGGGTTTTTGGTTTCTTCTGCAGTTGTTGCTAATGCGTCAAACCCGATATAAGCAAAGAAAATTAAAAATGCTCCAGCAAAAATACCTTCAACGCCGTTTGGGGCAAACGGTACCCAGTTTTCAGGTTTTACATAAAACATACCCACTAAAACGAATAAACCAATTACGGCAAGTTTTACCGCAACCATTATTCCTGCCATTTTTGTTGAGTCTTTTGTTCCTCTAACTAAAACAAATGTAGTTAATAATATAATAATTATTGCCGGAAGATTAATTGCTATATGGAAATTTCCAATTGATGGTAGCGCGCTTTGAACATCAAGTCCAGCATCTGTAATGATTTTTGTAGCTGTTTTAACATCATTAACCAACCATACAGGTGGATTAGAAAGCCATTGCGGTAAGAATTCAAATCCTTTTATAAATTGCATAAAGTGATTTGACCACGCACAAGCAACCGCAATAAATCCAATTGCATATTCAAGCATCAAAACCCAGCCAACCATCCAAGCGCCAAATTCACCAAGGGTTGCAAATGTGTACGTGTAAGCACCACCTGCTACTGGTATCATTGTCGCAAATTCAGAATAACAGAGTGCTGAAAAAATACACGCAAATGCTGCAACTATCATAGAAATGACCAACGCAGGACCTGCACCAGGACTATCTATGCTTCCTGCTGCAGCAATTCCAACAACCGCGAATATTCCTGAACCTACAATAGCGCCTATTCCTAAAATAATTAAGTCTATTGCGGTTAAACTCTTACTCAATCCGGCTTTTTGAGATTGAGAAATTAATTCATCAGGATTTTTACATCTGATAAGGTTTCTCAATAAGCCTAATAATGTGCTTTTTAAATTCATTCTTTTCCTTTACAATGTTGCAAATGTTTTTTTGCTAACTATTTAACTGCTACTATTTTATTTTTTAAAAGAGGGAAACCAAGTTTTTCTCTTTGTTCAACATACAATTTGGCAACCATAGCAGCCATTCTTCTAATACGGTTTATAAAATTAATTCTTTCATCTTTTGATATAACACCACGTGCATCTAATAAGTTAAATGTGTGGGAGCATTTTAATACATAGTCATAAGCTGGTAATACTAAACTAGCTTCAACACAGCTTGTTACTTCTTGTTCAAATAAATCAAACATTGAAAATAGTCTTTCAGCAGATGAATATTCAAAGTTATATTTAGATTGCTCTATTTCATTTTGTAAATAAATATCACCGTATTTTAGCTCGTTATTCCACATTACATCGTAAACAGAATTAACATTTTGTAGATACATTGCAATTCTTTCCAAACCATAAGTAAGTTCAAGCGCAACAGGTTTGATTTCTAATCCGCCTACTTGTTGGAAATATGTAAATTGGGTAACTTCCATACCATCAAGCCAAACTTCCCAGCCTACACCAGCCGCACCAAGTGTTGGAGATTCCCAGTTGTCTTCAACAAATCTAACATCGTGTTTAGATAGGTCGATACCCATAGCTTCTAAACTTTTCAAGTATAATTCTTGTGCGTTATCTGGAGATGGTTTTAAGATAACTTGATATTGAAAATAATGCCCGAGTCTATTTGGGTTTTCTCCATATCGAGCGTCGGTTGGACGGCGACAAGGTTCAACCATTGCAGTATTCCAAGGTTCAGGGCCCAATGAACGCAAAAATGTTGCTGGGTTCATTGTACTAGCACCTTTTTCAATATCGTATGGTTGTTGAATTATGCAGCCATAGTCTGACCAAAATTTTGATAAGTTTAAAATCAATTCTTGAAATGTTAGAGCCAACTTTTCATCCTCTTATAATCTAATATTTATCTCTCACTGAATGTTTCGACAATCCTGTGCATTGAATATTCTACTACAATAAGCGTAAATTTCAAGTTAATATTTGTATCAAATATTATTTGGCTTTTTGATTAACATAGTTTTCCGGTGCGTCAAACGACGTCACCATACATTTCGGACTATTATCCACAACAAGTTATATTGGCTTGCACAAATATAACTTATTCAGAACAATTGTGTATTAAATACCCATATCTTTGTTGAGGATATAATGACTTATCGTTTATAATTTCACCTAAAAAATCATATGGAATTTTTAGTTTTTCCAACAATTCTTTTTGTATTAATGCTTCTTTTTCACCTTGATTTACAACAAGCATTTGTCCATCATCGTCAAGCAAATCATATGCATGAAGCAACAATTTTTCAGGCTGATAAAATCTTTTAGGTAATCCCCATTTTTTAAGTGGATATTCACTAATAAAAGGCAAAAACCAAGTTATATAATTGTATTTTTTATTTATATCTAAAACATTTCCACAAATATAATTTACATTTTTTAAATTTTTTATATAGAACTTTGCCGCATCATATCGCGAATAAAAATTTGAATAAAGCCGATAAGCATCAACCTCTACACCATCCAGATAAAACTCATCACAAAAACTACTAAAAAATCTATACTGAGCATCAGCATAACTCCAGTTTTTTGACCCTATATCTAAAATTTTTGTTTTGTTTAAATTTTGTTTTTTAAAAAATTTATCTAAAACTGCGTAAATATAAGAATTTTCTTTTTCAACAAATTCTATAATTCGAGAAGATTTCTCAACAAAATTTCCACGTGAAAACTTTGTTTTATTTCTAATAAAAAAATCTATTTCATTTTTTAAAAACTCAAACATAACAAATCAATTTTAACATATATTTTTACATCTTAGATAATTATACAAGGGGAATTTTATTACTTATATCATTAAAAAATCTAAATTAAGACATGCAAAACAAATAATTTAATAAAAATTTTTCTAAAAATATTGTAAACCTTTGTAACAAATCAATCAAATTTCTAAAGTTATAAAAAAAAATGCCGATATATAAAATATCAGATAAAGGGGTACACATGCTAAAAAAATCTAAAAAACCAAATAACAATATTAATGAAGGTGTAGAATTTATTTTACGCGGAGCAAAAAAACGCCGTTCAATGGCTATTGCAAGCGCAAAAATGATAAATGCAGAATTAGGATTCAATCCAAAATTAATAGCATTAAAATAAATCACGTGAGTATTATTTAGGGGTATGTTAAAACAAAGCGCCTGTACTATCGGGCGCTTTTTAGACTACTTTTTCTTAAAACTTAAATTCATCAAAGAAAAAATTGAATTTTTTTTATTTTGCACTTCCACTTTAGGCTCTTCTTTTTTATTTATAATAACCAAAACTTCATCATCACCCGCCATTTTTAAATTATTTCTAGCAATAGCTTCTAGACTTCTTAAAGAATTAAAATTATCTAACTCTTCTTTTAATCTAATATTATTAAACATTGCTTGTTCTTTAGCATGTTCCATTTTTCTAATTTTACCTTGGTAATTTATAGTTTTAGAGATATTATAAAAAGCACTAAATCCTACATAACAAAGGCACGCCAACAAAACTAACGTAAGAAATGAATAACGCAGTTTTAAAGCTTTTTTCTTTTGAGAATACTTTTTATTGTACGCACCAGCCATAACAAAAATCTCCTTAGCTGTATTAACATACTAACATTAATATAGAAAACAAACAAACTTTGTGTTATTTTTAATATAAAAGAGGAATTATGAACACAACAAAAATTGTAGTTTCAGGATATATTGGCTTTGACAACTTTGGTGATGAAGCATTATTAAGTGTGCTTTTGAAAAACTTAAAATCAAAAAATTGCGATATAACAGTTATTTCTTCAAATCCATCCAAAACAAAATTTATTCATAAAGTTAAAACAATAAAAACATTTAACATTTTAGGAATAATTAACGCTATTTTAAATTCTGATGTATTAATTTCAGGCGGAGGAAGCCTACTTCAAGACAAAACCAGTTTAAAAAGCTTATTATACTATTTATTTATTATTTTATGTGCCAAATTTTTTAAGAAAAAAATTATTATTTATTCTCAAGGCATTGGACCAATTAACACCCCTTTTGCAAAATTATTAACAAAATTAACCCTAAAAAATTGTGATTTATTAAGTGTCCGGGACGAAAAAAGCTTATTTTTACTACGTGGTTGGGGAATAAAAAATGTCGATTTAGAAAGCGATGCCGTTTTTAACATTGAATTACCTAAATACACGCCACAAAATAAAGTTGGAATACAACTTAGAAATTGGAAATATTTATCAGAAGATTTTATAAACGAACTTGCTAATCAAATAATACAAAACTTTTCAGACAAAGAAATCATTTTATTTTCATTCCAAGATGAACTTGATTACACCTTATGTCAAAAATTTCAAACAATATTAACATTAAAAGCTCCACATATAAATACTAAAATTGTTCAAAACAACTATACAAATGATATAGTAGAATGTTTTAAAACATTAGAATATTTAATCGCAATGAGATTTCACGCATGCCTGCTAGCAACTAAATTTGGAATAAAAACATTGGCGATAAACTACGATGAAAAAGTTGAAAAACTTGCAAAATCAGCATCAATTCCTATTATAAATTTGGATGAAAAAAACAAATTGGAACAAAAAATCGAAGAATTAAAAAATCTAAATGTTTCGCAAATGCTAAATTTTGCTAATTCCCAAAAATTCAATTTTGAAAAAATAAATAATTTAATTTAAATTCTACAATCCCCAAAATACAAATTATAATCAGGTTTTACATTATTCTTGTGCCAATTTTGACAATGCCAAAATTGCAGCACCGACTAAACCTGCATTATTAGCAAATTTTGCGGGAATAACTTGAGTTGGAGTCGTCACAATTTCCTTATTTACTGCATTTGTAACCTTATCATAATCGACAAATTGAGCCATTGATCCAGATAAAATAATATAATCAGTATCAAAAATATTAGCAAGTCCAATAGCCCCATCAATAATATCATTTTGCCATGTGTTTAATATTTTAATACACAACTCATCATTATTTTTCACACCATCAATTACGTCATAAGTAGTCATTGCTGGATTTTGTGATAGTTCTTGAGCGGTTAATCTTAAGCCGGTTCCAGAAGCATAAGATTCAAAACAATCAAATGCGCCACAAGTACAAGGTCTGCGCTTATTTCTACTCATTTTAAAATGCATTTCTCCTGCTGCACCATTTTTTCCTTTTAATAATTGTCCATTTACAATTATACCTCCTCCTACACCTGTACCTAGCGTAAGAATTACTAAATTCTCTTTTCCTTTGCCTGCGCCAATTTTATATTCTGCCCAAGCTGCGCAATTTGCGTCATTTTCTAATACCACTTTTTTCTTAGATAAACTCATAAAATCTATTAAGGGATAATCTTTACATAAATTCCCAGTAGAGCCCAAAATTTTTGTGTTATCATTGCTAACCGCACCGGCAGTAGATATACCAACAACATCAATTTCACTTTCAAATTGAGAAATTATCTCTTTTAAGACATTTTCAATTTCTGTTTTTGTTTTTGGAGTTGAATATTTTTTTATTTCTGAAACAATATTTCCTTGTTCATCAACAACTGCCGCATATATTTTTGTTCCACCAATATCTATCCCCAATGCTTTCATTTATTTACTCCTTTTGATATTGCTGTAGACTAAAGCCTACCTTATGATTATCATTTTTTTAATTTTCAGTATCTTTATTCCAACCCACAAACATTTTTGTAATTAGTTGTGGTCTTGTTATTGCTGAACCAATTACAACTGAATGTGCGCCTAGTTCAAAAGCTTTTTTAACCTGCTCTAGCGTCCAAATTCTACCCTCTAAAATTACAGGACAATGAACTGTGCCTACTAGTTTTTCAAGTAATTCAAAATCAGGTTCACTTCCTCTATTGCCAGATTGTAGAGTATACCCTGAAAGGGTTGTAGACAAAACATCTGCACCCAAAGCTCTCGCATTTAAACCCTCTTCAAAGGTTGAAATATCTGCCATTGCAATTTTATTGTGCATTTTAACAAACTTTATTATATTTTTGAGAGTATCACCGTTTGGACGAGGACGAGTCGTAGCATCAAACGCAATTATATCTGCACCGGCTTGAGCCAATGAAACGACATCAGAAATTGTTGGCGTAATATATACAATTTCTTTAAAATTAGGCGGAATAACATTAGGTTTTGTTAAGCCAATAACTGGTAATGTTGTCAAGCTTTTCGCAATTTTAACATCTCTAACACCAGCGACTCTAAGCCCTGCGGGATTACCTTTTAGTACAGATTTTATCATCGCACTCATACATTCTTCTTGATATAACGGTTCATTCGGCATCGCCTGACAAGAAACTATAACTTTATTTTTAAATAAATCTAATTTGTTCATAGGTTGATTATACACTATAATTTTATTTTTTTCATCAAGTGTGCAATATTCAAAAAATATTATTTTAGTGATAATATAAATATAAAAAAATTGATTAGATTTGGGGTATTTATGGGAAAATATAAAAGAATTTTACTAACAATAGTCGCAATAATAGGTCTTTTGACTTCAGTTAAATTAACAGCAATTTTTTATCAATCGAACTATAATCCATATGCAATGAACAGTTTTTGTTCAATAAGTGATTTTATTGATTGTGATGGTGTTGCAAAAACCGCTCACGCAGTATTCTTTGGTATTCCATTAGCCATTTGGGGACTATTTTTATATTCTTTTATATTATTTATGACATACGTAGACAAATTAAAAAACATCAAATATTTAAAATTCTTAGAAGTATTTAAAAACCAAACTTCATACATTTTTGCAATAGGTCTTTTAGCATTCTTTATTTCAATGACCTTAGCATTTATTTCAATATATGAAATTAAGAAAATATGTATTTTATGTTTCTTTACTTATATTTTAAATTTAATAATCGCAATTATTGCTGCATACAAAACAAAAAAAATAGATGATTTATTTTCAGATTGTTTTAAAGATTTTATATCCGCAATAAAAATAAAGCCCTATGCAATAGCATTTAGCGCAGTTGTTTTGGCATTTATTTCTTTCTTAGTATTTACAAACAAAAGTCTTATTTTTGCACCACATATGAAAAGAATTAACGAATTAAACGAAGTGCGTAAGCTTAAAATAAACCCATACCGCGCTAGTGGGAATATTTTAGGCGACAAAAACGGTAAAGTTATAGTTTATCTTTATTCGGATTTCCAATGTCCGGCATGTTCAATGTTTAATGTAATAATCCACAAAGCAGCAAAAAATCTAAAAAATGTAAAAATTATACATAAAAACTTCCCGTTAGATAATGAATGTAATAAAGATATGAAATTTCAAATGCATCCAGGCTCTTGTTTACTAGCAAAATACGCAATTGCAGCTGGTTATCAAAATAAATATTGGGATATGAACGATATTTTATTTACCAAAAAGCCTAAAAATGAAATTGAAATCCTTGAATATGCAAAAAATTATGGGTTGGATGTTGATAAACTTAAAAAAGATGTGATGTCAGATGCTGTTGCTAACCAACTAAAAACAGAAATGGAATTAGCAAAAAGTTTGAAACTAAACGCAACCCCAGCGCTACAAATTGGGGTAAAAATCATTCCAGGGGTAACCCCTTACAGCGAACTTGAAAAAATGTTATTACAAGCTGGAGCTAAGAAAAAATAATGAAGCCAAAAGTTCTTCTTCACGCATGTTGTGCCATTTGTGCTGGTTATCCAACTCAGTTATTAACTGAGTTGGGATATAAAATAGAAATCCTTTTTTATAATCCCAACATTTATCCAAAAGATGAATATAACCGAAGAAAAACAGAATTAGAACGTTTTTGTAAAGTAAAAAACATTCCCTTATATATAATTGAAGATGATAATTCTGTTTATTATAACTATATTGCAGGACTAGAAAACGAACCCGAAAAAGGCTTTAGATGTGAAAAATGTTTTGAACTAAGATTAGAAAAAACCGCAATTCAAGCAATAAAGACAAACGCAAATTTTTTCTGCACTACTTTATCAGTAAGTCCGCATAAGAATTTCAACCAAATTAAAACTGTAACTCAGCGCGTTTCTCAAAAACATAATATACCTTATTTAGAAATGGATTTTAAAAAGAAAAATGGGTTTAAACTAACCAATGAGATTGCCCGTGAATATGATTTTTATAGACAAGATTATTGCGGATGCGAGTATAGCATAAGAAAATAAATGATTATATTTTAACAAATTAGCAAATATGGTGACAAAAACTGTGTGCGTGCTGTTTCGGCATGACGGTTAGGTCAGTTTAATAGAACAAGATGTTTTTTGATGGTGTTGATATAAATAATGGTAGTTAATTGAATGAACAAAAGGACTCGCCTATACAGCGAGCCCTTTTAATTATGAATTTTTGGTTTTATTTTTTAGCGTTCCAAACGTCAGCGTAGTCTTTTTCTTTACCATCCTGAACGAATGTCGCGCCCTCTTGGGTCATAAGTTGGTTAAATTTGCCGTCAAAGTTATCTTCTAAATTAGTTTCATCTGTTTTTGCTAAATTGATTTGAGTAATACCTAAGCTATCTAAAGATTTGGATTCGCCGAGATATCCCATCTTCATTGTCAAACCATATTTTTCGGATAAGAAGTTGAGGTCTTTTTCATCTAGTGCCATATCTTTGTCACCATCAATTAATCCTTCTTTATTTGCAAGGGCTTTTAGTGCCTCAAAACCGTCTTTGTATCCATCGGCTTTTCCATCACCATCGAGGTCTGTGTTATTACCGAATAATTCTTTACCGTTTTCCCCAGCAATGCCATCCCCATCAAGGTCAAAGGCAAGTACGCCTTCAAGTACGTTATTGATGTTATCAAGCTCGCCGTCACCATCAATATCGTATTTGATTAGCTCATCAGATGTTTCAATTCCATTTCCATTCATATCAAATGCCAAAGGTGAACATGTTTTGTAATCTGATAGTTGTTTTGTTGAAGAAAATTCTGTATCAGAAAGTGAAAATGCATATGTACTGCCGGTATATTTATGCCAGCTGCCGACACCAGAATTGCCTTTTTTACCTAGTTCTGTTGATTCACTAGCTTTTAGACCATCAAGATAACCATTACTATTTGCTATTATATCAAAACCTCTATTAGGTGCATGAAGTCTTACTATTGATGGATGAGCTCCACGGGCATCAGGATTTTTATATTCAACACTAGGATGCATATCATAAATATGGAATTTTTCATCTCGTCCGCCTTTAGCTAATACGTATCTAGGAGATCCATCTTCAAGTTTTTCGGACAAATCAATATTATTTTGTTCTATAATACCCCATTCCTCTGGACCTACTGCATTTTTAATAACTTCTTTTGCTTTAGCCGGAATTGTCGCTTTTTCAGCTTGGATATCTTTTTTATCATTATTTGCTGTTTCTATTGCTGCTCTTACTGCGTTTATTTCAACATCAACTGTTTTGATTTTATCTTGAACGTTTACCAACGTTGTGGTTGTTACGCTAATATTTGAATCAATGGAGGCTCCTTTTGATTGTAAACTTGATAAATCACTCTTCATTGATGAAACATCTGTAATGTTTGCACCACCCAATCCGGAAAGTGCATTGTTGATGTATTCTTGTTTATCACCATCAGTTTCTGGATTGTAGGATGCCTCTGCATCTGCCATTGCTGAATTATAATTCGCTTGATATTCAGCTTGAGCGTTCATATTATTTATTTGTGTTTCTTCAAGTTTTTTAGCTGTTTTTTGTTGTTCTTTTTGGTTTGTAACTTTTTCGTTGTTTAACTTATCAATTTGCGCTTGAATACTTTTTTCATCAGCAATCAATCGAGCCTGTTCATTTTCAAGGTTTTTAAGCTCTTGCATTTTTTCTTCAATTAATTTTTCTATTTTTTCGAGCATTTCATCCAATTTTCCAGGATATTCATTCAATGCATCTAAATCTTTTTCTGTATCACCGGTCAAATCCAGACCAAGTTTTTCCCCGATAGATTCAAGTACTCCAAGTTCTTCTTCTACATAAGCTAAATCTACGTTATTGATGGTTTTTACTGCTCCATCAAACAAAGTTTCATTTGTTTCTTCAGCAGCCTTTGCTCCATCAGTAGCTCTAGGTGTTGTGTTGCCAGTTGTTTCAACTGCTCCTGTTCTAGTAATTTCTAAGCTCATTTTCTATCCTTTCTTTTAGACTTAATAAATACATACCTTGGTTATTCTAACGGCAATTTCTTTTAAAACTTTAATTGTTAATTTGTATTGTTTTTGCAAAAGTCGTGTATTATTGGCGTTTGGGGATACAAAGACGAATTTACAATTATTTACAATTTTAATATTTGTTAATAATTTTTGCTCTCAAAGTTAAACTAAAGTATTAGAAAAAATGCAAATTTTCAACTGTTCAGTCGATTTGACGTTTCTAGTGTTATGTTAAATTATAACAGTTAAGTCACAGAAGAAAGAGTAGGTATTGGATATGGCTAAAATTACTTTTAATACTAACGGTGTTGGTATTTTCAAATCTGCTAGAACTGAGTCTAAAACTAATACTCCATCACATTCATCAAATCCATTTGGAATTAGTTTTAAAGGCAATATGATTCAAGCAGATATTTTTCAAACAACTTCAAACAGAGAACACATTGGTGCATCTTTGCATGAAAAAGGAAGAATGTTTGTAAGCGCTGTTGTTGGGAATATAAATTCATTCAACAATGCAATTAAATCAAGATTAAATTCAGTTGTTTCTTTCGGTCGACAAGTTAGAGATAACGTTGCAAACTGGTGGGAAATGGCTAAAAACACAGAAGTTACTTTTGATATGAACGGTTTAAATCGTTTTATATCTGAAAAATTCCACACTAATCCTTACGGTGTAAATAATTTGCTCAAACGTCCAGTAAATGAGCTTGAAGAGATGTTAAAAGCTGAGTTGGCACAATAGGAGGCAAATATGAAAACATCAAGAATTAATAATATAATTGAAGCATTATCTAGACATGAAGATTCAGAATATGCAATTAGAGTTTTAAACGAAGTAGGAACAAACTCACCTATAGACGAAGTTAGAGAAAAAACAGCTCAAGCACTTATTAGAAAAAACACTCATGAGTCTTTGAGAATAGCTCTAATCGAAAAAGGAAAAGGAATTCATGACTTGTCTACAAGAGTTGCTATGAGCGCAATTAATGAAGTTTTATCATTAAGCGACAAAGAAGAAGCGATCAAAATTCTTGAAGATACAATGAATATGCATTCAGATGAGGCAGTACGAGATACAGCTCGTTCAGTTAGAGCCTTGGTTGAATTTTCTAGATAATCCATATTAATACTGTAAATTTTATATATATTAAATTTTGCAAAATTTTTAAATCAAAGAAAACGGTCAAAAGACCGTTTTCTTTTTGTTTAGATTAAATTAATAACAATTTCACAATTTTTCGTAACAAAATAATAAATAATTCACATACAGGAGTAGTATTCTTAGAGTTATAGTGTATAATAAATAATGAGTATTTAAAAATACGTGTACAAAATACAATTAATAACAAGACAATTATGGGAAAAGGAGATAACATGACCGAAGCAATATTAGAGAAAAAAACTTATGCTACAACTGAATTTGTTTCTGGTAAGTGGTGTAAAGAAATAAATGTTAGAGATTTTATACAAAGAAACTATACCTTATATGAAGGTGATTCAAGCTTTTTAGCTGGTCCAACTGATGCTACAACTAAATTGTGGCAAGAATGTATGGATTTGTTTAAGCTTGAAAGAGAACGTGGTGGTGTAGTTGATATGGACACAGAAGTTGTATCTACTATTACATCTCACGGCGCAGGCTATATCGATGAAAAATTAGAAACAATCGTAGGTTTGCAAACAGATGCTCCGTTAAAACGTTCGATGCAACCTTTTGGTGGTATTAGAATGGCAGAAGGTGCATGTAAATCTTATGGTTACGAAGTAGCGCCTGAAGTTTCTGAAATTTTTACAAAGTATAGAAAAACACACAACCAAGGTGTTTTTGATGTTTATACCCCAGAAATGAAAGCAGCTAGACACTCTGCAATTATTACAGGGTTGCCAGATGCTTATGGACGTGGTCGTATCATAGGCGATTACAGAAGAGTTGCATTGTATGGTATCGATAGACTTATCGAAGATAAAAAAGAACAATTTAAATCATTAGAAGGTGAAATGACTCCTGATAGAATTCAGTTAAGAGAAGAAATTTCTGAACAAATCAGAGCATTGAAAGAAATGATTGAATTGGGTAAAACTTATGGTTTTGATATTTCAAAACCAGCAAGAAACGCAAAAGAAGCTATTCAATGGTTATATTTTGGTTACTTATCAGCCGTAAAAGAACAAAACGGTGCGGCGATGAGTATTGGTAGAACTTCTACATTCTTAGATATTTATATTGAAAGAGATTTAAAAGAAGGTATTATCACAGAAGCAGAAGCTCAAGAGATGATTGACCATTTCATTATGAAATTGAGATTGGTTAAGTTTGCAAGAACACCTGAATATAATGAATTATTCTCAGGTGATCCTACTTGGGTTACTGAGTCAATCGGCGGTGTTGGTGTTGATGGTAGACCATTAGTTACTAAAAACTCATTTAGATATTTACACACATTAGAAAACTTAGGAACTTCTCCAGAGCCAAACTTAACAGTTTTGTGGTCAAAACATTTGCCGCATAATTTCAAAAGATATTGCGCACATATTTCTATTACTACTTCATCAATTCAATATGAAAACGATGATTTGATGAGAGTTACACACGGTGATGATTATGCTATTGCTTGTTGTGTTTCATCAATGGTAGTCGGAAAAGAAATGCAATTCTTTGGTGCTAGAGCAAACATGGCAAAATGTTTGTTGTATGCAATCAACGGTGGTGTTGATGAAAGATTAAAAGAGCAAATTGGGCCTAAATATAGACCAATTACGTCTGAATATCTTGAATTTGACGAAGTCATGGAAAAATTTGATGCAATGATGGAATGGCTTGCTGGTTTGTATGTAAATACATTGAATGTTATTCACTATATGCACGATAAATATTGCTATGAAAAAGCTCAAATGGCATTACATGATAGAGATGTAAAACGTTATTTTGCAACAGGTATTGCAGGTTTGTCAGTTGTAGCTGATTCTTTGTCTGCGATTAAATATGCAAAAGTTAAAACAATAAGAGATGAAAATGACATCGTTGTTGATTATGAAGTTGAAGGCGATTTCCCTAAATACGGAAACGATGATGATAGAGTTGACCAATTAGCTGTAGATTTGGTTAAAAACTTTATGGCTAAAATTAGAAAACACTATACATATAGAAATTCAATACCTACAATGTCTATTTTGACAATTACATCAAACGTTGTTTATGGTAAAAAGACAGGAAACACACCAGACGGTAGAAAAATGGGTATTCCTCTAGCTCCTGGTGCTAACCCAATGCACGGAAGAGATAAAAATGGTGCAGCGGCTTCATTGGCATCAGTTGCTAAACTTCCATTTGACGATGCTCAAGATGGCATTTCAAATACCTTCTCAATTATTCCTAATGCATTAGGAAAAGATGAAATATTCTTGGGTGACTTGAATTTGTGTTTTGACTGCGGATGTAGCAGTGCAAACCTTAATTAATTTTAAAATGAAAGGAGAAAATTATGGCAACATTAATGCAAGAAGATAATTTAATAAGTTTATTAGACGGATACGTAGAAAAAGGCGGACATCATTTAAATGTAAATGTATTCAACAGAGATACATTGCTTGATGCTCAATCACATCCTGAAAAATATCCACAACTTACAGTGAGAGTATCAGGTTATGCGGTTAATTTTAATAAATTAACAAAAGAGCAACAAGATGATGTAATATCCAGAACTTTCCACGGTTCTCTATAAGATTGTTAAAATTAAATATTTAAAGATGAGCGAGATGAAAATTTCGCTCATTTTATTTTAAATTTATCTATTTACAAATAAAATTTTTTAGTATACAATAATTTTCCCAAGAGGTTTAAAACTCAAGCCAGATATATATTATAAGCCGAATTACAAATTTAAAAAACAGAAAAATTAATACACTCAAGAAGGAAACATTAACAATGCATGTAGACAAATCTAAGAACCCGTCTTTTAACGGAGTTCGTTATATCAACACCGTAACAGATATGGCGAATAATAGCATGGTAAAAGCATTTGAAAAAAACAAAGAATATGATTTATTTTTAAGAAAATTAGATGGTTTAACTGAATGGAAAATCGAAAAAGCAAATTCGACACAAACATTAGCTAAAAAAAATCCTTGGGTTACTTTGTGGGGAAATGTTCAATTAACGAAAGAAGCCGTTGATAAATATTTAAAATTATTTTTTTAATATTTGAATAAAATATAGTTATATAAATTGCGTATTTGTAATATTACTTTACAGGTACGCAATTTTTGTAATTAATTTGTTTTCTTAAATATAGAGGAATTTTTCAGGATGAAGGGAAATTTATGGATAAAAACGACGTAATAGGTGCCGGACAGATTGCCGGTGGTGGTTATTTAGCTTACAAAGGTGTATCTCATGGTTTACCTCGAGCGCTAGGAATTCGCACAGAATACCATATTACAAGCAAAGAAAATGCTGAATCTATAAGAAAATACGGTAATAAATTATTACCTAAATATGGTGGAAAAAATGGATGGTCTCAGAAAGTAAATTCTGATAGTTTTGTGAAAAATTCTACTGGATATGTTCATATTACGGGGATGCATAAAAATCATTTGGGAAAAGTTTTCAACAAGCTTCCTAAATTTATGCAACCTTTTGAAAGAACAATTAGAAGAAACATTCAAAAAAACATGTATCGAACGGTAGGAAATATTGATTTTAAATCTTTTTTAAGAAAAATGTATGAACAAAACCTAGCAAGACAAGAAAAATTGCGTATCTTGTTTGACGTTTTTAAAAAGAATATATTTAAAAACAAGACAAAACAATTTTGTATTCCAGGTATAGATTCATATTTTAATAAGAATTTTGTTCCTGATTGTGATGATATTGCTCTAAAATCAACAAAGCCACTAAGAGTTTATAATAATAGACTTTCAGCAATGATTGCGGGTTTGAAGAAGTTTGGCTTAAAGGGAATGAAGGAGAATAAATCAAGAGTTGCTGCAGGGCTAGGAATTTTAACACTTATTACAGATTCGGGGTTGGCGTTAATAAAAAGAGGTTTTAACAATATAACTCAGAAAAAAGAATAAATTGGATAAAAAGAAGCAGATTTCAATTTGAAACTGCTTCTTTTTTTTATTGTAAATTTATTAAATTAATTTTGGTGTTTTTTCTTTTCTACTTGGTTATCATAATCAATTCTACCAATAAGTTTGTTTATTCTTCGTTGAACCTCTTTAAATTGTTCAATAGACAAACTTTGAGCCCCATCTGAAGATGCGTGATCAGGGTCGTGGTGAACCTCCATCATAATACCATGTGCGCCAGCAATTAGTGCAGCATTTGTCATTGGTTCTATTAAATATCTTCTGCCGCAACCGTGGCTTGGATCCGCTATAATTGGCAAGTGAGAATATTTTTTTACAATAGGAATAGCTGCAATATCAAGCACATTTCTTGAATATGTAGAATCTAATCCTTTGACTCCACGCTCACAAAGAATTACATTTTGGTTTCCATTACACATAATATGCTCTGCAGCTAATAAAAATTCCCTAATTGATGCTGCCGGTCCTCGTTTCAATAATACCGGTTTATCGCATTTACCTACAGCTTTTAAAAGTTTAAAGTTTTGCATATTTCTTGCACCAATTTGAATTAAATCAGCATATTCCAAAATCATAGGCAAGTCTAATGTATCCATAACCTCTGTAACTACTAACATCCCTGTTTTTTCACTTGCTTCTTTTAAATATACCAACGCTTTTTCTTCTAAACCTTGAAAATCATATGGAGAAGTTCTAGGCTTAAATGCACCACCTCTAAGGAATTGGCAGCCCATTTCTTTTGCAGCTGTTGCAACTTGCATTAACCCATCAAAATCTTGCTCTACAGAACAAGGTCCAACCATCATAACAGGCTTTTCAAGTCCGCCGACTTTTACGCCATTAGGAAATGTTATAACACTATCCTCCGGACAACTTTCTCTAGATGCAAGCTTAAATGGCTCTTGGATTAATTTAACTTCTCTTACACCATCATAAGATGCTAATGATTCAGGATTAACCAATCTTCTATCGCCAATAGCAGCGATAACAGTCATAATTTCGCCTTCGTTTAAAACGATTTTAAAGCCTTTATCCTCCAAAATACCAATCATTCTTTGAATTTGTTCTTTTGTTGCCTTAGGCTCCATTACAACTATCATGCTTAAATCCTCCTCTAAAATAATGTGTGTTTTTACTTTAACTTATTTTTTAAAAAAAGGCAATAAAATATAACAATAGCTTAATATTTAGCTATGCTAAAGTTAAAACATCTAGACCCTTGTAATTATATAAAACGCCGGCTTTGTTCTCTGCAGAAATTTTATGTGCCATTAACGCGCCCAAAATAGCTTCAAGCTGAGACACTGGCAACATATTTGATGGTAATTCACTCATACCATATTCTGTTTTTAATATATTTTGTAAAAATTTACAATCATTATGTGAGCGAGATTTAAACATTCCGCTTAATCTTAATTTCATTTTTATATCAGAAATTTCATAGCGAAAAACATCAAAGCCTTGCTCTTTGAGTTTATAAAAATATTCAGCCCCACGAGAAGAAAATCGCTCTTGCCAATTATCAAGATTTTGAATATTACCTGTAGTTTGAACAAGTGCATATCTTTTTGAATACACTTTCCATTTATGGGATAAAAGAGTTGCATTATCAGTCATTGAAATTACAATTAATGCGTCAGATTTTCCATATAAATTATCAAGAAAAAATGTCATATCTTCAACCGTGTAAAGCTTATCTAAGGTAACTATTTTCAAATTTTTATCTAAAATAGCAACACCTGTATCGTTGGCAGATTGGTTACCCAACGAAATTCCCACAAAAGTTTGTTTAGTTGAAAAATCCATCATATAATTAAGCTACAATATAATTTTAAATATGTCAAATTAGTCAATTTATTATAATTCACATTAAAAAGACCTAGCATCAAAATCATGCTAGGTCTCAAAAAGTATTTATTTATACAATTAGTATCTATAGTGAGCGAAAGCTTTGTTTGCTTCTGCCATTTTGTGAGTGTCTTCACGTTTTTTAACTGAAGCACCTGAACCGTTAGCAGCATCAAGGATTTCGTTAGTTAATTTTTCAATCATTGATTTACCGCTACGTTTTTTAGCAGATTCAATAATCCAGCTTGTTCCCAAAGCCATACCTCTGTCAGCTTTAACTTCGATAGGCACTTGGTAAGTAGAACCACCGATACGTCTAGCTTTAACTTCCAATAAAGGAATAACATTTGTTAAAGCTTTTTTGAAAACTTCGGTAGCGTCTTCTTTTGTTTTTTCTTGTAAGTTATTCATAGTTGAGTAAAAGATTTTTTCAGCAACTGATCTTTTACCACGTCTCATTAATCTGTTGATAAATTTAGCAACATCAACGCTTCCATATACTGGATCTGCAACTGGAACACGTCTTGCCGGTTTATTACGTCTTGACATATTTATTTTTTCCTTTTCTATTTTTCAAATGTCTTACTCTAAACGAGGACCGATGGGGATTTTATTGCGATTAAAGCCGGTAAATCTAAAACCGCCCCCTAGTACATTGTACTAAAACCTATTTACCTTTAGGTCTTTTAGCACCGTACTTAGATCTTGATTGTTGTCTGTTAGCAACACCAGAAGAGTCTAATGTACCTCTAACGATGTGGTAACGAACACCAGGAAGGTCTTTTACCCTTCCGCCTCTGATAAGTACAACAGAGTGTTCTTGCAAGTTGTGACCGATACCAGGGATGTATGACGTAACTTCAAATCCGTTAGTAAGTCTAACCCTTGCAACTTTTCTTAGCGCTGAGTTTGGCTTTTTAGGAGTTGTTGTATAAACTCTTGTGCAAACGCCACGTCTTTGTGGGCAGTTAGCCAAAGCCGGTGATTTAGTTTTGTCAGTTAGTTTTTTACGCTCTTTTCTAACTAATTGTGCTATTGTAGGCATTAAATACTCCTTTATTTTAAAGTGTGTTATTATCTGTTTTCAAGGCTGATAGCTAGTCTTGAAGTATTACCGCAAATATCTTTTCAGCACAAAAGATAAAATCTCTCACGGTATTATATATTAGACTACAAGCAAAAGCAGTTGTCAACGATATTTATGACTTTTTTTATTACAAGGTTAATATTTTGAAATAAAAAAACATCCCCTGTGCTACAATAAAATTTAGGGGATGTTTAAATAAAATTTAATTTATATTACATAAATTTTGCTCTATCTTCATATTTTTGGTCGATTTTTCCTGCATTATGCTTACCTGCACCATAAATCAAACCAACTGCGGTCATTGTCGCTAAACCAATACCAGCGATTAATTTATTTTTACCAGACATATTTTTCCAGCCATTAGCAAGTGTATTTTTCAAGCTAGAAATTGACGAATTAACTTTATTTCCAATTGTTCCATCTTTTTTGAAATAATCAACTACACCGGTTAATTTTGCCTTTTTCAATGACCAGTTTTTGACGAATGTTGCTTTTTCAGCAACAAATCCTTTAACCTTGCTTAAAGTTTCATTATTTTTCCAAAAATATGCTGTTTTTCCTGTTACCCATTGCAAACCTGAATATTTATAAGCACCTTTTAATACGTTTGTGATTTTAGGAAATGTTTGAGCAAATGTACCGTTAAATGTTGTAGCATTACTATTTATTGCGTTTGCCACACAAGCCCCAGTTAAACCAACTGCACTAACACCAGCCATAGCTGCACCGGTTTTTACTCTATTCCAGTTTTTTTCTGTAAAATGTCCTACTGCATCGCCACCAGAAACTTTTGGCTGTTGGTATTTATAATTATTATAATACCCATAATTAGTCCCACATTCTAATCCCATAAATTTACTCCTATTTCATAACTAACCTTACTCTTTAATAAAAACTTTTTGTTTTTAAAAATTGCTTATTTCAGAAAATATTATTAATAAAACTTAATAATTAAAACAAAAAACGCAGAATAAAAGGTGTATATACACAATCTACGTTTTTGGTTTTTCAAATTTACTATAGTCTTAATTTATCTGTTCTAATTTTTTCCAGAACCAGACAAAAAAATCTCTTTCATAATTTCGCAATACATTGTCATATTTTCTTTAGCATTTTCAATGTCTTTTACAAGAGTTCTAATTTCTTTTATTGTTTGCTCTTCTCTTTCATAATCTCTGTACATAATATAAATCCTTTTTACACATAATCCTTATATTTTTTAATTCGGATTTTTTGGAAGTCAACTTTAATTTTTAGAGGTTATTTCTTTCCTATTTTTACAATTTTTTACAAATTTTCCTCAAAATTAAGTTTTTCTTGCATTTTTTAAATTTTCTTTATTTGCTTTATTCATCAAATTTAAAACATAAGCTAATGTATTATGTGTTTCTACTTTTAAATCTTCTCTTGCCAACATTTCTTCAGTTTTAACTGGATTGGAAAAATCTATAAAGTTATTTTTATTTAACAATTTCCTAGGTGATATCGGCATGCTCCGTTTTTGACTAAAAATTTGCATACCAGTATTTATTATTGACATATACTCTCTCTTTTCTGTATTTTTAATTACTCTTCTTTTTTAATTTTTAAAACTCTTATAAATCCCTAAAATCAAAATCATCTATGCTAATATTTCTCTTCTTGCAGGCTTTTCTAATTTTTCATTTTCCTCTTTTATAGTTTTATCTATCTGTTCTAGCTCTTTTTCTATACGTTCTTTTTCTTTTTCATGTCTTGTCATTATTTCTGTTGTATTGTCAACCACATTTGTTTTATCACCAATTGATACTTGTGGTTTTGTCATTGAACCAAAGATAGAGCCAGAAGCTTTTGCTGAAGATTTTTCTGCTTCTTTTTCATTTTTTACTTCTTTAATTTGTTCATTTTTTACTTCTTTAATTTGTTCATCTTTAGCTTTAATTTGAGCAATTAAAGCATCTCTTCGTTTAATTAAATCAACATTTATCCCCATAAGAATACTCCTTTTCTCTATTTATAACCTTCTTTACGTATCTAAATTAAACTGTTTACCATTATTTGCAACAAGCAAATCTTTTTTCATTTCTTGCAATTGTGCTTCTTCTTGCTTATATAGCTTTAATTTTTTTTGAACTTTTTTTATTTCGTCTAAAATTTTATTTTTTTGTTTATTATCTGTTGATAATAACAAGTCTTCTAACTCAACTATTTTAAAATCAGCACTTACAATTTGTGATGATAATTTGCCAAGCTGAAAATCAATTTGTTCAACACTAAACTTTTGTACAGGTTTTAATTTAATTCCAAACATTTAATCTCTCTCTTAATAACTCTATATGTTTATAAAAACATTTTATATTTTAAAATTGCCTATTTTGGACATACAACATATATATTTTCCATGTTTTTAATTTATATAAGGATTACAAACCTTTACATTTTGTAACAAAATTCAATCAGAATTCAATTATTTTTAATTTGAATAAAAAATAAAATTTTGCTAAAATAATGTTAGAAAATTAAGATAAATAGGTTATTTATGGAAGATATTGAGGTTATAAACTTATTAAAAGATGCGTTTGAGCTAAAACGCCAAGAAAAATACAAACATGCAATGGAACTGTTATATAAAGCACTAGCTTTATGTCCAGAAAACATAGAAATTTTATCTCAAATAGCGGATCTTCATATGCTACTAGATAACCCACAATCTGCAGGAACAATATATGAGCGACTAGCATCGAAACAAGTTGATAATGTGGATGTTATGGAAAGATTGTGCGCATATTATATGTCTAATAATAATCAAGATAAAGCAAAAACTTTATTAGAAAAATTTGTATCCAGTTATCCATCACAAAAAGCTTATGAAATTTATCTTAAAAATTATGACTTGATGAATTTTCCAAACTTAATTTGTTCTATTTATGAAGAAAAAAATCTTGCTGATTATCATTCAATAGAACTAGACAAAACATATGGAATTGCTCTTTTTAAATTAAACAACTTAAAAGAAGCAAAAAAAGTTTTTGAACAAATTTCATCAAAAAACTTATACGATGATGAATTACAATATTATTACGCTCAAACGCTCTATAATTTAGAAGAAAAAGAAAAAGCCTATGATATCGCAAAATCTACTTTAAATTCATTTATTAATCCTAAATTATATAATTTATGCGGAGAAATAGAATTAGATAATGAAAAATTTGAAGCAGCTATAGCTTACTTTTTACAAGCAATAAAATTAAAACAAAACGATAAATACTATTATAACTTAGCGACTTCTTATTTTTTAAATGGTCAATTAGACGACGCTAAAGGCTGTTATTTAAAAGCCATTTCATTATCGCCAAATATCGATGAATATCGTTATTCACTAGCATATTTATTCTACAAACAAAATGATTTAAAAAAATCAAAACAAATAACGGACGAAATTTTACGGCAAAATCCAACATTTAAGGATGCAATATTTTTAAATGCAAAGATATTATATGACGAACAAAAATACTTTATGGCACAAAGAGCTCTCGATGCATTTACTGAAAACAATTCTACAAATGAAGAATATTGGAAACTTTTTGCTCAAATAAATAAAGCCCTATATAAAATTGATTTTGCGCAACAAGCATACGAAAAATTAATATTAATAAATCCTTCACAAATGGATTACAAATTAGAACTTGCTAGATTATATTTCGATAGACAGAAATACACAAAATCCGCACAATTAGTCGTTTCTATAATGTCTGACTCCCCTAAATATATAAGTGCTTATATTCTGGCAGCTAAAATATATATTAAAATGTACGATTTCAAAAATGTTATCAAAATGTGCGACAAAGTTCTGGCTCTAGATTTAAATAATGAAGAAGCATTTTATTTAAAAGCGTTAGGACAAATAGGTTCGCTAGATATTGATGCCGCAATCACCACAGCAAAACAACTTTTAGACTACAACCCGCACAAATCTGAAGCATACGCCCTTTTAGGTGCAGCTTATGTTGAAAAATTAGAATATGAAATTGCCGAAAAATTCTACAAAGAAGCAATTTTAATAAATTCCAAAAATGCAGATTATTTTCTTAACTTAGCATTACTACAAGAAAAACTGGAAAAACCAAAAGAAGCTTTAAGACATTTATATGTTGCACACCTATTAAGCGCTGATAATAAACAAATTAATTCAAAATTAATTGAAATGTACGTTAATCAAAAACAATATAAAAATGCGCTAAAGCTCCTACAACACCAGTTAAAAAATACACAAAATTTTGAAGCAAAAAAAGAAATACAAACCCAGCTAAAAGATATTTCATTACTATACAAAAAGACAAGTGGAATATTAAAATATTCATTGTGGCAATTATTCAGAATATAAAATAAACGCACCTAATCATAGATGCGTCATTATTTTGAATTGACTAAAAAGAAGTATTACTTAGCTTACCAGTTTATCTACTGTAGATAATGCGATATTCATTTTATCATTTTCGGATAAACTAGTTCCAAATTCTGCAGTTATTGCCTGTAAATTTTGAACAACAACATCTTCAAAACTTGCCATAAGTCCAGCTATCCTTTGAGCTTGCTCTGGAGTATTATACTTTTGCACATCATAAGTTTTAGGCGTATTAATTGCCAACTTATTAAGAGCAGCCTGTTGTTCAAAAACATTTAAAACTTCATCTTGAGAGATTAAGCTAGCAGCACTATTTCCTAAAGGTGCTTCTTGTATTGCCTTCTCATTAACTTCTGCAGCGGCTTCTTTTTTGGGTAAATTAGGATTTAAGCCGATACCGACATTATTAATGTTGTTTAAATTTGTCATAATGAAATCTCCTTAGTCAACTCTTTTCATATCATTATTAACGGCATATTTTTAATAAACTTTAGAAAAAAGTCATTAATTATTAAGATATTGTTACAAAAAATAAAAAAAGAGTGCAAAAAAGCAATAAAAAAATGCGACACCCGCGATTCGAACGCGGGACCTATCCCTTAAAAGGGGAGTGCTCTACCTACTGAGCTAGTGTCGCATTTAATTAAATTATTAAATTCTTTTATTTACTTTTCAATACAACTGCAAGATATCTTAACCTAAGTCAACCTTTTATTTGTATGCTCACCTTCGGTTCGCTTATCTCGTTCGGCTGTATTATTAAAATACCAAGCACATACTTAATAGTCAAGTACTTTTTTACATTACTTAGTAATTGCGCCTAAACTTGCGCTCTGAACGGTTTTACGGTATTTACTCAAATATCCTTTCACCTCAATTCCCTGTTTTGGTGAGATAATTTTTTTACGTTCAGCAATAATTTCATCTGAAACATCTAGATTAATTATACGATTAGGAATATCAATAGTAATTTTATCCCCATCTTGAATATACGCAATTAGCCCACCATCCGGTGCTTCTGGACAAATATGTCCGATACAAAGTCCTCTTGTACCACCTGAAAAACGTCCATCCGTAATTAATGCACATTTTTTACCCAAGCCTTTTCCAACTAAAAGAGAAGTAGGCGCAAGCATTTCTCGCATGCCTGGGCCACCTTTTGGACCTTCATAACGAATTACGACAACATCTCCGGCTTGAACTTTATCATTTTCAATACCTTCCATTGCATCTTCTTCTGAATCAAATACTTTTGCTGTACCTTCAAATGTCCAACATTCTTTTTCTACACCTGAAATTTTAACAACTGCACCGTCTGGAGCGATATTTCCTTTTAACACTGCCAAACCAGCTTCTGTAGAAATTGGATTATCCATTTTGTGAATAATATTATTATCAACCCAAGCATGCTTTGCTATTTCATTTATTGAAAGACCGGATAAAGTATTTAAATCTTTTAATACACCATCTTTTTCAAGCATAGTTTTCAACACTCCTGGAATACCACCGGCATTATGTAAATCAGTCATTGTTGGTAATGCGGATGGATCTAATTTAATAATTTGGCGTATTTCATTTGATAATTGAGCAAAATCATCTAAAGTAATATCTATATTACCAGAATTTGCTATAGCCAATAAGTGCAAAATAGAATTAGTAGAACCGCCAAGCGCTAAATCTACGGTTATTGCATTACGTATAGATTCTTTTGTAATAATATCAGATGGTTTAATATCTTTTTCAACCAATTCAACAATTTTAACACCGCTTTCATAAGCTATTTGTCTTTTTTGAGCAGAAACAGCCGCGGTTGTAGCACAATAAGGCAAACTCATTCCCATAACCTCAGTCAAGCATGCCATGGTATTTGCGGTGTATAAACCTTGACAAGACCCAGCAGAAGGGCAGCAAGTTGCTTCCATTTCGTAAAGTTTTTCTTCACTGATTTCACCGCTTCTATATTTTCCAATTGCTTCAAATGAGCCTCTAATCATTGTCATAACTTCATTTTTACACATTCCATCAAGCATCGGACCTGCAGTCACAACAATACAAGGAATTTCCAATCTCATTGCAGCAATAAGCATGCCGGGGGTTATTTTGTCACAATTTGTAAGCAAAACCAACCCATCGAGTTGATGAGCATTTGCAACACTTTCTACACAATCAGCAATCAAATCACGAGATGGCAAAGAAAATCTCATGCCAGCATGCCCCATAGCTATACCATCACATACAGCAGGTACACCAAAAACAAAAGACTGCCCACCGCCAGAGTGAATACCTTTTTCTATTTGTCTTTCTAAATCTCTCATCCCAACATGCCCAGGAACAAGATCACTAAACGAACTTGCTATTCCGATAAACGGTTTTTTTATAGCTTGCTTACTAACACCTGTTGCATATAACAATGAGCGATGTGGCACTCTATTTATACCTTTTTTTACATTATCACTTCTCATAAAAGCTCCTTTTATAATTACTATTTCTAGATTATACTACTTTATTTAACTTTATGTAAATAATTAATTAACAAAGTGATATTTTTACAAAAAAATGGGTATATTATATATAGATGGTGAAATTCATGGAGGCAATATGAAATTAAGGGCTCAAAATACAATAGAAATAATAACAATGGTTGCACTTGTTTGCGTGGTAGTTTTATCTGCGTTTATGTTTATGCAAGGCAATAATACAAATATAGCGAACCTTTCCGCAATAAATACAGGTAAAAAAAATATCACTATTAATAAAGAAGTAGCAACAAACTCTTCAAATAAAATAAACGATGATAATAATTTTGAAACAGCTGGAGCCCTATCAAGCACCATTGCAAACCCAACCGCAAACGAGCTATACGCAGCCCTTTCTCAAAAAACACTTAATGACGTGTTGATCTCAAAAACAAATGACAATAAAGATATTTTTGACTTAGCTGATATTTTAATTCAAGAAAACTCTTTAACAATTTCTGAATTTGGCTCAAATAGAAATATCGAATTCAACGATGAAGTAAAATCAAGACTAGTTAATATTGCTGTACAAACAAAAACTAAATTGGACAAAGAACAAAAAACTAGCTCATCTTATGATTTATACATCGACATATTAGCTCAAATCATAAACAGCTAATTATTCTATACCTCTAAAACCTTTTACAATCCATATTCTAGCTTGCAAAGCTTCATCTTTAGTTAAAGCACGAACACCTTCAAGCGGATATTTTTCACCTAAACATTCATATTTAGATATAGCCATATCATGATATGGTAAAACATCCAGTGCTTTTATGTTTTTATAGCTCCTTAATTGAGCGCCCAATTCTCTTAAATATTTTTCATTATAAGTTAAATCTGGAACAACAACATGTCGAACCCACATGTCTTTATTTGTATCAGATAAATATTTAGCAAATTCTAAAATGTTTTTATTAGAATGCCCTGTGAGTTTTTTATGTTCTTCATCATTAACATGTTTAATATCCAACAAAACCAAATCTGTATATTTTAAAAGTCTATCAATTTTTTCCGTATTATCAGACCTAAACACAATACCAGACGTATCAATAGCAGTATGAATATTTGTTTTTTTTGCAGCTTTAAACAACTCCGTTACAAACTCCATTTGCAATAATGGTTCACCGCCAGTGACGGTAATCCCACCTTTACAAAACGCTTTAACCCCATCATATTTTTTTAGGATTTGTTCAACAGACATTTTTTTATTTTCAGTTAATGCCCAAGTATCAGGGTTATGACAATATTGACACCTTAAAGGGCACCCCTGTAAAAAAACTACAAATCGAACCCCTGGTCCATCTACCGTTCCACAAGTTTCTATTGAATGAATATTTCCTAAAACTTCATTTTTCATTTCTTAATTTTAATACAAATCAAACCAAAAGGTATAATTGATAAATAAATTTTAAGCTTAATAATTTTTACTTTTTAATCTTCTTACAAAACTCAATATTCTTACCAAGCTCAGCTATATCCGCATGCAACGTAATTGTTGGAGAATAAATATCACGATATTTTGTTTCTTTAAAACCTGCTTTTTGGTACAAACGAATTGTAGACCTTGCCTGTTTATATGCCTCACACGATACTATCTTCATTTTTTTATTTTCCGCTAAAGTCTTAATTTTTTCTAATATTGATTTTAAAACAATAGGAGAATGTTTTGTTCGTTTTATTTTTTCATCCAAAAACAATCCGTACACTTGATAACGCTTCATACACTTAAACCCTAAAAAGCCCCCATGAATATTTCCTTGTTCATCAAAAACCCCAACCACATCTTTTTGTTTTATTGAGAAAAAAGGTGTAGTTAAGATGTTAAAAAGATTTTCTATTTTAATAAAAAATTTTTTTATACACTTGGGCAACATTAGCTGATTTATTCTATAAAACTCCTCAATTAATGCATTTTCCATTTTCCTGTTGATTTTTAACTTTTCAGAATAATTTTTCGCTTCTCGCACAATAAAATTACCGCCACAAAAAGAAACGACAGGAAAATTTTTACTTGATAACTTTAATGAATTTACTTGCATCATCACTAGATACAAAACACCAACAAAATTTTTTTTGCGTTATATCCTAATTAATTAACAACAGCCAATTTTCACCCAATATTTTCAAGGTTTGTAATATATTCTTATTTTCTAATAATATTTGCTCAATAGTAGAATTTAATAAATTAATTATTTCTTTATGCTTTTTATTTTGTATAGGATAAAAAATCGGCGCTGATAACTGTGTTGCACCTATTTCTCTCGCTTTCGCCTGCAAATCGTTTTTATTTACTTTATCATTAAAATATTCATTTTTAAGCGTATATTTATTAACCGGCAACACACCCGTTAATTTTGCAAATTCCAATTGATTTTTTTCATTGGTTAAAAATTGAGCAAAAAGCAAAGCTTCTTTTGAATATTTTGATTTCAGAGGGATAGCCAATGCCATTAATGAAAAATCATATCGTTCTTCATTTCCGTAAAATTGGGGCAAAACATCAGTTTTGTTATAAACATCTAATGAATTTTCTTTTATTATATTCAAAAAATTAGCACCCGCTTGTATATATGCTATTTGACCCGAGCTATATTTTTCTAAAACCTCCCTATGAGTTTGCGTTATTGACTCTTTTGGTATTTTTTCATTATCATACAAGAACTTTAAACAACTAAACAATTCAACTGATTTATCAGAAGATATCGTATCAACATCGACAAAACCATATTTATTTAAAATCTTATATAAAGTATCATTTTCTGTTAAAGTTGGCATAAATAAATATTTATTGTTTAATTTAGGCGTTTTTTCAGCCAGTAAAAATAATTCAGAATAAGTCTTTGGATGCTTATTTATCCCAAATTTATTAACTAATTCTTTATTATAAATCGTTATTGCAGAGGTCGCATAAAAAGGAATACCCCATACTTTATTATCAAAATTAAGTAACTTCAATATTTCAGGATTATAATTTTCTAACCCATTATCTATACTATTTAATGCACCCTTAGTCGCCAACATAATATTAAAATCTGATGTTATATTCATCAAATCTGGCATGTTATTAGATAACAAACTAGCCAAAACTCTTTTTTCTGCTTCTGCGTATGGAACATCTATCCATTTTATTTTAATTTGCGGATTTTGTTGTTCAAAATCATTTATTACACCATTTATATAGCTTGAAAATGGTGATAATTGAACAGTCCAAAATATCACTTCTTTTTCATTCTTATCGTTTTTTTTAATATTTAAGCCATAAAAAAACATGCTAATAGCTAAAACAATACAAATTGATAAAAAATATTTAAATTTTGTCATAATTTCCTCTAAATGATGCTAAAATAATTATATAGAATTTTTTGGAAAAATGGAATGAATTTATTTGACTCATTAGAAAATATTAACAAACAAATACCTTTAGCTGAAATATTACGCCCCAAAAACTTGGATGAATATCTAGGGCAAACAAGAATTGTTGCACAAAATTCTCCATTATATCGTTTGTTACATTCAAATAGACTATTTTCATTTATATTTTGGGGTCCTCCAGGGTGCGGTAAGACTACTCTTGCTCGATTAATTGCAGAAAAAACTAATAGTTATTTTTTAGAAATTTCAGCAGTAACTTCAGGAATAAAAGAAATTAAAGAAGCTGTTGATATTGCAAAAGAAAAATTACGATTAGGACACAAGACTCTATTGTTTATAGATGAAATTCATCGCTATAATAAAACTCAACAAGATGCTCTTTTACCTCATCTTGAAAGTGGTTTACTATACCTAGTTGGTTCAACGACAGAAAACCCATCTTTTCAAGTTAATCCAGCATTACTTTCTAGAGTTCAGGTTATTCAGCTTAATTCATTAGACGAAGAAGCTATGGTTGGAATTATTCAACGCGGATTTACCTATCTTTCAAAAGAATACGGCGCAATAGATGTCAACCGTGACGTACTGGAAAAAATAGCTTCATTTGCCCGCGGTGATGCCAGAGTCGCACTAAACACAATTGAGGCTTGTTATTTTGCGGCAGACTTAAAAGACGGTAAAAGAACATTAAAAATTCCGATGATTGAAGAACTTGTTCAAAAGAAAATCACAAAATATTCTGTACAAGAACATTACGACTGTGCATCAGCTTTTCAAAAAAGCCTAAGGGGCTCAGATAAAAACGCGGCTATTTATTACTTAGCAAAAATGCTTGTTGCTGGAGAGGATCCAAGATTTATCGCTAGACGTTTAATAGTTTGTGCTGCAGAAGATGTCTCAAATGCTGATCCACAAGCATTACAAATAGCAATTGCTGCTTTTAGAGCTACTGAACATTTAGGCATGCCCGAAGCAAGAATTCCTTTAGCTCAAGCTGTTGCATATGTTGCAGACGCTCCAAAGTCAAATAAAACCTGTATTGCGATAGATAAAGCAATTAACGACATCCAAAATGGGCTTGATTTCCCTCCTCCAATGCACTTAAGAGATGCTCATTACAAAGACGCTAAAAACTATGGTTTTGGTGTTGGTTATGTTTATACACATGATAATCCAGATATTGCGCAACAGTTTATGCCTGACGAGTTAATCGATAGAAAATATTTTGATTAAACTAAAATTTAATCATATACAGGTTTTAAAATTAACCCATTAGCGCTTGTATTTACAGGCATTGGGGTTTGTGAAATCAATTGCGTATTTTGACCTTTTATATCAACAGAATACAAACCCAAAAATTTAGTAGTTTTCTTTTTTGTATAAGCATACGCACAAACTATCACGCGATTGGGGTCTTTAGCATCCCATCCCATTGGAATTATATCCCAACGATAATCATCTATAATAATATTTTGATTTTTTCTAACATGATACTTTACAGCTTCTCTAACCTCAGTTATACATCTAGCTGAATTATCCGTAAAATCATATATCCACAAATTAGTTTGCCACATGCCAAAAACTGATGAACCAATTCTTTCTTTTAATGCTAATTTTGTTGCATCTTGGGACCAATCAACTATTGTTAATGTTTTAAATAATGAAGGATATTCCTCTTTTACAGCCGAATCCATTAGTTTTATTTGATTTTTATTCATAAAAGATGCAGTTTTAATTCTGCTTTGAATAGGCTTAGTTGTATCTAAATCAACATAATAAAGTTCACTAGAAACTTTATCATTATAACCAGTATAAAAAACTCTAGTATAAACCATTTTATCTTTATTAGGAGAAACAACCCCTATAGAATTAACTTCCCGATTAGTAATTAATAATCGCAAATTTATATTTTGAATTCCTGCTGGTTTATTATATTTTTTTAACAAATACCTAGGCTCTTGTAGTTTTTCAAATTTATCATCCTCAATTTTTTGAGGTTCTTGGACTTTTCTTTCTGAGCGTTTTATATCTTGAGAAATTTCTTCATACTCCTCAACAGTTTTTGGCATATCTTTATAAATACTCAAAAACTTCTTTTTCTCCTCTTTAGTAAGTCTTTTTTTTGTATTTAAGTTTTGCGCACCCAAAACAACACCACGTTCAATATCATCTTGCACTCGTATCATTCTATCAACTTCTTTTTCAAATTTCTGTTGCAGCTCAAGATGCGTATCCCACTGCTGTTTCATTTCCAAAAACTGCGAAGAATTTTTTATATAATCTAAATTATCTTCCAAATCGACAACAAAATCATTTTTATCAGACACAGTAAATGCGCACAAAAAAAATGAACACAAACACAATGATAACGGCGCTAACAAACGCTTTTTCATTTAACTAAACCTTCTTTAAGTGCAGTAATTGTCGCTTGCGTTCTATTTTCAGCATATAATTTTTGCAAAATACTATGAACATGAGCTTTGGCTGTAGCTTTTGCAATAATTAATTTTTCTGCAATTTGCTCATTTGTTAAACCTTCAACAATTAAACCTAAAACGTCTAATTCTCTATCTGTTAAACCATAAGCATTAATTTTAGCAACATCTACATCGGATTTTTGAGAAACCTTATCTTGTCTTTGAATATTAGCAAGAACCAACTTTGCAATAGAGGCATCCAACCACGCAGTACCCTCATTTACTGCTCTAATTGCGTTTTGAAGCTGAACACCATCAATTCCTTTCATCACATATCCATCTGCCCCTGCAGACAATGATGCAAAAACATCATCTTCGCTGTCTCTAGATGTAAACATCAAAACTTTAGAGCTTAATCCCGCTTCTCGAATAAGTTTTGTAGCTTCAATCCCATCAATAATAGGCAAACCTATATCCATCAAGATAACATCGGGCAAAAATTGTTTTGCCATTTCAACACCTTTTTGTCCATCTTCGGCTTCACCAATTAAAGTTATACCTTCTGCTTGTCCCAAAACGACAGACAAGCCCAACCTTGTCATTGTATGATCTTCAACTAATAAAACTTTTATATCGCTCATTGTTCTCCCCTTAAGTTAATTATAACTTATCACTCTCACAATGGGCAACCATTTCTTTTTCACAAATTGCATCAGGAAGCAAAAATAAAAATTCAGTACCTTTTTGTTTATCCGTTTCTAACCAAATTTTTCCACCATGGGCTTCTACTATCTGACGTGAAAGATAAAGCCCCAAGCCAGTTCCAACCGAACGTTTCTCACTTGTTCCTTGAGAAAACCTTTTAAACATTTTAGGAATATCAGATTTTGGTATACCTGCTCCATCATCCTTAACACTTATTAAAATATCATTTTTTTGTAAACAAGCGCTTAACATAACATTTGTATTTGCAGGATTATGGTTAATTGCGTTCCCTAACAAATTAAATATTACTCGTTTTATTTCATTCTTATCCGCAAAAACAACCGCACCTTTTGTTTCTTCCAAGGAAAGGCTCAAATTAACAGCTTTTTTAGACGCTAAATTTTCAATCTCATCTTTACATTGAGTCAAAAAATCATTCAAAATAAATTTTGTCCTACACAAATTCAAAGTACCTGACTCGTACTTATACACTTCTAATAAGGCATTTACAAGTCCTAAAATATCTTCATTGCTTTTTTTCATTGTTGATAAAAAGAACTTTTGCTTTTCTTCTAATTGTCCCAAGGAACCATCGATAAAGAAGCTTAACGTTTGAATAGTCGCTAAAAGCGGCGTTCTTAAATCATGCGTCAATGTTGCAATAAAATCATCTCGCAACCTATCCATATCTTTTTGTATACTTTCATCACGAATAACAGCAACAAAACGCAATACGTTTTCATTTTCATCATAAATCGGTGAAAAACTAATCTCTACAGGCACCTTATTCCCATTTACTTGATTTTCAATATAAAAATCTCTTAATAAATGTTCTTTATCCCCAACAAGAATTCTTTTATCTAATTTATATTTTTCAGGAACAAAAACATCAAATATTGATTTGCCAACAATCATATTTTGTGCAACACCTGCAAGATTTTCCCCTGATGGATTTATAGCTTCAATTATTCCTTGAGGAGAAACAATCATAATACCATCTGCACAATAATTAATAACAGCAAACAATTTATTATTCGATTCAACCAAATCTTGCGTCCTTTGAGAAACCATCTCCTCCAAAGATTGAGCATAATTTTCTAACTGTTTTTTTGCCGACTCCAACTGTATAACCTTATCCTTCAACTTTGAAAGCAAAGCAGAACGCTCTAAACCATTTTTGATATTTATAATTAAATCATCATTATCCCAAGGTTTTTCAAGATATCGATAAATTCCAACTTCATTAATAGCTTTTATTGCATTTTCCTTATCTGCATAACCTGTAAGCAAAATCATTGTTAAATCTTCATACAATTTTTTTGCTTCAGACAAAAATTCTATCCCATTCATCTTTGGCATCAAAAAATCAGAAATCAACAACTCTGGTTTATTTTTCTCATCTTTTATAAATTCCAACGCTTCAATAGGACTATTAAAAAAATCAATATTTGAAAATCCCTCCAATTGAAGCAACATTTTTAATGCTTTGGTAACTATACTATCATCATCTACTATTATAATTTTCTTATCGATACTCATGCTTATTTCTTTTTTTCTTCCTAATCACATTAATATAGTAAATTATTTTAACTTTTTAGACAAATTAATTAAGTTTTGTATAAAATCTTTATGAAATTTGTTATTTTTTATAGTAAACTATATATACCGTAAAAATAAAAGGCATAAAATTACAAATGAATAAAAACGAGATTATAGAGAAGATACAAAAACTTAAAAAAGAAAAAAATGCAATCATCCTAGCTCACTGCTATCAAAATGTTGAAGTTGATGAAGTCGCGGATTTTGTCGGAGACTCATTGGGGCTAAGCCAGTTAGCTGCAAAAACTGATGCTAAAATCATTGTATTTTTGGGTGTAACATTTATGGCAGAAACGGCAAAAATACTATCACCTGACAAAAAAGTTTTAATTCCAAGTCTAAACGCAGGATGCGACATGGCTGATATGGTTAATATAGAACAATTAAGAGCCTTTAAAGCAAAATATCCAAACATTCCAACAGTCTGTTATGTAAATTCAACAGCTGAAGTAAAAAGTGAAGTTGACATTTGTTGTACAAGCTCAAATGCAATAGACGTAGTAAAAAGTTTAAATTCAAAAAAAGTTTTATTTTTACCAGATGAAAATCTAGGCAACTGGGTTGCAAAAAATCTTCCAGAAATTGAGGTTATAACATATGATGGTTGCTGCCCAATACATAAGTCTATTAACCCACAAGAAATTGTGGAGCTTAAACAAAAACATCCACTATCAAAAGTACTAATCCATCCAGAATGCACACAAGATGTTTTAAACCTTGGCGACTTTATTGGTTCAACTACCCAAATTATGCAATTTATTAAAGAAAACAACTACAATTCTTACATTATCGTTACAGAAAAAGGGGTAGTAGACAGACTTCAACGAGATTATAAAAACAAAGAATTCATCCTTGTTTCTCCAAAAGCGTACTGTCCAAATATGAAACGGAATAAACTAGAAGATGTGTTAAGAGCATTAGAAAACGAAGAACATGAAGTTTTTGTAGATAAAGAAATAGCTCAAAAAGCACTATTACCAATTGAAAGAATGGTCGCAATAAAAAAATAAAACTAAACTTCCTGCTGTGGTTTTAAAAAATATTTTTTTATAACAGCCCAAATTTCTTTAAAAAAATTAGTTAATCCTGTGTCTTTATTGAATTCATCCTCCAAGGAAGCAACTTTTTTATAATCAACTTTATCTCTAGACAATTGGTACTGCACAAATTCAGGCACCATCATTGCCAAAAACCTTGGTTCAGTATCATAATGGCCAAGCATCTTGCGCACCATTTCTGCCTGTTGAGATTCAATATTTAAACTTGAACTTTGCTGCTCCTGCATGTAAAAATTAAGTCCTTTTCCTACCAAAAAATTATCCCTACAATATTATAAAAACATTCTTTTATAAAAAATTGCTTAACATTTTAAAATTATTAAGAAAAATTTATATATTAGTTTTTTAATACTTTTACAAAAATAATAAAATAATTTAGTTAAAAAATGTAAAAAACCACATAAATATAGTAAATTTATATTAAGTAAAAAACTTTATTTAAAAAGGAAGGTTTAATAAAGGATAGAATATGATTTGCACAAATTACACTTTCACAACTACAGGATTAGAAGTTATGGATCAAATTTCAAAACAACACGGTTTAAGAATCGCAATTGATTTGGTAACAGATACAAATCCGGATTTTAATAACGATGGAAAAGTTAGCGGACTCGAACTTACAGTACTAAGACAATCTATCAATCGCAGAGGAAAAGTCGACCAAACAAGACTGCAATCAAATTTAAAAAAATTAAACAATGGATGTGGAATATTCACCGTTCACACAACCCCAACAGAAGACACAAAAAGAGCAACAACATACGTAACTTATAGGGATTATAAATACATAGAAATAAATGAATCACAAAACGGCAAAGATTCAAAAAGAATAGGTGTTCACCCCGACAGAATAGAAATCGAGGAATACCCAAGCAAAACAACTGAAATTATCCCAAGAAATGCTGAAACAGAAGCTCAATATTTATCCGATATTGATTTAGAGTTTTAAAATAAAAAAAACCCGAAGTAAAACTTCGGGTAAATATTGCCATCATCAGTTATAAAACTTTTCTTAGATAAGAGATAATGCAATTTGAGGTGTTTGGTTAGCTTGAACCAACAATGAACCTGCTGCTTGTTGCAATATCTGTGCATTAATGTAATTTGTAGACTCTTTAGCGATATCAGCATCCATAATTGTTGATTTAGATGATGTTAAGTTTTCAATCGTAGCTGTTAATGATTGAGCTGCTGAATCTAGACGGTTTTGATAAGCACCGATGTTTGTTCTTCTTGTTTGTACGTTTTCTAAAGCTGCGTCAACATCATCAATAAAGTCGTGTAATCTGTTTACAGATGTATCAGCAGCATTAGCCGTAAGCTCAGCTGATGTAGGTAGAGTGAAAATTTTATCTACTGTCATATCACCAGCGCTAGCTGTTCTACAATTAATAAGTAAAGCAGATGTGTCTGCTGCGTCAAATACACCTTGAATATCAATAATATCATTATCAGAAGTATTTGCACCTACTTGAAGAGTTACACCATTTTCTAATTCACCACTTAATAATTTTTTACCATTATATTCTGACACTTGAGATACACGGTCGATCTCATCTAAACGAGCTACAACCTCTTCTTTAATCGCATCTAAAGATGCTTGGTCATAAATACCGTTTGCTGCTGTCAAAGCCAAGTCACGGATACGTAGTAAGTTGTCTTGAATACCTGACAAGTCACCTTCCGCAACTGATATCATATCATTACCCATCTGAACGTTTTTCTGAGCTACTTCAGAACCCCTAATGTTTTTGTCTAAAGATGTTGCAACGTATAAACCTGCTGCGTCATCTTTTGCAGAGTTAATTTTATAACCTGTTGTCATTCTTTCCATCGCAGTGTCCATCTTTTTAGTTGCAGTGGTCAAGTTGTTTTGTGCGATTAATGACGTCACGTTTGTTTGTACTACAATACCCATTTTGAATCTCCTTTCAAATTTCTTTTACATCCATGTACTGTATTATTGTTTACTATTCACTTTTTTGGGAAAAATTAGCTTTACAAAATAAACCGATACATCAGAAGTCGCCCCCGCCAATTAGGCTCGGAACTCAACTGTGTCCAGCTTTTTCATCTATCTACCTTTTCTACATTTACATAGTACAAAAATTTCTACTGTTTGTGAATTGAAAGAAAGTTTAGACTTTTTTACACAAAAGTTTAAACTTTCTACAACTTTAGTTTGCCGACTTAAACCTAAGTCTATTAATGATTAAACAAAAATACTAATAGAGAAGAACGTTTTTGTACTATCCTCAATGAATTCTAAGATGCGTAAAAGAACACTCGCTACAGGCTACAGGACTGTATACAAGCAAAAAAAGAGATAGACATAACATCTATCTCTTTATCTTTATTAACCTAATTAAAAATTTTAAACAGCTGAAACTTCTAAGTATTCAATAATATCAAAAGCTAATTCTTTTTGAACTTCAATAGGAGAAATTCTTAAATATTCCATAGCCTCAAAAATAGTTTCTTCTCCATCATACCAACGGCGAAGCGCATAATCAAAAGCTGATATAATGTTATTTTTCATTATAACACCCTTATTTTTTGCATTTTTTATAATAAATTCAGCGCAATCCTTTCTTGTACTTTCATCTGAATTTCTTAAAAGACTAACCGCTAAACTTACTGTCGGGTCAACATCATACCAACGTTTATTCATAAAACACCTCTCATATAGCTACAACTTAATATTAAATATAATTTATACACTTTTTAAAGTCAAACATTTTTATGTTATCTTATATATATAAAAATTTAAAGAGGAAAAACAATGGAAAAGAAAAAAATCGTATCAGGAATGAGAACAACCGGAAAATTACACCTAGGACATTACATGGGAGTTTTGACAAACTGGGTTGAACTACAAGATGAATACGATTGTTATTTTTTCGCTGCAGATTGGCATGCTTTGACCACAAAATACGACAAAACAGAAAACCTAAAAAATGACACAAGAGAAGTTGTTATGGACTGGATTGCTTCTGGATTAAATCCAGACAAATCAACAATCTACGTTCAGTCAATGTTACCACAAACCGCTGAATTGCATATTTATTTAAGCATGATTACACCACAAAACTGGGTAGAGCGAGACCCAACACTTAAAGATATGACAAAAATCATCAGAGGAGACGGTTCTGGCGCAAAAACTGACACGATTTCCTATGGATTATTAGGTTACCCTGTTTTAATGAGTGCCGATATTCTTACATTTAATGCCGATGTTGTGCCTGTAGGACAAGATCAACTTGCTCATTTAGAAATAACAAGAGATATTGCTCGTAGATTTAATAACATCTACAAAACAGACTTTTTAAAAGAACCTATGCCAAAATTAACACAAGTTCCTTTGCTTTGTGGGGTTGATGGACAAAAAATGGGCAAATCCTTCAATAATGATATCAAAATTTCTGATACAGAAGAAGATACAACTAAAAAAATAATGAAATGTATAACAGACCGCAGCCGAGTGAGAAAGGATGACAAAGGACACCCTGAACAATGTGAAGTTGCTTTTAAATATTATCAAATTTTTGCAACAGAAGAAGAAACAAAATGCTGTGCTGCTGAATGTTCTGCTGGAACTCGCGGTTGCGCAGACTGTAAACGCAACTTGGCAAAAATTATAAATGAGAAATTTGCTCCAATCAGAGAAAAACGATTAGAACTTAGCTCTAATCCAGATATGGTTGATGATATCATCCGTGAAGGCTCTAAAAAAGCTCAAATTGAAGCACAAAAAGTTATTAATAAAGTTAGAGACTTAATAAATATCTATTAATATTAACAAATATACATAAAAAAGCAGGAATTTTTTAAGTCCCTGCTTTTTTGGAGTTTATATTATCGGAATTAATATCAACTATTTATAAGCTTTTGCAACTCAGCATTTGCAGCTTCCGCATTAGCCTTTAATATTGCTTCTTGAGCTGGATCTTGGTTGTTTTCATATAGCTCATTAGCTTTTTGAGCTTTTTCCATTGCAGCTAACACCATTTGTGCCGTTACTCCGTTTTTATCACCCACGCTCAACTGACCTGTAGCTAATTTTTCTAATTGAGCTTCTAGTGAGCCGGTATTGGAAACAACATTGCCGTTTTTGTCATAGAATGTTGCTTCATCAGCTGGAATTGTAGTAGTATTTTCACCGGAAGCAACTACAACAGAGCCATCAGGATTTAAAGTAATCTTAGATGCAATCTCACCTTCATCATTGTAATTAGTTACGGTGCCTTCACCTGTTTCTTTGTTTTGAGTAGTCATTGCACTCAATTCACGATATGCAATATCTCTGTACTCTGTATAGTATACAGGTTCTTTTTCATACTTATCCGTATAAGTATTGTCATCATATGCACGTACTTCGTGACCATCCAACGCATCAGGTAATTTATCATATGGAGGTCCATCGTTATCATCATCACCATGTACCCATTTTTCAAAATCAGAGCCATCTGTAATTGTTTCTTCAATCCGCAGTTCTTGTCCAACACCTGCAGTAAACATACCATTTACTGAGTCAGTTGAATTGTAATAAGCTGCGTCAGTTCCTTCTTGACCGAATAATGAGTTACTTGCACCCATTGCAAAGAAATTATCTCCATCGGTTTTGTTTAATTGAACATTATCTCCGCCATGAGCCATGTTGTTATTACCTGCAACCCAGACCGTATCGGCATCAACACCCAAATCAACAGAGTTCATATCACCACGAACTTTGATAAAGTCATTACCTTCGCCCGCATAAATCATGTTCATATCACCTTCAACTTCAAGAAGATCATTACCATCTTTCATATCTATTGTGTTACTATTACCGATAACTTTTACGTTATCAGCACTGTCATCACTTGAAGAAACTTTCAAGAAGTGACCTTCAACGCATAAAGTATCATCTTTTATATAGTAAGAGAAGGTGTTAGATGTTTTTGTTTGGTTTTCTATTGTATACGTTTTACCATTAATTTCAATAGTTTGAGATCCTTTTGGATATAGAGAAAGGAATACTTTCTCATTAGGATTTGGAGTATTTCCTGGAGCAGGAGTGGTTTCCGGAGTTGCGACAGGTGTATTAACTGCTGGAGTATCCTCTACCGGAGTCTCATCTACAACTGTATCGTCCTCCGCAGGAGGTGTAGTTGTATCTTCAGGAACTACAAAAGGTCCATTATTAACATCATCATTTACCGTATCATCCGGTACTACAGGCGCCGGAGTTTGAACCGGAGGTTCTGCCGGTGTTTGTGGTTCACTTGGTGCTGATGGTGTTTGAACCGGAACTTGAGGAACATCAGGGGCCGCTGTTCCTTCACCTTTTGGCACTGCACCCGTGCTAAGGTCATTTAACAATAATGCCAATGAATTTTTTAGCGTGTTTGTTTCATTGTCCAACATATCAAAATGCGCAATGATGTCTTCATCTGTTAAACCATTTAAGTCAATATCTTGTGTTTGCTTTGTATATTCCCAAAGCACTTCCAATTCTTCTTGACTGTGATCCGCTTTAACTTTGCTTTTCAATAGTTGTTCTGCTTGCATTTGCAAATTTGGATCGATTCCGTTTACGTTCATTTTTTTCTCCTTATTATTATTGACTTGATAATATGTTTTCTATATCGACATTTTTAATCTAAAACTTTAGGACTAAAATTATCTTTTTTTGCAAACCATTGATTTTACTGATTTACAGACAGTTTACATTTGTTTACATAGAGATTTCTGTATATTTTACTGCTTCCATCAACACCCCATCTTTTTCGTCACGAATATATAATTCACCTTTCATCATTTTATACAAAATTTCTTGATAGGAAAGATTTTGCACATCTACATCCCTAGCAATTACTTGTGGCATTCCCCAATCCTTAAATTCTACACCCTCAGGGATAGAATAGGATTTTTTACAAAATTTCAAATCTTTTATATTGCCAATTTCTTCACCATCATTAAACATGGTTCCATCCGGCTTGATGTTATAATTGACTGATTTCATACCATAAAACTCAATTGCAGAATCCGAATTCATACATAAAGAACATTCACCGGTTTTATTATCAACTGTCAAAACATCTTGTCTTTGAAAGCCAAAAGATTTAACATCCTTTCTCTCAATTATAGTTTTACCATCTTGTTGATAAGTATCTTCATACATATAACCATTACTTGTAATAGTATGTCCATCTTTAGCTTTAGGAATTATATCAATTTCGCCTAAAACCAATTTATCCAATAATACTTGAATATCTTCTACATCGTTTATAATTTCTCCTGTTTTTGTATCAACATAAGAAACTTCATCTGCATTTAATTTAGATTTCCAAATATCTTCACCATAAATTGTCATACCATCGGGCAAATTATGTGATGATTTAATCACAGAACCATCTGCATTAATCTTGATATAAGGGCTTCCATTTATTACAGCTTCTCCTGTGCTAGGATCATATGATGATGTTGTTGTTGTTGCTCCACCAAAATGCCAACGAGTTTCATATGTTTTATGAATACAACCATTTTCATCTATTTCTGTTGATACCAAGCAAGTTCTGTTAATTTCTATATTAGTATTTTCAACAACAGTCAACTCTCCTATCATAATTTTATATATTTTTTCCTGAGTAGTTAAATTATTTACAATTTTTCCATCTTTATCCTGTAATGTGTATTCATCTGAAAATAAACTAGAAGTATAATAAGAATTCTTAATTTTTAAATTTCCCGACTTATCCATCGTATAAGTCGTATCACCCTCTGCCGTGATAGAATAATTCTTTTTAGTAAAAGATGCTTCCCCTGTTTCATTATTAACAGTCATTTGTGCGTATAAAGTACGATGTTTTAAGTCCTTATAATCTGTTAGGGTTACACCATCTTTTTCATAAGAATCTGTATAGTACTTATCATCAACTTGCTTTATAGTATGACCTTCTTTTTCTGCAGGAAGAGCTGATTTAGATTTAAATGCGATATTTCCAAACGCAATTTCATTCATTAAATCAGAAAGGTTTTCTGGTCTTGCCACAGTTTCATTTGTTTGTGGATTATAAAATTCAACATTATCTGCTTCATACTTACGAGTGCTAGGTCCACCAACAAGCCTATGGTCACAAAAAACTATATCACCATTTTCCGCAAATTCAATATACTTAACACCACCATCATATACTAACTTTCCGGTATTGTTATTTGTATCTTCGACAGCAGTAATTTCAGTGCCTACAGACGCTGGATTATATGTTGTTGTAATAACACCGTCTTTTTGGGTCTGGCTCAAAATGCCTACCGGTATAGCCTCTTCTTCAGGAGCAACTATCTCAGGTTTTTCAAATTTAATAACGCCATCCTCGTTACCTACAAATAATTTACCGGTTGCGATTTTTTCCAACATAGACTCTAAAAAACCCGTATTAGAAACGACTTCGCCGTTTTCATCATAGAATACGACTTCATTTGCAGCTAATGATGCGCTATACTCGCCCTCGGTAACAACTACGGAGCCATCCGGATTTAATACAATTTTACGTTCTCCATCTTCGGCATTATATTTAGTAACGCTACCTTCGCCTGTTTCTTTATTTTGAGTTGTTAACGCAGACATTTCTCGATATTCAATATCCCTATATTCTGTATAATATACAGGAACTTTTTCATATTTATCTGTATAAGTATTGTCATCATAAGCACGAACTTCGTGACCATCTAATGCATCAGGTAAAGTTGAATATGGAGGTCCATCTTGCTCATCTTCTCTATTTACCCATTTTTCAAAATCTGTACCATCAGTAATTTTTTCTTCAATTCTTAACTCCTGACCTTTTCCTGCATCGAATTCACCTTCAACTGCATCTGTTGTGTTGTAATATGCAGCATCAACACCATCTTGTCCAAACAAGTTGTTTGATGCACCCATTGCATAGAATTTATCAGAATTTATCGCATTTTCTCTAACATTATCTCCGCCATGAGCTTGGTTATTATTTCCTGCTATCCAAACAGTATCTTCTCCAGTTCCCATATCAACAGAGTTCATGTCCCCACGAATTTTGATAAAATCTTCACCTTCGCCGGCATAAAGCATGTTCATGCTACCTTCAGCTTCAACTTGGTCATTACCTTGTTTCATATCAATCTTATTAGCATTACCAATAACTTTAATATTATCAGCAACATCGCCTTCTAAATCAGAAGTTATAGTCAAATAATGCCCTTCAATAACAAGAGTTTCTCCATCCATATAATAAGCAAAGTTATTGGATGTTTTAGAATCATTTGAAATTGTGTATGATTTCCCATTAATTTCTACAGTTTGACTTCCTTTCGGATACAATTGCATAAATTGTTTTTCTGCTCCGAACGCCTCTTTATTTGGTAAAGTGGTATTTAGATTTACATTTGTGTTTTTATCTAAAATAATTGCATTTTCATCTGCTTTAATAGATTCATTTTTATCAGGCTCAACAATCACGGGAGGAACACCAACATTCGGCGGATTTACAGGTTTTTGAATTGTAGGTTCTTTTTTAGAAGGAATAATAAATTCTTTCAACCATGCTTTAAAATTAGCATAAGACTCTTTAGCTGTATTATTTTCTGTATCAATAGAATCCATCATTGCAATAACTTCTTCGTCTGACAAATCTGCAGGCAAATTTAAACTTTTATCTTGTTTAGTAAATTCCCACAACAATTCTAAGTCCTGCTGTCCTAATTGAACATTTTCATTATTTTTTAAAAGCTTATTTGCCGCCAACTTAATCTGAATTGAAGACATATCGCCTATATTTGTCATGACTTTTCTCCTGAACTACAAAATACATATACCTATGCCTTATATCGGCATTTTCTTCAAAAACTTTATACCTGCAAAAAAGAAAAAACAAAAACCCCTATTTTATAGGGGTTTCGACGCTTAATATTTATTAACATATTATTATATCAATGATTTTATATATTCAATATGCTGAGGTAACAAATCTTTTAATGCATATTTTTCAACAATTAAATTTCTAGCTTCTTTTCTTAACGGCTCCATTTTATCACGATTATCCAATGCATATTCAATCTTCTCAACTTGTTGTTCTACATTAAAGAAATCAACCAAAAGCGCATTTTTATTATCTTCCAAAAACTCTAAAACAGGAGCGGTATTAGAAGCAATAATTGGAGAGCCACATGCCATTGCATTCAACAACGACCAAGAACAAACAAACGGATATGTTAAATACACATGCGCAGATGTGACATTTAACATATCAATATATTTATCAAACGGCAATAAACCCGTAAAATGAATTCTGCTCAAATCCAAATCCAACGTATCAAGCATAAGCTGCTTATACGTTTTGCCACTCGGATGAGGAGGGCCGTAACAAACCCTATCCTTGCCTGAAATTATAACTTGAAGATTAGGTCGTTTTTTCTGCAATATTTCAACAGCTCTCATAAATTCTGGAAAACCTCTATAAGGGTCCATGCCTCTTGTACCATAAGTTAAAATCTCATCCTCTGCCGTAAATTTTAACCCTAATTCCGGCAAATCCAACCCCGGATTTTCTTTTCTTATACAAAAATCTGTATCTATGCCATCGTGAAGAACTTTTATTTTATCCCTGTATTCTGATGGAAACTGACTTAACTGATAATTAGTAGGACAAAGCCCTTTATCACAATAATGCAAATCTACAAATAACTGAGTATTATCTATCTTAAACTTAGCCCTCTCATCTATAGATACTTCATTTTTGCCAAAATCGACATAAGAATCTTTTGAGTTAAAAAACCACTCAAAATAACACAATAACTTACTTTCAGGCCAAACTTCCTTCATAAACAAAGTTTGCCCCCAAGTATGACCATAAATCACATCAGGATAAAAACCATTTTGTTTTAGCTGCAATGCAAGCTCTGCAGCAGATTGGCCATGAATAACGTTTTCTTCAAGAAATCTTAAATATCTATGACAATTATCTGGCACATTTCTTTTTAAATGATAAGAATATTTCTTAATCCCAGGTATTTGCCCCTTATGCTCATTAGAAATAAAAACAACTTCATTTTCTGTATCTTGAGCCAATGCTGGTGCTAAATATCTAAACTGCCCTGGAAAATTTCTATGTAAAAACAATATTTTCATATAAAACTACTCTATAATTAAACTCTTAATACCACAATTCTAACTATTATTTAAATATTTTGCAAATCCTAAATATTAAGAAATGTTGAAAATTACAAATTAAGAAAAAAATATTTTAGAATAACAATGATGAAAGAATTAGATTTTGAAAAAATCCAAGCAGAAATAGTTCGTCCACAAGGCTTGTGCCTACATTGTGGAAAATGTATGCCTATCTTTGACGGGCAAAACAATTTACCAACTTGTGATTGCCAAATCGAAACGAGAGGACCTCAATGCGTATGGGATGAATATCCCGAAGATTGTGGTTTTGCCGGATGGCTATTTTCCGAGAGAGAAAAACAAAAGTTTTTAGTAAGAAAAGCTAAAGAACAAGTTAGAGCAATGTCTTTTCTTCCTCCTGATATGATTGTTGAACAAAAAACTACTGCACAACAAAAAATAAACACCCTTCTCGCTCAGATAAACAGCTGGAACGCTTACGGGGCAAAAGATTGGTAATTTTAAAGGAGTAAAATAAAAATCTTACTCCCTTTTATATTATTTCGCCGTTGATTCCTTCATTGGCTGGATTTAAACTTCAAATAAACTATGGATTTTTTCCAAAATTTCCTCTTCAGACAAGTCCCATGTTATTTTATTTAATTCTAATGCTTGCTGATAATAATGAGCTGCAGTCGTTTTGTTATCCATGATTTGTTCCGCTCGACCAGCGTTAAAATACGCTAACGCATAATTCTCATTTATTTCTATTGCTTTTTTAAATAGTCGAAGGGCTTCTTTTGTATTTCCTATACCATCTAAATATATAACACCTAAATTATTGTATGCTATATCATAATACGGATTATATGAAATTGATTTATTGTATGCAATAATCGCTTCTTCTAAGTAATCTTTTTCCCATAAAACAATTCCCATCTTACAATAAGCACGAGCATTATCAGGCGCTAGCTTAATTGCTTCACAGTATGAACCTATTGCGCTGTCTAAGTCGCCTAAGTCTAAGTATAAATCACCTATTGAAATATACGCATCAAAACTATTTGGGTCTAATACCAATGCTGTTTGATACATTGTCAAAGCTGCATCAGAATTGTCTTTAATCTGATGATACAAAGAACCTAACGCTTGGCAAACAATTGCTGTCCACTCGTTATCCGGATTTAAATTTATCGCTTCTTTATAGTGCTCAATCGCTTCATCATATTGTTCAGCTTGAATAAGCGCAAAGGCCAAACTATTATGATAAAATGCATTTTCTCCGTCTTTTTCTAATGCAAGAGTGAACGCATTTACAGAGTTTATTATATCCTTTTTGTTTACATATAAATGACCTAATTCATAATAAATTCTGGAATTTTCCGGTTCCAAATCTAACAACTTTGTATAACAATCAATTGCTTCATCTGTTTGGTCCGAAAAATATGTCTGAATTAAAGTTGCAGTTTTAATCAACGCCTCTCTATTATAAGGATTTGAAACCAAAACTCGCTTATAAGCATCTAAAGCAATTTCTGGAGCGGAATTCCTAATAGAAACATCTCCAATCTTTTCATAAAACAATTCATTTCTACCAGTCTTTTCTGCGGCAATATCATATGCACGAATTGCTAAAGCATCCTTATTTATCTTTTGCAAGAAATTTCCAGTCAAATTATATGCAAAAACAGAAAAGTCATCTGTAAAGTTTTTATAAAGCATTCTTAGTGTAGGGTAATCCATCAACATCATAAGACTACCGGAGCACATATAATACATACTTTTAACAAAATCAATAAACGTAACTTTACGATTATTCATTTTTTGAAGTAACATCACTCCTAAAACAATTCTTGCTCGAGCAGAATTAAATGGTGTTACCTTCATAGCTTTTGTAAATTCTTTTTCAGCCTCTTCAAATTGCTCAGCCAACTTCAAGAAATATCCTGTATACAAATGCGCATTATAACTCTTAGGATCAAGCTCAATAGCAGTTCGACACTGTTCAATAGCTGTTTCTATGCCAATTTGACCATCTTCAAACAAAAGACTAGCCAATCTATAATACGCCTCAGGCAATTCAGGCGCATTCTTAAGTGTCTGTATATAATAATCCAACGCCTCATTTAAATCATCTTGAGATAGTCTCAATAAATATCTCTCATGAGCCCTTCTTGCAAGCTCCAATGTCTCATAACCTAAATGCGTGGCTCCGTTGCCGTTTCTTGCATTTGATATTTCTTCTCGTTCTCTAAGCTTAAGCATTGTGTCCTCGTTACACGTTTTCTCTCTTTGTATGTAACGACACAAATTTAAAAATATTTAACAAATCATACAAATATAGACCATATGGAGGAGATATTATACATTATAATATTTTGAAATATCCTCAAAATAACGATTTAACGCCATATATCCGTTATAAATCTCATTTGTAATATCAGCATAACTGCTAGAAATTATATATTTTAATTCTTTTGCTCTAATTTGAATTAATTCATCAGCCTCAGCTCTAAGCAAAGGTTCATGTGACAAAGACCATTTTTTCAAATAAATAAGTTCTTCATTAATTTGTTTAATAGTAGAAAACTCTAGCGGATTAAAGTCATACTTTGCAAGCAAAGCTTTATCAGTATTTGAAATTCTACTTTGAGCCGCTGAAAAACCATAAATTTTCTTAATAATCATATAATTATCTGCAACTCTTCTGTGAGATGCTGGAACTTCACTACGTGCCAACATTGCAGACGTAGATAATGATGAAAATTTATCACGTTCAGTGCTTAATGCAGATAAACCCGTTGTTTGTGTAACTAAATTATTATCAGAATATGTATACGATTCCATTACCAAATCCCTACTCTATAAATATATAATAATAGAATAATTTTTATTTGTCATGGATTTTATTTCATTTGTTAAGAAATTGTAATTTTACAAAAACATAAATAATATGGTGCGCAAAAATCTGATTAGAAGGGCAACACCTTGAATATAAAATATAGTAATGTAGGGTCCGTCGTTTGATCTGACCCCAATAAAAAAGTACATTAATTGTAGGAAATTAAATATTCTCTAACTTTTCACTTTTAAAATTTTTTTATATAATTATTTAAACAAGGGGAAAACATGGGAAGTTCATCAATATTTAATATAATAACACCAATAATGGTTGGTCCATCCAGCTCACATACCGCTGGTGCAATTAGAATAGGATTATTGGCGGGGAAAATATTTGGTTCTAATTGTCCTAAAAAAGTACATTTTAAATTATATAATTCTTTTGCTCAAACCGGAAAAGGACATGGAACAGACAAAGGGTTGTTAAGTGGCGTTATGGGCTTTGGTGTCGATGATATTAGGATTAAAAACGCACATGAAATAGCCAAAGGAAAAGGCATTGAATACTCTTTTGAATATGCAGAAGATTTCAATAGACATCCAAATTCTGTTGATATTTTCTTTTATGGGGAGACCGAAATCAAAGTTTGCGGCAATTCATTGGGTGGCGCTGAAGTTGTTATCACTGATATTAATAATTATAAAGTCAACTTAAGAGGAGACTATCATACACTATTATTGATATATAAAGACATGCCAGGAATGATTTATAAAGTTACAACTTTAATTCAAGACTTTGATATAAATATAGCATCTATGACCTGTGACAGAGAAGCAAAAGGACACAATGCCTCAATGAGTATTTGTCTTGATAGCCCCTTAAGCGGGGAAATTATTAATTCACTAAAAAAAATCGATGAAATTTATTTGATTAGAAATATAGAGATAACAAGATGAAAACAATAACAACTTTTGAAGATTTACTAAATGAATGTAATAAATCTAATAAAAAAATTTATGAAATAGGACAAGAACTTGAAGCTGAAATGGCAGAATGTAAAATAGAACAAATTAGAACTAATGTTAAATCTGTAGTCAAAGCAATGCAAGATGCTATTAATGAAGGCCTAAATTCTGACGAACTTTCCATGAGCAAAATGGTTGGAGAAGATTGCCAAAAACTTCAAAAATATTATGAAACAAAGGATGGTTTATTCTCTAGTACACATAAAAATGTATTAAAATATGCACTCGCAACAGCGGAGCAAAACGCAAGAATGGGCAAAATTGCAGCTTGTCCAACAGCCGGAGCCTGTGGAATTGTTCCTGCAGCAATTATTGGCGTAGCGCAAAGACAAAAAGTTAGTGATGAAAAGCTAGTCGATGCCCTTTTAACTGCAGGAATAATTGGTAAAATAGTTTCTAATAAAACCGCACTAGCAGGTGCAGTTGGTGGTTGTCAAAACGAATGTGGTGTTGCAGCCGGAATGGCAGCTGGCGCGGTAGTTGAAATTATGAATGGAAATAATGAACAAATTTTAAATGCAGCAGCTTTAGCAATTAAAAATATTTTGGGCTTAGCCTGTGATCCAATTGCAGGATTAGTTGAAGTACCTTGCGTAAAAAGAAATCCATTTTTGGCAATACATTCAATTACCGCCGCAGAAATGGCTTTAGCTGAAATTAAAAGTATTGTACCTATCGATGAAGTTATAGACGCTTTAAAACAAATTGGAGCTTTAATGCCTCCTGTTTTAAAAGAAAGCGCTCAAGCTGGACTAGCAACAACTATTACCGGTGTTAAAATAACAGAAAAATTAAACAAAAGCTGGAAAACCTAAACCATCATATTATATTGTTTTTCATGCCCGATTGATGTTGAAATATCGTGCCCTGGGTAAACTTTTATTTCTTCAGCAAGAGTGAAGATTTTTTCTTTTATTGACTGTTTTAAAGTTATATAGTCGCCACCTGGCAAATCTGTTCTTCCTATTGATTCAAAAAACAAAGTGTCCCCCGAAAATAGTAAGTCATTAACAAGAAAACAAACACCGCCTTCTGTATGTCCAGGAGTTTCAATAACTTTTACTATGTTTTCACCTAGTTTTATTTGTGTGTTCTCATCTATAAAACCTGTTATTTTAGGGGGCTCCGCATACCCCATTCCATACAACGCCATTTGCGTTTCTAGATTTTCCACAAAAAGCGCGTCTCCTTTGTGAACAAAAAAAGGAATATTTAATAGTTCTTGAACCTCTTTTGCGCCTAAAATATGATCAAAATGACCATGAGTATTGTATATTCCTTTAACACCTATGCCTAATTCTTTAATTCTTGAAACTATTTTATCTGCACTACCACCTACATCTATTAAAATACCTTCTTTACTCTTTTCATCATAAAGTAAGTATGTATTAACTTGAATTGGTCCAGTAATAAATGTTTCAAATTTCATTAATAATTCCTTTTTAAACTGTAATTAATTTAATTATACAAAATAAATTAAAAATCGTCATTTCATAAAATAGAAATGACGATTTTGTTAATAAACTTATACTTACTTATCCACAAAACGCTGAAACTGTTGTTGTTTCAATCCCAGTAATATTACTAACATATTGGACTGCAAATACATAGACAAATAACATCAATATAAACATTCCAATAAGTGCAAAATTTGCAACTCTTGCTTCATTCATAGAACACACTCCATTGTTTTTAATTTTTTAATTAAAAAGCTACAACACTTTAAAATATATCAATTACGCTACAGCAGAAAAACCACCACCACAGCCAGAAGAAGCTACTGAACCAGATGTTTCAGCTCCGCCAGCGCTAAAAGCTATAGAGCCAGCTGTTTCTGTGCTAACTGATGTTGATGGTGTGCTAAACATTGCAAAATTGCTTGGTGCTACTGTTAAATTCATACAAATACTCCTTATTTTAACTCGTGTTATATATTGTTTATATCCATATTTATATAAAAACATTTTAGATTTTCAAAATTCAAATATTATTCTTTTTGTTACATTTCTTTACATTGTAAATCTAAATAAAGTAAAAATGTACAATATAGCTGTTTTTTCAGCTTTCATGCGATGAAAAATCATCCTTAACCGCAACAAGGCTAAAATTAAGATAACAATCGAAACAGATTTAAGTTTTATATTAAAATCTTTGAACTAATTTTTCTTTTGGCTTGCATACAAGATGAGAAAAATCATGCAATGTTATTTTTTGTTCTATCGAATAACTGCCCCCAGATATTCGATATGACGTATGCATAAGTCTATTATTGGCGGGATTTTCGCAGTTCATAATATATGTACCCAAAACTTTGTCGTCTTGAGTTTTATAGGCTATATAATATGTATTCCCGATCCTTTTAGCGCTATTTGCATCATACAAAACATAATCATTTACATGCAACCAAATTGCTCTTTGTTCTTCAAACTTCATTTTTCTTAAATCTTCTGCAATTTGATTTATTATCGCAAAGCCTAGCGAATATGTTCGTGGATGGACTTCTTTGCCCTCAAATGTTTTTGGGAAATTATTTAGTAAACGTAATTCAAGTTCGTCATAATCTTGAGCAAAAACAGATTGTGTAAATATTAATAACGCTACAAATATTCCTGCTAAGAAAAGTTTTTTATTTATTTTCATTTGGTAAGTTTAAATAATCTATCATTGCATCTACTGCCAATTTATAACTATTTGATTTAAACCCTGATATTTGACCGATACAAACAGGTGCAATATATGAACTTTTACGAAACTCCTCTCTTGCATGGATGTTTGAAAGATGCACTTCAACTGTTGGAATATTTACCGCTACTATTGCGTCTCTAATCGCTATACTTGTATGGGTATAGGCTGCAGGATTTATTATTATCCCATCAAAATTATTATACGCTTCTTGTATTTTTGTAACTATCGCACCCTCACAATTATCTTGAAATATTTCAAGTTCTATATTTAGTTTGAAACAATATGCATATAAGTTTTTATTTATATCTTCAAAATTTTCTTTTCCATATTTGTCTGGTTCTCTAACTCCGAGCATGTTTAAATTAGGACCGTGGATTAATAATAATTTCATTTTCACCTACTTTTATCTTATCCTGCTTGACCTCGCATTAAGTCCGACAAACTTATTTCACTTTTTTTCTTTTGAGGTTTTGCTGTTTTTATTAGTTCTTTTTTTCTAACTTTTAATTGAGATAAACCAATATTAAAAGTTGTCTCTTCTTTTATAATAAATATATCTTTGAAAAAATCAAGTAGTTCTCTCACTTTTTACTCCTTTTATCTAACAAAATTTTTGTTAAATATTTATTCCTCTCATTCATTTCTTATACTAAATCTATTTTTTAGAGTTTTTATTCCCCACTTATGCTATATTTATTTTATGAAAATTATTAATTTGGATAAAGAAATATTTGAGCATGCCTTTATTCTTTGTGAAAAGAAGTTTTCCTATGAAGAAATCATTAATGTTCTAAAAAATGGCAGCGATGTAGAAAAACAAATTGCTATATTAAAAATTCGTTTTATTGAAAACCACGAAGATGCAAAGTTGCTCGTTTCTCATCTTACAGGACAAGATGGTCCAATTAGAGAATCTGTTGCTGTAAAATTAAATGAATTATTAGTGGAGAATTGTAAAATTTTTGACGATGTAGATTTTTATCCAACTTATGTTGACGCGGTTTGTGATGTAAATCCTAATGTTTCTCGCAATGTAATTAGTTATTTGCCAAAATTAGAATTTGCAGGAGAATTATTTGATTTGTTAATTAAAAAAACCGAAAAAATTTTTGAAAGAATTGAAAAACCTGATACTGAACAAAAAAACTTTTTAACCGTTAGATTATTTAATTTATATTGGTGTTTGGAAGCTATTGGTGAATTATTGGTAGCAAAAAACAATTTAATAGTGGAAAATCGACTCAATGGATTGTTAGAAAAATCAGCAGTTTTCAATAATTATACGATTGATGAAAAAATTGCACGAATTATTAGTTTGCCGTTTTTTAATGATGTTAGGTGTAAAATTGAGAAAAAAATTCAAAATACGGACAATTTTTACGTAAAAAGATATTTAAAACAATAGTTTATTTTACCTCTCCTACGTAAATATTTGTAGGAGCAGAAACATAAGTATTTCGTTTAAAAAACTCAATGCTTTTATCTATCACTGTTTTTCCTATTGGCGATGAATAAAAAATTAAAATTAAAATTATTAAAAATGATGCTACATAGGACGCTATCTTAAATCTTAAATGTTTTTTTTCATCAAAATTTTTGCCTTGAATTTTAAAACAAATTTTTTTTGCATAATTATCATTAAAATTCTTTTTTATGCCATTAAATGATGTATTAATAATAGAATGAAGTAAATATAATTCCTCAAGTTCTTTTCTTGCTTTTGGATATTTAATCATGTATTTTTTCATAATCAAACTTTCATTAAGCGGAAGCTCGTTATCAAAATAAGCAGAAAGATTTGTCTGAAATTTTTCATGTTCTTTTATATTAAATTGAGCTCTGTTTGGTGTTTGGATATCTGTGTCAAATTGTTGATATGCGCGTCTTAGCTCAAATATTAAGTCTTTTAGCATATGATATTTTTTATTACATTCAGGACAAATTTGAAGATGATTTTCAACAAATTCCATTGTTTCATCGTCAAGTTTATTATCTATATAAAGAGCCAATAAAGACATTATTTTTTTACAGTTTGCGCTTTGTGTCATTTTTTCTCCTATTGAATTAAGTAAGGTCTTAGAAGTTCTTGAAGCTTTACTCTTGCTCGAGATATTCTAGATTTAATTGTTCCTATTGATGCTTGAGTTATTTCTGAAATTTCTTCATAACTTAAACCTTGCAATTCTCTTAGCATAATAGCAACTCTAAATTGCTCTGGTAATGAATGAATTGCAGCAACAATTTGTGCATTCAATTCACCTGCAAGCGTGTTTTCGTGTGGCAATTTTTTCCCATCTTTTATTTCAGTAACTTTATTTATTTCTTTTTCGTCATTAGTGCTTGTATCTATTGGCAAAATATCAGGAATTTTTCTTTTTTTTCTCATTTCATCATAAAATAAATTGGTTATGATTTGATTAAACCAACTTTGAAATTTTGATGGATCTTTTAAAGTTTTGATATTTTTAGCCATACGAAAAAGAGCATCTTGCGTTAAATCAGAAATATTATCCCTATCGGCTTTTAAATAATAAAAAGCAGCATAAGCATTCTTTTGTTCCCGTCTGATTAATTCTTCCAACGCATGATAATCGTTTCTTTGCGCCAGCAAAATCAATTCTTCTCTAGGTAATTTTTTGTGATGACGATTAATTAAAGACATGGTCTCTCCAAAATATAATTAAAGAATACTTTTTATTGAGACTCTCGTCGTCACCTTAAATAATAAATAAATAGGCTATTTCTATTTTCTTATAATTTATTAAAAAAAAATAAAAATACCCCCTTTACAAATAATTATGTTCCTAATATTATAATATTATTCCAAAACCACATACTCCATGGAGGAGTGCCAGAGCGGTTGATTGGAGCAGTCTTGAAAACTGTCGTACGTGCGAGCGTACCGTGGGTTCGAATCCCTCCTCCTCCTCCATTTTAAAAGCCCAAACCATAAAGGTTTCGGGCTTTTATTGTGTGGTTATATTCTATATTCTAATTATTTATTTATAATTTTTTAATAAATTGTAAATAATTTTAACAAAATTTCTATGTTTTTGGTACAATGGTTAAACAGTGTCAAAATAACACTATATTTTATATATTAGCGAGTTGAGGAAAAGATAAGATGAAGAAATTTTTACTGATGATGTTCACTTTATTTATGGGGTTACAACCTGCATCAGCCATGAATGTGGACGAATTCATTGACAAACACATTGCGCCTTGTGCAGATTTTATTGCCGATTTAATTTTTTCATCTATTACAATTTGTGGCACTAAAGTTCCATTAATTATTCTTTGGATTCTTTTTGCTGGATTTTTCTTTACAATATATTTTAAAGGTGTTGCGTTTTGGGGAGTGAAACACGCAATTGACAATCTTATCAAAAAACCTGAAAAAACCGGAGATAACACAGGTGACGTTTCATCTTTTGAAGCATTAGCAACAGCACTATCCGGAACAATCGGAATTGGTAGTATTGCTGGAGTTGCGCTTTCAATTTCTTTAGGTGGTCCAGGGGCAGCTTTTTGGATTTTTGTAGGTGCAGTTTTAGGTATGTCTATCAAATTTATTGAAGCTGCTGCAGCGGTTAAATACAGAAGATTTAACCTTGAGGGCGATGTTTCTGGTGGACCTATGCATTATATCGCTCACGGTTTAACAAAAAGAAAAATGCGTTGGTTGGGTCAACCTTTATCTGTTATTTTTGCTATTCTTTGTATTGGTGGCGGAATTACTGGTGGTAATATGATTCAAATCAACCAAACAGCGCACCAAATTATTTTTATTACCGGCGGTGAAAACAGCATATTTCATGGATATGCTTGGGTGTTAGGCTTGATTGCAGCTATTCTTATTGGGCTGGTTGTTATGGGCGGAATTAAAGGTATAGCTAGAGTTACAACAATTCTTACTCCTTCAATGTGCTTACTATATATAATTTCTGGTTTAATTGTAATTTTAGCAAATATTTCAAACATTCCTAGCGCATTGGCTTTAATTGTAAAAGAAGCATTTAATCCAACAGCTGTTGCTGGTGGTTTTTTCGGAGTAGTAATTATTGGACTTCGTCGTTCAGTTCAATCTAATGAAGCCGGAACTGGTGCAGCTGCAATTGTTTATGCTGCCGCTCAAACAAAAGAACACATTTCTCAAGGTTTTGTTGCTTTATTAGAAACTCTATTGACTGGGCTTCTTTGCTTGTTTACTTCTTTTGCTATAGTATTTTCAGGAGTTTTAAATAACCAAACAATTGGACAAATTTCTGGTATCGAGTTAGCTTCAAATGCATTTAAATCAGTTTTACCATTTTTCCCAATTATCCTTTCTGTAATCGCTGTTTTATTTGCTATTTCAACATTGATTAGTTGGGCATATTATGGGCAAAAAGCTTGGACATTCTTATTGGGTGAAGGTAAAAAACGTGTTATTACATTTAATTTAATATATTGTTTATTTATCATTATTGGTTCTGCTATGAATGTTAGTTCAATATTGAATATTACTGATGCGATGATGCTTTCAATGTGTATTCCTAACGTTATTGTGCTATATATTTTAGCACCTGAAATTAAAGCAGACTTAAAAGAATACTTTGAAACACACAGTTTCCCATTAGCGAAGAAATTAATTAGATTTTAAGTAAAAATTCAAATACAAAAAAGGCACTTGGTATAAATACTAAGTGCTTTTTTTATGATTATCTTTGCAAAATATTTTTTTTGATTTAAAATAAAGTGACCTTGTCGAAATTGGTAAAATCATGAAAAAAATATTAGCTTTATTGAGTTTAATTTTATTTTTTATGGCGGGTTTGTTTCTAGTTAATAACTCGTCTTTTGCTTTTAATGTTGATGAAGGACTTGCTTTTAATTCGACAAAAATTTCTATAGAACAAGTTCAAAATATTTCAGATGAAGGTATTATACAATCATATAGTTTAACCGATGAACGCCGTTTTGTAAGTAAAAATGACAACAACAATGAAATTAATTTATCAAATAATATAAATGAATCCCACATAGGTGTTAATAACATGAAAAATATGGATATTTTTGATGTTGTTAAAACCTTATCCCATAGTAATTACACATTAAATTTAAATCGGGTTTATTTAACCCAAACGTCACCCAGAGCTCCTTAATAATTATTCTATATAACATTAGCTTAGGCGATTTAGCGCCAATTTTTGAATACATAATAAAGGAGAAAATAATGGATACAGCAACTATGATTGCAAACTTCCAAGATGGTTGTGCAATTATGTTTTTAGGTATGGGTGTAGTATTTGCATTTTTAATACTTATGGTTTGGGTAATGAATATTACAGCTAAAATTATTCAAATTTTAAACAAATATTTTCCAGAAGAAATTCCTCAACCTAAAAATACCAAAAAGAAAAAAGTAAAAACTGATGAAGATGAACAAATTGCTATTGCTATAGCTGCAACTTTGGCAGCATCTCAAAAAGCATAATTTAAGGAGATATTTATGGAAAATAATAAAGAAAAACAGACTCAACTCGAGAGCGTAGACAAAGGTCCATTATGGGTGATTTTACTAACTATAGGTGTAATTATCTTTATGGCAGTACTTAGTCGCTATGTTGGATAAACATTGATAAAAAGAAAGGTAGAAAAATGGAATTTTTACACAATTTAGTACAAGCTCACAATGTTGCAATATCTGGCGGATTGTTGCTATTAGCTTACATCTTTATAGCAACAGAAAAAATTCCAAAAGTTACTATTGCACTTATAGGAGCAGCAATTACAGTTATTTTGGGCTTGGTAAGCCAAACTAAAGTAGCTGATGGAACATTAGACCCACATTATTTTGTTAATTTCATTGATTTTAACGTAATTTTCTTACTTGTTTCAATGATGATTATAGTAAGCATTGCAGCAAGAAGTGGTATGTTTAATTGGGTTGCTAATGAATTATTGAAATTGACAAAAGGACACCCACTTGCAATATTGTTTACATTGGGTGTATTTACTGCAGTAACTTCAGCGTTTTTGGATAACGTAACTACTGTTATTTTGATTATGCCAATTACATTCTTTATTGCAAAACAACTTGATATTAATCCTGTACCATTTTTGATTACAGAAATTTTTGCATCAAATATCGGTGGAACGGCTACTTTAATTGGGGACCCACCAAACATTATTATTGGTAGTGCAGCTAATTTATCATTTATGGACTTTATTATAACATTAACAGGTGTAATTACTGTAATTTTGTTGGTTGTACTTGGTTTTTTAATGTTAGTATTCAAAAAAGATTTGAAATCAACTCCAGAAAAAATGGCTATTGTAGCTAAGATTGATAACTCAAATACGATTACAAATGTACCATTAATGATTAGAAGTGGATTAATTTTACTTTTTGTAATTATTGGTTTTATGTTACATGATGTAACTCATATTGAGACTGGTATTATGGCTATGCTTGGTGCTAGTATTTTATTATTGTTTGAAAAACCAACTGAAATTTTGCATGAAGTTGAATGGAATACAATCTTCTTTTTCATTGGTTTGTTTATTATAATCGGCGGGTTAGAGGCTTCTGGTGGAATCGCATTGATGGCAAAATGGATTTTGGATGTAACAAACGGTTCTCAACAAGCTGCTTCTATGCTTATTTTATGGGCTTCAGGGTTTATTTCAGGTGTAATTGATAATATTCCTTACACTGCAACAATGACTCCAATGCTTGTAGAAATACAAAATGTTATGGGTAGAGATTATACTATCCCATTATGGTGGTGTTTATCTTTAGGTGCTTGCTTAGGCGGAAACATGACTATTATCGGTGCGGCTGCTAACGTTATTGTTTCTGAAAACGCGGCTGCAAAAGGACACCCAATCTCATTTATGGGCTTTTTAAAATATGGTTTCATTGTAATGGTGATTTCATTATTAATTAGTTCTATATTTATTTATTTTAGATTTTTAGCTTAAGATACAATGTCCTTGGCTAAACAAAATAAAAACGACAAAATAAAAAGCGAGAGCTCAAATTCTCGCTTTTTATTTATTAGGGGTATAAAATTTATCTTTATATTTTATAGGAATTTCATAGTCTTTTTTATAAATTTATTTGATTTTTTCAATTTGATAAGGTAATAAAGTTTCCCTTGTTATGGGTTTTCTTTCTTTTGGCATAGCATTGTGTCTCCCAAGAGTCCAGCCGAATTTTTCTTTAACAAACGATGCAATATCTTTTAAATAGACAAAATCAGTAACATCATCCAAATACATAGCCCCACTTTGAGTAATAGGAACTAAGTGCTGATCCCATTCATAACTATTCAAACAATTTAATTGAGTCACAAGTATACACTGATCGATAAAATCGTGAATATTTTTCTTATATGGAGGAAAAATCATAGATGCAATCGCATGATGATTTATATGTTTATTATTCATCATTCTAATAAATCTATCTAATGGATCGTCATAAACTAAAAATTTGGTATAATCCTTGTATTTATGAATATTATTTTTATATACTGGATTAATAAAAAGATACTTAATTTTAAGTTTATGGTTACGCCAGAACAAACAATCCCAAACAGAGCGCTTTTCTGTTATTTTGGGAGAAAAAAGTGTTTTCCAATTGTTTGTATATATACTGCTGGCAATTGACGTGCATGCGTTTTTAGCTACCTCATAATAAATTAATTTATTTTTATGTCCAATCCAAATATTCATTGGCTGGTTGTAGAATAAATTTCTTTTATTGATTGTTCCGCACACAGCATATTTGTCATCAAACACTATAACACTTTGCATCTCTGGATTTTTACCAAGCACATAAATTATATTTTTTTCTATCCTTAAAATACGAGCTGTTTGCATATCTTGCAAACGAATAACTATCTGATTTTTAAAATCAATTTCTATATCTAAATATTTTCCATTATCTAATAATTTAACAATTTTATTTTCCATAACTTTAGCATAACATAATTAATTAACTAATGTACAGAAATTTATCCTGTGTTAAACTAAATGTATGAGTTATTTATGGAGAAAATATTATGCAATTTGAATTAAATCTTACGACAGATGAATTGATTAAAAGAACAAGTAAAGATTGTTTAATTCCAAAGGTTATGCTCAAAGAAGACAGTAATGAATTTAATAATCTTCAAGAAGGTGATAAAGAAGCTCTTAAATATTTAGTATTAGCAGCCAATAAAATTGATGAAGTTTTTATGAAACAGGATAACACTTCAAATATTGAATTTAAAACCTTTTTAGAATCAGAAACCGAAAAAGGAAATAAAGATGCGAAAATGACTTTGAAATTATTTAATGCTCAAATCGGCATGGTTGCAGTTGATGCGGAGGCTAATAAGATTTATTTGGCAAAAGGCTATGAAGACATTGCTGGAAAAGGCTTTTACCCCGTAGATTTATCAGTTGATGAGTTTCATAATATTTTAATAAAAATGCTAAAATCCGGAAAAATTGAAGAAGTAAAATCTATTTTAAACCAACGCTCAATGGTAGTTAGAGATAATAATGAACTTAGAGCGATTGATTATGTTGATTATTTCAAAAATGAATTTTTATACATAGCGGATAATTTAGAAAAAGCCGCTCAAGTTTCTACAAATCCTGATTTTAATGAATATTTAAACTTACAAGCAGCTGCACTAAAAACAGCGGATGCTATGCTTGATGCTTATGCTGATAAAAAATGGGCACAACTTCAAGATACACCATTAGAATTTACAATTTCTCGAGAACAATACGCAGATGAAATGACAGGTACTGTTATGGAAAACGAGGAACTTTCAAAATTATTAAAAGAAAATAATATAACCCCTATGTCAAAAGACTCTATTGGTATTCGCGTAGGTATAGTTAACAAAGAAGGAACAAAAAAACTTTTAGAAATAAAAAAATATTTGCCGCTGCTTGCTGAAAACATGCCATATAATGATAGATATGAGCAGAATATAAGTGCCGATGATGAAGAAGGACAAACAATGGTGGATGTTGACATTGTGACTCTACGCGGAGATGAGGGAACTTATCGCGGCGGCATTACTTTAGCTCAAAATTTACCTAACAATGATAAATTGTCTTTAACTATCGGTGGTGGTAGAAGAAACGTTTATCACAGACAAATAAGAACAAGTAATTCACCGGAAGCATTAGAAAAAAGACAAAAACGCCTTGATGCAACATTAAGACCGGAATTTCATAAGTATTATAACCCAGAAGCAGATCATTGGTTTACAATAGGGCATGAAAATGCTCATTCATTAGGGCCAAAATCAGGAACAGAAGCATTGGGCAAATATAAAAATATTATAGAGGAAAATAAAGCTGATATGGGCGCTTTAGCATTGTTAGATATTTTGCATGAACAAGGAATGTATAATAAAGAAGAAATGCTGCAAATTATCGTAACTTATGCTGCGGACAATTTTTTGAAAGCTCGTCCGAATTTAAGCCAAGCACATAGAGTCAGAACAGTTATGCAGTCTAAATACTTCATTGAAAAGGGTGCTGTAAAATTGGATGATAACGGTTTGATAGATATAGATATTGAAAAAATGATTCCAACCGCTAAAAAAATGCTTTCTGAAATTATTTTGGTTCAACTATCTCAAGATTTTTCAGTTGGTGAAAAATATGTTTTAGATAATTTTGTATGGACTGAAGAAATGGAAATTATTTCTAAAAAATTAAAAGAAATAGATAAATCATTAAACGGAATTCTAAAAACACCACTTGCGGATATGCTTTCAGGGAAAATAACTAATTAATGTCAAAATTAAACAACTATAGTGAAATAAAAAATCTTTGTAATGAGTTTTACATAGAATTGGAAAAACTTGTTACAAAGACTTTTTCGCAATATTTAACTCTTGATAAAATATATATTGAGGATTTAAAAAATTATATATGTGGTTCATCAAAGCAAATTCGTTCTTGTTTAATTTTTCTTTTTGCTCAAAATTTTGGATATAATGCCGATGACAAAGATATTATAAAATTAGCCGCTGCTGTTGAAATAATCCACAATGCAACGTTAATTCATGATGATATTATTGATAAATCAGATATTAGACGCGGAAACTTTACCTTGCATAAAAAATATAGTAATAAATTAGGTGTAATAAGTGGTGATTTTTTGCTTTCTCTTGCACTAAATCTTCTTTTAGAGTTACCTGCTACTATTATGAAAAATTTTGCAATTTGCATTAATTCTTTATGCTTGGGTGAAATTAATCAATATTTTTCACTTAAAACAACACCTACACTAAAACAATATTTAAAAAAATCAGAACAAAAAACATCGTCTTTGTTCATTGCTGCATTAAAATCCTTGATAGAAATAAAAAATTTAGATTATGTTAATAATATTGAAACCTTTGCCACTCATTTTGGTCGTGCATTTCAAATTAAGGATGATTTAAAAAATATTTATTCAAAATCAGAAAAGAAGCCTGTTTTAAATGATATAGAAAATGGTATTTATACTTTACCAGTCATATTAGCTTATGGTGAAAATATAAATTTAACACAAAACTCAGTTGATGAAATAATCAAAAACTCAAATAATGAATTAATAATTAAAAAAACTACAAAATTATTAAATGATGAAATTTCAAGTGCAATTAATTGCCTTGAACAATTCCCCGAAAACAAGTATAAAAAAGCAATAGTTAAAATTTGCGAATTATTAAATATTGTATAAAGTATAAATTATAATTTATAAAAATTTATTCAATTAAAACTATCGATTGAAGATTTATTAGGATTGGTTTAATATTTTTTTATGGATAAAAATATTTTAGTAAAATATGTAAATAAAGAATTTGTGGAACAGGAACTTATAAATATTGATTTTGATAGTTCTTATAGACATCATGCTTGTAAAAAAAACACGTATAAAACTATAAAAATATTTAATTTGCGTCCGCAAGAAGCCTCCATTTTAAAACAAAGCGCGCTTTCATTGGGTTTTGATGCAGCTGTCCATCGTGGTGTATTGGATTGTAGCGTGGAATATTCAGATGCGTTATTGAGTGGAAGTATAGTACAATTTGAAAAACTTGCATTTTCATTAAAAAAACAACCTTTTAAGATGAAACAAATTGCAGAAAATATATTATCTTTAATTAAAAATCAAATCACGCCTTTAGAAATAAAAAATAGACTCTTTGATTGGAAAAGACCTTATATTATGGGCATTGTGAATATTACTCCAAATTCATTTTCTGATGGTGGTGAGTTTTTAGCAGTTGAATCTGCAATGAATCATATACAAAAGTTAATAGATGAAGGAGCTGATATTATTGATATTGGTGCCGAATCTACACATCCAAATAATGAACAAATCTCCATAGAAGAAGAATTAAAAAGGTTAAAGCCCATTTTAAAAGAATTAAAAAATATTGGTTTAACTGTTCCTGTGAGTATAGATACACGAAATGTAAAAACAGCGGAATTTGCACTGGAAAATGGTGGAGACATCATAAATGATGTCGGTTTTAACGATTTTAATAACGAAATGATTGAGTTTGTTAATCAAAACAATGCACCATATATTTGTATGCATAACAAAAAATACGAAGAAAATATTATTGATAATGTTTATAGAGATTTTCATCATATAAAAGAAAAAATAAATTCTCCTGTTATTTTTGATGTTGGAATAGGTTTTGGTAAAAATATTGAACAAAATTATGAATTATTAAAACGAATTAAAGAATTTAGCGCATTAAACACCCCCTTGTTAATTGGACACTCCAGAAAATCATTTTTAACAAAGGCTTTTGAACTTTCTAAAGATGAACTTGATGAGGCTAGCGCATTTGTTTCTGCAAGTTTAATAAAAGAAGGAATAAATATTCTGCGAGTTCATAACGTAAAACAACACAAATTACTATTAGATTTGTATGCTAAATTTTGTTAATTTTAGTTAAATTTTTTTATTAAACTATAAAGTTTTTTATAAAAATACCGATAGAAAAAGTAGCGGATATTTTTATAGGAGCAAAATTATGAATAGTTATACAATGTGGCCTGGGGCTTATAGCCTTGATATTAAAGTTTTTCTAAATTGGTGTAAAGAACAATCTAACAATCTATTAGAACAGATAGAAAAAACAGAAAAAGCAATCAAAGAAGATTTTTAGATTTTAAAAACAGATATTCTTTAAATAGCAAATTATTTTATTTTCATGTTTTAGCTATAATAAATAAAGAACATGAGAAAGGAATAATTATGCAAATATCAAAAATTTCTGCACAAACATTTGGTTGTAAATATTGTAATAAACCGGAAAACAACAAAAATGATTACCAACAAACACCGTCTAAAACAGTTACCGTAACAAGAAATGCGCTAATTGCGACGTTAGTTGGATTATTGGCTAATTGCCAAAATTGCGATGATAAATACTATTTTGGCATTACTCCTGAAGGAAATCCTTATATCTACAATCAAGATGGGGACAGCATCGATATAGCCCCTCGATCTATAGAAAAAGATTTCGAAATTTATTGTGATAAAAACGGAAAGTAATTAATGATAACAAAAAAACGTGCGCGCATTATAAAAATGCGCGCACGTTTTTTGTTAGTATCAATTTATAATTTTGTTTTATTTAAAAAATTAGAGATTGCAGCTTCTAATGTTTTTGCGCTCTCTAAAGAGTTAGTGTCATAAGTTGAATTTTCTTGAGTTTTTGGATTATGAAAAAATTTATTATACAAAGAAAGTCCTATAAAGATTAATAAAGATGATATTGCCACACCTAACATTGCCATAATAAATTTTTTTGCAGCGAATAAAAATTCATTTGAAAGAGTAACCGCAAAGCAAGGTTGCATTGCGATTACACATCCAAATATAGTTAGAATAACTTTATTCTGTAACTTCATCAGTTTTTCCTTTTGCTGATTTTCTAGTTGAAGTTCTAGATTTTGTTGTTTTACGTGTTTTTTTTGCAGGTTTTTCAGTTTTTTCTTCTTTTGGTTGCTCTGCTTGCTCTTCTACTTCAATTTTAGATGTTTTTGCTTCTTTTATCAAATCAGCTTCTTGTGTTTTTGTTTCTGTAATTTCAGTAGTTTCTGTTTTTTGTTGTTTTTTGCCACCACGAGGTTGTTTTCTGCCTTTTGATGGTTTTCTTTTTTGTTTTTGTTCAGTTAAATCAACTTCTATTACGGTTGATTCAACTGGAGTAATTTGTTCTACTTCAATTGAAGGTGTTTCAATTACAGGTGTTTGCGTAATTTGTTCTGTTGAAATTTCTTCAATTTCAACTATTTCCTCATTTTCATTTTGTTTATTATTGAAGTTTTTATCAAATTTACGTTTGTTGTTTTTATTATTTTTGTTGTTACCATTTTGTTGTTTTTGATTAGTTGGAAGTTTTACTTTAGCCGCTTTTGCTCTGTATTCTCCTTCTGCAACAGAAGAAGCAAAAGACATTTCCTCTACAAAACAGCCTGTACCTTGGCAATGAGGACATTTTTTAGTAAATACTTCGGATAAACTTTGTCCTTGTCTGTGTCTTGTAAGTTCAACTAACCCTAAATCAGAGAGTTGTCCAACTTGAGGTTTAGATTTATCTGCTTCTAGTGCAATTTCAAGCTCTTGCATAATTGCAAGTTTATCTGTTCTTGAATTCATATCAATAAAGTCAATGATGACCATACCGCCGATGTTTCTCAACTTTAATTGTCTTGCTATTTCATGTGCTGCTTCTATATTTGTTTTGACAATAGTTTCATCTTGAGTTGCTGAGCTGATAAATTTACCACTGTTAACGTCAATTACGGTTAAAGCTTCAGTTGGCTGAATGAATAGATATCCACCAGAGGGGAGATTAACCTTAACTTGAAGAGCTGCTTTGATTTCTTTATGTAAACCAGACGCTACAAGTAAAGGTTGTTGTCCTTTATAAGTTTCAACAGTAATATTTTTATTCATATTCCATGCTTGAAGCAACTGCGTAACCCTTTGGTGCGCAAAAGCTGTATCAACAGTGATTTTGGTAACGTCTTCTGTGCATTCTTCTCGAATTACTCTATAAAGCAAATCTTGGTCTCTATGGATAATGCAAGGTGATTCATGTGATTCTGCTGCCGTTACAATAGTGTTCCATTTTTCAAGCAACATTTCTAAATCATCTTGGATTTCCGCTTCAGTTTGACCTTCTGCTTCTGTTCTAACGATAACACCAACGCCTACCGGTTTGATTAAGCTAACAATTGATTTTAGTCTAGCTCTTTCTTTAGCTGAAGTGATTTTTCTGGAAACGTTAATTCCTGCTTCTTGTGGCATAAGTACCAAAAATCTGCCGGGAATGCTAATCATTGTTGTAACTCTAGGACCTTTGTGTCCTGTTGGTTCTTTTACAACTTGAACTAATAAGTTTTGACGTGGTTTTACTTTGTCTTTAAGCGCACCTTTACCGATAATATCTTCAGCATGTAAGAAACCCATTTTATCAGACCCTACATCTACGAATGCTGCATCAATACTAGGTAAAATGTTATCAACTTTTGCTAAATAAACATCGCCTAATAAAATATCACCACGATGAACAAAAAACTCCATTACTCGGTTGTTTTCTAAAACTGCTGCGATATTATCGCGTTCTGCAATTACAATACTTTTTGTCATTTTAAACCTTTCTAAATCTTTTTAAAATCTTTATCATAAAACTCTACTCTTGTGATATCAAAAAACTTATCCGGTAGAATTGTCGCTAGGGCTACATCAGCTCTGAGCGAAGGAATATCATCGCCTTGTCCAGTCTTTAAAATCATATACAGTTTATCATCATGCAACTGCACTGATTTTATAGATTGTTTTATATCCAATTGTTTTTCAATACCTTTTTTATTCTTCTTTGAAATAAACAAATTTTCAGAAGAATCTATCCTGTTTTTAATATACAACAAATCTTCCATTTTTGAAAGAGGTTCTAAAACTTTTATTTCATATTTTGCCCATTGGCCTAAAATATCAGGAGGTGTCGGCTTTTCAATGTGTTTAGTTAAAGAATGAATTTGAATTAATCCTTTAAATTCTTTTTCAATTTTATTTTTAACTTCATCAACATCATAATTTTCTAATAATTCAAAATCTACAAGCTCAAAATCACTTTGAGTAAACAAAGATAATGCTACGCCTAAAGAAATTTTAGGGGAAGGGTTAAAACCTTCTGTATAATTAACTCTTAAGTCGGTTCTTTTTATGGCTTTAATTATTGTTGATTGAAAATCCAAATGAGAAATAAATTTAAGTGCACCTTTTTTATCAATAACCATTCTATATTTTGTACGAATTTCAGACTTGTTTTCTTCAACATTTAATTGCGGTGTATAAGGTTTATCAATGATTTTTTTAACCTTTAATGAAGGGCAAACTCCGCATTGAACGCATTTATTTTCGCATGTTGGACAGTTTTGTGAGTCCATTGCGAGCTTATATTGATTAATAAGCCAATTTTTATTAACACCAATATTTATAAAATCCCAAGGTAGAGATTCATTTAATCCAAATGTTTTATTTGCAAGATAATCCAGGTCAATATTGCATTTTTGCGCAACTTCTTTCCAAGTTGAATAACTGAAATTTTCATCCCAAGAGTCTAAATAACAACCGTGTTTGTATAATTCATAAATATAATTGCAAATAGATTTATCTGCGCGAGTTAGAGCGGCTTCAATTTGTGAGATAAATTTGTCATGAATATTTATTTTTACACCTTTTATCGCATTTGATTTTTCTTTTACGTAGCGAATTTTTTCGCCAACGATATCTAAATCATTTTGTCCGCACCATTGAAGCGGAGTAAATGGTTTAGGTATAAATACGGACATTGAGCCAGTTATATTTAAAGGTGCACCAAGTTTTAACTCACGTTTTAGATTATTAGCTTTGTAAATAATTGTAGAAAGCATTTCCATTAATTCATCAATATCTTCGTAGGTTTCAGTAGGTAAACCCAAAATAAAATATAATTTAACTTTAGAATACCCATTTTTATATAGTTCAAGAATTGCTTTTTCAATTTGTTCTCTTGTAATATTTTTGTTGATAACGTCCCTTAGTCTTTGGCTTCCGGCTTCCGGAGCAAGTGTTATTGTCGATTTTCTTATACTTTGTACAAGATTTGTCAAATCCATATTAAAACTATCTATTCTTTGACTCGGCAAAGAAACAGACGCATGTTTCTTTTTAAATTTACAATTTAATTCTTGTACCACCGGTATAATGTTTGAATAATCATTTGATGATAATGAAAGTAATGAATATTCATCATAACCGGTATTTTCTACACCTTTAAGCGTTAAATCTATAATATCTTTTGCGCTACGTTCTCGAATTGGCAAATTAACATGCCCGGGCTGACAAAAACGGCACATTCTTCCGCAACCACGCCTAATTTCTGTAACAACTCTATCGTGAATTGGCTGAGAATATGGAATTGGAAATTTTACAGGTGCAGTATGCGTTTCTAAATTACATACTCGTTTTGTTACTGTGTTAGAAATATTAGGGACATAAACCCCTTCAATTTTAGACAATTCTATTATTATTTCTTTACGTGTAAGCTTGTTTTCTTTTGATTTTTCAATTAATGACATTATTTCGACAAGACAATCTTCACCATCGCCAATAGAAAATGCGTCAATAAAATCATAAAGAGGCAACGGATTATATGCACAAGGCCCGCCTGCAATTATAATAGGCTCATCTTCTTTTCTATCTTTGCTATATATAGAAATATCTGATAATTCCAGCATTTTTAATACAGTTGGATAAGCAAGCTCATACTGCAAAGAAAAACCTATAACATCAAAATCTTTTAAAGGTCGTTTGCTTTCTGCTGTCCATAATTTTACATTTTCTTTTTCTAATTGTTCTTTCAAATCCACATCAGGAGCGTAAACTCTGTCTGCATAAAATTGAGGATATGAATTTACTCGTTCATAAAGAACTCTATGTCCAAGGTTTGAAACACCAACATCATATTTATCTGGGAAAGCTAAAACAATAGAAGCTTTAACTTCTTTAATATTTTTATTATAACTATTAAGTTCTCCTCCGCTATAATGCGATGGTTTGTTAATTTTATACAAAAGGCTTTGAACCTTTTTTGTTTCGATACTCATTTTTTATGCTAACTCGTTTGGTGTATATTTATCTATTTCTATAATTGTTCCGTTAAGTTCGTTTTTATCAAATAATGATATAAATTCAACTATTTTATCAAAAGGTACGCTATAATTATAAAGTGAATGCTTACCATTTTTAGGTCTTAAAACCCTTACTATATAAGAAAACTTTGAAGCATTTTCAAGCAGGATTTCTTTTTTAAATGGATGCCCATTTAAATCTTCATCAATACGAACATAATTTACCCCAGCAAAAAATTTTATAGGAGGTTCGTTTGATTTGTTTTCCTCTTTCTTGTGCGCCTTTTTAAATATATCAATTACTTTATCATTAATATTTTCACTCATAAAATAATTATATTAATAAAAAAAGACATGTCCAATTGTTAAAAAATTGTAATTAAATAAAATAAAAAACCTCCCTTAAAAAGGAAGGTTTTCTTTTTCTCTCGTTTAACACATCTAGACTTGAGAAAGTTTATTTAATGCTTCTGCTGCAACTGCTTGAACGTTTGGATCTGCATCTTTTTTAGATTGTTCAAACATTGTAGTCAATAAAGCTTTATTTTCCGGAGTTGCTATGTATGATAACGCTGCAAGTGCTGAAGCTCTTAACATTGGGTTAATGTCCGCTTTTGCAATTTTAACAATATCGTTAATCATCGGCAAATCTTTCATTTCTAATTTTACGCCCTGAGCTTTTTCTACTTCTGTGCTAAGAAGTTTTTGCAAGATTGCAATTGTATATAGTGCAAATTGTTTATTTCTTTCAGCTACTTCCATATCAGACATTTTATTAGCTACTTCAGTTTGTTCTGGAGTTAATTGCTCTCCTGAAAGTAATTTTTGTCTTAACTCAATTTGTTCTGGAGTTGGTCCTTGCATTTGAGTTGTGTCTTTTTTCAAGATATTACCCAATGCATCCATAATTTGTGTATCTAACAATTGAGTTGCTGCTGTTGGGTTAACTTGAGCGGTCTCTGCAATGTTTTCAATAGCAGCTAATTGTTCATCCATGTTTGTTGAATTTAATTTTGAAACAACTTGGTTTAAATCAATATTTACTGGAGTTGAGGCAGGTGCTTCAACTTGTGGAGCAACAGGTGTTTGTTCAGCTGTTTCAACAGGTGTTGCTTCTGGTTGTGCTGATGCAACTTGTGCTTGTGGCGGCTCAGGCATTGCTGCTACTGGAGCATTGTTAATAATCTGTTGGGGTTGAGCCGTTACTACTGGTTGAGGGATAATAACAGGTTGTGGAACAGCTACTGTTTGAGGTGCTGCTACTGGTTGTGGTGTAACCATTGGCATCGGTTGCTGCACTGGTTGTTGTATTTGTCGCATAGGAGCAGCTATTGGCTGAGAGAAATTTTGTACAGGCATCTGTGGTTGTTGAAGAAGTGGATAGTAAGATGGTACATATTGAGCATTTGGTACATAAGGTGGATATGCGCTAGCTTGAGGCATTGCATATGGGTTGGTTGTTGCACCAGCTTGTGGGTTGATGATGTCGATTTTTACTGCGTTGTTTTGTGGTTGTGCATGATAGTAAGGCATCATCGGTGCGCTGCACATAGGTTGGTTGTTTACTGGTTGGATCATTTTGTTCCCCTTTATCTAGATGTATTTATATTTTTTATATCACACAGTATAATAATTCTACTTGATAAATACTTGTGAAAAAAATTTATTGCTCTTTTTTAAATAAATTTTAATATTTTGTTACAATTCAACCTTATATTTAAAAAATTTTTCCGACAAAAAAAGAGAAAAGACAACATTTTCCAGCCTTTTCTCCTTTTGTAATATTTTTTATATTATATTTTATTCTATCATATCTAAACGACGTTTATGTCGTCCACCTTCAAATCCGGTTTTTAACCACATATCAACTATATCCAACGCCAAATGCTCACCAATCACCCTTTCACCTAAGCACAACACATTTGCATTATTATGCGCACGAGATACTCGCGCTGAATAAGTATCACTAATTGTTACCGCTCTTATCCCTTTAACTTTATTTGCAGCAATTGACATGCCTAGTCCTGTTCCGCAAACTAAAATTCCTCTATCAAATTTTTGAGATGTAACTTCTTTAGCTACAGTTTTTGCCACTTCTGGATAATCGCTCGATTCTAGAGAATATATTCCATAATCTTTATATTCAATATTTCTTGCCTTTAAATAATCGATAACCTTGTTTTTTAAGTTAAATCCACCATGATCACACCCAATAGCAATTTTTAATTTTTCCATAAGCATTCTCCTAATAATAATTCCAGATAATAATTATAGCATTTTTTCAAAATTTAACAAATAAAATATTTATAATATAATCAAGTAATGAAGAAACAAAAGTTAAAGATTAAAATATTGTCATTTCTAGCAAGCATGCTTTTTCGCTTCGTAGGAATAGGCTTGAAGATTAAACCAATTAATTACCCAGAAGTACCACAATTTATTGTTGCATTATGGCATGCTCATCAATGCGTTTTATATAACATTAAAAATCCACAACATTTAAATGTATTGGTAAGCCAATCAAACGATGGACAAATAGTTGCTACAGCGACAGAAGCAATGAAAATAAAAACAATTCGAGGTTCGCAAGGAAGAAGAGGCACAGAAGCCACCTTAAAATTAATTGAAAAATTGGAACAAGGTGAAAACATTGCAATAACAGTTGATGGTCCTAAAGGACCTAATAGAGTTGTAAAAAAAGGAGTTATTAATATTGCTAAAATATCACAAGTCCCTATAATTCCTGTTTCATGGTACTCTACAGATAAGTCATTCTTAAAATTTAACTCTTGGGATGAATTTAGATTTCCATTTGGATGGCCATTTACGGTTGCGCTATATGGTGAACCAATATACGTTCCGTCAGATTGTGACGATGAAAAAATAGAATTTTATAGAAAAAAATTAGAAGATGAACTTCATCGCCTTGAGCACGATCTAGTTGAAAATTACGATGAATATAAAAAACAGTAATTGTTAAAAAATTGTTACAATTTACGCTTAGCTACTTTATATTAAATACGTATTTATTTGATATATCATGTTTATATAACATATAAATATTTTTGCAAAAAAGGGTTAAAAAGCAATGCAGATAGTTGATTAACTCGCGCAATTTTTTATTAAAATTTTATTTTATTAATATATAAGAAACAGATAAATTTCAAATAAGAGAGAGACTGTTAAACAAAATTTTCGATGACTTTAATTTAAAGTTGTCAATAATGGAACGGGAATAGGTATTAAAAAAGGGGCTTTCGCCCCGTTTTTTTTATTCTTTAATATAAGTTTTTTTACCTATTGTAAATTGCTCAAATAAACGATTTCCTTTTGAATCAAAAACAGTTTGAGTTCCATCTGGATAAGAATATATTTTATGTCCAGTTGGTAAGCTTTCTTCAATTACACTTCCAATTCTTCTTGCTGAATCTTTTTTCATTAAATTCATTAATCTTGGACTTACATCACGATGTGAAATATTAGGTATCTTCATTGTTTTCTCCTTATTGTAACTTGTTTATATATAATAACCAAAGATAATTTTTTTTGCGGCTTATATTAATAAAATGTTACATTTTACCAACTCACTACACCAAATGGATGAAATAATTAAAAGATATTAAAGAAATTATGCAATCGTGCCGTACATATATATGTAAGGGCGAAAGCCCAATACAACCTCCTCCCCAAGTCTAGTAGCCGCCATGCAAGTGGACGGCTTTTTTTTATGATAAAAAAATAGTTGCTTAATTTCTTTTAAAATTGTACTATTATATTGAAGAGGAAAAAATGACAGACGAATTATCATTAAAAATTGAGAATATACAAAAAGATTTTAGTGAGTTAAACAATTTATTTGAACTTGGAATTATTGCGAACCAAGCATCTGATTTAGCTGATTTTGTTGATAAGATTTCAAGTTTTATATGCTCTTCACTAAAAGTTGAAGATGTATTTTTCTTTTTACCAGAAGGTGAAATATTTTCAGTATTAAATGGAAAAGTATTTATTGAGCTTTCAGACAATAACGATGGATTTTGGAAGTTACTTCAAGAAGGCGAACTTATTTCTTTTGTTAATGAAGCAGGGGAAATACTATATAAATCATTTATAGAGTCAAATGGCTTAAAAAAAATTAATACGCATTATTTAAAAGGCTTTAATAAAAATGACAGTTTGATTGGCATATGTTCTGTCGGAGCAAAACACGATAACTCAAATTTATCAAAAGAAGAATGTATTTATTTGAAGAAAATATTTAATTATGTTGAGCCTATTTTGTATAAATTTATAAAACGCGATGAAGAACAATCTGAATTAAGAAAATTATATAAAACACTGCACAATGTGTCTATATTATATAATATTTCACAAGCGATGAATTTTATCGACGACTTAAAAAGATTACTTAATACAATTCTTGATAAAGCATTAGAAACCATTGATGCGGAAAAAGGTTCATTGATGTTGTATGATTATTCAGACAACGTATTAAAAGTTAAGGTTGTTTATGGCTTACCGGATAAAAAGACGGAAGAAGATATCAATACAGGTGTTATAGAATGTTCTAAAATGCGTGCCGGTGAAGGAATAGCTGGGACTGTATTTGCTAGTAAAAAATCTATTGTTTCAAATTTAGGACAAAATGACCCTAGATTTAAAACATTAAAAACAACAAATTCAAATGTTAAATCATTGCTTTGCGTTCCTTTGATTGCCAAAGGTGAGGCAATAGGGGTTGTTAATATTTCAAATAAAAAGAATAATCAATTATTTAATAAACAAGATTTAGAATTCATGGAAGCATTAGCAAATCAAGCCGCAATTGCAATTGATAACGCTAAATTATATGAATTAGCAACAAAAGATGGTCTAACAAAACTTTATACACACAGACACTTCTTTAGAATGCTTGATACTGAACTTAAACGTTCACAAAGATATAATCATGTTATGTCTGTAATTATGATGGATATTGATAATTTCAAATCTATTAATGATACGTACGGGCATGCTGTTGGTGACAAGGTTTTAAGAGAAGTAGCAAACGTTATTTCTAAAACCATCAGAAAAATTGATATGCCGGCAAGATACGGTGGAGAAGAGTTTGCTGTAATTCTCCCAGAAACAAAAGGTATGGATGCAACTATCATTGCTCATCGGTTAAGAAGAAAAATCGAAGCATTAAATCTTGAATTAAATGATGGAACAATTGTAAAAATCACAGTTAGTACAGGTATAGCAGCTTATCCAAATGCAGCAGAAGATGAACTTACATTAATGGATTTTGCAGATAAAGCTCTTTATGAGTCAAAACATAATGGTAAAAACTGTGTACACCTATACGAAAATTCTGAATTTATATATATAGAGAACAAAGAATAAAAAAAAGAGGATTTGTAATCAAATCCCCCTTGGAAACTTAAGAAAACTTTTTATCTTTCTCTAGTTTCACTCGTGTTGTAGGTTAGTGTGTGGTAGGTTATAAAATAAAGGTTTGTATGTTCCGTTTTATTAATTACTGCTTACATATATATAAAAACATTTATATAAAAAATATTGCCTTTTTAATCAAATTTTACTTAACATTTATTTACAATATTACAAAAAGGTGGCTACGCACTTATTTGTAGCCACCTTTTAATATAAAAAACAAATTACCAAAGAGCATCTGGCATCATTCGTTCATAAAACCAAACATCAACACCGTCATAAGTATCGTCAAACTCTGATTTAAGATTATTAGAAACACCAATCGCCCTAATAGGAATACCTAATTCTTTAGATGCATCTTTTATTATTTCATATCCTCTAATTATATCTTCTTTTGTTGTTTCATCACCTAAATGTGTATTTGAAATAATACCACAAAACTTTTTCCATTCTCTTTTTTCAAGACCTTCGGCAAAAGAGACATATTCTATAATATTTTCTTTTGAAAAAGTCTCAAATTTAGAGGTATTAATAACAATAAAAATCTCCATATTTTTTTCATCTTCAATATTATTAATAATATCTAAAATATCAAGCCCACTCGCCCCATAACCAACATCAATAATTATATCGCCTTCAGTACTTAAGCAATTAATTTGCTGTGCATTAACATAATTAGCAGCTTCACCTAATCCTTCGTATTCTGGCTGCGTAATAACATTTATCCCACGTTTTGTTAATTTTTCTTCTAATGGTCGAAGGGTATAAGCAGGTTCAACAGTGTCCAAATCAACAAGCGTGATTTTTTGTCCTTTATTTACAAATTGTAAAGCTCTATTTAAAGAGGTTTCTGATTTACCACTAGCGTATGCGCCGGCAAAAACTTCAACTTTTCTCATATATTTCCTTTATTTAGATACTAACTCTATATTTATTTTATAACAAAATTATAAATTTTTTGATAAACAGTTGTAATCATTTAAAATAAATAGTATTATAGAAAATGCTTATACAAAAAAATAAAATTAGAGGAAAATTATGAAAATTGGAATGAAAATCGCAATTGCATTGGGGCTAGGACTTAAAAGGAACGCCCACATTTTTGTTGGTTTAATTGCTGGTATGATTATAGGTGCAGTCTTGCATTCTAATATTGAATCTGGCACAAATCCGCAAGTTACAGATATTATTATAGCGATATTAAGCTTTATAGGACAAGCATTTATTAGATTAATTCAAATGGTTGTTATCCCTCTTGTAATTTCAGCCATCGTAATAGGTATTGCAAGTATTGGAGACAACAAACAACTTGGCAAATTTGGTACAAAAATGATTTTGTATTATGGGTTAATTACGATATTAGCCGTTAGTGTAGGTGCAATTCTTGTTTGTGTATTTAATCCAGGAATTGGAGTTCAATCTTTTATCAATGCAGAATCTTCTATTGATATACAAGCACATGTTGCTAATCAAATAGCTAATAACAATGCAAATTTCTTGGGTCAATTACTTACAGTGATACCTAAAAACCCATTAGAAGCAATGGCAAAAGGTGATATGCTTCCAATTATATTGTTCACTCTTGTGTTTTCAGTTGCTTTAGCTAAAGTTGGAGATATCAATAGACCGGTTGTTTCATTCTTTGAATCAGTGTTTGCAGCAACAATGAAGGTAACGGATTGGATTATGTTCTTTGCTGTTCCTGGTGTTTTTGCACTTAGTGCAGTTGCGGTAGCTGATTTTGGTATGTCTATTTTCGGATCTATTTCTAAATTATTGGCAGTTTTAGTAATTGGCTTCCTTATTCAATTATTACTTATATATCCAACTATGATGAAATTATTTTCAAAAGTTCCTGTCAGAATATTTTATTCAGCAATCGCAGAAGCTATGATGGTTGCTTTTGGAACAGCAAGTTCCTCAGCAACATTACCTCTAACTATGGCGTGCTGTGAAAGAAGAGGTATTTCTCACAAAGTATGCAGCTTTGTTCTTCCATTAGGAGCGACTTTGAATATGGATGCAACGGCATTATTTCAAACAGTTGCAGTTATATTCTTAACTCAGGCTTACGGAGTTGAATTAGGAATTATTCAAATTATACAAATTGCTCTTCTTGCAATGATTGCATCGTCTACTTCTGCTGGTATTCCTGGTGCTGGTTTAATTACTATTGCGTTAGTGCTTAATGGTTTAGGTCTAACTCCAGAGCAAGTTGTTGTAGGTTTTGCGTTCTTGATGGCATTTGAAAGAGTTATCGACATGTTGCGCACAATGGTTAATGTTACGTCAGACGCTGTTGTTGCAGCTATGATAGCTGATAATGAAAATGAAATTAATTATGACTTGTTAAACAATCCTGAGGCGTATCAAGAAGTAATTTAAAATGAGTCGTATCATTGGTTTTTGGGGCTATCCTGACCCAAGTTTAATAGATAAATACAAAAAACAATATCCAAATCACCAGTGGGTTGATTTGGATATTGATTTTGGATATCCCAAATGTGGCATTTTGCCAGAAGCCTATTGTAAAATTGTAAAAAATATGATTTATAATTCTATTTATTTGAAAGATAAAATAGACGTAATTATAGCACCAATAGGAAAAGAAAAATGTGACAGTGGGTGGTTTGCGGCTAAATTACTTAAAGATATGGGATTTAATGTAATAGAGTCAATATATGAAGTCGTTACTAATCCTAAACAAACACCAATTTCAACTTCTAATTTGCCATTAAGGCAAAAAATCGAAACAATAACTGCAAATATTATAGAACCTAAAAAGCTAGATATAGAATATGTCAAACCAGAATTTGGTTTTTGGGGTGTCCCTCCAAATGACTTAAGTGTGCTAGAATTGTTTCCTGATAACACACATGTTTATGGCTGGACAAGATGCGTTGAAGCTGGTGTTCCTGCTAATATTGAAATGGAAATGTTTGTTGATAAAGATGTTCCAACTGTTTTTTATGCGCAGGCATTTTGTGCAAAAACTCAACTTGCAAAATATCTAGCTGATAAATATAATGGTTTATACGTTGATATAGATGATATAGTTACAAATTCGGTAAAATACAAAATTGAGGCTTTTATAAAACTACGATGAAATTATATGTTGATGCGGGAACAACTTGGTCTAAAGTTTGTGAGATTTCTGATGAAAACTCTATTTTTACTGAACAATACAAAGATTACTTAATTAGTTACAATCAAAATAAAAAATTATATATAATTCCATCTAAATTGTTAAAAAATTGTAATTTAGAATTTATCGCCGCTACAGGACATATGTCTAAGTCTAATTTAAAATATGAAAATAATTATTTGAATGAAGTCATTGCACTATCAAAAGGTTTTTTAAATACAGTCGCATTAGATGGTATTGTGTTGGATTTAGGCTCTAGAGATGTAAAGTGGGTTAAATTTAACCAAGGTAAATTCAAAGATTTAGACTGGAATAATTCTTGTGCGAGTGCAACCGGCGCTACAGTTGAAATGTTACTTAAATTTTATGATGTTGATGTTGATGAGCTTGTTACAGTAGATGAGAGATACAATATAACTTGTGGTATTTTTGGACTTGAAAAAATAATGGATGATGTTGCTAATGGAGAACAAGCCAATATTGCGATTTCAAAATTTTTACACGGCATAGCTTATAACGCATGGTCTTTTGCAAAAAAACCAGATGAATTATATCTTTCTGGTGGTTTTTGTGACAACAAATGTTTTATTAACTCTTTGTCTAAATATGTTAAAGTTAATAAACTTGGTAGATTTATTCTTGTTGACGGTTTAATAAGCGAATTTCCTGCAAAAAAATAAATTCCCGAAATATATTCGGGAATTAAAACAATAACCAGAGTATGTAAAATTAAAATTTAGCTTAACAATCCAAGTGCACTTTCAAGCAATTGTTTGTTTGTTGATATTATTTTCGAAGATAAATCAATCTGAACTTTAGCTTGTTGATAATTTGATATGTTCATTTTTAAATCAACGTTAGATTGTTCTAAAAGACCGCCTCTAACATCAGCTCTACCAAAAACAGCTTTGCCTGAGTCTTCTGTTTGAATAAATTCACCTTCCTTTATTTCAAATAGCCCTTCTGGATTATGAAAGTTCATAACAGCTATTTTATATAATGGAACCATTGTTTTACCTGAATTTGATTTTCCATAAATAATTCCATCATCTTTAATTTCAAATTCTTCATATTTTCCTAGATACTTCCCGTTATTTGGGTCAATCCACATTTTTATATTGGTAGTTGGAATATTAATAGCGCCACCTTCAAGCGGTGTATCTTCGTATATATTTGCAGAAGCAGATTTTGCACCTTGCATAATTTCACCTTTATCATTCAAAATAAAACCTTGAACCTCTGCGCCACTCGGGTTTTTATATACACCTTCTGCGTCAAATCTGAATTCACCTAAACGAGAATACACCACCCTGCCATCTGGTCGTCTCAACATAAAATACCCATTTCCTTCAAGAAATACGTTTTCACTACTAGTACCTGGGACGGATTTACCTTGACCAGTGTTTTTCATATATGTATCCGCTATAGTTCCTGTTAAAAATGTTTTGAAATTAATAGCACTTTCTCTATACCCAGGAGTATACATATTCGACATGTTTTGAGTAAGAGCATCAATCCAAGTATTTGTGGATTTTTGTGCATTAAGTGCATTTATAAAAGCATCATTCATTTTGCTTTCCTCCGTTTTGGTTATTGCGTTGTTTTTTACTATTATCTTTGTACGGTTTATACATAATATCACCGTAATCTATATTTTGTTCATCTAATTTATCTTTTAGATAACCTATATTGTTTCTTAAATATTGTTCAACAGCCCTATCAGAAGGTATAAATTCAGCATTAACCTTTCCATCTTTTCCTATTCTTAATATTACAGATACATTATTATCAAAATCTATTCTCATTGGTTTATTTGTGCGATAAGCTTCTTCAATTAAATTCATCAAAGATTTTGATATTTCTGTAGATTTAAGATTTTGTGCATTGGCGTCATTTACAACTTTTAGTAGTGTTACTTGAAAAGAATTAGCATTTCCATTTTCTTTGGCAATAAAATCTGTTTTTTCAACCAATTCACTAAAAAACATAGCATCTTCTTTAGAAATTGTTAACGTATCATAATTAAAAGATGTATGAATTTTATCAATTCCTGTTAATAGTCCACCTGCTCGAGAAGAAACCATGTTTATATCATTTAATCCTTGGATAAAACCAGTGTTTATGCCATTTTGAGCTAGTAATAGTTGATACTCTTCAGAAAATGAAGTTGTTTCTTCAGTGTTATTTTGGGTATTTTGATTTCGATTATTTGTTTCTTGAATTTTATCTGTAGATACTGACTCAATATTCATTTTTATTTCGTCCTTCTTTTATCATTTGTAATTCTTCTAAATAAGCTTCTTCTTCGTTTGCTCGAGTTTTTGCAAAATGTTTTTGTACTGCGACTTCTGATAACCTTTTAAGTTCAGCGGCTTTTTCTTCGGCGATATAAGCTTCTTTCATTTTTTCTTTGTGTTTTTCAAGAATTTTAATATCTTTTTCTCTTTCTACAAGAATTTTCTTTTCTTCTTCTAGTCGTTTTATTGCTTCTTGCTTTTGAACTTCCAATTGTTCACCAACCTCATAAAGGTGGTGCAAAAAGTTATCATAACTTTCATACATTATAGGATTTGCACTACGCATATCCTGTCTTGTTTGAATAATAGCCTGCTTATTTTGCTCTATTAATCCTTCAATTCTCGTAACTTCTGCTTGAGCCTTTATAACAATTTGAAGTTGTTCTTCTTTTTTTCTTATTCTATACTCAATAACTTTTTGAAGTCGGTATTTAAAAGGCATAACTTCCCAAAATATTACAAACTATACCTACATATTATGACTCATCTTGCAAAAGCTCACTACATCTATTTGTATGAAGTGTTCTTTCTTTTTCATTAATAAATAATTTTAAAAAGTCAAAATATAATCTTATTTTATCGCTTTGATGTATAAAACATTTGATTTTATTGTAATGCTATTATTTTCTAATGCTTGTTGTAATTCAAGAATATAATTATTAACTTTTGCTTCATCAAAATACATTAAGAATTTTTCTTTTGTTGTTTTTGTTCCTGGACTAGGAGGGATTGTAAGCCAACTTTCAACCATACCTTTTTGAACAATATAACTAGACTCAACAACTTGTTTATCTAAAACCCCATCTGTAAAACCAATTTCTTGCAAACATTTTGAAATAGTTAACTCATCAAAATTAGTAAGTGGATCACTATCTGATGACATAAACTCATCTTCTGCTTTTTTAAAATCCTCATAATCACTAAGTTCATTTGGTTCAACTAGCTCCCAACACTTAGTATTAGAACGAATAACGGGTTCAAATGCACTAAAAATTCCATTGGGTTTTAATATTCTAAAAACTTCCGACAACGCTTGTTGTTTATCTAAAACATGAACCAAAACCGAACGCATCAAGGCTTTGTTAACACTATTATTTGCTAATTTTATATCACAACAATCTGATAATAAAAAATCATATGGCTTTATTATATTTACTTTTTCAATTTCCCTTTTACAAGTCAAAAGGCAATCTTCAAATTTATCAGAAAAAATAACTTTTCCATTTTCTCCAATTTGTTCAAGCGCACCAAATGCAATTAAACCGGTGCCTGTGCCTATATCAATAACTGTATCATTTTTTTGAATTTCAGCATTATAAAGAACTGCGTTACGCACCGTTAACAACCATTGTCTTGTTTGTTGTTTTTGTTCTTCTGTCATGTAATCAAAACGGGATTCTAATAACCATTTTGACCAATTTAACGTTTCATCTATCATAATAATCCTATTCTACAATAATTGTTTTTTGGGTAACGTAATTGATGGTTTTTGTAAATATAAAGGTTTAACCTTTGCCCAGTGGTAGTCATTTGATGATAGCAAATTCTTATATGTTATTTTACCTAAATATTCCCCTAAATCATGATTAATATCAGTATAGCATATATTTTCAATATTTTGATTAGCCAAAAATTCTTGAATAACTTTATCCGATATAATAGTTAGGTTAAGATTGCTAAAATTCAAGTTTTGAAGAGTTATTAACTGAGGTTCTTGTATTTCTTTACCATCTTTATCATAAAGTGCGTAATAACACATGTTTTTTCTTGCATCCATTACAACAGCCGTTTGAGTTCCTTTTTGATTTATTTGAGCCAATATTTCCATAGAAGAAACACCAACTAAGGGAATTTCTAGTTGTTGTGCTACGACTCTTGCAATAGTTAAACATGCTCGAATTCCTGTAAAACTTCCAGGTCCAATATTTACACCTATCGCTTCAATGTCTTTCATTGATAGATTATGTTTCTTTAATAACAAAACCAAATTTTTAATCAAAAATGCTGAATGATATTTATCATCGTGTGATTCAATAATTTGAGTTTCAATTAAGTTTTCATTATCAAACAAAGTAACATATGTTTTATCTAATGATGTATCAAATGTTAAAAACTTCATTAAATCAACCTTTCCAAAATAGACTCAGCTTTTTCACCAAACGCTGAAAATGTAAAACTTCGCTCTGTTTCATCAATATAATCAATTTGAATTTCCATTCGCGCTAATGGGATTTCACCTTGTGAAAATTCCGCCCACTCTGCGAATGTAAGACATTTTCCTTGTGAATACTCTTCTAACTCATCAAGAATAGTTTTTACACCTTCATTTTCAAGTCTATATAAATCAAAATGAAATATTGGAATTTTTCCATCATGGTATTCGTTTAAAATTACAAAACTAGGACTAGTTACTTTCTCTTGAACATCTAAATGCTTTGCAACTCTTTTAACAAAAGCTGTTTTGCCAGCACCAATATCTCCGAACATGCACACAAAACATCCATCTTGCTCAACCAATTTAGCAAACTTTAAAGCTAATTTATCCGTATCTTCAAGATTTTTACATATAAAAGTTTTCATTAGTAGAATTCACCTACACCAAACGTGAATGCACCACGTCTGTTTCCATCACCCACATTTGTAAGCGGATACCCCCAATCAACACTCAATGGTCCTATTCCTGGGACAAATACCCTTAAACCAACCCCGACAGAAATCGCTTCTCCCGGTCTATCATACATTCTATCGCTAATAGATTGACTAAACATTTTACCGGCATCAGCAAAGAATGCCAAACGGATATTATCAAAGAATTTAACTTTTTCTATTCTATCTAAGAACAATAATGGAGTTAACAACTCAGCAGACGCCATCATAAAACCATCACCAGTCCCAACTTCACTCATTCTAAAGCCTCTAACCGTATAAGGTCCACCTAATCGATAAGCCATAACTTCTGGCATATCTCCATACAATCTACCGCCAGCTCTACCTGTTAAAGAAAAGCTGGATTTTTTCATCACAGGATAGTATTTCTTAATACTAGCAGTAAGTTTACCATGAGTATTATCTATCTTGTCTAAGCCGATATTTTGATCAAACCTAACAGATGCCAACACACCATTTCTTGGATTAACTGTAGTATCTCTTGTATCGTAAACAAGGCTAGGAGCAACACCTAAGAACAATCCGCCTTCTAATTGTTTAGCTCTTTCTGAGATTGGGATATTGTATTTTGCAAATCTTCTTACAACTTCACCATAATCCCCTTCTCGAACATCAATATTTTCTATCCCTAAACTAATTTGTCCGCGTAAAGTTTTCGCTACGTTAAGTGGTTTTGATAAAGTGTTTTCCCAACCATAACGACGTTCAATAGCTAAAGGAACCTGATAACTGGCAAAATCTCTATAAAAAACCTTTGACAATAATGAATTTTCTGAACCTTTTAATCTAGGTTCAAAGAAACTTAATTCTGATTGAATATTTGCTCTATCAATCATAGATCTATCATTAAGCATAATGCCTGTACCGGTCATAACATTAAGAGAAACTCTTTGTCCTAAACCTCTAAAGTTGTTTTCAGAAAAACCTAATGTAGCAAATAAACCCGTAGCAGTATCAACACCACCGCCGACGGACAAAGTTCCTGTTCTTTGTTCCTCAACATTTATTGTAATATCGTACAAGTCAGAATCTGAATCTGTTTTTTGAATACTTCTAGTTACATCTTTAAATGCTTGAGTACCATACAACCTTGTTAAATCGGCTTTAATCAAGTTTTCATTATAAATTTCACCAGGTTTTGACAAGATATTTCGCTCAATAATAAAATCTTTAGTTTTTTTATTTCCTTCAATAGCTATTGAATTAATATGACCTTCTTCAACCTCAAAGTTTATAACCCCATCAGGATCATCATATACAGCCGTAACTCTAGCTAAAATATAGCCTTTTTGAGCATACAATTCTTCAATATCTGTTATTGCCTGATTTACTAGTGCCATATTTTGAGGCTTCCCTTTTAAATCAGATATCGCATCAATGATTTCACCTACAGTTAAAACTTCGTTACCTTCTACAGTAAAACCGGTTATCGGCAAGTTTTCTTCAACTGTTATTTTTAAAACAATATTATTATCATCAATTTTTACAGGTAAAGCTTTTATCTTTTCTGTAAAATATCCCATTTGATAAATTTGTTTAAGACTTTGTTGCACCATATCACGACTATATATATCACCGGTTTGAATTTTCATTGCAGCGGCAATATCTGAACTTGATATTAACTTGTTACCATCAAACTGAATATCCTTAACATAAATAGCATTAGGATTTTTGGCTATTTTTTCATCTTCAGCTTTTTGCTCATCTGTCTTTAACAACTTAGGCTCAGAAAATACAGCGCTTTGTTCTTCAACTGGCTCTTTTTTAGTTTTTTTAAACCATGCAGCTTCGACTGGCGACACACTTTGAAAAAGCATGCACACTCCAAACAACAAAGCTATAAAGTTTTTATTATTTATAAAACTAATGATTATATTCCTCTATCAGACATATGGTCCTACTTAAATTATACTTCCTAATTCTGCAATTTCCAATACTTAACATATATTAATATTTAAGTTATTTGGTTATTTTTGTCGCTCTTTGCATATCTCTTTTTATGGCTTTTTCTTTAATAGAATCTCGTTTATCATGCAATTTTTTACCTTTTGCAAGAGCTATTTCTATTTTTGCCCAACCATTTTGCAAAAATAATTCTAAAGGAACAATAGAATACCCTTCTTTTTTTATTTTACCAAGCATTTTCATTATTTCTTTTTTGTTTAAAAGAAGTTTTCTTGTTCTCTCTGCCTCGTGGTTATATCTATTTCCTTGTTCATATGGGCTTATGTGACAATTATAAAGCCAAGCTTCGCCATCTTCGATTTTTACAAAACTATCTTTTAAATTCACGCCGCCTTTTCTTAGTGATTTAATTTCAGTTCCACACAACACAATCCCTGCCTCATATTTATCGAATATAAGGAAGTCATGAAACGCTTTTCTATTTGTAGATATAATCTTTTTTCCCATAAAACGATTATAACACGAATACAGTATTATAAATATTAAAATCAGACATATGATGTTTACCTATTTCTTAATTATTATTTAAAGGAATTATTGTAGAATGCAGGATAGACTTTAGTCTACCGTCCTGAAACGAGAATATAGTAAGCATAGCGTACGTCGTTTTGACGCACCGATTTTTTAATCTTTAGTAGTAAGGGTGCAATAAGTTGCTGCCTATAGTCCAAAATCAAACCCTTCTTCATCTTGAATTTATTTCAGAAATTTTTACAAATTATATTAGATTATTTTTCAATATTTTCTTTTGCTATAGCATATCCATCCGGATAAATTCTTGTTTTTTGATAATAATCTAACGAACTTCTTAAAGGCATCCTATGTATTACTTTATCCGTTTCAATTTCTATATCATTTGACAAAAGAGAGTTAGTATTCCTAACAGCTATAAGTTTCTGTCCTTTTTTTTCATAACTATCTATAATGCTATCTATTCGTGATTTTTTAGGTCTGTTCCAAATTTGTTTTATTGCAGAAAATATAGTATAAGGCTTTTGGTTTTGAATAAATCGTTCACGTATCATCCATGCTTTAGTACTAATATTACTAAAATGCTTATCCAATGACTTTGCAAAACTAACTCTAGTGTCATCAATATGATAATCATTAATATATGCACGCATAAAATCAGGAGTCAAAGTTTCTCTATTTTTTGCGTTTAATTGCCAAGGCGCAGATAAATTATTTGCTAATTCTCTAATTGATAACTCTTTCCACTGTTTAATTTTCCACGCAATTGTACCTTCTTTAATTGGTTTTATAATTAATTGAGAAAATAAAAAATTACGACCGTATCTAAATCTACTAATAGCTTCAGAGTCAAGTAATCTAGGAAGAAAATCTTTTCCATTTTGCTTTTCGATAAGTTTTTTCCCTCTAATAATCACGGCCCCATTAAAAGATGGTGAATGCGCATTGATATTATCTATTTTCATTTTATTTTAATTCCTTTCTATTTAAAACTCAATTAATACCTTGATACTTGATTTTTCTTTGTTTTTTTCAAATGCCTCTATAGCTTTATCTACAGAATAAACATCACTAATCAAAGGTTTAAAATCAATTCTTTTTTGCTCTAACAATCTCAATGCTGGTGCAAATTGCCCACAACGAGAACCTAAGATTGTAATTTCATCAATAACAATCGGTGCAAAATTGAATTCTTTTCCGCTTGCTACTGTACTTTTTAAAACTAATACTCCTCTTGGTTTTGTCAAAGATAATGCTGTTTCAAATCCATTTATTGAACCTGTAGCTTCAATTACAACATCCCAAGTTTTAGTTATTTCTAAATCATTCAACAAAATAGTTTTTACACCTTGTTTTTTAGTTATTTCTAATTTGTTAGAATGTTTACCAACTTGAGTAACATTTAACCCCGCACCGCTTAATGCTAGGGCTATTGTTAAACCTAATTTTCCATCACCTAAAACTAAAACCTTAGAGTCAGGACGAATGTGCAATTGTTCTAAAATTTCTAAAGCAGCAGCTAACGGCTCAACCATTACAGCTTCTTCATTAGTTACATTTTCAGGAACTTCTAATAAGTTTTTAATAGGCATAGTTACATACTGCGCCATACAACCGTCTTTTTTCCAAATGCCCAAAGTCTGACGATTAAAACAATGTCTTTCAAGTCCTTGTTTGCAATATTCACAGTCTCCACATCCGCAATTTATTTCGCCAACAACTCTTTTACCAAGCAAAGTTTTATCTTCAGAATTAACCTCTTCAACAACTCCCACAAACTCATGCCCGAGAATTCCATTATATCCCATATAACCTTTGGTAATCTCAAAATCAGTATTACAAATTCCTGCCATCAAGACCTTAACTAAAGCCTCTCCTGTTTTTGCAACAGGTTTTTCATAATCATTAACTAATTTTAAACTATCACTAAAAACGACTGCTTTCATACATACTCCCCTAATTATAAAAAGGCAGTTAAAACTGCCTTTCAAAACTCTTACATTGTGCCAGAAGTCCAGCTGTTTAGATATTTTTCTTGTTCTTCTGTTAGTGTGTCAATTTCAATCCCCATTGAGTCTAACTTCAATTTGGCAATTTCCAAATCAACTTCATGAGGCAAAGTATATAGTTTATTTTCTAACTTGCCTTGGTTTTTAATCAAGAATTCCATACCCAAAGCCTGATTTGCAAAGCTCATATCCATAACAGATGCAGGATGACCTTCTGCTGCGATTAAATTAACCAAACGACCTTCTGCTAAAACATAAATTGATTTACCATTTTTAAGTTTATATTCTTCTAAACTTGGACGAATTTGTTTAATTTCTGTTGTTTCTTTTCTTAAGTCAGTAACATTAACCTCTACGTCAAAGTGTCCGGCATTACAAACCATTGCACCATCTTTCATAGACAACAAATGTGGCATATCAACTACATTTTTATCGCCAGTTATAGTAACAAACAAATCTCCTTCTAATGCAGCTTTAGCAATAGGCATTACTCTAAAGCCTTCCATCGCAGCTTCAAGAGCTTTAAGCGGATCAACTTCTGTAACAATAACATTAGCGCCCATGCCTCTAGCACGCATAGCACAACCCTTACCGCACCAGCCATAACCACAAATTACAACAACTTTACCTGCAAGCAAAATATTTGTTGCACGAATAATTCCATCCATTGTGCTTTGACCAGTACCGTATCTGTTGTCGTATAAATGTTTTGTTTGTGAACTATTTACACCAACAGCAGGCCATTTCAAACTACCATCTTTTTCCATAGCTTGTAATCTTATAATACCTGTTGTTGTTTCTTCAGTAGACCCAATAATATCTTTAACTAATTCAGGACGTTTTTGGTGAATTGTCGCAACAATATCACAACCATCATCAATAATTAGTTGTGGATTATGATTCATTGCTTCTTCAACGTGGCTGGCATAAGCTTCTTTGCTTTCTCCAGCATATCCAAAAACAGGAATTCCATAATGTTTAACTAACGCAGCAGCTACGTCATCTTGAGTTGATAATGGGTTTGATGCAACCAAGATTGCATCTGCTCCACCAGCTTTCATTGCAATACACAACGCAGCAGTCTCTTTTGTAACATGAACACAGCTTGATAATCTAATACCTTTAAAAGGTTGTTCTTTTTCAAATCGTTCTTTTATCATTGATAACACAGGCATGTCTTTATATGCCCATTCAATTTGTCTTTTACCTTGATCAGCAAGATTAATATCTTTAATATCACATTTCAACTGTGTCATTGTCATTTTAGGCTCCCTTAAATTATTTTTTAGCTTGTTTTTCTTTTATGTTCAACGCCGCATCGTGCGCTAAAAGATATACAGAGCAAGTTTTATAACTTTTCATATACCAAGCACAATTTTCTTGTGAACATAATACTTGAATTGAATTACCTGCACTCATTAATGGGCAAGTTGGAATTTGATTGTTAGACATATGTTATTCCCTTTCTATTTTGCTAACGGATCTGCTTGTTTTAACAAGTTACAATTATCAGAACGTTTTCTTTCTTCGTCTTTATAAATTCTTGTACGATTAATAACTTCATCAAAATCAATTTCATGAGCGTCAAAATCAGGTCCATCAACACATGCAAATTTAACTTTGCCACCAACTGTAACACGGCAAGCACCGCACATGCCTGTTCCATCTACCATAATTGGGTTCATACTAGCTTCAGTTTTAATACCTTTTCCACGAGTTAATTCTGCAACCGCTCTCATCATAGGCATTGGACCAACAGCGATAGCATAATCAACTTTTTCGCGTTTCATAATATCTTCCATAACACCTGTAACAAAACCTTTTGTACCCAATGAACCATCATCAGTTGTGATATATAATTCAGTACATGCGTCTTTCATTTTGTCGTTCCAGAAAATAAGGTCTTTATTTCTAGCACCCATAATCATATAAACTTTGTTGCCTGCTTCTTTAAATGCTTTTGCAATCAAATAGCAAGGAGCAGCACCGTAACCACCTGCCAAACAAACTACTGTTCCGTAGTTTTTAATATGAGTAGGTTGTCCCAAAGGTCCAACTATATCAACGATTTCATCGCCAACTTCAAGTTTAGCAAGTTTTTTAGTTGTATAACCAACTGCCATATAAACAATAGTCAATTCACCTTTTTCTCTATCGAAATCAGCGATTGTAAGAGGAACCCTTTCGCCTTCTTCTTCAACGCGTAAAATAATAAACTGACCTGCTTTTGCATTGCGTGTAATATAAGGAGCTTTAATTGTTAACTCATATTGATTTGGACAAAGCTCAACTTTTTTTAAAATTTCATATCCCATTTCTATACCCCATTTTCTTTTTGTGTCTATGAAAACATTATAATACAAAAAGGGATAATGAGCTAAATTGTTAAGTTAAATGTATTCTAATTATATAACAAATAAGATGTTGATTGCAGAATTAAAATCTTTGCCATATATCAAATTAAAGGCTTTAACCATTTTATTAAATTCATCTATATTTCCACTATTTTTAGCCATAGTTAAGACTTCAGCGTAAAGTTTTACAACTTCATTTACTTCCATCTGAACATTAGACTTGGCAGATTTTCTCATAACAGCTTCCATTGTCTTGTCAATATGCGTTGAAATTTGATTTGCTAATTCTTTATCAACATTTTCTGCTTTTTTGTAATAATGGTGTATTCCAATTATAAGAAAGGACATAGCATTATTTATTAAGCTTAAATGTTCTTTATTATTTTTAAAGAAATTATTTATAATTTTTTCATCTTCAGTTTTTGCAATTAAATCCAACGGGAATAATTGAAAGGCAATAGATGGTGCAAAGTTTGATATATCAGTGTTTTTTAAGACTAAATTTGTTTTTTTCTTTTCTTCAATTGCCCATTTTTTAATTGTTTCTTGTAAAACTTTGGGAAACAACGGAACATTTACCGTAGACTTGATTAATTCTATATTTTTATGTGAATTAATTTTATCCCAAGCATATTCAACACCTTTTGCAAATTTTTTCTTTTCATAAGGATGAGTATCCCAAAAGATTTTCATTTTTTTTGATTGTAAACGGCTTAAATGTTCAAAACTTGGTTCTTTTTCTTGTTTTTCAATTTGGATATTGTTTTCTTCCAAAAAGGTTTTAAGTTTTCGTCTAACAGCAGCGCAAGATTCCATATTCCAGGCTTTTAACATTACAAATTTAAAGATTAATGCAGCTTCAGGATGAGTCTTATAAAATTCTTTTTGTCTTTCTGACATTTCCGAAAGTCGCTCAGGATGCGCAGAATAGAACTTAATCAAACTTTCTGAAATATGCTGTTTTTGTTCTTTAGTTAATGGTTTTCTGGGAATATACGGCTCACCTCTTTTTTGTGCCGCGATAAGCTCTCTTTTTTCTGCCATTTCTCGAGTGAAGCGTTCGTTATATTCTTTGTCTGAAAGCTTTAATATTTTTCCGTAATACGGAGTTACTCTTTCAATATTTAACTTTTCCATTACTGCGCCAATTGTTGAAGGTTTTGTGTTTGCTTGTTTTGCAATATCACTTAACGAAAATCCTTCGCCCCAATATAATTTTATTAGTTGAACACTTAAATCTTCTTGATTATTAAAAATTGGATTGTTTCCATTTCTTATTTCCGCAATAAATTTGTTATCCTTAAAATCAACCTCATCAGATTTTTTAACCAATCTGAATGTAGGATATAACTCTTTAATTTCAGTTAAATCATTTAGCGTCGTTAGTTTTCCATAAACTTGTTTATGAATGTCGATCAAGGTTTTATTATCTGGATTTCTCATTGATAGTTCTTTTAGTATTTCTTGATTAACAAGAAACGGTTCTTGTTCTTCGCCACATCTTTCATATTTATCTCTCAAAAGAGCAAGAGTTTTCCATAAATCAAGACTGTCACCACCTCTAAAACTTATGTAACTTTTAGGAACACCGCTTAAATATAAAGACGAAAATGGGGTCGTTTGATTTGATTTATTTTGCTTATTTATTTTATTGTTATTAACATAATAATTCTGACTTAAAATTGGTAAAACTTTCATTATAATTCCTTTCTATTTGATTATAAAAAAATCAAACATGAATAATTTTGCTAGTAAAGTATAATTTTACTAAAACAAAAGGTGAGTTAAAAACTCACCTTCTCAATTTTATATTTTATTTATTACTTTTTCCCAGTTATAAATGTTCTCACCCCATTAATAAAAGTCAACGGATGAACGGGACACCCCGGAATGTATAAATCTATTGGATATTTCTCTAAAAATTCTCTATTCAATTTTGTACTATTTTGAAAAACGCCACCGCAAATAGCACACGCCCCACAAAGTATAACAATTTTAGGATTAGGTACGGATTTATAACAATCTTCTAACGCATAAGCCATATTGTCTGAAATAGGCCCTGTAATAACTATTCCATCCGCATGACGAGGAGATGCCACAAAATCAATTCCAAATCTTCCCATATCAAAGTTAACATTAGAACAAGCATTCAACTCAAGCTCACAGCCATTACACCCACCGGCGCTAACTTGTCTCAACTTTAATGACTTAGAAAAAACTTTCTTAATCTCTTTTCTTGTCTCTATTGCAATTTTTTCATATTCTTCTTTTGTAATATTTTCAGTAATTATCAACTTTTCTCTACTTGTTGAAGATAATTTGTACATATTTGAAAACTTAATTGCTTCATTTTGACAAACATTAGAGCAAGCACCACACAATGTGCATTTACCTAAATCAATAGATAACGGATTTACACTTAATGCACCTGTTGGACAAGCATTCAAACATTCTTGAGGATTTGATGGTTCTCCACGCAAAATAGGAAGCCCTCTAAATTGTTCTCTCATTGGTGCATTTGGTATATCGCTTATAAATTGTTTACCCTGAAAAATTCTCGATTTTAAAGTATCAAACATAATATTATTTCCTTGTTAATTATAAATCATTACCGCAATAAGATAGATTAAAACTTTTATTGCAAAGTGGAAAATCTGAAATTCCATTATTTCTAACAGCCAAAGCCAAACCATACCAGTTATTTAGCGATGGGTCTTTTATTTTATATTGAGATAATTGTTTATTTCCATCAGTTAAAGCTATATGAACAATCTCACCTCTCCAGCCTTCTACTATTGAAATTGCAAAAGAGTTTTCACTTAATTCACTTGATGAATTAACCATAATTTGTTCTGTCTTATGATTTTCTAACTCATCAAATATTTTTCTTATCATTTCAAAAGACTCTTTTATTTCTTTATATCTCAATTTAAATCTTGAGTTTACATCACCAATTCCATTTAAAGGATTACGTTTAATTTCCAACTTTGACATCCATTTATCAGGGAAATCAAATCTGGAATCAATTTCAACACCTGAAGCCTTTGCAGCCATACCAACAAGTCCAGCTTCTTTTGCTCTTTCAGTACTTACTGTGCCTGTTTTTTCCAATCTAGACATAACAGATGTGTTTTTCAACATTGTTTCACACATTCTGATTACATCTTTTTCTACTTTAGTAAAAGTTTGTTTTGCACGATTAATTTTTTCTTCTTCTAAATCAAAATTAACACCGCCAACATTAATCAAACCTCGACCAAAACGGCTTCCGCTAAATTCAAGCATAGTATTAATTACAAGCGTTCTAGTTGCGCCAAAAACCGAGGCACCCATTAAATATGCAATATCTCCAGAAATAGCACCTAAATCACCAATATGAATAGCAATACGTTCCATTTCTAACGCCAACTTACGAATTAATTGCGCCTTAGATGTAATTTCAATATTTTTTAATTGCTCTATAAGTTGAGAATATGCAGTATTATACGCAATTACACTATCCCCGCAAATTGACTCTGCTAGTTGATTTGATGGTGATTTAACAATCAATTCTTCAACACCTCTATGTTGATAACCCAACATAATTTCAAGGTGATAAACATTTTCACCGTTACACATAAATCTAAAATGCCCTGGTTCAATAACCCCAGCATGAATTGGACCAACCGCAACTTGGTGAACATCTTCGCCTTCCATCTCAAAAAATGGATATTCATCTTGGTTTTGCCTAACCGGCTTTAACCAAGGATGGTTTAAAGGTTTTATTTTAAAGTTTTCATAAAATTCACGCTCTAACATATGAAAAGCTGGAACATCTTGAGTTATTGATTCATAGTATTTTTCCCCAGCTTCAAATATAGCCGAAGAAATCATTATTTCTTGATTTTCTTCATCCGCTAGACAAACAAATAATCTTACCCTATAATCGCCCCAATCCTTACCAAAAAACGCTAATGGCCTTTTATTTTCTTCAATAATAGACAATCTAAGCTCATTTACAGCAAGCACCGGAATATCTAAAATATTAACCTTTGAATTATTTTTTGTTCTTATCCATTTTGTCATTTTTACGTCCTTTAAATTAAAACTTAAAAGCCTACAACAGCATTATTAATTAACGTATTTAAAAAAGGTGGAATATAAACACCCAAAGTAAATACAATAATCAACATTATTATTTGTGGAACATACATCCAGCTTGAAATTTTTGATTTGTTTTTATTAACAATATCAATTTTTTCTTCACTTTGTTTGCCAAAAGCCATTTTTAATACAACTTTACCTATACCATAAAGTACAATTGTTAAAAGAAATACAAACAAAGCACATAAAATATAATGCTTATCCACTATCATTTTTTTAATCATTATAAATTCACTTATAAATAAAACTGAAGTTGGAAATGCGCAGATTGCTAAAAACGAAGCAACCCACAACCAACCAGTTTTTCCATCATGTTTAATCAAAGCTTTTATAGATTTAGTTCTTTTAGTTTCAAATAATTCTAAAACATTGCCAGCAGTTAAGAAAAACGATGCTTTTGCTAAAGAATGCCCTATCAAATGCAACACAACCGCAAAATAAGCGCCACCACCCAACGCGGTTCCAATTGCAAAAATCCCCATATTTTCAATCGAAGAATACGCAAGCATTCTTTTATAATTTTTAATATGGTAAACAAAAACAGCTGTTACAAACAACGATAAAAAGCCCATTAGTAAAAGAATAATACGAGCATAACTATCAACATTTGCCAATTCCATAAGCTTGAATACTCTTACAATAATCAAAAATGCTGAATTCAACAATGTTGCAGACAACAATGCAGATATCGGAGAAGGTGCTTCAGAATGCGCATCTGGCAACCAAAAATGAATAGGTGCTAAACCCATTTTTGCCCCAAATCCAAATACCATAAATACAAATGCTAATTTTAACCAAAAAGCATCAAATGTAAGAGCATTTTCATATAAAACATCAAAACTCAATGAATTAATTTCTCCTGTTGCAAGGTTTAATAAAATAATCCCAACAAAAGCCATTGCAATCCCAATTGAGCAAATAAATACATACTTCCAAGCTGCTTCGATTGAATGTTTTGTTTTATTAAAATATATCAAATATGCACTTGATAAAGTTGTGGCTTCAACAAACACCCAAGCTAGCCCCAAACCTGTACTTAAAATCGCACCGGTCATTGCCAAAACAAAGGCTAAAATCATTAATGTATATCGTCTTACTCTGTTATCATTAAAATTAATATGTCTAGCATAGCCGTTATTATAAATTGCAACCATAAGAAAAACAATCGATAATACAAGCATGAATATTTTATTTGTTTCATCAAATGCAAAATATTTTGTACTTAAAAATTCTTCTTGCACTGGACAAAAACAAACAACTGAAGTAATAATAAAATGCAAAATCGCATAAGCATTCAACATAAATGAATCAAACCATCTACGTCTAAACAATATCATCAATATTCCTGCTAATATTGGAAATAATAAAATCGTATTAATCATTAATTATAATCCTTCAAATCTGATAAGTGTGAAACTTCTAAATCTTTAAATTCTTTATTAATTACGTTTACAAATAAACCTAAAATGTAAACCGCAATAAATACATCTAACAATACGCCCATATTAACAAGCATTGGCATTTCTTTTGCAACAGAAAGAGATAATAAGAAAATCCCATTCTCCATTGTAATAAAGCCTATAACGTTAGATATAATATGATGTTTTATGGTAATTAACCACAAACTAATAATTATTGTTGCAACAGATACAGCAAAATGGATTGGCGAAATCATTTTCACTGAAGTTATCCAATAATTTGAAGCCATAAACGAACCTAATAAAATAACACTTGCTATAACTAAGCAATAGAAATGAGGCACATTTGGCGCATAATCTCTATTTGAATTTGTTTTCTTTAAAACTCTAAACAAAAATGCCGGAATAACAATAGATTTAACAATCAATGTTTCAACAGTTAAAAACGCAAAATTCAATATATCATGATGTGCAAAATTTGAACAACAAACCAAAAACAATAACACGCCTTGCGCAATCAACAACCTAATATGAGATACCATACGGCTTGTTGTTGCCAAATACAACATTGTTAGTCCAAATAGAATTATAAAACCTTTTTCCATATTCTAACCTCCAAACATCCCTGCAACAACCAGAGACAAAATTATCAGCGCAATTGAACTCATAACAAATACAAATTCAAAAACGTGGGTCATTCTTATTCTTGCCATTCCTGCTTCTACTGTTCCAATCAACAAGGCAATTATAAATAATACTGCTAAATACGCGCTAAAAGATTGCCACATTTCTAAGCCTTGTGGAATTAAAAGATTTGCAATCAAAGACGAAATCAACAACATTTTTATTGAATTACTCCAGGTTAAAAATGCAAAATCTTTACCTGAATTATCCAAAATCATAACCTCGTGAATCATAGTTAATTCTAAGTGAGTAGTTGGATCATCAACCGGTACTCTTGAACATTCAATTAATACCATCATAAATAAGGCAACAACTGCAAAAATAATTATCAAAACACCATAAGTTCCGGCTTTTTCTAAAATCATCGTCAATGCATCAAAAGTATAATTTCCGCTTATTGCCATAATTGATGCCATAATCATAAAAAATGCAGGTTCAACTATTGTAGTAAAACAAGCTTCTCTTGAAGCGCCCATTCCTTCAAAACTACTGCCTGTATCCATAGCTGAAATAAGTGCGAAAAACTTACCTAAACCAAGAATGTAAGAAAATATAATTAATCCTGCAGGAATATTTATTAATGCAGATTCATAAGCTAACGGTACAAACAACGCAGCCGCAAAAACTGATACTATTACAACCATTGGTGCAATTCTAAACACAGTTGAAGTTGTTCTGCTTATTACAAATTCTTTTTTCAACAATTTAAAAAAGTCATACATTGGCTGAAACAAAGATACACCTTTTCTTCCGCCCCAAAACGCTTTAGTCTTTTTAATTACAGCAAGCATTAAAAAAGGAACAACCAATAGTATTATTAAATTTAAAATTTTTACAGTCATTTTCTTTTCCTTGATTACTTTTTATTGAATAATAAAACATCCAATTACTATAATTACCAAAAATATTAGTCCATATCTAATATAAGACTGAATATTTCCACTTTGAATTTTTTCAAATTTTGCCAAAAACCACGCATCAAATTTAATCAACGGGTTAATTACATAGGCTTCTTCAATATCATCAATATGCATATTTAAATGAGCGCTTTTTGGGAATAATTTACGAGGTTTTTCTATATCAACAACTCTCTTAAACAAAGGTCTCAACATAGTCAAAAATGGTGATGCGTAAGATGATGCATTATATTGCATAAAATTATTAGGCTTATTATAACCACATCCCCAAGTTTGATGCATTTCTACTTTTCCACCAAACAATAATCTTAACCCAATTAATAACGCAATAACTCCAACAAAACACAATGTAAATATAGAAATCTGTTGAAGTATCGCCATTGGTTCATTTATTGAAAGTGGCACAATTTCAGCACCTGTTAATACATTAACAGGAGAAGTTATAAACGAAAAAGCGACCTGAGGAAAAAGCCCTATTGCTAAAGCAAAAACAACCAACAAACTCATAGGCAAAATCATTGACATTTCAACATCTTCTTTTACATGAGTTGCGTGTTCGCTTCTTGGCATACCTAAAAAGATTATACTAAATGCTTTTGTAAAACAAAGAATTGCCATTGTCCCTACAAGCGCAAGCCCTGCTATTGCAAAAATCAACATTGTCATTGTTCCAAAATTATCTATGCTTAAGCCTTTTAGCATTGCAAAATAAACTAAAAACTCACTAACAAAGCCATTCAATGGAGGAAGCGCACAAATGGCAACTGAACCAATTAAAAATAAAGTTGCAGTTTTGGGCATTGATTTAACCAATCCACCTAAAATTTCAATATTTCTGGTATGTGTTTTTATATAAATACTACCAGCTGCTAAAAACATTAATTCTTTAAATATAGAGTGGTTTAAAATATGCAAAATACAAGCTGCAAAGCCTAAAATAGCAACTAAATTATTTTGATATGACAAACCAATCATGCCAACACCCATACAAATACCTATAATACCGATATTTTCAATTGATGAATAAGCAAGTAATTTTTTAACATCATTTTGAGTTATTGCATATAAAATTCCATACAAAGCTGTTATTAAAGAAACAACTAAAACAGTATATGATATTGCCTGAGATGGATTTTCAATCATTGATAAAACCCTCAATATCCCATAAATCCCTGTCTTAATCATAACAGCTGACATAACAGCACTAACATGACTAGGCGCTGCTGGGTGTGCTTCTGGTAACCAATTATGGAATGGGAAAAATCCAGCCTTTGTCCCAAATCCAATAAACGCTAATAAAAATACTAAATTAGCTAAACCTACATCAGATTTTAATACTTGAGCAAAAGAATTAAATTCAAGACTTTGAGCATTAATTGCCGAAACAACAAAAGCCAAAATAATAAATATTACAGAAACATGCATAAAAACAAGGTATTTTAGCCCAGCTTTTACAGTCTCTTTCTTTTCATTTTCAAACATAACCAAGAAAAACGAACTAAGAGACATTAATTCCCAGCATATTAAAAACATCAAAGCGTTATCACTAACTACCACCAACAACATTGATGCAATTAAAATTGGCAAAAACATTAAATGAGCGCTTATAGCTTTTCCTTTTTCAATATATGGCTTTAGATAACCATTTGCATAAATCACACATATTGGGCTCATTATAGCTATTACTAAAACAAAAAAAGCACTTAATGTATCAATAGAAAAGCCAACAGCCCCAAATATTTCATTAAAATTAAATACTTGAACAAGATTTTCATGATTATGTAAAACACTAAAAGCAGGAACCGCAACAAATATAGAGGCTATTAATGAAAACAAACTTGCCGTTTTAATTTTTAACTTATTAGGCAAAAATGCAGTAAAAATTCCACTTAAAAATAAAATTATAATACCAATAAAAAAGTTATTCATATATTCCACCATAAGACTAGTTATAACTTCAGTCAAAATCAATAAAGATGAGGCATTTGCACATTTGATTTTTGTCTTTACTTTATGTAAATTTCGGCTGTTTTTTATACTTCTGTTGTATTGCTAACAAGGAGTAAAGTCAAGTAAACATTAATTTTAATAAATTAATTAATTGAGTGATTAGTTTTTAATTCATTATTCCACTTATGTAAAAAATAAATAGCCAAAAACGCATATACAAGCCACTTTAAAACAACAGCCATACAATCGCCTCCGTTTAAATAAGCTTGAAACCACATATAAGCCGAAAACAGATTAACGAAGAACCAAATATACCACTGTTCAAGACATCTTTTTACCGTTAAAAACATTCCTAAACCTGAAAATACAGTAGTAAAAGAATCTAAATAGGCGGAGCTATCATTAAATGCCACAAAGATTTGCGCCATTACAACTGTTATGAGTAAAGTTAAAGTTAAATAAAAAATTCTTTTATGGTTAGAGAGTTTTGTTTTTTGAATTTCTTGTTTATCCTTTTTTATATGTTTTTTCCACAAAAAAACACCTATAATACTTAATGGAAAATAATAAAACAAATTTAATACCAAATTACCCCAAAAAGCATTTTTATAAGCCAAATAAGAATAACACAATGTGGCAATTATCCCATAAAAATAACAAGAAATTTTACCTTTCCCCGCAAATATTGTATATGTAATTCCACAAATTGCGCAAATTAAGGCAATTATATTATTACTTTTTAAAATAGAAATTATTGTAATAAATAAGATAACAATAGGGAAGAAAATAGTCTCAAGTTTCGACCAATTCGCAAATTCACCTTTTAAAAAGTTTAACAATTTCATAAAAATAATTATAAATAAAATGTTATAAAAAACAAAGACAAAATTTTACTTTTTTCTTTTAGCATAGTTTACTAGTATATAAGGGATAAAAAATGAAAGTTCAAAACAGTGCCACATGTCGAAATAATATTGCTTTTAAGGGACTTATGACAAATAAGATTGTGCTTAAAAGTCTTGAAACAATTTCAAATCACGGAGGGACGTTTAGTGCCGGACTTTGCACCATAATGCCCTTAACCATTCGTCCCTTAGCCATTATGGCAACGCCTAACGTAGAAAAAGAAAACAAACTTTACGCCTGCGCGAACTCAATTTGTTCAGGATTAGCTAAATTTGGAATAATGGCTGCTGTTGCACTTCCTATCGAATATGCTGTAAAAAAAATTGATGAAAACCCTGATAAATTTTTGAATAAAAAAGCAATTGAAAAATGGAGCACAAATAATAATGTAATTAATTCAAAAGGTTACAAAATTGCAACCCAAGCAATTAAACTAGGAACAGGATTTTTAACGGCTATTCCAAAATCAATGCTAACAATAGCACTCATTCCTTTTATTATGGGTAAATTATTTGACCATAAATTCAGTCAAAATGCGCTACAAAACAATCAATCCAAAAATCCGAAAAAACCAAGCTTTAAAGGCTCAATATCCGAAAAAATAGCAACTTCAATTGGAAAACTTTTAGACAAAATATTAACAAATAAAACCTTCGAAAAGTTTATCAACAAAAACAAAAATGCAGAAAAAGATATCGCAAAACATATTTCTGCAAGTACTGATATCTTACTTTCCGGCACCTTTGCTTATCAAACAATTAATAGCAAAAAAATAAAAGAAAATCGTAAAAAAGCTCTTGTTTATAATAATGTTATTTCAACAGGTATAACGCTTATAGGCGGGTACAGTATTGATAAACTTGTTAAAAACAAAACATCAAACTTAATTAAAAAATTTACTCAAGCTAATAAAAATGATCCTAAATTACAAAAATATATCCAAGGCTTAAACATTATCAGACCAGCCCTAATTTTTGCTGGAATTTATTATATGATTTTACCTATGTTGTCTACATACTTGGCTGAAAAAATTGATAAATTTTTAGAAAAAAACAATTAAGAATTCAAATGTTTACGGATATAAGCATCTACAACTTCTTGCGTAATTTCATTAGCATGTGGTTTTGATGCTAGTTGAGATGATTTAAAAAACACTTTTGGTAAAAACAAATTTTTTAAAGACTCAATAACACCGCCATTTTTTCTTATTTGCCAATAAAAATTAGCCCATCCACCAGCATTTTCTGCACTAAAAACAATATCAACATCACTTCTTTTCTTAAATGACTCAACTACCTTATTAGTGCGAATACTGCCAACAATACCATTTCCGTATTTTGCGTACAATGATTTATTCTTAAAAACGATTCCTTTAAAAGAAATCATATTATTATTCTGATTAATTTGCATATACCTTTACCTTAGCATATACAAAATATACCACAAACAAAATTTTATTTGCTATTATCTAATATTTTTCTTCAAATTCGTTTACTTTTTTAACAACCCAATTAACAATATCAATAGGCATTTGCGGGTTAACTTTAAGCATCAACATTCCAGTTCCGCCATTTGGATAAATATGTTTTTCATAATCGCCTTGTGCAAATTTTTCTAATTCTTCAACTTGTTTAACCGACATCAAATCATCCATAGCTGCAGCAGAAAAAACAGGGACTTTACCAGCATCAGCCAACTTAATAGGCGTATACAAACCTTTAAAATCCATATACGGTGAAATCAAAACCAATCCTAATGGATAAGGTCTTTGCTGAGCAGCCACCCAAATTGCAGTATTTGCACCAATATCTGCACCCAAATAAGATATATAACTTGGTGCAATATTATCATTTGACTCTATCACATTATAAACAATATCCAAAACCTCTGAAGGATAAGATTTATAATCTTTATCTGTCAAATAAATCCACGACCGACGCTTAAAATAAATATCAGAAGAACTTTTTCCATGCCCTTTCATATCTATCTCTAAAACAACAATTCCAGCATGCAAAAAATCATCCACTAACGTTTCCCAATATTTACTCGAATACCCCAAAGAATGCAACATTACAATCATAGGGTAATGAGCTTTATACATATTAGGAAATGTCAATTTAGAATTAATAATGTATTTATCAGCAGTTTCATACGCAATATTAGTAGACTTATATTTTGGCTCACTTGCAAATCCTTTTTCCGCAACGCAAAATAAAGCACAAACCGATATTGCTAATATTATTGCTAATTTTCTCATCAAAATTCCTATCTTTTTTAGTTTATGATTTCAATCTAACAAGCGCGTCGACCACTACTGGATCCCACTTAATACCTGCTTCTTCCTTGATAATACTAAGTGCTTTTTCACTATCCATAGCCTCTCTATACGTTCTTTGCGAAGTCATTGCAGTAAACGCATCCGCTACAGCAATAATTCTTGATCCTAAAGGTATACTATTAGCCTTTAATCCTTCTGGAAGTCCTTTTCCATCCCAGCGTTCTTTATGATAATGAATGTATGGTATAACCTCTGACAAGAAGTTTATGTTCATCAACAAATTAACACCAACATTTGGGTGATTTTGTAATTTCTCCCAATCGTCTTTAGTTAATTTTTCTTTTTTATTAAATAACTCTTCTGGCAAAGTAATTTTACCAATATTTTGTAAAAGACCTGCATAATAAATTAAATCTTTTGTTTTTTCATTCAGTTCTAACATTGTGCAAAGCTCTTTTGACAACTCCGCTGTTTGTTTTGAATGTTTATTTTTAAAATTACTTTTCGCATCAACTGCTTCTGCTAACTGCTCAACAAAAGCTTGTTGCTCATCACCTAAATCACCTATAACAGCAGTAAGTTCTGCTCTTAAATGTTGCAAATGTGTAAGCTGAGAAACTTCATCTGTAATAATTGCCTTTGATGTTGTTTCAGTTAGTTCTTGCAATTGCATAGAAGTAGCAAAAAGCCTTGCTGTATGCTCTATTAATTCAATACATTCTTGAGAGAATTTTTTCTCTGTATTGTTTTCTACAACTATAACACCTACTGCTGAATTATTGTTATGCATTGGAATAGCAGCATAAAAACGTGTTTCTGTTTCTTTTAATTTTTCAATCGGGAAGAAATCAACATTAAAAGCGACCATTTCTGGAATAATTGTCTTTCTGGCTAAAAATGATTTTACAGCAATATCATCCCCAGCAAATTTATATCCGATATTATAAGAATAAATATCATCATCAAAATCTAAGGATGAGCCAACCAAAATCAAATCGTTTCCAGCATGTTCTAAACCTTTAGCATTTTCTTGGGTTAAAAATATATGACATCTATCAATATCCAACATTTGAATAATAGTTTTTGCAATCGAATTATAAATAATATAATCATCTTTGCTATTAAATCCCAAAACACTCAAAGTATTATTGATAGAATATATTGAAATCAACTCTTTTAACTGATTTTTAAGCGCAAGCGTCCTATCTGTAGCTTTGTGTGAAATTTTCTCTACTAATTCATCAGAAATTAAATGCTCCGTAAGAAATTCTCCTAGGTTTAAGGCAAAAATTTCTTCTAAAGGGTCATTTTCTATAAAGCGTGAACTACGTGAAAACATTGACGCTTCGGTTTTTAGTGCTTTTTCCTTCATAAGTTTCCTATTTTTTACATGTCGTCTTGTTATATATATCGGCATTTATAACAAATAACTTTGATATTTGTTACAAATCTTATACTTTAGTTTAACAAGCCTTTAAAATCCGAATATATCTAGATTTATTTGATTTGAAATTATTAAGAAATATTAAAAAACCATTTAAAAACACGCAATTTTCCCACAAAAAAATACTTTATTTAGATAAGAGGAATATTTTAGAGAGGATATTATGGCATTACAAAAGCTAAACGGGTTTAACATTGAAAAGAATGGTATAAAATATACTGTTAGACTAGAAGGCGAAAAAACAGACACAACCAATGATGACAAAATCATCATAACGGCAAATAATGGAAATGCAACACAAACGATATCTATTTTTACAGGCACATCTGTTAGTGATGAAAAAAATAAAAATCTAGAAAAGCACCTAGATGCAAAAGATCTAGTCACAATAGAAGCTTCTGGTGACACCTTTGCTGTTGATAAAAGAATAATGCATAGTATTATAAACATTATTGGAACAAATAATGGAAATAAAACAATACAAGATTTTGACAAAATGCAATTTGACCCTACTCAACATGAAGCATTTACAAAAAATGACAATGTAGAAGAAGGACCAATTGGATTATTTACTAATACAATTAATACAACTGAAGCATTAGCAAAACATTTTTGTCCAGAAATCAAGCAATCAGAAAACAATCCTGTAGATTTGACTCAATTTTCTCCAAATGCATTTTTAGGACCAGATCAAGTATATGGGAATGCTGGTTGGATAAAAACACCATCTATAACAAGAACTGTAGAAGTAAAACTAACAAAAGAGCAAAAAGCAAGACTAAAAGAATACCAAACAAAACTACAAGAATTAAACAATAAAAGACAAACAGCTGCAAATGTGCTAAACAGGGTACAAGCTCGAGAATATCAAGCAAGATTAAACGCTGAACGCTGGAACAACGGCAACCCATGCGATGAGGCATGGCGTCAAGGCTATCTAGCGGCGGGTCACGGTCCTGCGGATAATCATTACGCAATACTTTTGGGAAAACTCAAACAGGCACAAGCTCAATTAGAAAGCGCCGATGCAGAATTAGATAAACTTAATGAAGATTACAAAGATATTGTTGAATTAACTAAAAACAAAACTATAACAGAAGACGGTAGAATTATAGCTGATCCTGGAGCAAATCCAGACAAAAAAATTACAACTGGTCCAAATGCGCCCAAAGAAGATGAAGATAAAAAACCTAAATCTTTAAAAAAAGCTACAGAAGAGGCTACTAAGCTATTAGAAGAAGCTAAAAAAACTCCTAATAACACAAACGCTGTCAATGCAATTAATGATGCTAAAGAAGAACTCGGAAACGGAGCAGAGCTAAAAGACTTAGTTGAGAAAATGGGTACAAATCAAGCTATAGAAGTAGCTGAAAATATAGTTAAAAAAGCCAAAGAGAATGAAGCAAAAGAACCCAATAAAGCAAAAAAACTAGAAGTCGAAGTAACACCACTAATCAAAGGAGCAAAAGAGCAAGCCGAAAACGCAGCAAATGCTTATGCGGAGCTAGGCGCTGCCGTAGCGAAATTAGATGAACTAATAAAAAAAGCTGCTGGAAAAAAAGATAATGATACAGATATGATAAAGGAAATTGAAGACGCGAGAAAGAAAGTTGAAGACGCTAGAAAAAAAGCTCTAGATGCTGAAAAAGACGCAAAAGAAGCACGAGACAAAGCTCACGCGGCATTAAAAAAAGCTATTGAAATAGCTAACACACCGGAAGACAAAATAAAGCCTGCGAATGATACAAATAGTAGATTAAATGGAGCTTAATAATAAGTGATTATTAAGAATTGTAAAAAAATATAATAAAAAAGCAACTATAACACGAAAAAAAACTTTATAAATATATAAAGTTTTGGAAGATTAGTTTAAGACAAGGAGTTTTTTATGTCAGACAGCAATTTAATTTATAAAATAAGCTTAGGGAGAACAAACGATGGAAAAAAAGGTGCAATTATAGATATTATTGACAATTCCCAACAAGATAAAAAACCAAAAGGTAGCATTTTTATATATGCAGGAACGGATGGCACACTAGGTACAGATGATGATAGAATCGAAAAAAAAGGTAATGTTCCGACTTTAAATAAAAATACTTTAAAACAATGCATAGACAACATAAAAACTGCTAATGAGTCCGATTTTGATACCAATAAAGAAACCGATATAAAAGCTGAGAAAATAACCAGAGAAAATATGTTTAGTTTGGAACTTATTGACACAGGTGAAGAGTTAACCAAAGCACTTGAAGGTAAAGATCAAGATAAGTTAAAAGCTAAAATAGATACCAATGATACTTCACAACTAATTAGAATGGGATTTAACGATGAAGAAGCTAAAAATATTGTTGCGGCATTAAATAGTACAAAAGTTGACAAAGGCATTAAAGATAAAATCATAACAATCCTCACTAGTGTTAATATAAATGATCCAAATAAAATGACAGAACTTAAAAAAGCTGCTGCAATTGCATATAAAGTAACGAAAACAGATAAATCTAGCGGCGCAAGGTTACAAGGTTTCTTATACAACGAATTAGCAAACTTTACTAATTCTAGTAAAGAGACCATTCAGCAATCTTTTATTGACCAACTCACACCTGAGAACATAGTAGAACTATATGATGGTTTTCATTATTACAGCGATAGAGGCTACTTTATGAGCGAGAAAGAAATAAAAGATCCTTGTCATGCACTCATGGATGATTTTAACGATACTCCAGAAGTATTGACGCCTGCTTTTAAAAAGATACTGGAATGTATAATTAAAAGAGCTGAAAAAATGGGAATTGTACTATCTCAAAACACACTTGACATTGCTAATAGAAATTTAGGGGCACTAACCGAAGAATCCGTTGAAGATAAATTTGCATGGACTGCAGGATGGGCTTTTGGAGAATTAATTAAGGAAATAAAAAAGAAAGAAGCAGAACTAATGCAGACAACATAGGTTCCTGCTAAAAAAATAGAACCTAGAACGTAGGGTGCAATTTATTGCACCATTACTCCTTTTACCAAACTCGTCATGCTGAAGTTACCGATATCGTAGCTGAGAGTAAGCTCGAAGCGTACGAGACAGGTATGCAGCCAGCTAGTAGTCAGTCGAGCAGTGCGGAGTCTGAATACAGCGTGCGTGCTGTTTCAGCATCCCTAACAAAACCTCGCCAAAGTCCTTGCGGTGCATCAAACGACGCACCCTACTATTACTAAAGCGGCAGAGCTGCACGGCGGCGCATAGCTAAATTATAATTTAGCGGTGCAAATAAAATCAAAAATTAGCAAACAGTAGGATGCTGTCTTTAGACGCACCACAAGATTTGAAAAATAATCGGTGCGTCAAAATCCGCCGCAGAATTGTAAATAAACAAAAACGACGAAGACCTTTTTGTCTTCGTCGTCTTGATAATAAATTAATAACAATTATTTTTACGTATCAATATTTGTTGCGTAAACAGCATTTTCTTCAATGAAATCACGACGAGGTTCTACCTTGTCGCCCATCAAGATATCAAATAATTGATCACAAAGCATTGCATCTTCGATGTTTACTTTTTTCAAAGTTCTTGTTTGTGGATCCATTGTAGTTTCCCACAATTGTTGTGGCATCATTTCACCTAAGCCTTTAAATCGTTGTAAAGTAAGACCTTTTTGTCCTCTTTCTTCAATGATTTTTTGGATATCATAGAAAGTTTTAATTTCTGCAACTTCAACACCAGTATCCATATAAAGTGTTTTTTCTTCTTCGATTAAGTAATCACGAATTAATGGGTACGCCTCTTTAATACGTTGATATTCGTGAGATTTAATCAAGTTATGAGAAATTCTAACAGGCTCACTGTGACCATCATTTAAATTGATAACAAGTGCAAATTTGTTATTTTCTGTATTGAATTTAAGCTCAGTTGTATAGTTTTCAGCTCCTTCAATACCATAGTTTTTACCGTGGTCTACAACGTAGTGTTGCAAGTATTCGTTAATCTCGTTCATTCTTTCTTGGTTAGAGAAATCATCTTCTTTGATTTCTGAACGAATTAAACCACGAATAATAACCGTCGGTATTGGGTTCAACACAGGGTTATTGAATGAGTTATAATAGTTTGCCATGTTTGCCAATAAAGAATTCAAAATTTCACCTTCTGCCGATTTTTCTTTCTTTTTGTCATACAAGGTTAAACCTTTAACGCCACGCTCACGAAGAGTTTTTTCCAATGCTCTTTCATCGTACAAATATTCAGATGTTTTACCTATAGTAATTTTGAACAATGGAGGTTGTGCGATGTACACGTGTCCATTTTCAATAAGTGGTTTTGCATAACGGAAGAAGAAAGTTAAAAGAAGCGTTCTGATGTGTGCACCATCAACATCGGCATCGGTCATGATGATAATCTTGTGATAACGCAATTTTTCTAATTCAACTTCATCTTCGTTTTTACTAATGTTAATACCAAACGCTTGAACCATAGCTTGAATTTCATTATTAGCATAAATTTTATCCAGTCTAGCTCTTTCAACGTTAAGAATTTTACCACGCAAAGGCAAGATAGCTTGGAACATTCTGTTTCTGCCTTGTTTTGCAGAACCGCCCGCAGAATCACCCTCTACGATATAGATTTCACATTTATCAGGTTCACGACTAGAACAATCTGCCAACTTACCAGGAAGTGTAGATGTTTCTAACGCAGTCTTTCTTCTTGTAAGTTCTCTAGCGCGTCTTGCCGCTTCTCTTGCACGTTGAGCTTGCAATGTTTTTTCGATTACAGTTTTTGCAACTTTAGGGTTAAATTCTAACCATTCTTGGAATTTATCTCTAACCGCATCTTGAACAGCACCCAACGCTTCTGCATTTCCAAGTTTCTCTTTTGTCTGCCCTTCAAACTCTGGGTTTCCGATTTTTACAGAAACGATAGCTGTTAAGCCTTCACGAACATCATCACCTGATAGATTTTGTTCGTTATCTTTAAGTATATTGTTTTTACGTGCATAATCATTTAATACACGAGTAATAGCGTTTCTAAAACCAGTTAAGTGAGTTCCACCATGGTGAGTGTTAATGTTGTTTGCAAAAGACAAAATACTTTCTGTATAAGCATCTGTATATTGCATTGCGATTTCAACAGTCATACCATCAACTAATTTTTCAATATAAACTGGTTGTTCAAATAAAACCGTTTTATTTTTATTCAAAAACTCAACGTAACTAGCGATACCGCCTTCGTAGTGGAAAACATTTTCTTCGTTTTTCTTTGCATCAATAAATATAATTTTTAAACCTTTATTCAAAAACGCCATTTCACGAAGTCTGTTACAAATAATATCTCTGTCGATTTCAGTTGTTTCTGTGAAAATAAGTGGATCTGGCCAGAAAGTTGTTTTTGTTCCTGTCAATTCTGTTTCTCTGATTTTTTCAACTTGAGAAACAGGTTCACCTCTTAAATATTCTTGTCTATGAACCCAGCCTTGACGAGAAACTTCAACTACCATTTTTTCGGATAATGCGTTTACAACAGAAGCACCTACACCGTGCAAACCACCGGACACTTTATAACCACCATCTCCGAATTTACCCCCAGCGTGAAGTACTGTATGAACGATTTCTAGCGCAGATTTACCTGTTTCCGGTTTAATATCAACAGGAATACCACGACCATTGTCTATAACCGTAACGCTTTCATCTTCATTAACAATAACTTTAATAGTATTACAATATCCTGCTAAAGATTCGTCGATTGAATTATCTACAATCTCATAAATACAATGGTGCAAACCGCGTTGAGAAGTTGAGCCGATATACATCCCCGGACGCATTCTAACGGCTTCTAAACCTTCTAACACCCTAATATTACTAGCATCATAATTTTGTTGTGTTTGTGTAGTCATTTTCTCTCCCCAAAGACTCTCTATTTTATTAGCATGCTAACACAAAAATCCCAAAAAGGCTAATATTTACAAACATTAACCCTTCTTTTCGTTTCAATATTTAACATTTGATTTGTAAATTTATGTAAACTTATCCTGAAATATTATAAAAATATAGCAATTATAAAAAAGAAATATTTTTTATATATATAAGAGTTAAAACATGGAGAGAGTATGCCATTTAAAAATATGTTTTTTGCTAAGTACAAACAAAATGTAATTAATCAAATGCAAATGCAAACGCAAGCTCAAAACACACAAACAGAACCAATTGGACAAAATCCAATTCAAACTAGTGTTTTTGTAAATCAAGACATCAATGGTTTTGCACAAATTATTAAACAAAAAGGCGCACAAAACCCAAATAGCTTATTTGCAAGGGCAAATGATAGAGACATTCAAATATTATTTGATCACATAGACACGGATAAAAACGGAAAAATCGATGATAAAGAAGCAAAAGCAATTGCAAACATAGATGGAGACGCTAATTCTTTATCAGATGAAGATTTCACTTCTCTTTGTCAAAAAATTTATGATTCAATGTGTGAACAAGATAGAATTGCATCACAACAAGCTTATCAAAATCAATTTGGTGGCGCTAATTATCAAAATTATGGTTCCAGAATGGGCAATGGTTCATATTTAAACACTCAGGAACAATATTCAGTAAAAAACAAATTAGATGATATTGAAAACAAAGAAATCCCAAAATTAAAAGAACAAAAAGAAAAAATTGAAGCAGATAATAAAAAATATGTTGAAGAACAAAATAAAAAAATAGACGAAATTCTTCAAAAAGAAGATGAAGCTTTGGGTGATTTAGATGATAAATACAAAGGAAAACAAGCTGAAATTGATGAATGTGATAAAAAAATAGAAGAAAATGATAAAAAAATCGCAGAAAATAAAGATTCAATTCATAAATCTAATAGTATAATTGCTAACTTGAAATCTGAACTTGCAAACCTTAAAACCGATACAGATAATGAAAAAATAAATGCTCAAAATACAAAAAGAAAAGCAGAAATAGAAAAACAAATAACAGCTGAAGAAGAAAAAATCAAACTAGCTAACGAAGCAATTCAAAAAGCCGAAGCTGAAAAGAAAAAACAAGAAGAACTTAAAACCAAGAAAAATGAAGAACTTCAAGCCATTCAAGACGAAATTAAAAAAATAAAACCTGAAGTGGCTCAAGAAATTGAAAAAATAAAAAAAGGAATTGAAGAAGCAAATAAAAAAACAAAAGCAGATATAGAAAAAATTGACAAAGAAATTGAAATAAAAAGAACTCAAGCTATAGAATATCAAAAGGACTTGGGAGAACGTGCCGGAAAAGCAGCATCTATGACGGGTTCTGAAGTAGTAAAACGAGCGTTAGAAATTGCAGAAGGCGAAGTCGGAGTTCGAGAATCCGGTAAAAATAACGGTGCCGTTGCAAAATATAGAAATGGGGTAAACAATAGTGCTCCTTGGTGTGCTAGTTTTGTTTCATATCTCTATGGAGCAGGACAAGGATCTGATAATAGAGCAACATTTGGCTATCAACCGTCAGTAGAAGGTATAAGACAACGCGCGATAGCTGCAGGCTGTTATTCAAGCAAAAATAATTATACTCCTCAGCCGGGAGATATAATGATTATGAAAGAATATGGTGCATCACATACCGCTATTGTTAAATCAGTAGGACCTAACGGAGAAATAACTACAATCGGAGGCAATGAAGGAAACGCTGTAAGCGTAAGAACTTATACAAGAGGCTCTCGCGGATATAATAAAATTTCCGGTTTTGTACGAATGAATGAATGGCAAAGTCGAGTTGCATCATAAAAAACTCCTCTTTTAAAGAGGAGTTTTTATTTATTAATTATCTACTTATCTAATAATTAAAGACTCACCTGTCATTTCTTGAGGTTTTTCAATTCCCATTAAATCTAAAACGGTAGGCGCAACATCACATAATGCTCCACCATCTTTTAGTTTTTTAACCTCAGGTGCATTAATAACCAAAAATGGTACAGGATTTGTTGTATGAGCTGTATGAGGAGCGTGAGTTTGTGGATTTTCCATACACTCAGCGTTTCCGTGGTCTGCTGTTAGTAACATAACAACGCCTTTTTTCTTACAACGTTCTGCGATTTTATTTACGCATTCATCAACTTTTTCAACAGCTGTTACTGCTGCGTCGAATACGCCGGTATGACCTACCATATCAGGGTTTGCAAAGTTAACAAGAATAAAGTCATGTTCTTTGTCATTAATTGCGCCCAAAACATTGTCACAAACTTCATCCGCACTCATTTCTGGTTGCAAGTCATAAGTTGCAACCTTAGGAGATGCTACAAGAACTCTTGTTTCTAATCTACCAGCTTCTTCTACGCCACCATTAAAGAAGAAAGTTACGTGTGCGTATTTTTCTGTTTCTGCTGTTCTAAATTGTTTAACATTATTTTTATCAAGAATATCTCCCAAAATGTTTTTCAATGACTGAGGCTTAAATGCAACTGGCATGTTAAATGTTTCGTCATACTGTGTCATACAAACATAATAAAGATTTTCTAATTTTTCAATTCTTTCAAAACCATTAAAATCTTCAAAAGTCATAGCTTTAGTTATTTCTCTAGCTCTATCAGGACGGTAGTTAAAGAAAATAATAGCATCATTTGACTTAATTCTTGAATTAATATCTCCTGTCATTGTAGGAGCAACAAATTCATCTGTTTTATCAACTGCGTATGAATTATCTACTGCTTCTAATGAGTTAGCAGCTTTTGCGCTATAACCTTCAGTTAAACAATTATATGCTTTTTCAATTCTATCCCAACGATTGTCTCTATCCATTGCCCAATAACGACCAATTACAGATGCAATTGGAGGCAATTTGCATTCACTTAATTTATCTTCAACAATTTGTAAATATTTTTTAGCGCTTTTTGGAGGAGTATCTCTTCCATCCAAAAATGCGTGAACATATACATTTTTCAATTCTTCTTTAGATGCTAATTCAATTAATGCTAATAAATGGTCTAATGAACTATGAACGCCACCATCAGAAACCAATCCGTACAAGTGAAGTGAAGAATTGTTCTTTTTAACGTGATTTATAGCATTTAAAAATTCTTCATTAGTGAAGAAATCACCATCTTTGATAGACTTGTTAATTCTTGAAAGCTCTTGGTAAACGATTCTACCTGCGCCCAAGTTTAAGTGTCCAACCTCGGAATTACCCATTTGACCTTCAGGTAATCCAACATGTTCACCATCTGCGTAAATCATTGTATGAGGTTCTTCTGATATTAATTTATCAAACCCTGGAGTATTAGCTGCTGCAATAGCATCTTTTGAACAATCTTTATTAATACCCCATCCATCCATTATACAAAGTAAAACTCGTTGTGTCATAATTTTTCTCCCTAATCTCGTAAAAAAATTATATCAAATAAAAATAATTAATAAATAGATTTATTAATTATTTTTAAATTTAAATTTGATAGTAAATTACTATTGTGCGGATTTATGGGCTTCAATTTTATTGATATAAAATTTACAATTTTTTACCCATTCTCCACTGTGCGATTTAGCGCAATATTTTCCTGAATAACCAAGTTTTTCGATAGTTGTTCTTCCATTTCTAACATGTTTTTGCAAAAGTTTTGCTAACGATTCAATACAGCTATCTACACTGTCAAATCTTATTTGCCCTTTACGTCCGGTTAATCCTGCGATATTGTTTTTTGAACGAGCTGCTTTAGATGTACCTCTAGCAGATTCTTGCATTCCTATTGCAATAAGAGTAACCGGATTTACTCCATATTTTTCACCCATTTCAAGAAAAACTTTACCTTTGCCTTTCATAACACATGTTGAAGCTTTTTTCCCCATTGACTTTGCTAATTCATCAATGGCTCTATCTAAGTCTTCTGCGCTTAGCGCTGTTCTCGAATTTATTTGTGTTGCACTTTTAATAGGTAATTTTGCAACTTCACCAGCTACTTCACAAGCAACCTTTGCTGTTTTTTGAAATGTATCGGCTTGAAGATCTGCTTTACATACAATTGTAGCAGTTTTAGCCGTATATTTAGGTGCAGTTTTAGCAACACACGGAGAAAACACTATCGGAAGACCGACAAAAGAATTTATAATCGGACGCATAGTTATCATATTTTATTTTCCTTTATTTTGTTATTAATTCGACTGGATTTTTATAATATATCAAATATATCTTTTTAAAAATAATAATTTTAAAAGTTGTAATAAAAGTTTAATTACTGTACAATTTAAACGAATTTAGAGCATTATTTGAGAGGAAATATGGATTTTTCGATATTAATAAACCCAGTATTTATTTCAGTTATTTTGCTTTGTATATTATGTTTGTTAAAAATAAATGTACTTTTAGCAATAATAATTGCGGCAATAGTTGCGGGCTTAAGTGCGGGAATGAATATTGAACAAATTATGCAAACCTTTATTTCAGGAATGGGCGCTAATTCTGAAACGGCACTAAGTTATATTTTATTAGGTGCCTTTGCTGCAGCAATGATACATACAGGATTAGCAACAATCTTGGCAAAAAAAATTGCAAGTTTAATTAAAAATAATACATTTTTATTGTTGTTAATTTTAACCTTATTAGCAATGATGTCTCAAAATCTAATTCCAATACACATTGCATTTATTCCTATAATAATTCCACCATTAATTCCATTAATGAATAACTTAAAACTGGACAGAAGAGCTGTAGCGTGTGCATTGGCGTTTGGTTTAAAAATGCCATATATTGCAATTCCAGCTGGTTTTGGGTTGATTTTTCAAGGGCTTCTTGCCGAAAACATATCTCAAAATGGTATGCAAGTTTTAAAATCCGACATTTGGCATTCAACTTGGTTTTTAGGAGTAGCAATGCTTGTTGGATTATTGGTTTCTGTTTTAATCTCATATTCTAAGCCCAGAATTTATGAAAACTTGGCAATTACGGAAACTGCAGCTCAAATCGAAGATGAACAAGCTTTAAAATTCAATAAAAATCATTATATAACACTCCTAGGTGCAATTGCTACCTTAGTTGTTCAATTGTGGTCAAACTCCTTGCCTTTAGGCGCTATGGTTGGTCTTGGTATAATTTTTGGCGGACGCGCGGTTAATCACAAACAAATGGACAAACTTATCAATGAAGGCGTCGGATTAATGGGCTATGTTGCATTTGTAATGCTTGTTGCTGCGGGGTTTGCGATGGTTTTAAAACAAACCAGCGGAGTTGAGACTTTAATTCAATCAATTATTCCGCTAATGGATGGTAACAAGTTTATAGCAAGTGTTTTGATGTTATTAATCGGTTTATTCGTAACAATTGGAATAGGTACTTCTTTTGGAACAATTCCTATTTTAGCGGTATTATTTGTGCCTATTTGCATAAAATTAGGCTTTAGTGTCACTGCGACAGTAATTATGATTGCAGCTGCCGCTGCGCTAGGGGATGCAGGCTCTCCTGCGTCTGACACAACATTGGGACCTACTGCGGGATTAAATGTTGATAATCAACATAATCATATTTGGGATACTTGCGTGCCAACGTTTTTACACTACAATATTGCACTTATAGTCTTTGCAATTATTGGTTGTTTGATTTTTTAATTATTTTTTAAATTGGTTTATATGTCTATAGAGGTCTTTAGCTTCTTCATCGTTTAATTCATCAGCAATTTGTTCTTTTATTGTCATTCCTCTATTTTCTTGTAGAAATTTGTTTACCATGGCAATATTTTCTTTGTTAATTGCGTAGATTGCGGCTTTAAGCCCTGTTTCATTTGTTCCCCAACCATTAACAGACCTGTCAATTATGTAACCTATAACCCAAGCTTGGCGAGCTGGGTCATCTTTGTATTTATTAATATATTCGCTAATTTCATCCTTAGTTGCGCCTTTACCAAATAATGGTGCAACTAAGGCGTTTACAGCATGTCTTGCACAATCTTTGTTTGCGTTTTTAGCGCTAGGAGGTTCAGCATTTTGTGTTTCTTTAGCTTGAGTATGAATTGAAACATTGGAGCTTTTTGAGGTTCCATTTGATGAAATTAAATTACTGCTAGAAGATTTCGACATATCACAGCATGGTTGTCCAAAACTTAATTCACCTGATGCAACAAATGGTGAGCATATTCCAACACTTAGTGTCATAAAAACCCCTTCTGAATAAACTATTTCTCCATATATATAAAGTATTTTTTAGAAAAAAAATTGCCTAAAAAGAAGGAAAACATTATAATTCTTTACAAAAACAAGAAATGCGGATTTGAAATTATTAAAAACTAAATGGGAATATGTTTAAAAGATTTATATCCTTTTGCATAATCAGCAACTATTTGTCCCGAGCCATAAAGTTTATATTTATAAATTGTTAATCCCTCTAAACCAACAGGACCTCTAGCATGAGTTTTATTAGTTGATATACCTACTTCTGCTCCAAACCCATATCTAAATCCATCGGCAAAACGTGTAGAGACATTACAATACACCCCTGCACTGTCTACTAAATCCATAAACAACTCTCGTGACTGCTCATCTTCTGTAATAATACAATCCGTATGCCCTGACCCATATTCATTAATATGTTTTATTGCTTCAATTTCATTTTCAACAATTCTAATTGCAATAATTAAATCAGAATGTTCATGCGCCCAAGCGTTACCGCCATTTATTATTTCAGGAATGATTTTTCTTGACTCATCACAGCCACGGACAGTTACGTTTGCCTTTTTTAGTTCATTAAATAAAATAGGTAAATATTCTCTAGCTATACTTTTGTGTATTAAAATCGTTTCTACAGCATTACAAGCACTTGGATACTGAGTTTTGGCATCAATTATAATTGGAATTGATTTTTCCCAGTCTGCATTTTTATCTACATAAATATGACAAATTCCATCTGCGTGACCTAAAACAGCTATTTTGGTATTTTCTTTGATATATTTAACTAACGCATTACCACCACGAGGAATAATTAAATCAATATATCTATCAAGCTGCAACATTTGTGCGACATCATCCCTTGAAAAGACTTGATTTATTGCATTTTTAGGAAATTCCTTTAATTGTGTTAACGCATCAACTATCAGATTAAATATTACAGTATTTGTATTTACGGCTTCTTTTCCCCCTTTTAAAATTACAGCATTTGAAGACTTAATTGCTAATGCAGAAATTTGAGCAATAACATCAGGACGAGCTTCAAAGATTACACCGATAACCCCAATAGGACAACTAACTTTGTACAAATCTAATCCTTCATCAAGTTTCATTGCCCAAAGTTTTTTATTTACAGGATCTTCAAGTTTTTTCACATCTCGAATACCTTGAATCATATCCCTTAATTTGTTTTCATCAAGTTTTAATCGTGCATACGTTGCTGCAGTAATCTCTCCATTATCTACAAACCTTTTAGCCGTAATCAAATCAACATTATTCGCCTCAAAAATGCGGTCTTTATTGTTTTCTAACATTCTTGCCACAGCTTCTAATGCTTGATTTTTAATTTCCGTCGACAACGGAGCCATAGCCAAAGCTGCGTCTTTTGCTAATTTTGCAATTTGTTCAATATTACTCATTATGTATCCTATTTATAAAAGTACAATATTATCTCTAGTTATTAGTGCGTCGTAATTTTTATAACCCAATGTTTTTAATATCTCATCAGAATGAACACCAACAATTTTTTGAGCATCGCTAAAGTTGTAGTTAACAACCCCTCTCGCAAACTCTACGCCTTGCGCATCAATAATACTAACAACATCCCCTCGTCTAAAATCATTACGAACTTCAACAACACCGATTGGAAGAAGACTTGAATCTTTTTCCACAAGAGCTTTTTTAGCACCTTCGTTAACAATAATTTGTCCTAGAACATTTGTAGCATACGCAATCCAACGTTTTTTTCCAGCTAGATTTTCAGTTGGTAAAAATATTGTTCCGGTGTCTTCTCCATTGAAAATTTTAGAAATAATTTGAGGTGTTTTTCCATTTGCAATAATTGCACATCCTCCACTACGAGTAACAACATTTGCGGCTTCTAATTTTGTTTTCATACCTCCGCGACCTCCAGCAGAAGCGTTTTGTGCATATTGTCTAAGCGTGTCATCCAATCGCTCTACAACCGGAATAATGTGTGCATCTGGATTTTCTTTTGGATTGTCATCATATAAACCATTGACGTCAGATAAAATTACCAATAAATCAGCATCAAGCTTGCTAGCTACTAAAGCCGCTAATTTATCATTATCTGAAAAACAAATCTGCAATTCTTCATGATACTGTTCTAATTCTTCTGTTGAAACAGTATCATTTTGATTAATTATGGGAATTGCACCTAATGAAAGTAAAGTTCCTAAGGTATTGTTTAGGCTTAAATATTTTCGTCTATTTGAAAAATCTTCTTCAGTAAGGAGAATTTGAGCAACTGTTATTCCATATGACTCAAACCCATGCTCATACATAGACATCAACAAACTTTGTCCGCAAGCAGCACATGCTTGTTTTACAGCCATGCTCTCTGAACTATCAACGCCTAGTTTTTTTGCACCTAAACCTACTGCTCCAGAAGTTACTACTATAACTTCTTTACCTTGCTTATGTAATTTTGCGATGTCTTCTACAAACGAATAGACCCTAGACAACGATATTTCGCCATTTTCATTTCGCAAAACATTTGTACCAAATTTAAAGATTATTCTTTTTGCATTTTTTACTAATTCATTCATACGAGAATTATATCACAAATCATCCAAATTTACGGTCAAATTTTAAAATAATTTAGTTATACTCAACAAGTACGTTAATAAGAAAAATAAACTAGCGGGGGAATCGTGGCTTTAGCTAAGAAAAAAATTAAAGAACAAAAACAACAAGCAGACTTAAGAATTGTTGAAAAAGAAGATGTTTTGACTAAACCTTATAATGATATTAACTTAAAGAAATGGAAAGATTATCCACACGTATTAACAGATACGTTATGGGAATTTAAGACTCGTGACAAAGAACACGGACATAGCTATGATTATCACGGAAACTATATTCCTCAACTAGCAACGCAACTTTATGAACGGTTTACAAAGAAAAACGACATAGTTTTAGATATGTTTTTTGGTTCAGGAACTTCTGGAATTGAAGCTATCAATATGAATAGACGTTGTATTGGTGTTGAATTAAAAGATGAGTTAGTTGAATATGTAAGTCAAAAATTTGACGCAAAACAATTAGTTACCGATGTAAACATTATTTGTGGCGACAGCGCCTCTTCTGAAATTACTGATAAAATTCAAGCAAGACTAGAGGTTATGGGTAGAGATAAAGCTCAGTTTTTAGTTCTTCACCCACCTTATGACGATATAATTAAGTTTTCTGATAGAAAAGAAGATTTGTCTAATTGTCAATCAACAGAAGATTTTTATGAATTATTTGAAAACGTAGCAAGAAATGGCTATGAAATGTTAGAAAAAGGTCGTCATGCCGCGTTAATCATCGGTGATAAATACGCAAATGGTGAGCTAATTCCTCTAGGTTTTGGTTGTATGGAAAGAATGCAACGCTGCGGCTTTATGCTTAAATCAATTATTGTAAAAAATATTGAAGGAAACGAAAAAGCTAAAGGGAAACAAGCTAATTTATGGCGTTATAGAGCTTTGTATGGCGGTTTTTATATATTTAAGCATGAATATGTAATGATTTTCCAAAAAATATAATTTAAGCTTTTAAAATTTAAAATAATAAAAATGCGCCATTTAAGTGGCGCATTAACATATAAAATTCGTACCAAATCGCGTTGCCCCCAGAAATACACATTCTTGCAGCATTGTCTCAAATGATGTATAAGCTTTTTTGGGCGGTTTCTTTTGTGCCTGAGCTATTTTTTCAGCTGTATGCTCGTACTCTTCGGCGATTGCCAAAGTGTAACGTTTAAACGGATTATTTTCCATAATTATATTCCTCTTTTTCTATTATCTACATTATTTAAATATTGCTAAATCTTTTGCTCCATCTTTTATCATCTGATTGACACCATCTTCCATGGTTTTATACTCTTCAAGTTGATTTTCTAATTGAGTTTTCTCCAGCTCTAAGGCGTCTTCTTTCGCCTTAATTTGAGCCGAAATTCTCTGATATGCAAGATTAAACTCTGTCGTTGCTAACGCAACATCAGCCTCATCATCTTCTCCCATCATATTTTTGGCGTTATTCAACCATTCTGTCTGCAATTTGCCCAATTCATTTGCGGATTCTCTTGATAAATGTTGCAACTGATTTGTTATCATCATAAGCCGATACTCAAGATTTGCTCTTTGCATAATTATCATAAAACTTGTAACGCATGGCATTGCAAATGACATATTAATTTCTCTCTTTCTTTTATTCTCTCTTAAAAACTTTAAATATTGTGGCTTTAATTTTTATATCTCTCGTATATATATAAAGTATTTTTATATAAAAAGATTGCCTTTTTTATATAATATTGTTAACAAATTGTTACAAATCCCTGCAGTTTTTTGATTCTCTTTTTAGAACGCAAAATTTTAAGTTATGTTTACCATTTTGAATGTTGTTTATTTTAGTGTAAAATATAGTAATAAAGCTAATTTAGAGAGGATATAAAATAAAAGGGGAGAATATGAATATTAATAAATATTTAGAACATACATTGTTAAAACCAAATGCTACAAAAGAAGAGTTAACAAAATTATTTGACGAAGCTATAAAATATGATTTTTTAGGTATATGCGTTAATCCAGTCAACGTAGCGTTTGCAAAGGAATATTTAAAAAACTCAAACATAAAAATTGTCACAGTTTGCGGTTTTCCTTTAGGTGCAAACGTATCCGATGTTAAAGCGTATGAAGCCAAAAGAGCAATTGAAGATGGCGCAGACGAAGTTGATATGGTGATAAATATCTCTGCGCTTAAAGATAAAAATTACGAACTTGTTAAAACAGATATTGAAACTGTTAAAAAAGCTTGTTGTGAAAATGTTTTAAAAGTAATTATAGAAACAGATTTATTGACTAAAGAAGAAATACAAAAAGTTTGTGAAATCTGTGTTGAAGCCGGTGCTGACTTTGTTAAAACTTCAACTGGGTTTGTAAAAGATGGAGTTGGCGCAAAAGTTGAAGATGTTGAACTTATGTCAAAAATCGTAAGCCCTCACGGCTTAAAGGTAAAAGCATCCGGTGGAGTACGCGATATTGAAAAAGCTAAATTAGTAATTGAAAAAGGTGCAACTAGAATAGGAACATCTTCATCCATCAAAATTGTAGAAGGATAATTTTTTAAGGAAAATCGATTTGACTCGGTTTATAAAGTTAATTTTTATATTGATTTTTAGCCTTCTAAGCTCCATTACGAGTTTAGAAGCATATGCTGATATCAAAATTAACAATATAAGTTTTGATAATTCTAATGCAATGATGTTTTTGTCCACGTCAAATGTCGTGACAACAGAAACAAATAAAATTTCTTCTATGACGCTTAAAAAGCCAAATCGCATATTTTTTGATATAAATGATGCCATTTTAACACGCCCAAATGAAAGTTGGTTTTTTAGAAATAGCGACATTACTCAAATAAGAGTATCTCAATTTTCAACAAATCCTAACGTTGTTCGAGTCGTCTTTTATCACACAGCAAACTTTAATCCTAAAAATATTAGCGTGATAAATGTTAAAGGGAATTATTTGTTTAAATATGGCGAGTTAGCTCTACGACAAAGCAGTTTTACAAAATCTTACAGAAGCGCTCGTTCAGATGATATTGATTACCTAGAAAAAACAGTTTATATCTCGCAAAGTGAAATAAATCAACCTAGTTTACAAAACCAACCTACAAATCAACAACAAGAATTAACAAATGTTAATTTACAAAACATTCAAAAAGCTTTTTCCTCTATAAATACAACAGAACCAACCAAACAAACAATATCTAACGCTATAACAAGTTTACCCACAAATATTAACTGGAGCAGAATTTTTAAACTTCGCACAAATTATTATCTTTCTCGAATAGATATAAAACATGGAAATATTCTATTATTAGGTTCAGGTCGTCTACAACTAGAAAAACCTTTATACCTAACAAATCCAACTAGAGTCGTTTATGACTTACCAAATACAATGGTTACTCAAAAATTCAAAAATGTAGAAATACAACTTTCGGAAAATGAAACACTAAAAGTTGGTCAATTTGAACCGTCAAAAGTTAGACTAGTCATAACTACGCCTACCCCACAAGATTATTTGCCTATTTATTCAGCTGACGGGCAAGGGTTACTTTTGGGTAATGATAAACGACTGGCAGGAATAAAATTATATGAAAACAATTCTCAAATATTAAAAACAACAGCTCGAGCTGAAAACTCTATAACAGACGTTTTTTCTGAAACATATTCTCAACCTATTGTTTATTCTGTAAAAGAAGTGGATAAAAAATTAGAGATTATGGTATTTAATGCTATAAGTTTTAATAATGAAATATTTAAAAAAGTAGTTTCATCAAGTAATTTAGCTAAAATGACAGCTTATGAAATGAAAGGTGGCGGGGTAAAATACGAATTTCCACTTAATGATAATTCCGAAATAGATATATATTCAAGAGAAGATGGAAGACAATTATACGTAAGAATAAAAAACAAACAAATTATACCATCAACTAAAAATCTAATAAGATATGGTTCTTCCAAAACCAGTGGATTAATAATAATTGACCCAGGACATGGTGGAATGGACGGAGGGGCAGTAAAAGCTGGAATTAATGAAAAAGACATAAACCTTGAAGTGTCAAAAATGATTGCACAAATTTTAACTAAAAAAGGATATAAAGTTGAACTAACTCGTTGGGACGATAGGACAATGTCATTAGAAGAACGAGTGGAGTTCTCGGATAAACGGAGGGCTGATATTTTTGTAAGTATTCATGTGAATTCTAGTGTAAGTTCTGACCCTAACGGTATTGAAACCCACTATTGGACTGATGATGGTTTTAACCTTGCACAAGTCGTTCATGAAGAATTTGCTAAAAAAGTAAAAGCTGAAGATAGAGGACTTATAAAATCTAAATTTTATGTAATAAATCATACTAAAGCTAAATCAATTTTAGTTGAAATTGGATTTATTTCGAACGATAATGAACGTAGTGAGTTGGTTACACAAAGTAGAAAACAAAAAACCGCAGAAGGTATAGCTGAAGGAATTATAAAATTCATTAAAAAAGAAGGTAACAAATAAAATGGATGAAAGAGCAATTGGAGTATACGATTCAGGAATAGGTGGAACAACTGTTTTTAAAGATTTAGAAAAGCTTTTACCTAACGAAAATTATATTTACTTTGGTGATACAAAAAATCTACCATATGGAACCAAAACAAAATCTGAATTGCTAAAAATTTCAGGTTCTATATTTGATTACTTTAAAGAACGCAACGTAAAAGCTGTTATTATGGCTTGCAATACAACTTCATCTAATGTTTATGACGAGATGAAAGAAAAATATGCTTTTGAGCTTTATCCAATAATTCAAGTTGCGGCTAAATGTATTGCCCCTCGATATAGTGGTAAAATTGGAGTATTGGCAACTATTGCAACAATAAATTCTAATAAATACAAAATAGAATTAACAAAAAACAATCCTAGTTTAGAAGTTGTACAACAGGCATGTCCAGATTGGGTAAAAGTTGTTGAAAGCGGTGATTACACTAGCGAGGAAAGCACTAAAATCCTATTAAAATCTTTAAATCCAATCATAGAAGCAGGATGCGAAAATGTGATTTTGGGTTGTACACACTATCCATACTTAACAGAAGCTTTAAAAGAGTTAAGTAATAATAAAATTAATTTTATTAATCCAGCGCAAGACTTTATAAACTTTATTAAAGAAGATTTGGCTAATAAAAAATTATTAAATAATAAAAAAACTTATGAGCCTAAATTTTATGTTTCTGCTAATCCTGAAAATTTTATGACTGCATCAAAAGCTTTTTATGAATTGAAAACCTTACCAAAAATTGTTTCTTTATAAAAAATAATTATTAAATATAAAAAAGCCCTTGTTATTACAACAAAGGGCTTTTTAGAATTGAAAGTTTAAACAACTATTTTGAAATTCTACCAGGAACTACAACGCCACCTTTTAAATTCTTTTTGTAGAATTCAACGTGTGGTTGAAGTACACTGTCTAAAACTTCTGGGAATTGTGTATTTGTCATTGTTTTTTCAACAATTTCTTGATAAACAGTAGCAAACGCACGAAATTGAGTCATTGCGCCAGCTGCTTGTGGAGTCATTCCCATACCTTTTGTTTCTACTGTTTCTAAGAAGAAAGTGCCAGAAACTTCGTATGATTTTGACAATGCATCGATATAGCTTTCTGCATTTTCTCTACATACACCACAGTCTGCTGGAACAGTCAGCGCAAAAGCTAATTTGTTTGCTGGGTTAAAGTGTGCTTCTGCACTGTGGTGCATAGCATCTGGAACTTTTGCAACTTGCTTTAAAGTATCTTTTACAGATTCATTTTGCATTTGTGCATGCCAGTATACAGTATTTTCAAAAATTGCACCCATATATTGATGAACTGATGGCAAAACACCACTTAATTTTGCATCAGCCCAGAAAATACCTTCTTTTAATGCATCATTAACGCTTAAATCTGCTGTTAAAGATTCTGCAGAAACTGCTTGAGCAGAATTCAACATAGCAACCATATCTTCTTTTTTCATACCTGCATAAGCCAATGAGAATAAAGCATGATCATCAAATGCAGAAAATCTACCACCTACATCATCATGAATAAACAAATCACCAATCCAACCATTTTCGATTGATGTACGACGAAGTTCACTTTTTTCAGCGTTAGCATCAGTTACAGCGATAAAGTGTTTATGAGCCAATTTAGAAGATTCTTCCGTTGTTTTACCTTGTGCAACATAAGCATCTGTAACCATTTGTAATAATCTTAAAAATCCGTCTTTTGTTTCAAAAGTTGAGCCTGATTTTGAAGCTATCATATAGTTAGAGTCTAAAACGTTACCTAATCTGTATAAGTATCTTTCTAAGCTTGCAGAATCAACATCTGAATAAAATTCAATAACATCTTGTCTAACGTTTAAACCGTTAATTGAAAGCATGTGTTCTACTGTATGCTTTGAACCACCAATACCCATAACGGAAAGTTTTTTTGCTCCTGTTTGATTTTTTAGACCTTGAGCTAAAGAATAAATTTCATCAACTCTTTTTGCTTGTTCTTGCGGTAAGTTTACCCAATTTAAAAATTGTCCTTTTTGATTAGCGCGAGAAGAAAATTCATTAACAAAAATAGAAACTTTTGATGAATATTTATCAAAATCTACCCCGCTAAATTTTGTAATAAGACTTGAATTTTTTGTTAACATAAAAACCTCTTTCTTAATTTATGTATTATAATTCATCTGAATATTTATATTCTATATTTAAAATACGTTTTGCTCTATTAATAAGTTTAGCATCTTCTTTTGCTCTTTGAGCTTCAATTTGTGCTTTCATTTGCATAATTTCTTCATACGTTGCATTTTCAGCATTAGGCATAATAGATGGGTCAGGCAAGGTGCTTACAAAACTTTGAGCTGCCTCTATATCAGACTCCAAAGCTAACCACTTAAATGACTTAATTAATGTAAGTGGTTTTGCAACATCACCTCTTATTACAACTTGAAATTTAGTTGTACTAAGTTTTGAAAACTCATCAACAAAATCTGGTAACGCATCCATTTCCGCTTGAGTTACAGATTCGCAGAAGAACTGGAATGCTTGAGCTGCCATAACGTTTAATCCTGGGGTAACTTTAACCAAGTTTATAGGGTTGAGTGCAGCTAATGGTCCAAGTAGGTTTGAGAATTGAGAGCCCATTCTTGCTCTCAACTTCATATCCGCAGTGTTTTCAATCAAATCAAAAGCTCCTGCAATATGGACGCATAATACTTTTCCGATTGTTGTAATAGGATTAATATTTACTACCCCATTTGCAAATTCTAAATGTCCGTCAAGATTTTGGAAGTGTGAACTTTCTATAGTTGCAAAAGCGTTAATGACTCCGCCCAATGCTGTTTGGAAAAATTTAGACTCTCGAATATTTTGAGCAAGAATCAAGTTTTCAATTTTCCCGAATGGTCCAAGTTGACCGTCTATAATATTGAAATCCACTGTACCATATAAAGAGCGCATTTGTTCTGTTTGGTTTGGTGCAGCGGCATTCATAGTTATATCTGTTTTAAAACTAGCAGTCCCTGCTATAGTATCTTTCATATTTGCTAAAGTAAGCAAAGCTTTTTCAACATCAAAGTTTTTACCGTTAACTTTAACAGCTAATAATGAATTTAACAAATTCATATTGACGTTTCCGCTGATAGTTCCACCCATTGATGTTGTTTTTAAATTATCAAGCTTAAATAAATTATTTTTTAATGAAATTTTCCCTGTTGTGTTCAATGCTACAACCGGTGCCGCATCAATTTTTTTGAAATTAATATTTCCATTTTTTAGCCATACAGGAATATCTGCTGGTGCTGCGTTTTTTGAGCTAGTTGAAGTTATTGTTGGCATTATTTTTGCAGCAGCAACCGCAACTTCATTTAATTTTGCAACATCAACGTTATTAGAATTAATATTTAAAGATGGCAACACGAGTAATGGCAACTCATTTAATTCAACATCTCCATTGATTTTAAAATCAGAACCATTCATTAATAAGTCATTCAATGCAAAATCCAATTTACGCTCACGCGTATCAATATAAGCTTCTTTCATTTTTATAAATAACTGAGGTATTGATAAGTCTGTTATTTTCAATATCCCTCTAATTTTAGGTTGAATAGCTTCACCAAAAGCAAACAACATTGTTTTTTCTAAGGTAAATTCTGAATTATTAAATGCATATATCGAACCATTCATTTTATTAGGAATAATAAACTTAAATAAATTTATATAAGGGCTAGAATTCAAGTTAGTTATAGTTGCATCTATTAGGGCAATCTGCTTTGAATTAGCTAAGTTTGCATCTAAATCAGAAGTAAATGCAGTATATTCACTCTTAGAATACACCCCTGTTTCTTTTATTTTTAATCTATTTCCTTTGTAATCAACATGTGCTTGAAAAATATTTTGCTTTCCTTTTAACATATTAAACGACACCGGAGAGAAATAATTATTCTCATCTGTCATTAATTGGGTTAAAAGCACAAGTTTTTTTAATGTTCCATTTAATGTTAAATACAACGGCATAGCACCTTTTCCATCAATAAAGGAAGATGCATCTTTTCCTGCTAATGTTTTTAAATCATCGGCATAAACTTTTCCATCAGCATAAAATTTAATATCAGGATTTATTGCATAATCACAAACCGTCCCATGGAAATTAACAATACTTGAATTGTTTAATTTCATACCCGATTTCATTATATTAATATCTTTTTCGTCCATAGATATTGCTATCAATGGGAAATAAATAGATGAATTTGTAGATGGAATAGTAAATTTAAAGTTCTTGTTTACAATACTCCCATCTAATGCAGGGAACGTTGTGTCCAGCTTCACATTCAAATCTTCATTAAACAATTTAAACGCATTTTTTCGCTCATTTAATGAAAAGTTTTTTAACCCAACATTTATAAGTGCATGCGCTTTTTTTAATTCACCACTAATTTGAGAATTTAAGGTTAAAACTCCAGAATTAAGAGCAAACTGTTTTTTTATTATCGATGGTGCAAACACATCAAACAATTCTTTTAAAGATAAACTTTCTATATATAAATTTAAGTCAGCAACTGCTTTATTATCAATTTGTCCGCTAACAATCAAATCCGAACTATTGATATTAATCTTACCCTTTTCAATTTTTAAAATATTATCATCTAAATTAATATCAACATTGGCATCTTTTATAAGAAGTCCAGCTTTTTTATCAGATAAAGCTCCATCTTTTACAACTATAGAACCAGATGACTTCCATTTTTTGAAATTAGTTTTTATTACACTATCTACAACAAAATAACCTTGAGCTCTTATATCAGATAAATTATTAGGGATGCAGAAAGTATCTAAAACAGCCTTTGTAAATACTAACAAATCATTATAATATATTTTTGATGTAATTATATTTAAATCAGTAAAAGGTCTTTTTCCATAGCCAACTTTACCATTTAATGAAAGCTGAGCTGTTGGATTTACATACAAATCTGTATCAATTAATGCTTTTTTACCCAAGAAAACCAAATGAACAAAACTTTCAGGCAATTTATAGCCAGACAATGTCATTGAAATATTTTCTATATTAGAAAACCCTCTAACTAAAAGACCTTTTTTACTATCCCTAATCTTAATATTTGTATCTATATTTGCTTTAAAATCATAGGTTTTATAAACATTAATAGGGTTAACAAAAGGTATTTCTAATCTTTGTATATCATCATCCTCTTCATCTAATGCCGGTGGCATTGATGGGATAAAAGTATTTATCGATACATTAGCATTGATTTTTTCTTTATCATCAATTAACAACTGCGCATCAGTTTTAACTCTTGCTTTTTTTCCATTAAAGTAGCCAACGATTAGCTCTTCACCTTTAAGTTTCATATTTTGAGAATTTTTGGGGTCATTAATCGATAATTGATAATTGTTTAATTTAAACGCAGGCACTACAATTTTTATAACAGAGGCATCAAAAGATGAATTATTATTAGTAGTAGATTTTACTTTTGAAAAATCTTCCTTCTGCGCGTTAACTATATCTTCAACTAGTTTTACAACTTTATATTGTTCGCCATTTTGAATATCCAAATTAATTTTTGGATTAACAATTTCAGCACAAGAAACTCTCAGCGTTAACAAAAGCAAGTGAGGAAGAGAAATTCTTGTTTTTATTTTTTCTGTATACAAAAATTCACTTTTGTCTGGCAAATTCACTCTCAAATTTTCTATAATTACACCGGCATGCAAAAGTGGGGTCGTTGAAATTTTAGCATTTGTAAAATCAATATCAAGCATAGCATTTTGCATTGCAAGTTCTTTCACCATTGGTTTAAATTTATTTAAATCAACAACATTTGGCAATATTAATAGAAAAGAAATATATAAAAGAGCTAAAATACTAGCAATAGAAATTCCAAAAATCTTAAAAAACTTTTTCATAAAAAAAATACCTCAACCAATTCTTATAATAAGCCTAACTCAAACGAAATAAATTATACAGAAATTGTAAAGTTTTAAAACAAAATTATAGTATTAATTGGGTACCTAATAACAATCTATGTGAATCTAATTGATTTTGAGTTTGACAATAAATATAGTTTAATATTAACTTCATTGCTTGACCTTTTAAATAATAATTCATTCCAGCTGTATACTCTCTACGATTATTATGCGCAACTTTTTTATCTTGATCAAATTCATCATACCTTGCAATAAATTCAACCTTGGGAGACAAATGATATCCTAACGTTGCATACAAACCTTCTCTATTTTTAGCACTCAATCCTGTTGCGCCATTTGAACCATCAGCAGATGCAAATTCTGAACGCATCCAAAATCTTTTATATTCATATCCAAGATACGCACCGGTTACAAAAAAATCAACATTGTTTCTATCTCCAGCCACAATTCCTGCACCTGTTGATAATCTTCCATATTTTCCATCACTTTTTGCAAATGGTTTTACACTTAACCATCCATCAAACTCTGCTCCGGGCATAAATTCAGTAAAAAAAGTATCAGAGCTATATCCTCCAATATCATAATTTATCACCTCATAATCACTTCTAACTCTAACTCCCGCTTTTCTGACAGAACCAAAATGCCTTGATATTTGAGAACGATTAACAAATGGTAAAGTATATGGAGATTGCGCACCTTCAAATCCCACTGCTGGACGAGAGTTACCTATTAAAATTGAATGATTTTTTACTCTATGTGTTTGGAAATAAGCATCTTGAACAAATTGTTGAAAGAAATTTCTGTGAGATGGCGTTACATCGAGCATCAATGCAAAATCCTCTTTTCCTGATCTCATTTTTCCATTTAATAAAATATTAATGTTATTCGAGGTATAACCAACAGAAGAGTCTTTTCCTTGTGGAAAATCTGCGCTCATCATTGTTCCAAAAGAACCCCATAAATGAAGTTTTTCAACTGGACCTTTTTCTATATCCCAAGTTAAAGATTCTGCCAATAAAGCAGATACAGTATTTGTATTTTCCACCTGTAAAGAATAAATATCTTTTAAGTTTTTTGATAATCTATTATAAAAAGTGTTGCTTACACCTACAGTCTCAACGCTAGTAGATGGTTGTATATTTAGGCTTTGTTCTTCAGCTTCAAAAAAAACCGGAGTATCATATAATTCAGAGGCTTCTTCTCTATCTTGGATTGCTTTTTCTATTTCATTTTCCTTATCCACTTCACTATCAACTTTTACACTTAATTGGACTTCAGTGGCAATACTAGCTTGCATCCCACAAAAAAATACAAATAAAAATATCCCAAGTAAAACCTTTTTCATAAATAAAATATTTTCTCCACACCATCATCAATGATAAATTAAACAAAAAGAATTTTTATTATTTTTTAATAAATGTAAATAGTTTATTACACAATATTAAATTGTTTCAACTTAAATTTTATTGGAGTAAAATAATAGATAGAGGAAGTGTACAATGAAATTTACTTTTAACGAACTTATAAACATTACACAAGGCAAATCTAACCAAAATATCGTTGATGATAAACAAACATTTTCAATATCAACTGATACCAGAACAATTAAAGCTGAAGATTTTTATTTACCGCTTAAAGGTGAAAACTTTGATGGTGAAAAATTTATAAAAGATGCAATTAAAAAAGGATGCCTCGGATATTTCACAACATCACCACAAAACATTGATAATGTTTTTGAAATTATAGTTGATGATACAAAAATAGCATATTTACAACTCGCAAATCATTATAAAAACAAAATAAATCCAACAACTTTCGCCATTACAGGTTCATCTGGAAAAACGACAACAAAAGAAATTTTTTCAGCAATATTTGAAGCTAATAAAAAAACACACAAATCACAACTTAATCACAATAATGAAATTGGACTTTGTCAAACTTTACTAACAATGCCAGATGATACAGAAGTTCTAATAGTTGAAATGGGGATGAGAGGATTAGGCGAAATTGAATTACTTTCAAAATACGCTCAACCCAACTATGCAATTATAACAAACATTGGAACTGCCCATATAGGTAGACTCGGAAGCAAGGAAAACATCGCAAAAGCAAAATGCGAAATAATAAAATATTTGCAACCTGATGGGCAGCTTATAACCCACAAAGACAAGCTTTTTGAACAAGCGCTAAGAGATTTTTATGGAAAACATAATATTATTAATGACTTTAAAATTATTTCCATGACCCAAAAACATTCAGAATTTATATACAAAAATCACTCTTATCAATTAAAAATAGGTGGAGAATACAACATATTGGATTCACTTTTAGGAATAGAAGCTGCATTACAATACGGATTAACACCTAATCAAATTCAAAATGGTTTAAATAAATACAGTCCAATAGAAAAACGATTTGAAGAAACGATTATCAACAACTTAACAATGATAAATGATAGTTACAATGCAAATCCTGACTCAATGAAAGCCGCTATTAAAACATTTATAGAACTCTACGACGGAGAAAAAATATTAGTACTGGCTGATATGAAAGAATTGGGTGAAAATGAAATTAAATACCACGAAGAAATTGGTAACTTTTTAAATCAATTTTCTGATATAACAGTATACACAGTCGGAGATTTAGCAAAAAACATCTCCCAAAAAACAAAACACAAATCAATTCATTTTTGCGATAACATAAGTGTAGTGAATGAATTAAAAAAAATACAAAATAAAACAAAAATATTTTTAAAAGGTTCAAACAGCATGAATCTTTATAAAATAATTGAGGAGATAAAAAAATGATTATAACAATAGTAGCGGGATTAATTGCGCTTGTTTTATCTTTATTACTAGGAGTTGTTTATCTGGATTTTTTAAAGAAAAAATTATACAACCAACCAATACTTGAAGATGCCCCACAGCGTCATGCCCAAAAAAGTGGTACTCCAACAACCGGCGGATTTGCAATCATTTTAACAACAATTATTGCATCATTGATAGCACTACCTATGGAACAAGTAACAACAACACAATCTTTTTTAATTCTCCTTACACTGATATTCTTTATGTTAACAGGATTTCAAGATGACTATCAAAAAATCACTAAAAATCAAAATAAAGGATTATCACCCAAAGGAAAATTATTTTTGCAAATAGCGATAGCGGCATTACCAACCCTTTATTTAACACTTAATAAAATGACTATAATTTCTATCGCTGGTTTTTCAATAGATTTAGGTTGGTTATATCCTTTATTTTCAATTTTTGTAATCACTGGAGCCTCTAATGCAGTAAATTTGACTGATGGCTTAGATGGACTTGCTGCATCTAACTGTATTGTTGCCTTTATTGGGTGCGCAATTTTAGCATTATTAACACAAAACGCCGATATCGCAATCATTTGTGCATCTGCCTCAGGTGCATGCTTGGGTTTTTTGTATTTCAACAAACACCCTGCTCAAGTATTTATGGGCGATACCGGCTCATTAGCTTTGGGCGGATTAATAGGAACAATTGCAGTAATTGGTAAATTTGAATTATTTTTATTATTTTTCGGAATAATTTTTATAATAGAAACCCTTTCTGTAATTTTACAAGTTTCAAGCTTTAAACTAACAGGGAAAAGAATATTCAAAATGTCACCAATACATCATCATTTTGAACTTTTAAATTGGTCTGAAAATAAAATTGTAATAGCTTTTTCTGCTATTACTTTGATTTCAACAATAATTGGATTAACTATTTTTTACATTACAAAAACAGGATTAATATAATATGAAAAGAAATTGGTATGATATAAAAGTTTTAATTTTAGGTTTTTCAAAAAGCGGAATTGCTGCAGCTAAATATTTAAACAAAAAAGGAGCCAATTGCTATATTACAGAGCAAAAAGCCCTAAAAGAGTCCGACAAACCACTTTTAGAAGAATTAATTAATAATGGAATAAAATGTGAATTTGAAAAACATTCAGATGAATTTTTAAATGACTCACATTTAGCAATTACAAGCCCTGGAATACCTCCACATAGCGAACTTATTCAAAAAGTTAAAGAAAAAAATATTCCAATAATTAGTGAAATTGAACTTGCATATAAAGAAACAACTACCCCCTTTATTGCAATAACAGGAACAAACGGCAAGACCACAACAACAGCACTAACTTCGCATATTTTGTCAACAAAATATGTAGCTCCAAGTTGTGGTAATATAGGCGTGCCCCCAATTTCATTGCTAAATAATGATAAAAAATACGACTACCTAATTTCTGAATTAAGCTCCTTCCAAATAGAACATAGCAAAAGTTTTAAAGCTCAAATAGCAATGTTTTTAAACTTCACACCAGATCATATAGACTGGCACAAAGGACTTGATAATTATTTTGCAGCTAAAGCTAAAATATTCAAATCGCCGCTTGAACCAATTTTTGCGATATACAATGCCTGCGATGAAAAATTATATGAATTTTCAAAAACAACACATAGTGAAAATTTCTATTTTGGAAAAGAATTTGAAAAAAATTGTGCTTACATAAAAGATAATGCTATTTATTTTAAAAGAAAAAATGAAGCTGAATATATAATTTCATTAAATGAAATCCCATTAGTGGGAGACCATAACTATCAAAACGTTATGGCAGCGATTATTGCAGCTAAATTAGTAGGTTTAAAAAACGAAGAAATTAAGCATGCTATTATGCAATTTAAAGCTGTAGAACATCGCTGTGAATTCACAAAAAAAATAGGAAATATTGAATTTTATAATGATTCAAAAGCAACAAACCCCGAAGCTTCTATAGTTGCAATCCGTTCATTCACAAACAAAACACTAACTCTTATAGCCGGTGGAAGAGACAAAATGACTGACTTAACAGAGTTTTGTAATTCAATAAACGAATGTGTTTCAGATGTTATATTAATAGGTGAAGCTACTCAAAGATTTGAAGATGCTTTAAAATCAAATAATTTTAACAAAATACACAAAACAAAAACTTTAGAAGCAGCAATAGATAAATCAATTGAACTAAATAATGAAATCTGCTTATTATCACCAGCATGCGCAAGCTATGACATGTTTGACAACTACGAAGTAAGAGGAGAGGCTTTCAAAAACTATGTCATATCAAAATCCTAATATAAAAAAATCACAATATTTAAATCAAACGCCTTTATTATCGCCACCTGATAATAAATTATTAATTATTGTTATTTTCTTAATAGTAATTGGGATTATGGCTATTTTTTCGACAACCGCACAAAAAGCTATTGAAGAAGGCGCAAATCCTGCTTCATATGTATTAAAACAAGTGTTTTTCTTAATACTTGGTATTTTTTCTATGAACTACTTTGTCCAAACTGATTATAGAAAACTATCAAAATACATTATACCTTTTGCTTGGGGTGTTGTAGGTTTGCTGCTGCTCGTTAAATTCACACCTCTAGGTGTTGTAGCTAATGGTGCAAAAAGATGGATGCAACTAGGTCCAATACAATTTCAGCCTTCCGAATTAGCAAAAATAGCAGTAATTGGTTTGCTTAGTAAAGCTTTTTATAAAGACGCTAAATTATTAAGTGAAGAAAAACTAAAATATTATATTCCAATATTTGCAATGCTGTTGATAATTTTTCTGCAGCCAAACTTATCAATGATAATGCTAATAGTTATAACTGGAGCAATAATGTATTTAACTTGTGGTGGGTCGTTTAAATTGCTTTTTAAAATGGGGTTACTTGCCTGCGCACCACTACCATTTTTACTTCACACATATCAAATAAACCGTATTAAAACATGGTTCAACCCTGAAGTTGACCCACAAGGGCTAGGATATAACGTAATTCAATCAAAATTAGCTTTTGCAGTTGGAGGAGTTTTAGGAGTTGGATATGGAAACTCAAAACAAAAACTTTTTTGGCTGCCCGAAGCTCATACAGACTTTATCTTTGCTATTATCGCAGAAGAAGCAGGGTTCTTTGGTTGTTTACTCGTAATAGGTTTATTTTGTGCATTAATTCATAGAGGATTAATCATATCCTCAAGATGCCCAGATATTTTTGGTAAATTATTGGCAATAGGCATTACTGCGGTTTTAGGCGTACAAGCTGCATTGAATATGAGTGTAGCCAGTTCATTTCTCCCTGCAACTGGGGTTCCTTTACCATTTGTAAGCTATGGTGGAACATCACTCGTTGTAAATATGACGATGATTGGTATACTTTTAAATATCTCACGTAAACGAATAAAAAGGATTAATAACATTGAACAAAGAATATAAAAAAATATATTTTGTTACCGGCGGCGGCACTGGAGGACACATCTATCCAGCGATTTCCATAGCAAAAGAATTAAATAAAGATGATAACGTAAAAATTTATTTTGTAGGAAAAGCAGGTAACTTAGAAGAAAAAATAGCACTAGAAGAAAATATTGAATTTTTGCCTGTGAATATATCTTATATGCCACGAAAATTAAATTTAAATTTTTTGTTATGGGGGTTAAAACTACAAGGAGCTATTTGGAAAGCATTATTTTACATTTACAAATACAAGCCTAACGCAATTTTTGGAACAGGCGGATATGTCTGCGCACCGGCATTGATGGCTGCAATTTTAAGCAATACTCCATTTATGATGCACGATTCAGATGCTCATCCTGGGATTGTTTCAAGATATGTGTCAAGAGGCGCAAATATTGTTTCTCTAGCATTTGAAGATGCTAAAAAATTCATACAAAATAAAAATATAAAAGTTTTTGGCAACCCTATAAAACAAGATTTTTATTCAATAACAAAAGAAGAAGCTAAAAAAGAATTAAACATTAAAGATGGCTTAACATTGCTTGTAATGGGCGGTTCTCAAGGGGCTACAAGCATTAATACAACAACAATTGAGGCACTTGAATACATCACAAAAGAATTAAACATCAATGTTATTTTACAAACTGGTAATAAAAATTTTGAAACAGAAATAAAACAACTTGAAAAAATCTATCCAGAATATAAAAACAACCCTAAAATACTAATTCAACCTTATTTTAGCAACATGGCACTCCCATTAAAAGCCGCAGATATTGCAATAGCAAGAGCAGGCTCGCTTAGTCTTTCTGAACTCGCTGCCGTAGAAATCCCAGCTATACTTATACCTTATCCATATGCGGCGGCTGATCATCAAAGAAAAAATGCTCGCTGCTATGAAAACGCTGGTGCAGCAATTTATATTGAAGATTCAGAATTTAATAAAGAAACACTTACAACAACTATAAAAAATTTAATTAATAATCCTGAACAACTAAAACAAATGAAAAAGGCAATTAAAAGTTTTAGTAAACCTAACGCAACAAAAGAAATAACACAAGCATTAAAAGAGATTGCAATATAATGTCTAAGTATAATAAATGTGTACAACTTCTAACATCAAAAGAAAAATTCCACATTGAATTGGGTTTGAATAGAATATCAAAAATTTTAAATATACTAAACAATCCTCAAGATAAAATCAAAACAATACACATAGCAGGGACTAACGGCAAAGGCTCTACTTGCGCAATACTTAATAGTATCCTTTCTGAAAGTGGCTATAAAACTGGTCTTTTTACTAGCCCTCATCTTGAAAAATACAATGAGCGTATTCAAATAAATTCCAAACCAATTCCTGATGAAACGCTATTTGAATTGCTTAATAAAATTAACGAAAAAGCAAAGGTAAACAATATTTATTTAACAGAATTTGAAATAATAACAGTCGTAAGTTTTTTGTATTTTGCACAAGAAGGGGTCGATATTGCAATTATAGAAGTTGGGCTTGGAGGCAGACTTGATGCAACGAATGTTATAAAAAATCCAATTTTAACAGCCATTACTTCAATTTCATTAGACCATATAGATAGACTGGGCAATACAATTGAAAAAATTGCATTTGAAAAAGCTGGAATAATAAAACAAAATACGCCCTGCTGTATTATTGAAACTAACAATGGATTAGAAGTAATAAATGAAATTGCAAAAAATAAAAATGCAAAGTTAATTAAACTCCCAATTAGTACAAATACAAAAAATATAAAAGGCATAAACTTCGCACAAATCGATAACAATTTTTATGAATTCAACCTTTTAGGAAATTATCAAAACGAAAATTTATCACTAAGTCTAGGTGTTATTAACGAATTAAAAAAATTAGGTTACAAAATACCTGAAATATCTATAAAAAATGGATTAAAAAATGTAACTCATAATGGACGCTTTCAATATATAAAAGATTTAAATCTTGTTATTGATGGAGCTCACAATCCTGATGGAGCAAGAGTCTTAAGGAAATCAATTGATAATATGTTTCCAAATCAATCTTTTGAATTTATATATGCATCAATAAATACAAAAGATTACAATACAATCCTTTCTACACTATTAACACCAAAAGATAATATTAAATTTTTAGAATTTGAACATCAAAACGCAGTAAATTTTAATGAATTAATAAAAACCAAATATACAAAGTCGACTACAATAAAAAAAACAGAATTAAAAGAAATAATTATTCAAAACAAAAAACAAGGAAAAGTAACTATTTTAACAGGCTCACTTTATGCAATCGGAGAAATTTATCCAATAATAAAAAATAGCCTACTTGGGTAATATACAATAAAAAATATTATCTATATTATTACTATATTGCGTGGTAAGGAGATAAGGAAATGGGAACAAAAATGATAGAAAACACTAAAAAAGATAAAGCAATAACAGTAGTAATAATTGAAGATTATACCCTAACAAGAGTAGGGCTGGTTTCAGCATTAAACCAATACCCGCACATAAATGTAATAGGCGAAGCTAGTGATGGTCTAGAAGGTATTGAAGTTGTAAAACGATTAAAACCAAATATAGTTCTTATGGACTTGGGGCTAGCGGGGATGAATGGTATCGAAGCAACAACAAAAATACTAGAAATAGAACCTCAAACAGGTATCATTGCATTAACATCTCACGATAGAGAAGAAGAAGTTATGGCTATGCTAGGAGCTGGTGCTAAAGGTTATTGCCTAAAAGATATAGACCCAGAAACTCTCTCTAGCGTCATTCAAAACATTGCCAAAGGTGCTTGTTGGCTAGATCCAGGCATTGCCAAATGGGCATTAAATCAGTTTCCTAAACCAAAAGACCCAACTATTATTCCAACAGGCTCATTTACTGATTCAAGAACACAATTAACAGAACGAGAACTTGAAGTATTAAAATTATTAGTTGCAGGAAAAAGCAATACAGAAATAGCTAACGAACTTATTGTAAGTGTTCACACAGCAAAAGCCCATGTTTGCTCAATTTTGCAAAAATTATGCGTAGATGATAGAGTTCAAGCTGCAGTGAAAGCGATAAAAGAAAACATTGTTTAAAATCGACAAAACACCTACTACACTTAACAAATAACGGTCAAATGACCGTTATTTTGATATTACTATTTGACTTCGCAACACAATTCAATTGAGCGGTCATAAAATATAGTTTTTTTAATTGTTTAAAGACTCTTAACTAAAAGACGAGCTTTTATTCTTGTTTCATTATCAAGACATAACAACTCATCAAGCGATGCATTTTCAATTGGCGTATGTGAACTTAAAAGCGTTTCAACAATGTTAATGATATCATTTAGTTTAATTTTATCATTTAGAAAAGCTAAAACCGCTTCTTCATTTGCCGCATTTAATACACAAGGATAAGTCTTACCCTTTTTTCCAGCTTCAAATGCTAACTTTAAAGCTTTAAATTTAACAAAATCTGGCTCTTCAAATGTAAGTTGAGCAACTTTTGCGAAATCAAAGCTTTCTGATTCAACTCCTTTTACCCTTTCCGGGTAAAGAAGCGCATATTGAATAGGAATGTGCATGCTAGGAATACCAAGTTGAGCAATTACGCTTCCATCATTATGCTCTATTGCACTGTGAATAATACTTTGAGGATGAATAACAACTTTTATATCATCATAATCCATGTCGAACAAGTGATGTGCTTCTATCACTTCTAAACCTTTATTCATAAGGGTTGCGGAATCTATTGTTATTTTTTTACCCATATTCCATCTTGGATGTTTTAATGCAACGCTAGCTGTAGCATTATTCATTTCTTCTTGGGTTTTATTTAAAAATGGACCACCAGAAGCAGTTATAATAAGTTTTTTGGGTTTTATTTGAGAATTAGCGTTTAAACATTGAAAAATTGCACTGTGTTCACTATCAACAGGAAGTATTGGCGCATTATATTCTTTAGCTAATTTCATTACAATATCACCAGCTATAACAAGAGTTTCCTTATTTGCAAGAGCTATTCTTTTTTGCTTTTTTATGGCTTCAATGGTTGGTTTTAACCCAATTATCCCTGAAACTGCAACCAAAACTGTATCAATTTCTTCATCAGTTGACAGAGAAATAAGACCGTTATCTCCAAAATAAAAATCTATATCAGGAAATTCTTTTTTTAAATTTTTAGCATCTTCTTCGTTTGTTACAGAAACTTTTTTAGGGGAAAAATTAACAATCTGTTTTTTTAATAATTTAATATTTGCACCCGCCGCTAAAGAAACAATCTCAACCTTATCTTGAAGCTGAGAAATAACTTCAAGCGACTGTGTACCTATAGAGCCAGTTGATCCTAAAATTGCAATTTTTTTCATAAGTTAATTATATTGCAAAATTTTTTCTGTTCAATAAATATTTGTTATTACTCTACATTTTGTGGTATACTCTTCCAAGAAGAGGTAGTATGTCTAAAAGTTCGGTAAAAGTTTCTATATTGATGCCTGTTTATAATACAACAGAAGAGTTTCTAAGAGAGGCTATTTCAAGTGTTTTAAATCAGACATTTAGAGATTTTGAATTCATCATAATTAATGATGGCTCGACGATAAATAATGTTAAAGATGTAATTTTATCATATGACGATAAACGAATTATTTATGTAGAAAATGAACAGAACTTAGGTGTTATAAAAACTTTAAATAAGGGCTTAGAACTAGCTAAGGGTGAATATATAGCAAGAATGGACTCCGATGATATTTCAAAACCTAAAAGATTAGAAATATCTGTAGATTTTATGGATAAAAACCCACAAATAAGCGCAGCTGGGTGTCATGCGCTAGCAACTCCTCTTAAATATAAATATGCCACACCTTGCGAAAATAAAATTATTAAACCGTTTTTAAGATATATTGCCAATTGCATGATGCATCCTACAATGATTATTAGAAAATCAATTTTGGATAAATACAAATTGAAATATGATGAAAAATACATACATAATGAAGATTACAAGCTATGGATTGAATTGAATAAAAAAAATCAATTGGCAAACATTCCAGAAGTTTTGTTAATTCATAGAGTTTATGATAATGCCGTTTCCGTAAAATATGCTCAATTACAACAACATATTACTGCTAAAATATTGTGGGAAAACATAATTGAAGAATACGAAAAATATAATATCTCTTTAAAAAGTGTAGTTAAAAAATATTTTGATGATAAAACTTTGTCTTTTCACGATTTATTAGTAGTTATTAACTCAATAAAAAAAATGGTTAAAATTCTTAAAAAAGAAATGGATGAAGAATTTTATAGTTATATAGATACTACTTATCGTGTTAATTTTATAAATTTTCTAAAAAAAGTACCAGCAAGTAATAAAGTAATAGCTTTAATTTGGGACACAGATATTTTAAATATTCTTTGTTATAAAGATGAAGATAAAATAAAACTAACACAGATGATTTGTGAAAAATCAAAAAGTGCTCAGTAGGGGAAAAATAATAATGGCAACAAAACTTTTATTAATATCACAAGAAAAAGTTCACGCAGCAGTAAATGGGGCAACAAAAGTACTTTACTTTTTTGCAAATGAAATGGCAAAAAGAGGATATGAAGTTGTCGTAACTTATCCAGCAAAAGAATTTCCTCAAGCTGATCCTAATCTTGATAAATCTATAGCTTTTTATAATATGGATTATTTGAATATTAATGGCTTTAAATCTAAACGCAGACGGGTTTCTTTAATCGATAGATATATTAGATGGCGTTGTCCAGATGCGCTTAAACAAACACGATATGATGAAATATCCGATAAAATTGAATATATCGTAGAAAAAGAAAAGCCAGATATTATAATTCCATTTTTTGCGCATGTAGCTTGCCAAATACTATTTGAAAAAAAATATGAAATACCAATTTTACAGATGTATCATACACATCCAAAAGTTTATCATATCCCAGCAAAATGGTTTGATAAAAAATCTAAACAAATGGCAATTTTCTTTAATTATTGTGTAAAAAAAATCTCAGCTTTACAGGTATTTTTCCCATCCTATGTTGAATATATGAGACCATATTATAAAGGAAAAATTAGAGTTATACACAACCCTGTAAAAACGCCACCGACACAAGTAGATTTAACAAAAACTAAAAAGAAAATTATCTATCTTTCGAGGATTGATAAAAATAAAGGGCAAACATTATTAATTGAAGCATTTGCTAGAATGGTAAACAATTATCCGGATTGGGAAGTACTTTTGTATGGTGATTTTGAACCAAAAGGTTATAAAAAAGTTATTGTTGATTTAATAGCCAAGCATAAACTTGAAAAAAATGTAAAAATAATGGGTATAACAAATAATCCACCACAAGCATTTTTGGATGCGGATTTAGGGGCATATACAAGTGCTTTTGAGGGTTTTCCTTTAGGCTTGTCCGAAGCATTAGCATCAGGTTTACCTTGTGTTGGTTTAAAAACAGCTACGGGTATTAATGAATTAATTATAGACAGAGAAAATGGACTTTTAACCGAACCTCACATTATTGATATAGCAAGAAAACTAACTGAACTTATGAATAATCAACCTTTAAGAATTAAATATGGGCAAAAAGCCAGAGAATCAATGAAAAAATACTCAGAAGAAATGTTTTTTGCAAAATGGGATGCATTAATTGAAGACGCTTTAAGTGAAGTGAGGAAATCTTAATAATATCACATAAATAAATGATACTTATTTCTTAAATTTCTTGTATATTAATTATAAAGGAGGATAAGCATGAGTATATCATTTAGCGGTTTAGCATCAGGTTTAGATACAGATGCTTGGGTACAAGCCCTAGTTTCAGCAAAACAAGAATCTTGGGTTACCCCTTTGGAAACGCAAAAGAAAACATTGACTACTCAACAAACAGCTTTAAATAGCGTTAAAAGCACTTATTCTTCTTTATTAAGCGCGACGCAAAAATTTACAGATGCTAAGTTTGGAGCAGAAAAAGATATTTTTTCATCCAACGCTGTTTCAATATCGGACACAAAAAAAGTTGGAGCTACAGTTACAAATTCAACCCCAAGACAAAATGTCTCCTTACAAGTTTTACAATTGGCATCTCCAACAAAAGTAACTAGTGCATTTTCTGTTGCGGCAAAAATAGATGAAAACACAAAAATTTCTTCTATTTCCAGTGGAAGTATTACAGAAGGCTCTACAAGTTTTTATATTGATGGAAAAAGATTTTCAATCGATATTAAATCTTCTGATACATTAGAAGATATAGCAAATAAAATTAAAGAAACAGCCACAGATGAAAATGGCAATTCTTTAGTTGAAGTGACCTTTGAAGATGGAAAAATGAATATTACATCAGTTTCCGGAGAAGAAAATATTAGAATAGGCTCAAATTTGGATACATCTAATTTTATGTCCGCATTAGCATTAAAGAATAATGAAGATGGCACAGTTTCAAGCTCTTATTCTATATCTGCAATAGATTTAACAAAAGCATTAACTGACGTTGAGTCTGGATTTTATACATACGATGAAAACGGAGAAAAAATTCCGGCGATAACTACAGGAACATTCAATATAGGTGGTGCAGAAATAACAATAACAGAAACAACAACTATGAATGAATTAATTTCTAAAATAAATTCATCAAATAAGACTAATGCGAACGCTTTTTATGACTCCGTTCAAAATAAATTAGTAATAACATCAAAACAAGATGGAGCCTTTAATGTAAATATAGAAGGTGGAAGCTCAAACATAACAGATATTCTTGGTCTAACACAAGATGGACACATAATTCCTGAAACCCAAGTTATGGGTAATAATGCCAAAGTTATTATAAATGGTGCAGAAATAGAAACATATTCAAATACTTTAACTAGTGAAGTTTCAGGGATTGCAGGCTTAACTTTGGATTTAAAAAACACAACTGAAGAAAATGAAACAATTAATATTTCAATATCTCAAAACACAGATACAGTTGTAAGTGAAGTAGAAGCACTAATTAAAGCAATAAACTCAATGATTACAACTAGTGACAATGCAACTGCTGCTGGTGAAGCTTTACAATATGATAGTTCTATCAATTCATTAAGAAATGATGTTAGAATGAGTTTAACTACTGCTGTTTCTGACTCAGAAGCTTATAAAACGTTAGCGTCTATTGGTATAACAACTGGTAAAGTTGGAACTTCTGTTGAAGCTAATACTAACCAGTTTCAAATAGATAAAGATAAATTAATAGAAGCTTTAAAAACAGATCCACAAGCGGTTAAAGATTTATTAGTTGGTAATCAAGACAAAGGAATAACTGGAATTGTACAAAACGTGCAAGATGTAGTTAATGAAGCATTAGATGGCGAACATGGTTTTTTCACAAATAGAGCAAATACATTAACATCACAAATAAACAACATGACAGCTAGAATTGACTCTAAGACATCTCAACTTTTAAACTATCAAGAACGCTTAGTTTTGCAGTTCCAAAACATGGAAAAGCAAATTTCTAAGTTGCAATCTCAACAAAGTCAAATGAGTTCTGTTTTGGGTGTTTAATCTTAATTCCCTTTAAAGTGTTAACTTTTTTTGCAAAATCCTCATTATGTTTGTAATTGTTGCTTTTCATGCTACAATAATATTAATGAATTACTGAAATGGGGAGTAGAATTTTGGGAAACCAGACTAATTTATTTGGAGACGGAAAGATAGTTCCAGTCAACATTAGAGATGAAATGAAACGTTCGTATATAGATTATGCGATGTCAGTTATTGTAGGACGTGCATTGCCAGACGTTAGAGACGGTCTAAAACCTGTTCACAGACGTATTTTATTCGCTATGAATGAGCTTGGCATGACGCCGGATAAACCATTTAAGAAAAGTGCTAGAATCGTTGGTGAAGTTCTTGGTAAATACCACCCACACGGTGATACAGCTGTTTATGAATCATTGGTTCGTATGGCTCAACCGTTTGCAACTCGTTATTTAACAATTGACGGGCATGGAAACTTCGGTTCTGTTGATGGAGACTCTGCAGCTGCTATGCGTTATACAGAGGCTCGTATGCATAAAATTACTCAATCAATGTTAGCAGATATTGACTGCGAAACAGTTGATTTTGAACCAAACTTTGACGGTTCTTTAGAAGAACCATCAGTATTGCCTGTAAGATTGCCTATGATGCTTTTAAACGGTGTTGCAGGTATTGCGGTAGGTATGGCTACAAACATCCCTCCTCACAATTTAAGAGAAGTTGTTGATGGAACGGTTGCCTTGATTGATAATCCTGATATTTCTGTTGAAGGATTGATGCATTATATTAAAGGTCCAGATTTTCCAACCGCTGCAACAATTGTTGGCTTGGGAGATATTAAACAAGCTTATATGACAGGTCGTGGTTCTATCAAAATGCAGGCTGTTGCTCAGTTTGAAGAAATTCCTGGAGGTAATGGCCGTCAAGCAAGAACAGCTATTATCGTTACTGAAATTCCTTATCAAGTTAATAAAGCAGCATTAATTGAAAAAATTGCTGAACTTGTTAGAGATAAGAAAATTGACGGTATTTCTGATTTAAGAGACGAGTCAGATAGAGAAGGTATGCGTATTGTTATTGAACTTAAACGTGACGCAAAACCTGAAGTTGTTAAAAATAACTTGTTTAAATTTACTCAATTAAGAACTTCTTTTGGGGTAAATATGTTGGCTTTGGTTGGTAAACAGCCAAGATTAATGAACCTAAAAGACGTATTAACTGAATTTATTGAACACAGAGTTGAAATTGTTACTCGTCGTACAATTTTCTTCTTGAAAAAAGCTCGTCAGCGCGCACACATTTTAGCAGGTTTGTTAATTGCGTTGGGTAGCTTGGATGAAGTTATTGAACTTATCAAAAAGTCAAAAACGACAGAAGACGCCAGAAACGGCTTAATGAAACGTTTTGGTTTAGATGCTGATCAAGCTAATGCTATCCTTGAAATGCAATTAAGACGTTTAACAGGATTAGAACAAGACAAGATTAAAGCTGAGTATGATGATTTGAAACAGAAAATTGCAGAATATGAAGCTATTTTGGCTGACAGACAAAAAGTCTTGAATATTATTAAAGAAGAATTAAATGAAGATAAAGAAAAATACGGTGATGATAGACGTACTCAAATTGTTCCAGAACAAGATGAGATGACTATTGAAGATTTGACTCCAAACGTAGCAATGGCGGTATTTATTACTCGTCAAGGATATTTAAAACGTATTTCAATGGATACATTTGAGCGTCAAAACCGTGCAACAAGAGGTAAAGGTGGAATTAAAACTAAAGAGGATGATGATGTTGGACACTTCTTTACCGCAATGATGCACGATAAAGTATTGTTCTTCTCAAGCAAAGGTCTTGTTTATAGCTTGAATGTATATGACTTCCCAGAAGGTCAAAGACAAGCTAAAGGGTTGCCTATTGTTAATGTTCTTCCTATTGAACAAGATGAAAGAATTACCGCAGTTGTACCTGTGTCTAACTTTGATCCTAACCAAAATCTTATTATGCTTACTCAAAACGGCTACATTAAGAAAATCGGATTGGATAACTTCTCAAATATTAGACGCTCAGGTATTATTGCAATCGGACTTGAAGAAGGCGATGCACTTAACTGGGTTAAACTTTCAAACGAAAATGATGAAATCGTTATCGGTACATCCTGTGGTATGGCAATCAGATTCCCACTTAACGAGCTTAGACCACTCGGACGTTCAGCTCGCGGCGTAAATTCTATGAAGTTACGTCAGGGTGATAATATTATCGGTTGTGATATTGTTCCAAGAGACTATGATGCAGACTTGTTGGTAGCGACTTCTGATGGTTTTGGAAAACGCTCTAAATTATCAGAGTTTAGAACTCAAAATAGAGGCGGTATCGGTTTAATTGCTACTAAATTTAAGACTATTCAATCAAGATTAGTTGCGTTGACTATTGTTGATGAAGAAGATGAAATTATGGTAGTTACAGCAAGCGGTGTTGTAAGTAGAATCAAGGCTTCTGACATTTCTCGTCAAGGCAGACCTGCAACAGGTGTAAAAATGCAAAACTTAGGTGCTGGTGATTCAGTTGTAACAATTAATAAAATTGTTTCTCCGGAAGATGATGAGTCTGTAAAAGAATTTGCCACTACAGATACTGAATCCGATGACGCTTCTGCTCAAATTAAATTAACTGATATATCTGAAGAATAAATTATAAACTAATAGAAAAAGCTCTAAATTTAAAATTTAGAGCTTTTTTTTAATAATCAGTTTTATACCAATTTTTTATATTTTTAAATATCTTGAATAACTTATTTTCCTTTTTAGATTTTTCAATAATCGTAGGTGTTATTTCTTCAATATTTTTTTTTAATGGTATACCATGATTATTTATATATTTTTTTGTCTGAGCTAAGAAATTTGATATAAATCTATTTTCAAAAAAGCCGATGTATTTATCATTGAGTAAAATATATGTTACTCCTTCTTTTCTAGACTCAAGACCTAACCCTTTCTGAAAGACCCATGTTGAATAAACAAATTTAATTTCATCTTCGTCCAAGCCTATCTCATTAAACTTTTTGATGGCAGTTTTTAAATATTCATCACCATACATCGTTCTAATATCTTTAACCAAAATTCTAAGGGCTTGGTTGTTGACAATATGTGCTTTAAAAGATGGCTGATATATTGATGTGTTGTTAATTTTCATATTCATTCCCTATACCTGATTATAGGTTTTAAAATGTGTTTTTGCAACAACATTTAATTTATCTTTACCATACATTTGAGAGTATTTTTTTGCTGTTTGTAAAACTTTATCCGAAGCACCTTTAGGAAGTTCAATTTCATAGCTACGACTTAGGGTTTGCATTCTGTTTACGTATTCGGCTCTTGCTAAAACTGAAGCAGCTGCTACTGCTATATCTTCTTCTGCTCTTACTCTTTGCTCTAGAGTTATTTTTTTTCCTTTATCAATAAGGGCATTTTTTATTAACGACTCGTTTCCAAACTTATCAGATAGAGCGTAAGAACAAGCTTCTTTTTCTAAAATATTTTCAATAACTCTTGCATGTCCCCAAGCTAAAAGTTTATTTAGGTTATTAAATTTTTCATACAATTCGTTATATTTTTCATTTCCAATAACCACAACGGAATGAACCGAGTTTGCTTTAATTATTCCTGCTAATTTAAGAATTTTTTCATCTGTAAGTTTTTTACTATCTTTAATGCCTTCATCTATAAATCTTTTTGAATTTTCTTCAGTTGCTAAAACACCAGCAATTACAAGCGGACCAAAAAAATCCCCCTTCCCTGATTCATCAACTCCAATATGTGGAAACGGAACTTCTTTCACTGATAATACAGGGGAACTATTAATTAATATTTTTTGTTCAGTTATCGCATTGGATTTATTTAAAGATGCAACAAATTCATTAACTAAAGAACTAACATCACTACCTTGTATCAAAAATTTACCGCTATTATATAAAACAGCAACACCATGAGGCGTTTTAGCTCGAAATTGAGCATATTGTTGCTCTGAAAACTCGGCACCAACACTCTCAAAATACGCCCTCACTTTTTCAAATTCTGTCTTTTCAAATTTTGCACTATATGTATTCATAAAAGAATTTTATCACAAAAAACATTAAATAAATCAGGCAAAACAATTGCAACAAACAATGCCACAATTAGGTTTGCCTGATTTTGGTAGTAAGGTTTTAAAAAGAAAGTAATTAGAATATGATGGTTATTGATTTTTTACAGTAATTGGAATAGTTGCTAATTTTTTATAGTTAAAAGCCTTATTTCCATCTTTAAAATTATATATTTTTTTAGAGGATTTTTCTTCACGTTTATCATAATCAAGTAAAAATTTCATTAATTCGTGACTATACATTCAACACTCCTACAAAAAGTAATCAACGCTTTTTAAGTTCACACACTTATATAAAGTATAATATTACAAAAAAAATGCTTAAATAAACAAGTTTGTTAAAAGATTGTTACAAATAAAATAACTCATTACAACTTTTTAAATTATCAATTATTAACCCCATATCCAAACAATGCAAAATCGTACTTGACAGGATCATTTTTATCAAATTCTTTTAAGGCATTTGTTATTTCTACTGCTGTTTTAAAATCACCATTTGATTTCTTTATCAAACCTGTCTGAACAGATAATCTACCGACATGAACATCTAAAGGTATTATTAATTCAGACAAAGGCAGAAAAGTCCAAACACCTAAATCAACATCACTTTTCCTAATCATCCACCTTAAAAACATATTCATCCTTTTTAGTGCACTATTTTTTTGTGCATCAGGGATAAGGTGATAAAAACCTTTCGATACTTTATTTTGTACATTAGAATAAAAATAATCACTTACTACTATTAACATACCCTTTACTGTTTTATGCATTACCCATCCATACTCAAAAAGTTCTTCTAAGCTTGAATGTTCCTTATACAATTTTTGTAAAATTAAAATTATTTCTTTAATATCACAGCCTTTTGAAAATCTATAATCAAAATTATTTAAATCAGGTGTATTTATATCAAAATTCAAAACATACTCATAGGGCTTCATACCCATTATTTTAAACAATTCCTTCAATTTAGGAATAAAAGCTTTTCTATTACCATATGAAAACATACTCGCCAAAAATCCAGCTATTTCAATATCCTCTTTTTCACTAAAAAGATGTGGAAATTGAATTGGGTCATCTTTTATAAAATCTGTAGTTTCATACTTTTTTACCAATTCATCAAAATTTTGCTTTGTTATCATTTCTCATCTTCTCAAAATATTGTTTTAACAAATTATCACATTCTTCTTCTAAAATGCCACCCTTTACAATTATTTTAGAATTTAATAAATCTCTTAAATCCAACTTAGAACCCATTGCCCCGTATAAATTATCGCAAGAACCATAATAAATCTCTTTAATTCGACTTTGTAAAATAGCCCAAGTACACATTGGACAAGGCTCCAAGGTCACATATAAACTACAATCTTCAAGTCTCCAATTTTTCAATTTTTTACATGCCTGTTCTATTACAATCATCTCAGCATGTTTTGATACCTGCTGTAATAATTCTTTTTCATTATGAGCTTGAGCAATAATTTCATTATTTTTAACCAAAACAGCCCCAATTGGGATATCATTTTTAGACTTTTTAGCTATATCAATAGCTTTTTTCATATAAATTTCATTAAGCATAATTTATCCCTGTTGAACAATTGGTATTGAAATAGTTGCAATAAAGCGATTATCCGAAGTAGAATGAAGTTTTATGTTTCCATGCATAGCTTCAACCAACCCTTTAACAATAAACAAGCCTAACCCCGCACCTCTTGTAGTTCTTGTTGTTGTATCATCTAATCTCATAAATTTATCAAACAAATGCTCAATCTTTTCTTGAGAAATATATGGCGCTTCATTTTCTACTTTTATGTACGCAACGTTATTATTAGAATAAGCACTCAAAGTAATATTTGTATTATCTAAAGCATATTTTTTAGCGTTCTCAAGCAAATTAATTAAAACTTGCTCAATTCTATCCTCATCAGCATATATTAAAGGAAATTCATCAGGAATATTTACTAAAATATTTTCAGTGTCTACACTTTTTAATGAATTTATAGACAATTGAACAACTTCATTTAAATCAACTTGCTCAATATTTATATTAAGCTTAGCGCCCTCAATATCTGGAATTACCAATAAATCTTCAACCATTCTTGATAATCTTTCACTTTGTCGTTTTATTATTTTTAAAGATTTATTTTTAGTTTCATCATCAATTTGAATATCTGAACGCAGCAATCTGGATGTATACCCCTTAATACTAGTTAATGGAGTTCTAAATTCATGGCTTACCGTATCTATTAAATTAGCTCTTAATTCATCAAGTTTCTTTAACTCCTTATTTTTTTGTAAAATTTGTTTATATGAATGATTAATTTCATTCACCATCAAATTAAATTCTTTAGCTAAAAATACAAGCTCAAAAGGAGTAAAACTTTTAGAAATAAGACGAATTTTCCTTTTATAGTTTCCTTTTGATAAAGCCATAATGCCTTTAAATAACTGTTTTATATTTACATATAAATACGAAGTGTACAACCCAACCATTATAAATATAAACAAAACAGAAAGTACTATAGCTAAAATAATTTTATAACGAGCTATATTAATTGTATTTTGAGTGATCGCACTAGTAGTGTTAACAATTACTGTCAATGGAGGACTATCCAATTTATAATATGAAAGAGGTTGGTTTTTAACTTTTCCAAAACTTTGTGGACGATTTTCTATTAATTTCTGCGGCAAAGACTCAATAGCATATTCATACTCTTTTTGTGAAAAATTATTTGATAATAATAATTCGCCATCTTCATCTAAAATATAAACTTGCCTTGTATCATTTTTAAATATATCAAATAACTTATCTATCAATGTATTTCTATCTATAGATGCAATAAGACAATTTTTAGAATCAAGCGGTTGCCCCAATAACAATTTTTGAGAAGCTTTATTATAATAATAATAATTTTTATTATTATTAAATTTTTCATTATAAACAGAAATATCAGCAAGAACAACATCATCAATTTCTTTCGAGTCTTTTCTTATTGCTTCTAAAAAATACTTTCTAGAAGCACTCTTTGGAAAATGTTTTATCGCCATTGTTATAGTGTTAAGCTCACTTTGAGCCGCATAAAAAACGGTCTCTAAGTTTTTTACAACAACTTCACTAAGCATCGATGCTGAATAATTAAGCTCTCTTCTAATCGTATGCTGACTTACATTGTTAATGATAAACCCACTAATAATCATCGGTGTCAATACCGCAAAAATCATTACAATTATTATTTGCTCAATAATTTTAAATCTATAATTAAACTTCATTTTCTATATCTTTTATTGGTGTTAATTTATACCCAACATTTATAACAGTATGCAAATATTTAGGTGTTTTAGGATTTTTTTCTATTTTTTGTCTTAATCCACCAACATGGACCCTAAGCATCCTCACATCTTCATCACTATCATAACCCCATACTTCATTTAATAATGTAGCCAAAGAAACAGATTTATTAAAATGTTGCATTAAACAATATAATATTTCAAATTCAGTTGGGGTTAATTTAATTTTACTTCCTAAAATCGCAACTTCTAAATCATCTGGAAATATCTCTATATCACCAGCTTTTAAAACTTCATTCTTAAATGAGTCAAGCTCTGATGCGCTTGGAGAAAGTCCCCTGCGCAACAACGCTCTAACTCTTAAAAGAACTTCTTGAATATCAAACGGTTTGATTAAATAATCATCAGCGCCACATTCAAACCCCTCAGTTTTATCATTAATAGTTCCCTTTGCCGTTAATAACAAAATAGGTACAGGATTTTTTGCGTTTCTAATGTTTTTACAAACATCAAATCCATTCATTTTGGGCATCATAACATCAAGCAATATTAAATCATAATGAGTAGATAATGCCTTTTCTAAGCCTTCCAACCCGTTTTTAGCCGTATCTACATTATAACCGCTCTGTTGTAAATCAAATTCCAACAAATCACGAATTTCATCATCATCATCAACTACTAGAATGTTTTTAACCATAAATATCCCTCATTTATAAAATATTTTGGCATATTTTTAGGCTTTTAACAAGTAAGTGTAAAGAAATACAACCAATTTTATTAAATTAAATCGCAAACTCTAAATTTTCTATTTCTATTAATAAATTTTAGTAACAAATAACTCATATCAATCTCCTATATATTTAAAGTATATACTCAAGAAATAATTGCTTTTTTTAATAAAAATCATTAAGTTTTATGAAGTTTATTTTAATTTTTAATTTTCCTATAAAAAGCCAAGAAAAAGCTCAATAGAAGTTAAAAATCGCAGTTAAATCAATACTTTAAAAAAACAACAAATCATTTAATAATAAAAATCACTATAAAAACATTATTTTTTACATTTTAAATATTTTAAGACTAGCAAAAAATTTTTTGTCCTATTTTAATATATTTGTGGTCTTGATACAATTGTTTAAGGTTGTTTATACAGAGTAAAAATGATTCAACGAATAAATCTAGAAACAAAAAGCCAACTCAGTAACAACATACTGTTAAATAATAGCCGAAACAAAGCCAAAGAACAGAACTTTGGTGGGGTCGGCTCCCTTCTAACTGCTGGTTTACAAGCCTGCGAACAACATCCAATGATTGGAGTTTCTCTAATCGATGCGGCGACTTGCATTATACCTAGAGCTGCAGTAGATTTCAATACTAATGCACATGCCGGATTAGAAACACTAAGAAGAGAATCTTCTGGTTTATTGGTTAACTGCCTTTTACCTAGTTATTTTGTAATGGGAGTTGCTGGATTTTTAAATTATTTATCTTTACCAAAAGAGTATAGACATTTAGGTATGGCTACATCTTGGGCAGATGAAGATACCATCAAAAAACTGGCTTCTTTTGCAACTCAAAAACAAGATAATATTGAAAGTAAAAGTTTTGCACGTAAAGTTTTAGAAGATTTAGAAGGCTATAATTCTTCTAAAGAGTCAAAATGGATTAAATATTCAGATAACACTGAATCATTTAATAATGCGCTAAAAGCAATAGAAAAAGGAATATCCGGTGAACTTAAGGCAAAACAAGCTGTAAATGAAGCATATAAAATACTAGCAAATTCTACGAATGCCACAGAAACAATAAGATTTTCATCAGATGGCAAAACCTTCAACTCATCATTATCTTCAATGCTTAGAGACATTGTAGATATGGGAAAAAAATTCAACGACCCTGCTGTTTCAAAGAATATTGATACTTTTTGTGATAATGCAATAAAATTCGTCAAAAGAAAAAGTTTCATCGGTTTAGCTTTAATTCTACCTTTAGCTGCATCTATGCAATACATAAACAGATGGATAACAAGAAAACAATCTGGAATTGAAGGTGCTCCGATATATAGAGACTTTGGAACAGATGATAAAACAATAAAGAAAAAAGATGACAAATTATTAGCCTATAAACTAGCAGGAGCTAGTTCAATGGTGGGGTTAGCGGTTTTATCAATGATGAAAAAGCCTAATTTAAAAATGTTCCAATTTAAAGGATTATTTCCAACTTTAGATCAGGCGCGCTGGATTGCAGCGATAACTTTTGCTAGTCGTATATTGGCGGCAGAAGATAGAAATGAAGTCAGAGAATCTACATTTAGGGATATGGCGGGTTTTGCTAGCTTATACTTCTTAGGTGATTATGTAGCTAAAGGATTAGCTACAATTATGCACAAAATAAATCCTGAAAATGATTTAATTACAAAACACAAAGAAACATCTAAAGATGCTAATATTTTTGTTAAGTTTGGCAATTGGGTAAAAAATCAAAGCCTAAAATCATTTGATGAAGTGCCAGATAATCTAAAAAACAAACGAGCTATATGCCAAGCTACTTCATTAGGCGCATCAATGCTTCTTCTGGGTTTATTTATTCCAATTTGGAACAGAAGACAAACAGAAAAAAACCGAGCAAAAGAAGTAGAATTGCAAAAAATGCATGAACACGCTACAAATCCTAATGCTCAATCTGATGAAAATCCATATATGTATGGACCGGAATCAACTATTTCGTTATTATGGCGAAGATGGATTAGTCATGAAAGCTCAGAAGCATTTTGTGGATTTGAAAAAATGGCAAATTTTAAGTAATATTAAAAAACACTAAAAAAATAAATAAAACTAGCAAAAAAAATAATTTACACTACTTACCATAATACGTAAGTCATGACAAGAAACTATGAACATCAACATAAATAATAATTACAATAATACCCATAAATTTAACGTCTCCAAAAAACAATCATTTGGCTCAGTTGGAGAAATAGCATCTCAAAGCTTAAGATACTTAAACGTAAATGAAGCTATTGGTGCTTCTTTAGTTGACTTCTTTTCAATGGCATTGCCAAGAACGATTGTCGATTCTACTCGGGGATTAGATGCTGGTATTGAAACTGGGATTAGAGAAAACTCTGGAACTCTTAACCACGTAATGATAGGAACTATTGGTGGTGCGGCGGCATATGCTTTAGCTGGAAAATTTAACAATAATTATCTAGTTCGCTCACACTTAGTTTTTGCTAATAATGAAACAATAGATATCTTGGGACGTTTGTGGCATGAAGATTTTGCACAATTTAAAAATGCTACAAAAGCAGAACAACAAGGTGCTTTTTATAAAAAATCATTAGAAAGAATACAAGGTTTAAATTCTCAAGACGGAACAAACGCCTCATGGAAGTCATTAAAGCAATCAACAGTAGATGAGCTTACCAAAACTTTTGTTGAATTAAGTGGAGATGCAAAACTTAAAAAGAAAAGATTACCAAAAGACAAACTAGAATATTTAAAAAACCTGATTGTTTCTGATACTGGAGCAGAAAAGTCATTCAAGATTGTTGATGGCTCAAAAACCGTAGAATTAAGCGTAAATTCCTTTTTAGATGATTTATTTGCTTTAGGTAAAACATTCTCTTCTAGCAAAGTTGCACAAGCATTTGAAGACTCTATCAACAATTTTGAAGCAAATAAATTTATAAAAGAACTTAAGGGGCTAAAAATGCGCTCAACGTTTTTAGCATTAGGAATTTCTAGTGCTATAGGCGCAAGTGTTCAACCCTTTAATCGCTGGTTAACAAAAAGAAGAACTGGAAGTGATGGATTTGTTGGTGTTGCAAACAATCCAAATGCAGAAAATAAAAAAGCTGATAGCACATCAAAATTTATAATGGCAAAATGCGCAGCTGCTGCCTCAATTTTGGCTTTATGCTTGGGGTCTATAAGCACTAATATTAAAGAAATTCCTAATAAATTACAATTTAAAGGCAAAATACCTATATTAAGCCACTTTAAACTTGTATATGGTTTTACTATTGCTTCAAGATTTTTAGCAGCACGAAGTGCTGATGAACTTAGAGAAGCTTGCTTTAAAGACTTTTTAGGCTTTGCTAACTGGTTAATCTTGGGTGAATTTGTATCTAAAAGCGTTGCAACAATGTTAAATGGCAAAAATCTTTTAAATTCATCATCGCAAGGAAATCAAAAAGGATTTTTAAATTGGTTAAAAAACAAATCCATAAAAACCGTAGATGAAGTATTACAAGGCGATTTGGCAGCAATTGGCAAACAAACGGTTAAAGATGGAAAAGCTATTTCATATAAAGAATTATTAAAAATAGCTAAAGCTAACAACATGACTGATACATTGAAGAAGATTAAATATTTAAATATTGCACAGGTAGCAGGTTACTTGTATTCTGGTATTGTTTTAGGTTATTTAATACCTAAATTAAACATAATGATGACAAACAGTAGAAACAAAAAACAAGAGCTTAATCTTCAGAATAACAAATCAGAACCAATAAAAAACCCACAAATAGCTGAAAACAAATTTGATTTTAATTTTTCGAATAAACCTATATTCGCTAACTTTATAAATCAATAAAATATAATCTTAAAACTTAATATTGTTAAAATTCAGTCAAATAAATAGCAAATTTTTTTATTCTCTAACTTTAAATAAAAAAAGCCAATGAAAGGAAAACAATGAGTAGCATCACAAGAGTAATGTTAGGTTTACCACAATTACCAACCGACAAAATAAAAACAAAAAAAATTGGGAATATTATATTTACTAGGGTTACAAAACAAAATGGAGATAGAGAAATCTCTATTATTAAAGAGACTGAAAATGGTAGAAAACTGCTAAAAAGTATATTACAAGACGATAGAGGTTCTGACATTTTTAAACATGGAAAATATCATGTTTATTATGATAAACGCTCAGGCAGAATATTCGACAGAAACGCTTAATCATCAAAAAATTCGCCAACCGCTGGTAATTTATCACCAAATTCAAGCATAACTTTTACTGTTAATTTTAATTGAGTTTTATAATTTGCTAATGCAATATCCCGATTTGGTGCACAATAAACAAAATTAGGAAACTCCTTTATTTCAATATAACTATACTGTTTACCTGTATAGCCGATATCCTCACCAAAAACAAGCGTCCACTCTTGATTAATGTAGTTTTCTAATTCTTGCTCATTCATTCAAAGATTTCTCACTTAATGGTTGCGTTATCTGTATGCCTTCTCCACCAATCACTTCAGCCATTTTACCGTTAAGATACAAATAGACAGGTTTATCTGGTTTCAAAGAAACTATTGTCTTTATAAGTTGTTTCAATCTAAGATATTGACTTTCTGTTCCTCCACCATATTGAAAATCATCAGAAATATCAATAATATAAGAAGAACCATTTGTTCGTAAACCTAATAATTTTGTTCCTTTAGGGATTTCTGAAGAATATCCTTGATTAATTTCTTTTATAGATGGACCTGCAATTAAGGTTTTTACTGCAAAATTAATTTTTGCTTGTCCTTCTGGCAAAGTTTTATATATAGGACGTAATTCTCCGTCCTTTGTATTTGTATAATAAATAGCAATTACACTTACTTTCGGTGCTTCATTTTGAGTTGTTTTTTGTTTTATTTTTTGTGGTTTTATTTGTTCGTTCTTAATCTTTTTAGCTTGTTTTTTATACTCAAATCGTTCTATTTTTTTAAATTTTGTTTGTATTTCTACATTCTTATTTTCAAAAAAAGTATCTTTAATAAAAATCAAAGCAAATACACTTAATACAACGATTAAAAGTTTTGAAAAAAAGTTCATAAATAAACTCCATTATTTTTAATAATTTTTTGGAACGACAAGCGTACCATTTATAAAAATTTCATTATTATCAATTTTTACATTCTCTACATTTAGCATAATATCATATTTATCTTTAGTTTGCACCTTAAATACAAATGGATTTATTTTGGAAATAAAAGTATCGCTATTTTGTAATAATAAATCTAGTAACTGATTTTGAGATTTAATATCTGACAAAACTATTTTTCCATTTTTAATATTTAATCCAGTTGTAATATCGATAGATTGCGGCAACGAACCAAAAACAAAAGGAATTAAAATATTTATTTTTAAATTTATTTTATTATTTTCTATTTTTGTTTCAATTTGAGAAATCTCGACTAAAACATTACTATTTGCCTTTATTTTCATGTTTTTTATATAATTCACATACTCATTTGAATTAATAATTTTATTTAAATCATTTTCATTCATTCTCGCTGAAAATTTAACAACCATATTTTCTACAAAATATAAAGTTTCATTTTCATATTTAATGTGATTAAACCCACAAACTGTCTGTGCGCTAATAGTCGAAAAAAACAATCCATTTTTACTTGCATTTTGTCCAAATACGCTCAAAGATTGGAATTTTCCATTAAGTAAATTGTTATTATCAAAAGGCTTTAAATTAACATCAAAAGCTGTATTTAATTCTTTTTTAAGAGTATTTTTCAATAAATTTTCAATTAATTGTTTTGTTAAAAAATTCACCCCACTATATTTTGCTATTTTAGAACCCATATTTGACGACAAATTATATGGTGTTTTAGGACAATAAACAGTTGTGTCCATTGAAAAACTGCTTAATTGTAATAATATTAAACTAATAAAAACTAATACTACTCTCATACGAAAACCTTTATCACTTTTATTTTCGAAGCTTCTATTTTAGCAATTGAAACCAAGTTTCCATCTTTGGTTAACAAAACTACTTCATTTTCTTCAAACTGATTATTATTAATTTTTTGTCCTGTTATAACTTTGTTATACTCCCATTCATTAAGTTCTTTTTTTCTATAATTTAAAATATTTAATGGGTTAATAATATAATTTAAAGCATCTTCTTTTGTTTTTAGGGCTTGAAGTGAAACACTTGTTTTTACGTCAAACTTTCCAGATTTTGTACGAATAAGCTTTGTCATAACAGCTCCAAGTTGACTTTTTATTCCTAAATCATGAACAATTGAACGAATATATGTCCCTTTTGAACATTCAACTTCAATTTTAGCAACTTGATTTATTTCATCAAAATCTAAAAGTTCTATTCTGGAAATAAAAACCTTACGCCGAGGAATTTCAACCTCATCCTCTTTTCCTGCTCTTGCGTACTCATACAGTTTTTTTCCATTAATTTTAATAGCCGAATAAATAGGAGGAATTTGTTCTATTTCCCCTTCAAAAGTTTTTAAAATTTCTTGAAGTTCATTTTTTGTAATTTTATCATCAGAACTTTTTTGCAAAACACCTTCCGTATCGTAAGTATCGGAAATATACCCAAATTGTAAATCCGCAATATACCCCTTATCTTCTTGCAAATAATCTATAAGCTTAGTACTTTTACCAATACATATTGGCAATACACCCTCTGCCAAAGGATCTAATGTTCCAGTATGACCAATCTGCTTGATATTTAAGGTTTTGCGCAACACTCGAACAACATCAAAAGATGTAAGTCCTTTAGGTTTATATACATTTAAAAAACCAAACATGTATTATAATTCACCACGAGAAATTTTATTTATTAAATCTGTAACTTCAGAACCTTTTTCTAAAGTATCACTAGCAATAAATCTCAAATCAGGTGTATGTCTAAGACGAATACGTTTGCCTAATTCAAAACGAATATGTGGTTTATTTGCATTTAAAGCTTCAATTGTTTTAGCTTTTGCTTCTTCATCAGTTGAAAAAACTGAATAAATAACTTTTGCATAAGAATTATCCTGAGACATCTCAACATCAACAATAGAAACAACACCAGTAATTCGAGGATCTCGAACTTCACGTTGAATAATATCAGCAATTTCTTTCATTAATGTTTTTCTTACTCGTTCATTTCTTAAAGACATTTCATAACTCCTACACTAAAGATTGTCTTTCAATTTCTTTTCTGGTTGAAACATCAATTATATCGCCTTCTTGTAAGTCATTGAACTTAGCAAAAGACAAACCACATTCAAACCCTTGAGCAACCTCTTTAACATCATCTTTGAAACGTTTAAGCTGGTCAACTTGTCCTTTGAATATTTCTTGACCGTTTCTGATAACACTTGCGATTTCACCACGCTTGATTTTTCCTTCAAGCACGTAACAACCTGCAATTTTCATTGTTTTACCAACAGTAAAGATTTGTCTTACTTCAGCTTTACCTAAAGCAACTTCTTTAACTTCAGGTTGCAACAAACCAAGCATTGTTTGTTCTAAATCTTCTAAAACCTTGTAGATAATATCATATTTCTTAATTGATACATTTTCTCTTTCAGCTGCTGCCAAGGCATTAGCATCTTCTCTAACTGTAAAGCCTAAAATTATAGCGTTTGATGCTGCAGCTAACATAACATCAGCTTCTGAAATATCACCAACACCAACGTGAATAAGCTTAGTTAGAATTTCTTTACTTTCTAACTGCATAACTGCTTGAGAAACAGCTTCAGCAGAACCATGCGTATTAGCTTTAATAATAATATTTAAGTTTTTAACTTCATCATCTGATCCTACAATATCACTTCTAACGTGAGCCGGTTTCATAGCTTCAAGTTTTGTAATTCTTTCTTTTTCTTTTCTTTCAGCAACAATTTGCTTCATTTCTTTTTCACTATCAACAACTTCAAAAGAATCACCAGCTTGAGGTACTTCTGATAAACCTAAAACCTCAACAGGAGTAGAAGGCGGTGCTTTTTTAACTCTTTCTCCTGAGTCAGAAAGTAACGCTCTGACGCGACCACCTACGCTACCAACAACGACACAATCACCAACTTTCATTGTACCGTTTTGAACAAGCAAAGTAGCAACAGGACCTTTTCCTTTATCTAAGTTTGCTTCAATTACAACCCCAGTTGCATTAGCTTCTGGATAAGCTTTTAAATCTTGCATTTCAGCAGTTAATAAAATATATTCAAGTAATTCATCAATACCTGTACCTTGAATAGCTGAAACCTTAACACAAACAGTATCACCGCCCCACGCCTCAGGAACTAAACCATGTTCTGTTAATTGTTGCAAAATTCTATCTGGATTTGCTGTTGGTTTGTCCATTTTATTAATTGCAATAATAATAGGTACATCTGCAGCCTTTGCGTGGTTAATTGCTTCAATCGTTTGAGGCATTATTCCATCATCCGCCGCAACAACCAAAATCGCAATATCAGTAGCTTTTGCACCACGAGCACGCATTTCTGTAAACGCTTCGTGACCAGGAGTGTCTATAAAGACAATTTTTTTATCATCCAAAAATACTGTATACGCACCGATAGACTGAGTAATCCCACCAACTTCGGTTGTTACAATTTTATGTTTCGCCGCACGAATACTATCTAACAATGTTGTTTTACCATGGTCAACGTGTCCCATAATCGAAACAACAGGGGCTCTATGTTTTAGAAGTTTTTCATCTATATTTTTAAGCGCATTTGCTTTTTCTTCTTTTTCAAGCTCTTCTTCCATAAATGCTTCTAAGTCTTCTTCCAAAACCTCTAAATCAAAGTTTTGAGCAACTTTTTTGGCGATTTCAACATCGATAACTTCGTTTACTGTTGCCATAATTCCTTGCATCATAAGGAATTTAACAACTTCTGCGGAGCTTTTTTTGATTTTATCTGCAAGCTCTCCAATAGTCATCGCTTGATTTATGACAACTTGGGTCACTACTTCTTCTTTTTGTTCTTCACGAGGGCGTTTTTTATGTTTTTGTGCCATCGCTTTTTCTAATGAAATTCTTTCTTGCTCTTCCTCTTTTGAGCGAGTTCTATCCTTACCTTGCGCAGACGTTTTTTTCTTTGATGACCCTTTATCATATATATCTTGAGAAATTATATGACGTTTAATTGGTTTTTTATCCTGATTTTGTGGCGCCTCGACTGGTTTTTGAGGTGTTTCTGGACGTTTATTTGCAATTTTATTTGGTTTTCCTAAACCAGAAGATTGATTATTGTTTTGCTGTTTATCAAACTTCGAAGCAGGCTTATTTGTAGGCTGAATTGTAGCTTGTTTTGGCATCTGCTCTTTTTTCGGTTGTGGTTGTGCTTTATATCTATCTTCTGCCCTTTGAACAATTTTAGGACCTAAGCGAGGTTTTATAACAACTGGCTCGTCCTTCTTAATACTTTCTTCTTTTTTAACAACAGGAGTTTCTACCACCTCTTGAGTTTGAGGTTTTGCTTTTTTAACAATAAAAGCTTTTGGCTTAGATGAAACCTTTTGTGATGGCTCTTTCATCAACTCTTTAAAACGTTTAACTTGTTCTGATGTCAACGTTGATGAATGCGATTTTACTTTTACCTGAATTTTCTTTTCTAAAAGATCAATCACTTCTTTATTTGAAATTTTCATTTCATTCGCTAAATCATATACTCTTATTGTTTCTTGTGTCATCTACGATATTACTCCATTTGTTTTCTAACATTAGCTTACCACAAGCAAAACATCAAGTACAGTAACAGCTTAAAATATTTTAATTTATTAAGTTTCTTTGCAACAATTCTTTCAAATTTTCAATATTTTTTACTTTTAAAAGCCCAGCAATTCTACCTTTTTTAAAAGCTTTTTCAACACATTCAGAATTTTTACAAAGATAAACTGATCTGCCAAAATCCTTATTTATTGGATTTAAAATTATTTTTCCACTTTGATAATCTTTTAATATCCTAAATAATTGAGCTCTTTCAAAATTTTTCTGACACCCAATACATTTTCTTATCTTATCTTTCATTTATATTTTCCAATATATCTTTTCGATACCTTTTCCCTTTAAAATCAACACAATCGACCCAGTCTAAAAGAGTCTTTTTTGCCTGAGATAAAACCGAATTAACAGAAGTCAAAGACAAAATCCTTCCACTTTTCGCCCTAATCTTATCATCTTTATTGATAGTATTGTAAAAAGAAATTGCGATTTCTTCTGGAATTTCATTTAAATATTTTATTTCACTTTGACTCTCATCAAAAAGATATTCTGCCATTTTAAACAAAACAATCGACAATGCAGTTTTGTTTAACAAATCGACCTCTCCATAATCATCGACCAAAGACCCAACTGATGCCGCCTTAAATAAGTTTACAATATCTTCATTTAACAAATTTAAAACACATTCAATATCTGGAGAATTAAAAAACGTATTAAATTCAATCACATTTAATTCATTATAATCATCCAAAATAATATCTACCCCAATAATACCAATATACGGAGATGAAGATTTTTCTACTTCTCTCAACGCAGGATAAATAATCGTATTTAATATTTTTTCAGTCAATTCTTTATCGACAAAATTAGCCGGAGCATACGCACCAACACCATTTGTAATACTACCTCCATCTTTTTCAGATGCGTATTTATAAGGTACTACACTACATATTGGAAGGACATTATACCCATCAGTTATTACATAGAATGAAAATTCTCTACCCCAAACATAATTTTCTATAATAACTTTAGGCGACTCAATTGCAAACAATTTATTTAAAATATTATTTGCTTCCCTTTCACTATGACAAAGAAAAACTCTTTCCCCAGCTTCATGCCTATCAGATTTTAAAAATAAAGGATAAGAAGCATTTTTTATATACTCACGAGCAACATTTTCCTTATCAAATATTCCAAATTTAGGAGTCTGAATTCCTAATTTATACATAAAGCGCTTACCGACTGATTTAGCTGTTGCAAAACGAGAGCTTTCCCTTTCTGGACCAAAAACCATCAACCCAGCATTATTAAAGGCTTCAACAACTTCATTTTCAATAGCCTCATCATCACAAACTATAGTTAAATCAATCTCGTTAGCCAAAGCAAAATCAACTAACTCCTCAGCATTATCAACCTGCATATCAACGCACATAGCAATCTCACTGATAGACTGGTTGCCAGGAGCAACAAAAACAAGTATATCTGAATTAATTTCTTTAATTTTTTTTGCTAGAGTAAAGGAGCTAGCATTTTTTCCAATAATCAAAATTTGCATAGAAAGATTATACTATATATCTGTAAAAAAATCATCTAAAATTTATATTTTAGACAAAGTTTGCAGCTCAGGCACTGCATGACACCCCAAGAACGTAGGGTGCTGTCTTTAGACGCACCACAAGATTTGAAAAATAATCGGAGCGTCAAAACGACGCACCCTACTAAAGCGGCAGAGCAGCGCGGCGGCGCGTAGCGTCGCTATAGCAAGGGGTTTCAGGGGAGCGCCAACTCCGTTGGTCTTCAAGCAACCAGCTCAAAATGTAACTCCAGGCACAATGCGGTTTTCTTTTCGTCCCCTGACATAACAAGGAGGTTCGGAGGGGCGGTTTTAGCCCCTCTGACCTAACTTTAGCATAGAGAGAGTTCTATTTTGCGCCAGAAATTTCTTCCGCTTTTTGTAAAAAAGCTTAAGAAATTTCCAGCAAAATCGT
>JAZUBS010000027.1:0-12530 GCA_045638605.1 Candidatus Gastranaerophilaceae bacterium
TATAATTTTAAATTATGAACATAGGAAATGAATTAAGAAAAATAGCCTTTGATAATTGTGTAACTTTAACGATGTTGGCTGAATATATATCAGAAAAAAAAGAAAAACATTATACAGTTCAAAATTTGTCTTCAAAACTAAAAAAAGGAACTGTTAATGCAAATGAAATTTCCCTTATTTTAGAGAAAATGGGATATGAAATAAGTTTTTCTAGAAAATAATTATTTATTATAAGCTTGATATTCTTTTATAAAATTAATCAAAAGTTCGTTTAATTTTGTATCATCAAGTTCATTCAAATCTAAACTTATTCTTTCTTTAGGTAAAAGTCCTACAAAGTTATGAAAAATATCAATATTAATTTTGGCAAACCCAGGATAAGTAATTTTAAATGTACTTTGATTGTTTTCACAAGTTAATGTAAACAGACTTTGTTTGTCGTTACAAGATTGTTCAATTGTTGTGTTAAAAAGCCTTTCTTCCCAGACTTGTTGAGTTTGATAAAACACCGGAGTTATAACATTTTCTAATTTTTTCATAAAAGCAGCTTGGAAAAATTTGAAATTCTTTTGTCCTGAAGCTTCGGTCTCTAGCCAGTTTATCGGCTCTGTGATTTCTCTACCATTATTTATAACTATGGTATTTGTTAATTCTAAGGCTTCATTTAGCGCTTTTGATACATTTTTTTCTATTTCATCAAAAGAAAGGGTATCAATTTCAATGGCGCCAACACTAATAGAATATTCTTCGTTTAGTTCTTGTTTAATTCGTTCGTAAACTAAATGTGCGCCTTTTGCAGTTGTTTTAGGTAGAAGAACATAAAACTTGTCATCGCCACAAAAGCCTATTTTATCTCTTGTTCTAATAGATTTTTTTAAAACAGAACCTAAAGTAGAAGGGGTAAGTTGGTTTTTGCAGTTTATATCTGCACAAATTTTCATTAAAACTGCACTTTGAGAATATTTTTGAAGATTTTTTATTTCGTTTTCAAAAACTTTTTCACTATATTCTTTTAGGAAAAATCCTGACTCTTCTTGCAAAACTCCCAACTCTGTTAAAAGTTTATTTTTAGCAACAATTTCTCTCATAAGTTCATGTTTTTGCATGCACAAGATGACTCTCATTAAAATTTCACCATCAGAATTTTTTAATGAAACAAAATCATCTACACCGGCATCAAATCCATCTACAATAAAATCTTCATTTTGTAGTTCATCTGTAATTAATAATATAGGTGTTTTATATTCTGATGCAACTGGTGCAATTGTATTTATAAAAGAAAAAACGTCTTCGTTTTCTACTTTTGAAAAAACAATCAAAACATCTGGTGTATTACTTTCTATCTCAAAAATAGCATCCTTGAATAATCCAATTTTTATGGAATCAACTTCTCTAAGTGTAGATAATTTTAGTCTTAGAGTTTTAGCTATAATTTCATCATCACAAATTATTACAATACTATTTTGAGTCATATTTTTACCTCTTTTGTATCCTAAATTATATCGTTACTTTTAAGATATGTAAATAGATGAAATATTTTTATCAAAAATTTTTTATTAGGGTTTTTCAAAATTTGAGACTAATGGAATAAATAATTATGAAAATATCAAATATTAATATTTACAAATTTAATTCAAATAATTTACAAATCAATTCTCAATCTAAAGAAAAAGAAAAGATAAAATACACTCAAACAAACAATTTCCCAAATTATTGTTATATTCCTTTTTGTGGTAAAAAAACGGAGTCAAATCCAATAAAAAATCTTCTTAAAACAGATACTTTTGATAAAGATAAAAAACAGTATTTAAAGTTTTTAACAACAATAGAAGGTTTTTCGCAAGCCGCTAGTGGTTTAGATGAAGAACAATTGCGAAAATTTGTTTCTATGTGCCTAGCGTTTTCCCCTTGCAGTGAAGATATATTACTTGGTAACTATACGGCAGTGTTTGGGGATATAGAAAAACCATTAGTAGATTTAAAATCAATTGCAACTTATAACAGAAAACATCCGGAAACTCCAATAAATTTAAATCAAGAACTTTTTGAAAATCCAATTGCTATAAGATTAATGGAAGAATTAAAAAGGCGAGAGCTAAAGGGGTTTGCAGGTACGGCACAAATGGGTTACATAGAAAATGATGACCTTTTATTAAGAACAACCATAAAATATTCTATTAAACAACCTTCGCTAAAGGACTTGGAAAAAATAAAAAATGCTCCATTGAATAAGGCAACGATTGATTTATTCAAATTCAAATCATTTGCCCCAGAATATAAACAAACATTGTGGGAACTTACAGAAATCCCTTATTTTAACGCAGCAACACAAAATTTATCAATATCTGAGTTGCAAGCTCTTGTTGAAATAGCAACTCCAAATAAAGCCCTTTTTACAGAAACATTAAAAGGTAATATTTATTCTTATAATAAAAATACAAACAGTAAAGCACCTGTTGTTAACTTAAAAGATTTTGCTTTATACAATTTAACTCATAGCAAACGTAATCAAGTATCACTGTTGATTTCTTTGTTAGATAATCCGTTCTTTGTAAATATAGCAAATTGTATAAATAGCTGGAAAAATTATGAAAATAAATATCCATCCTTTTTATACACAGATTATTCAGATAATAAGAAAGAGTTAAAGTCATATTTTGCAGATAATAAAGAAGAGGCAATGGCGGCATTTATAGGTCTTTCAGGGAAGTTAACAAACTTTAATGATTTTGTAATCTTTGAAAACGATTTAAATGAAATTGCCGCAAAAACAGATAGAGAGGAAGAAGAAACGGAAGAAGACATTATTTTAGAAAAACTTGTAGAAGAAAGACGAAATTATGAAACCCCGCAAGTCGTTTTGGATTATTTAAAAGATTTTAAAATTGATAATAATTTGAAAAAAATTGTTTATGATTTTGCAGAAGAAATTCCATATTTTAATTATTTGATGCGAGATGCAAGTATGGATGATTTAAATGTTTTGGTTGAATTAAAAAATGGAAACCCTAAAATTTTTAATATGCTTATGGATGGTAAAATAAAATTAATTACAGATGAGTTTTTCGGTGAATGCATATTACCTATGATAGATGTTGAAGAAATGGTTAGAAAAGAAGGGAAATTATCTTCGGTAATTTATAGAAATTCTATGGCTTTTGATCTGACTCGCTTTATTTCAGAAATAAATAAAAAGCTTGATATTAGTTCGGGAGTTTTTTTGATTGATATAAATTCAACGGATTGTAAATCAATTTTAAATTATATGAAAGAGAACAATACAGATAAAATAAAAATATCAATAGAAGAATAATTTTATTCAAAGATTTTTACATTAGCAAAAAGTATAAAAGAACACCGATTAAGTGTACTAAGTCGCAAATACTTGTAATTTAATCTTTTTGTTGTATTATACTAATTAAGAGAATTAAATTTGTATGAAAAATACAGGTTAAAATTCAGGAAAACGAGGATTTTTTAATGATTAGAAAGTTAATTACATTAATTTTCGGTTTGATAATAAGTTTATTTTTGAACCAAACTAATGCAAACGCTGCTTCTAATATCCCCAAAATAACAATAAAGGAGTATATAGTTAAGCATTCGATGGAAATTGGTGTAGACCCTGCTCTTGCATTGAGTATTGCAAAACTAGAATCGAATTTTTGTCATGAAAAGAAAAGCCCTTATGGGGCGGTTGGCGTATTTCAGCTTATGCCATCAACTGCGAAAAAATTAGGCTTTAATCCTTGGTATGTGAATGAAAATATTAAAGGTGGGCTTACATATTATAAGATGTTGTATAAACAATTTGGGTCTACAGAGCTTGCTTTGGCTGCATATAATGCTGGACCTGGGAATGTGGCAAAATATAAAGGAATTCCACCGTTTAAAGAAACAAAATTTTTTGTTTCAACTATTATGAATGAGTATAATAAGCAAAAAGTAAATCCTGACCCAATAATAGATCAGGTTAAAATAAAGAATACGCAAACCGTAAAAACTCAGGAAAAAACGATTGATGTAAAAGTTGAAAAAGAAAATACTCCACAGCAGGCTTCTGTTGGTGGTAATATTTTATCAATGTTCGTTGGATTGGAAGAAACAAGTAGTATTGAATAGAAATTATGTTTAATTTAACAAAAACACATGAAATTACAGTAGACACGGTGATTTTCACCATACAAAATGATAAATTAAAAGTATTGCTAGTAAAGCGTGCAAATGAACCATTCAAAGGTAAGTGGACTTTGCCGGGTGGTTATGTGAAATTGTCAGAGACGTTGGATGATGCAGCGTTACGGGTCTTAAAGGAAAAGACAAATATCCAAAACTTGTATTTGGAACAACTTTATACTTTTGGTAATCCGCTTCGTCACCCTAGCGCAAGGGTTATTACAGTTGCTTATTTTGCGCTTATTCGCTCTGATGATTTAAAACTTGCGTTTGATAAAAATTCAGAAGTTACTCAAGTTGAGTGGCATGGGGTGTATAGTTTGCCGCCATTGGCATTTGACCATAAAGAAATCATTGAATATGCGGTTAAAAGAATGAGAGAACGTCTTGAGTTTTGTCCAATTGCATATCAGTTGTTGCCACAAAAATTCACTCTAACAGAACTTCAAAAATCATATGAATTAATATTGGCACAAAACCTTGATAAGCGTAATTTTAGAAAGAAATTTTTGTCAGCGGATATGTTAAAAGAACTTGATGAATATACAAAATCTGGCTCGAAAAGACCTGCTAGATTATATGAATTCAACAAGATTACTATAAACTCAAAAAGAGGTCATTTCTTCTCTTAATATTTGTAAATGCTGAAATTGACAAACGAGTTTTCTATTATTACAATAGTATTTACCTGTAAATGCGGTTTTAAGGAATAAATATGTATATTAACATTGATGATATCAAAAAAGCTCCAGATGCGACTTTAAGAGTTGAGTTTGAGGATGTAATAAAAGAACTTGATGAAGAAAATTCTATTCAAGCAGATATTAATTTTAAGCTTTTAGGAAATATAATAACCGCTACGGGAAAAATTAAAGGCGAAATTAAAAGTACATGTGTTCGTTGCTTAAAAGAATTTAACAGAAAAATTGATATAAAATTGAATGAAAAATTCATGTTAGGAAACCTGTTTAACGGCATGGATGGCGAGATTGAGCTTAAAGAAAATAATTTTATTGAAGAGCTTGGGGACAAAAATGAGATTGATATTGAAGATTTAATTTATCAATCTGTAATATTAAGCTCCCCAAATCAGATTGTTTGTGATATAAATTGTGTAGGAGATGAGATATTGGAAAAATATGTCAAGAAAGAAGTCTCAGATCCAAGATTAGAAGTATTTAAAAATATAAAACTAGAAAAGGATAATTAAAATGGCAGTACCAAAGAAAAGAACGGGCGCGTCAGCTCAAGGACACAGAAGATCAAATTGGAAAGCAACTAAACCTGCTACTTCAACTTGTTCTAATTGCGGAGCTATTACTTTAGCTCATACAGTATGTACAGAATGCGGTTACTATAAAGGTAAACCAGCTAGTATTAAACATGAAAATTACAGCGAAGCTGTAGTTGAAACAAAATCTGCTAAAAAAGAAACTAAAAAAGCAGAAGTAGTTGAAGAAGTTAAAGCTGAAGAAACAGTGGAAGCAGAAGCTGTTGTTGAAGAAACTTCTGAAGAAAAAGACGCAGAATAATTAAAATGTATAAGTATCAAGCAGCGTTGCGCTGCTTGATACGATTATTAAAATAAAGAGGGTAGAGTATTTTATGACAAGAATTGCAATTGATGCGATGGGTGGAGATTATGCGCCAAGGGCGACTATTGAGGGAGCTGTATGGGCTGCGCATGATTATAATGTTGCCATTGAATTGGTCGGAAAAGAAGATGTAATTGAAGAAGAACTTCAAAGAATTGCTAGAGAAGGTATTAAGCAAAATCGTGCTGGTTTATTCCAACACAAAATAAAAGTTGATTTATCAAAACTTGACATAAAAATTACTCAAGCTACTGAAGTTATTGAAATGGGAGAAGCTCCAGGTCAAGCAATAAGAAAGAAAAAGAAATCTTCTATTGTATTAGCTGTTGATGCAGTAGCTACAGGAAGTTCTCAAGCCGTTGTTGCTGCAGGTTCTACTGGTGCGGCGATGGCGTCTAGCTTATTTGGTTTGGGTAGATTGCCTGGAATTGCAAGACCAGCAATTGCGGCAACATTGCCAACTATGAAAAAACCAGTTGTTCTTATTGATGCCGGTGCCAATAGTGAATGTACGCCTGAGATGTTGGCTCAATTTGCAATTATGGGTGCAACTTTTTCAAAAAGCGTTTTGGGAATTAAAGAGCCACGCATCGGTGTTTTAAATATTGGTGAAGAAGCAAGCAAAGGTAATTCCTTGGCTCTTGGAACATATAAAATGCTTGAAGAGATGGGTGATAGAATTAACTTTATTGGAAACGTTGAAGGAAAAGAACTTTTCTTGGGGGATTGTCATGTTGTTGTTTGTGACGGTTTTGTAGGAAACGTTGCTTTAAAAGTTGTAGAAGGTTCTGCTTCTATGTTGTTTAAGTTAATTCAACAAGAATTTAAACAAGACATAATCTCAATGATAGTTGGGTTGCTTGCAAAGCCGTTTATGAAAAGAATTTATAAGAAAATTAATTATGAAGAATTCGGCGGTGCATTACTTTTAGGCGTTAAAGGTATAACTGTTATTTCTCACGGAAGAAGTACTGCTTATGCTATTAAAAATGCTGTAAGAGTTGCAAAAGAAGCTGTTGAGTCTGGCGTAAATAAGAAAATATCAGAATTTTATGAAGGATAAAAAGATGACTATACCAACAATGATAGCCGGTGTTGCATTTCATGTACCCGAAACTGTTATAACAAATGAGGATTTAACAAAAATTTTAGATACCTCTGATGAATGGATTACATCAAGGACTGGGATTAAAGAAAGACATCTTTGCTCAGGGGATGAAAATTCAAATGATTTAGGTATTGCGGCTGCAAAAAAAGCTATCGAAAATGCTAAAATTAATCCAGAAGAAATAGATATGATTATAGCTGCAGCCTCTGCACCTCATTATGCATATCCATCTTGTGGATGTGTAATTCAAGCGGCGATTGGGGCTAAAAATGCGACAGCATATGATATTACCGCAGCATGCTCTGGGTTGATTTTTGGGATGAGAATAGCTAAAGCGTTTATTTCATCTGGTATGTGTAAAACCGTTTTAGTTGTAGCAACTGATAACAATTCTAAATTCATGGATTGGACAGATCGTTCAACTTGTGTTCTTTTTGGTGATGGCGCTGGTGCTATGGTGCTAAAAGAATCCGTTGATGGTGTCGAGGATATTATGGAAATAGAAACAGTTTCTGATGGAGAAAAAGGCGTATTTATTCGTATGCCATTATCCGGAGAAAATTGTCCGTTGGTTGAACCAAACACTCAAGAACCATTAAAAGTTTATATGAATGGAAAAGAAGTTTATAAGTTTGTTGTTACAACAATGCCTGATGCAATTGCAGGTTGTGTAGAGCGTTCAGGGCATACGCCTGAGGAAATTGATTACTTAATTCCTCACCAAGCTAATGTAAGAATTATTGATGCGATGGCGGAAAGGCTTGGTTATAGTAGCGAAAAAGTTATTGTTAATATTCATAAATATGGTAATACTTCAGCAGCTAGTATTCCAATTGCGATGTGCGAAGCAATACAAGAAGGCAAGATTAAACTTCCTTGTAAAGCTATTCTTACAGGATTTGGTGCCGGTATGACGTATGGTACTGCAATTGTAAGATTGCGTGAAGGTATTTGCTAGAGTAATAAATATAAATTATAGCGGCGATTTTAAATCGTCGCTTTTTTATTTGTTATAATTTATTCAACAAAAAAGCTCCGTATTTAAACGGAGCTTCTTTATTTTCTTGTTATTTCTAAATTTTCTTATAAACTAAAGATGCGTTGTGTCCGCCAAAACCAAATGAGTTGGTTAAAGCAACATTAACTTCTTTGTTCTTCGCTTTATTTGGAGTGTAATCTAAATTTGCAACTGCTTCATCTTGATTTTCTAAGTTGATTGTAGGTGGAACAATACCATCTTGAATTGATTTAATACAGATGATTGATTCAACCGCACCAGAAGCACCTAACATATGTCCAATCATAGATTTTGTAGACGATACAGATAATTTAGGATTTTGAACTTTGTCGCCAAATACTCTAGCAACAGCATGGGATTCTGCCTTGTCTCCCAATCCAGTAGAAGTTCCATGTGTATTTACATAATCAACATCTTGAGGTTTTAATCCCGCATCTTTAACGGCATTTTCCATAGAACGTTGTGCGCCTTTTCCTTCTGGGCATGGTGCTACTACATCATAAGCGTCAGCAGTTTGTCCATATCCAACAAGTTCTGCATAAATTTTTGCGCCACGTTTTTTAGCGTGTTCATATTCTTCAAGAATAAGAACACCAGCTCCTTCTGCCATAACAAAACCATCTCTGTCTCTATCGTATGGTCGAGATGCTTTTGTAGGTTCGTCGTTGCGTTTAGACAATGTTCTTGCGCTAGTAAACGCCCCTATTCCTAAGTGAGTAATAACAGCTTCGCAACCACCAGCGATAACTACATCGGCATCATCCCATTGAATAGCTCTAAAAGCATCACCAATTGAATGAGCTGAAGTTGCACAAGCGGTAACAATTGCTTTGTTAAGTCCTTTTGCGCCGTATTTCATTGAAATTTTACCAGCCGGAATATTTACAATTAACATAGGGATTGTAAATGGAGAACATTTTGTAGGTCCTCTATCAAGCATTGTTTGGTGTTGTTTTTCAAATGTGTCAAATCCACCTGCTGCAGAGCCAAAAATAACGCCAACCCTATATGGATCTAAATCGCTATTTTCAATATCTAAACCAGAATCTTTAACAGCTTCTTCTGCTGCAACAAGTGCAAATTGTGTAAATCTATCAGTTTTTTTGACTTCTTTTGGATCAAAATATTCCAATGGGTCAAAATTTTTAACTTCACCAGCAATATGTACACTGTGTTTTTCTAAATCAATCATTGTGATTGTATCAATACCGCTATTACCTGCGGTTATATTTTTCCATAAGTTGTCAACTCCAACTCCAAATGGAGATACAGCACCTAGTCCGGTTACGACGACTCTTCTTTTTGACATTTTTAATACCCTTTTAAAATCTTGTGTTAAGTATGATTTTTAAAATTACGAGGAGAATTTAATTTAAAGACTCCTCGTAAAAAACTATTTTTCTTAAAATACTATGAATTAGCTTCGATGTAGCTTACAGCGTCTTGAACAGTAGCGATTTTTTCAGCTGCTTCATCAGGAATTTCACAACCAAATTCTTCTTCAAAAGCCATAACCAATTCAACTGTATCTAAAGAATCAGCACCCAAGTCAGCTGTGAAGCTAGCTTCTGGAGTTACTTTAGATTCTTCAACGCTTAATTGATCTACTACAACTTTTTTAACTCTTTCAAATGTACTCATTGTTTTTTCCTCATACTTAAATTAATAACTATTTCTACAATTTTATTATACTATAAAAGATTATTTTGCCAAATATTTTACAAAATAATTTACACAACTAAGCCACCATCAACACCGATAACTTGCGCTGTGATGTAAGTTGCGTCCTCTACTAGGAATTTTACGGTTTTTGCAATATCTTCTGGAAGACCTAATCTTCTTAATGGAATGTGTTCTTCTATGCCATCAAGTTTTAAATCTTTTGTCATATCTGTTTGAATAAATCCAGGGGCAACCGCATTAACTCTAATTCCTCTAGAACCCATTTCTTTAGCAAGTGCTTTTGTAAAGCCAATCAAACCAGCTTTTGCAGAAGCATAGTTTGTTTGACCAGCATTACCATAAACTCCTGCAATACTTGCCATATTTACGATAGCGCCTTTTCTTGCTTTCATCATAATTTTAGCTACTGGGTTTGTTACGTTGAATGCTGAGTTTAAGTTTGTATTAATAACTGCTTCCCACGCTTCATCTGTCATTCTAACAAATAAACCATCTCTTGTTATTCCTGCGTTATTAACAAGGGCATCAATTTGTCCAAAATCAGTCATAATTTCAGCAACTGCGGCTTCGCATGCTTCTTTTGAAGAAACATCAAATCTATAAGCTTTGGCATCTACGCCTAGTTCTTTTATTTGCGCAACTGTTTTTTCTGCTGCTTCTTGGTTTCCTGCATAGTTTACTGCGATTGAATATCCTGCTTTTGCAAGCTCAATTGCACAAGCTTTTCCAATACCTCTTGAAGCACCTGTTACTAATGCAACTTTTTTATCTGTCATAATATTCTCCTTATGAACTAATCCTTCATTTTTTAATTATAATACCACAGATTAATTTTATTTGTACTTTTTTAATTTATTGTTATAATCATGATGTTATTTTATTAGGAGGGATTAATCATGAAAAAACTAGCAAGTACATTATTGGTTTCATCTTTATTACTATCTGCAGGGATGGCAATGGCTGCTTCTTCAAATCCATTTGCTGAAAGCTGGAATGCTACTAAAAAAAGTTATACTGATGCTGTAAAACAAACTCATGAACAAAATAAAGCAAATTTTAAAGCTCAACAAGAAGCACAAGCTGCTAAAAATAAAGCCGCTCAAGAAGCTCGCCAAGCTGAATACGCTAAAAAGCAAGCTGAACTTCAAAAACAAATAGAAGATACAAAAAATGCTCAAGCTAAAGCTCAAGCAGAATTAGAGAAAAAACAAGCTGAGCAAAAAGCAGCTTATGAAGCAGAAAGAAAAGCTAGAATTGAAGCACAAAAAAAACAACAACAAGATGCATTAAAAAAATTCCAAAATAAAATTTATGGAAATTAATAAATAAAGTGTTATAAAAACGATGCGATTTTAATTTTAATCGCATCGTTTTGTTTTTTTCATATTTAAAGAGATATCTTAATGAATTGTTCCTAATAATAAATAATTGATTTTAATTTGTGATTTTATATTTTTTACTAGAAAAGCTTTGGTTGTTAAGTTATATGAAGTTGGATTTTGAGGTAAGAGTTTGTTTTTTTCTTTATATTGTGGTCATTTTTTATTCTAAAAATATATATTTATTAAAGCATGTTTTGAATTTTATTTTTTTACACAAAAAATAAAGTTTTTTAAGTAAAATTTTTTTTAAAAAAATACTTTATATAAGAGTAAGGGAATTCAAAACAAGATTTTAAAAGTTAGGAATTCAAAAAAGATTTATACTCTCTCTCTTAATATCCTCGTGTTTATTTAATGTTTGTTGGATTAAAATCTACAAACATTTTTTTTGCTTAAAAAACAAAATGCCCTTTTATTTTTAGTAAAAAGGCATTTTATATTGAGTTTAAAATTTATTTATTATTAAACAATTCTAAATCTTCAATTCTTGCAGCGAAATAAGGTTTTGATTTATCGGTTTCTTTTAAGAAGATTACAAATGTATCATCAAAAATCATTTCTCTACCTTTTTCAACTTTTGGGGGCATAAAAGACATTAAACTAACATCTAATGCTGCTTCTGATTTGAGTTTCACGCCATATTCGTTCATTTCAAAATCAACGGTTTGTAAAGCTTTTTCAAAATAAAATCTTTCTTTGCTTTTTATTTCACGTCCACATAAATCATCAAAATTAATATCGGATTTAAATGAGATATAAGGTACTTTAATTTTATCTCCTGCTACAAAATTATTATTTCCTTTATATTTTTTTGTGTTTTTCTTCATTTCGTTATACATAGAGTTAAAAGATTTGTTTTTATTTGTTCTATATAACATAACAACATCGTTACTTTGTGTTCTTAATTCAACTGCAAAATCTTCTGGATTGTTAAAGAATAAAACTTTTACATTTTTGTACAGTTGGTTTTTTGAAGTTTTTCCAATACCAAAATATTTAGTTTCATATTTTGTAGATCCAAATTCACCTGATTCCATTTGATTAAATTTTTGTAGAAAATCAAAATCTTTTTTGAGCATAACATATAAAAAGTATGCGCCATTTGACTTATTCCAGTCAATCTTACCTAGGATACCACTTTTTTCACCAAATTTCTCCATTATGGCATTTTCAATTTCACTTTTTAATGCCAAGGAGGTTTTTCCATAAGTTTTATAATAAGAGTCTTGAGAGAGCATATCTTGAGTAAATTCTTGTTTATTAAGGAGTTTTGCTTCTTTTTGACTACCTGATAAAAACTTAATTGGTGCTTTTAAAATGTCATTTATAAAGTCATTCCAAACAAGTTGAAAGGTTCCTACCCAAACTTTATTTGGGGCACTATTATTACTAGAAAATGTTTTTACAAAATTAATATTTTCACTTGCAAAAGCATTATTACCGAACATTAATAGACACAATAAATATATAACAAATTTTTTCATACTCACTCCTAATTAAAACTATTAACAGTAGAATAACATAATACCTTATAAAGGTAAAATAAAATATTGTAATTTTTTAAAAAG
>JAZUBS010000028.1:0-60959 GCA_045638605.1 Candidatus Gastranaerophilaceae bacterium
GCCTGTATTTCAAGACAGGTATGCAGCCAGCTAGTTTTTAGCGCAAGCGTTAAAAACTGCGTGCTAGGCTCTACCCAAGAAGCCATAACTCGCTTCGCTCAAACAAATGGCTCCTCTTTCGTTGTTTCGCCAAGAAATGTCAGATTTAAAAACATAAAGTCGCTTTTGACTTCGTGTGTAGAGGGTTGCAATTATATCAGGGGCTTCACCCTCGAACCTCCTTTGTTTTTTTCATGGATTTTATGTCTAAATAATTATTTAAGGGCTAAAAACTATTAACATTTGTATAATTATATGATTTTATTCAAATTTATTCGGGACAATAGTAGAAACGAGTAAATATATGGTAAACGTTATATTTAAAGATAAAAAAACTGTATCAATTTTATTGATACAGCGTAAAGGAGTGGACTATGAGTTATGAATATTAACTTCTTGGTTTTAACCTTTTACATCGAAACTTGGACTATCTCCAGAGGCTTCTCGCATCATTGCGCCAAGGTTATATGTTTGACGGTTATAAACATTAATCATCTCAGATACATCACCGTTAAAAACTTGTTCATTTTCTTCTAAAAAATTTAAAAGAGGAGTCCATAGGTTTGAAACTTGGGTTTCCAATGTTTTCTGAGCTTCCTGCATTGTGCGTTGCGGAACTCGTACATTCAAGCCAAATGGCATTTTAAATAGTCCATCAGACACTATCGTTACTCCTTAATCTTTTACCTTAATCTGATACTTATGTATACGGCATTAATTTATAAAAACTTTAATGTTTTTATATAATTTGTAAATAAACTGTTACATAAATTTATAAAAAATTTAAAATTAAAGAGTATTTGTTTAAATAAAATGATGTATTAAAAATACATTACACCATAATCCATTCATTACTGAATTCTTTTTCAAGTTCATGCATAATTGATTTGTGTGTCATTTCAAATGTTACTGGCGTTATAGATATTTTATTACAACGAACAGCTTGAATATCTGTTCCATCATCTTCATCACATTTTACTAATTCACCTGCAAGCCAATAATAAACTTTACCTCTAGGATCAACACGTTTATCATAATTATCCGTAAACATTTTATCACCCAGCTTAGTAATCGCAATTCCTGCGATATCTTCTTTTGCCAAATTAGGGATATTTATGTTTAGTATTGATTTTTTAGGAAAATTGATTTTCTTAACTTTTGGGACAAAATCCGCTATAAAAGCCGCAGCAACTTTAAAATCTTCATAATCTGCTTTCATGCTAGCTAAAGAAACCGCGATACTAGGATAACCTCTCATTGCGCCTTCTAAAGCACAACTAACTGTTCCAGAATACAAAATATCAACACCAAGATTTGGTCCGTGATTTATTCCAGAAATAACTAAATCAGGTTTTTCATCAGGTCCAAGTATTGTACTTAACCCCATTTTTACGCAATCACCAGGGGTTCCTGAAATCACCCATGTGCGCTTTAATCCAAATTTTGGTTCAAGTTCCTCAACTCTTAAGGGAGTATGCATAGTCAATGAATGTCCCGCAGCAGAGCGTTCTCTATCTGGAGCAATCATATATACTTCATTTTCAACACTTAGTGCTTCAGCTAGCGCCCTAATACCGTTTGCAGCAATTCCATCATCATTTGCAATTAAAATTTTCATTTGACCTCCTTGGCTCTACTACCTCAAGTTCAAAAATTTGTGTGTTTGAGGAATCAATCTAACATTTTTATATAATTGAATGAATTTATTGAAAATATATTCTACAAATTCACCATCTACAGACATTGTATCATTTTTCATCATTGGTTGCAAAACAATTAAAATATTGTGTTTTTTTGCAATTTCAACAACTTTATTAATCTCATAATCAGTAATATTCGAGTCAAAAACGATTTTTGCAAAAATATCTGTGTTAAAAGACTTACAAATTCCAATAAATTCGTCATGTTTTTCATATAGCTCAATTCCTGATGCACTTTTTAGTTTGATATCCGCTGAAACAATATCTACGTTGTTAATAATATGACGTAATTCTTTACAAAGAGTTCCGTTTGTTTCTAGATATATAGGAATATTGATTTTTTTGCAGAAATCAGCTAGAAATTCATAATGCAATAGAGGTTCTCCACCTGTTATTGAAACTGAATGAATATTTTTTTCTTTTTCAACTACACTACAAAGTTCTTCTAGTGTATAATCTTTTGCATTTGTAGTTCCTGTATCTGTATCGCAGTAATTGCAATTCAAATTACATCCGCACAATCTTATAAAAACTTGTTTTGTTCCAATATAAGGACCTTCTCCTTGAATTGAGGTGAAAATTTCTTCTATTTTTATAGTTTTAATTTTTTCATTAACCGACATTAAACTCGTTCCTCTTGTAATCTATTTTTGCTTATATCATCAAGTTTTTTGTATAAAGCTAATTCTTCATTTGTTAATTCTTTAGGTAAATCAATGCAGGCAGTAACAATAGCATCACCTACTTTAGAATTATCCTTTAAACCGTGACCTGACAATCTAAACTTTTGTCCTTGAGATGTGTTTGCAGGTATTTTCATTGTAACATAACCTTGGGGTGTTTTTACTTTAATATCTGCCCCAAAAACGGCTTCATGCGGGTAGATAGTTACAGAAAACTCTGCGTTTAGTCCGTCATAAGTATACTTTCCATCATCTTTAATTTTTACAATTAAATATACATCCCCATTTTTCCCTCCGTATTTTCCACGATTTCCTTCTCCAGCCATTCGGATTTTTGCATTATTCTTTATATTTTTGGGAATTTTTACATTAATCTTTTTATAAATAGATGTTTCGCCTGTTCCGTTACAAAGTGGACATTGTGTAGAGTTTATAAAACTTCTTCCTCCACAATTATGACAAATATCAGTATGTAAAATATTTATAGTTCTATTTGTTCCACTCAAAGCTTCAAGATGGGAAATTTCAATTTCTGATGTAATATCATCTCCATTTATCGACTTTTTCTTTTGCTGTTTATTTGGTTTGTTATTTGAATAATAGCTATTTTGAGAAGAAGCTTTCTTTTCAGTAAACAAACCTTCTAAAATCTCATTTAAAACATCAGAAAAGCCTTTAGTATCTTGGGTATTATTAATTTTATTAGAAGAACTATTTTTTGTTTTTATTTCATCTGCTTGTTTATAAGCTTTTTTTGCTTTTTGTGTATCAGGAGAAACTTTTTTTGCAGCAGTTTTATAACCCTTGAATGAATCATATAGGGCTTTTTTATCTTTATCCATCAAAACTTCACAAGCTTGGGATATTTCCTTAAATTTTTCTTCATAGAGCCTGTTTCCGCCATTTAAATCAGGATGATACTTTATTGCTAATTTTCTGTAAGCGGCTTTTATTTTTGTCAAATCATCTGTTGGTTCTATTTCAAGTATTTGATATAAATTTTTATAAAAATAATTACTCAAGATTAACTCCTATTTGTATTTTAAGTAAAGAATAAAAAAAAAACAACATTCAAGGTATATATAATATGTTTAATAATGTAATTACAAAATTCAAAACCCACCTCAAATATAGAAGTGGGTTTTAAATGTGCTTAACCTTATACGCGGTTTGTGTAAATAATGTTTCTTGCTTTTCTCAAACAAGAGTCGCTCAAACTATTAAATTATAGAATAAGTAAAACAACCTCCTGCGCCTAGTAACGCGCCCTTAAGTATTTATCGATTTCGCACACACGCACCGGTGCGTACTTAAATGTGGGATTTCCAATACCCTCCATTAAACTTACCCACATACTAATTATTAAATCTTTCATATATCTCCTTAAAGATTTTATTCATATCACCTTACTTTTTATATATCGGCAATATTTTTGTAAACTTTAGAGATTTTTTATATATTGATACACTTCTTTACAATTAACTCAAAAATTTTATATGTGTTAAAATATAGCTAACAATAGGTAAGGAGAAAATATAAAATGGCTAGAATTATTCGTCCGACATGGGCTATCAGATGCGTAAACTCAGGTTGTAGAAAACTTTTTGAGGTTGCAATGTTAGAAGACGGAAAACAACAAGAAGTTGTATGTCCAGAATGTGGTGAACATTATGTATATCCAACACCACAAGAAGATGTTGAACAAAAATAATGAAATACTATCCGCTTAGTACCTATCTTAAGGATAAGTTTGGTGAAAAGGTATATAAAATAACGCTTGACGCTGATTTTACTTGTCCTAACAGAGATGGTAGTATTTCAAATATTGGATGTATTTTTTGTGATGACGGGGGCAGCTTTTCTAAAGCTCACTCCCGTCTTTTATCAATTTCAGAACAAATTGATGAAGGAATAAAAAGCCAAAAAGCTCGTTTTGGTGCAAATAAGTTTATGGCATACTTTCAAGCATTTTCTAATACTTATAAACCAGTTTACGAACTTAAAAAAATATATACAGAAGCCCTTTTATGTCCAGAAATTGTTGGTATATCAATCGGAACCAGACCTGATTGTGTTGACAAAGAAAAACTTGATTTAATCGCATCTTTCACCCCACAATATGAAACTTGGATAGAATATGGGCTACAGACTATTCATGATAAAAGTTTAAAATGGATGAATAGAGGACACGATTATAATACTTTTGAAAAAGCTTACCATGAAACAAAACAGCGCGAAATAAAAGTATGCGCGCACGTTATTTTGGGTTTACCAACAGAAACAAAAGAAGATATGTTACAAACAGCGCAAAAACTTGCGCAATTAAAAGTTGATGGCGTAAAATTTCATGCACTTTGCGTAATGCCTAATACCCCTTTAGAAAAAATGTATAATAGCGGAGAAGTAAAGCTATTATCAGAAGATGAATATGTTGATATAGTCTGTGAATTCATAAAAATCTTACCTCAAAACACTATTATCCATAGGCTTTGTGGCAATGGATATTCAAAAACAATGATAGCCCCTTTATGGCTTAATAACAAATGGGAAACACATAATAAAATAATCTCAAACTTATAAATTAGATTTTATCCACTCAATCATTGGTAATAAGGCTTTTGCCCTATGACTTAGAGTGTTTTTTTCATTCAATGAAAACTCCGCCATTGTTTTATTAAGCCCATCTACGATAAAAATAGGGTCATATCCAAATCCACCATTTCCATATGGAGCATGGGCGATTTTGCCATTACATATACCCTTAGTTGAATAAATAATTTTTCCAGTTTTATCTGTCAGAGTCATAGCACAAACAAAATGCGCTGTTCTTTTTTCTTCAGGAACCGCCACAAGCTCATCCAATAACTTAGAAATTTTTTCAGCCTGAGTCGGAGCATATCTTGCAGAATATATCCCAGGGCACCCACCTAGCGCATCTACACACAACCCCGCATCATCAGCTAATGCGTATGTATTCATCGACAAAGAAGCTTCATGTGCTTTTATTTTGGAATTTTCTTCAAAAGTATCCCCGTTTTCTATCGGGTCAAAACCTTCTTTAACTTTAACAAAATTAACTCCATGCTCATTTGCAATGGCGTTTATTTCTTCAACTTTATGCGCATTTGAGCTTGCTAAAACTATTTCAATCATTATTTTCCATACCTTCTGTTTCGTTTTTCAAATTCCAGAACTGATTTTGCGAGCATATCTTTTCCAAATTCAGGCCAAAATTCTTCAAAAATCAGTATCTCAGAATAGGCAATTTGCCATAATAGATAGTTACTAATGCGATATTCTCCTCCAGTTCTTATTAACAAATCAGGAGGGGGAACATCCGCTGTGTACAAGTACGAATCAAACAATTCCTCGCTAATATCGTCTTGAGATATTTTTCCTTCGGCAAGCTGTTTTACTATATTTTTAACAGCATTTAAAATCTCATTTCTTGCACCATAATTAAATGCTATTTGTAGATTAACTCCCTTATTTTGATTTGTTTTTTGCTCAGCATTAAAAAGAGTTTTTTGTAATTTATCTGATAATGCTGAAATGTCACCAATAAAACGAATTTTAACACCTTCTTTGTGCATTTCATCAAGTTCATTTGTAAGTGTTTTAGCTAATAATTCCATTAAGAAATTAACTTCATCAGGTGTGCGTTTCCAATTTTCAGTAGAAAAAGCGTAAACTGTTAAATATTTAATTCCAAAATCCGAGCATGCTCTAAGTGTTTTTTTAAGAGCTTCAACCCCTTTTTGGTGTCCAAACATGCTAGGAAGTTTTTTTTCTTTTGCCCATCGACGGTTTCCGTCCATGATGATTGCTACATGTTTTAGATTTGTTTTTTCTACAATATTTTTTATATCCAATATTTTATTCAAGACTCAAAATCCAATTTAACTTGTCAACAAGCCTATAATAGCTTAAAAAAAGAAAAATTAAAATAAATACTTGAAATTAAAAAATCTCCATGTATAATAATTACATAAGCAAGATACGCGGGAGTAATTCAGTGGTAGAATGCTTCCTTGCCAAGGAAGATGTCGCGAGTTCGAGCCTCGTCTCCCGCTCCATAATTAACAAAATCATTATTGATAAGATAATTGAATACGGAAGTAAGCTCTAAGCTTACTTTTTTGTCTTTATATGTAAAGTTCGAACTTAGCATTTTTAAGATTGCTTGCTTTTTCTTTGCGTTTCCCCTTAAATTTTTTATTTTGGCAATGTTAAAAATTTATAATATACAACTTGAAAAACGTAACGAAAATGATATGCTTATTTTAAATATGCTGAAAATAAAATTATTATCATCGGTCTGGTTGTTTTAAAAAAATCGCAAAAGGCTCAAAAACGATACATAGAACAAGCCATTAAAATATTGATAATTATTTGAATGAAAATAAGAAGTTAATCCAATGAGAAACAAAATTTCTATTGAGGAATTAATTAAAAAAAGATTTTCTGAAAATAAAGCTTCTAAAATATTAAATGAAGCAGATAATGAGGTGAAAGAAATAAAATGGGGTGGCGCTAGGATTAATGCGGGTAGAAAGGCAAAACCTAAGGCACAAGTTCTTCAATTCACAAAAAGATTAACTCAAAAAGAAGCTATGTTTATTGATTACGCACGTGCTCATAATATTAATTATGATGGTTTAATGCAGGGATAATTCTTTTATTTCTTTCTTTTAATCAAAATTCTGACATTAAAATCATTGTTAATCATCAAACTTTGAAAAAAGTTTAGACTTTCAAGCAAACAATGTTTATAAGATTATTGTGATATAGACTGTATAAAATTTTTGCAATTAATAAAAAACTTCTTGCTGTTCAAATATTCAACTATTTCAACCTTAGATCCGCTAATTAGAGTATGCTTATATTTATTTGTTTTTGTTTTATTATGTACAATAATTTCCAATTTTTGTGAATTATAAACAATTTCAATCAAAGATAAATTTAGCATTGGATTTTGATTTTCAAACATTTCAGTAATTATATTATTTAGATTAATTTTTTTAATTAATTGGTATTGAATTTTTGCAAGACCTATATCTAATGGGTCAACATCAAAATCAATTTCTTTATCTAAATCAAGCATGGAAATATCCTTTCTTAATAATTAAAGTATATTTTTTTATAATTTATTCGTCAAGTTCTGTTAAATTTACACCTTTTTTATCACAGATTATGGTACCGCCAAAATCTACAATAGTTCCCCGTATTTTGTTATCATTATTATCGGCATCACCATTTGTAATTGTATAATCAGTTGGTTTTGTTTTAGTCGGGGTTCTTTGTATATCTCGTGAAATAAATTTCGTTACATAAAAACCGTCATTACTATATTTATCTGCTACTCTACCAAAATAGAAGTTTGTATATTGAGAAGAGTATTCATTAACAAATAATGCAGTTTGTGTTTCAACACCTTGTCCATGATACTGAGGTAATCGATTTCCTTTTGTTTTGAACAATTTTAAACACAAATCATCTGTACCATTTATAGAAATTTTAAAACCTAAACCATAAGATCCATTACCTAAATATTTAACACTTACATTTGTATTTAATATTTTGCTTAACTGTTCTTCTAAAAATGGAGCCACCTTGACAAAATCAAACATTGTGCCGTCCATCAATTTTTGAGCCTCAGTTATAGTTGCATAAATTGCTTTAGTCGTTTCTGCCCTTTTACTACTTTCAACATTTGCCAACCAACCATCTGGTATTGTTCCTACTTCTTTTTGGGTTAAAGGGAAAACAGTTAATATTTCATTCATTTTGTAATAATTAACATAATTTTCTTTTAAATAAGTTGTAAAGTCCGATGTTAAAGTTAGTGTATCAGCATCAAAATTTTTATTTCCTGCTTTATAGTGATAAGATAAAAATCTTATCATTTGATCTTGAGTAAAATCTTTCATACTAGGTACTAACTTATATAATGAGTCAAAATCAATTTGATCAATATAACTTATGAAGGCATTTAAGTCAATATTTGGGTTTCGTTCTAAAACTTTAGATATTCCTTCAATATTATCGCCTTTATTTGAAGTTATCTTTTCAAGTTTGCTAATAAGATTACACAAACCATCAATATTATCTATCGGTAATAAAGCTATACGTGAAATTATATCTGGATGAATTCCTTTGCTTTGCATTTGCATTACTCTGTTATAACTTTGTTCATTTAAAACTATAAATGGAACAATTTCCTTGTTGAGTCCTTTATCTACCAACTGCAATGCTGTTTTATATTGTTCATCGTTTAATTTTAGGTATTCTCGCATTGCCGCCATAATTTTATTTTGTTTTTCTTCAAAATTATAGATTAATTCATAATTATCTTTTTGATTTATGCTGGAAAACAAATCAATTAATTGTGATGCGAGTTTTGGATTTTCAACTAACCCAGAAACCATTTCACCTGTTATCACTCGTTTACCGAAAGGATCGGAATAAGTCCATATTTTTTCAAAAAGACTAGCATTTTCCGGAGTATAATGCATCATATCTTCTAATTTAATGCTATAGTCCTGTATTTTAGAACTTTGAATTAATTCAATAAATAATTTTTGATTTGCAGGCGGCAATTTATCAATTGAATGAATAATTTTCTTATATTCTTTATTATCTAATATATTTTTGATTTTACCTGTTTTAATAAGATTTTGTAATATTGGCATATTTTTTTCAGTTAGTATTTTAACAATACCTGCAATTTCATATACAGAATACATTGGTCTATTATTTTTTTTATTTCTTAATGCTGCAATTTCTTTTATAAGAGATAATTTTTCTTGTGTCATTATTGGGGCAACATTTGCCACTTCACGACAAGAAAAGAGAAAAGTTCCATCTTCTTTTTTTATTTTAAAAAGTTCCATTACTAATGATTGATTTTTTTCTGTTACTACTTTTGCAACATCTTCAATCCCAAAAACAGGAAAACCATCTTTGTCAACTTGTTGTGCAAGATATTTTATAACCGGCAAATTATGTTGCGTTACAATTTTAGCCATATCTGCTAAGTCAACGCTATTTGTAAAAACTAGTTGTCCATTTGCGTTTGTTAATTCTAAAAGTTCTTTTACAAGTAACAAGTTTTCTTCTGTAACAACTTGCAAAATCTGTTGTATTCCACTATTGCTGTGATTTTGGTTTTCAAGTTGCGTTTTAAGCTTATCCACTGTATAGTAACCAGTTGTGCGCTTTAGGTCTTTTGGCACTATGATTTCAGGCATAGCTGGTAAATTTTGTGGCATTTCTTTTCCAGCGGTGCTAATAGTTGCATTTGATTTATATTTTTTATTATTTGCAGCAACAATTTGCTCATCAGAAAGTCTTTCTATTCTTGGTAAGAGTTTTGAAAGTGTTTCTTGCGGATTTGATGTTCTTAGGACATGGCTAAGCGTTTCCGGTGCATATATTGCTAATCTTGCAAAACTTTCCAATTGAGCATCTTGAATATTCAATTCTTTTACCAGTTTCGCAAATTGTGGAGGAAGTTCCATCGTAGTGTCTTGTTTAGGCAATTCTAACAATTTTACTGTTTGAGTTGCAGCGGGATCGCTCCAGCCGCCATATAAATCCATGTATATATCATTCGTATCAACATTACCAAAGAAAGAAACTTTTTCCGGTGTAGGGGTTAAATCACTGATTGGTACATCGTTATATGATTGTCCCATACAAATACGAATATCATCTAAACCGGTTACTTCTTTTGCAACATTTGCGGCGTATTGTGTTATTGCATCTCTTATTTTTAATCCTGTTTCGTCTGAAGTTTTGTGAGCGTTATTAATTTCAATATTATCAACAATAAATACAGGTTTGCCATCTTCTCCTTTTACAAAGAAACAAAGAGCATTACCTATTGTTTTCCCTGTTTTATTATCGACCAACTCAATCATATTGTATGATGTATTCATTAGATAATGAGGCATAGCAGAGCCGTTTCCGTTTCCTAAACCAATACAACAAGTTGAATAATTACCTTGGAATATATCGTGCTGAGGGTTTCTATCCCACATTTTTATTGTTAAATCAATAGTTTTAGTAGTTTCTGCAGATGATGAAACCGCATCTATATCTTTAATTCTTTGTTTAAAGTGATCTAGAATTGTTAATGTAATTCTTGCTTTTTCTGCGCGATCAGGTTTTGCCAAGTTACCTTGTGCCATTTTCCAGAATTTATCAAGTTTTTCTATTAATGAAGTTGTAAATTCTGCCAATTGTTTTTTATCCGAAAGAACATATGGCGGGATTACAAATTTATCATCAACTATGAAACTTCTAAAATTGGCATCAATATGTCTTTTAATAAATGTAGATTGTCTAAGAACCTCAATATCTTCTACTAATTGAGTTCCTATTTGAGTTAATCGTTCTACATTTTTATCTATTGAAACAAAATGAACATTATTTTCTTCAGAAGGGGTTACCCATCTTTCATAATTCATACCAGACTCTTCAAACATTTTTCTAGTTGCTGTGTTTGCTTGTCCGTATGGTGTTGATGTATCGTGAATAGATTGTTTAAAATTATCAGAAAAATTACCTAATCTAAACACATCAGAGAATAACGGTTCTTCGGAAGCTTGGATTTCTTTTGCGAGCAAATGAATTAATTTCAAATCCCATTGTTTAAATCGTTCAGTAGGAATAGCTGCTATTTCTTCATCAGATAATCCAGCATCTTTCATTAATTTTACAAACAAGTCTCTGTTTAATTCTTCGATATTAACTTTGCCATCTGCTGCCATTTTTTGCATTTTATCTAATGGCATATCACATTCATTATATGCATTGATTAAATCAATAAATTCTATTTTTTGATTACCGCAGAAGTCTTTTCCGTTAATATCTTTTGCTTCACATAATTTTTTGAATAAGAATAGTTCACTATCAGACATACAACTCAAAACACCTAAATATTGTTCAGCCTCCAAAAGTCTCATTTGCATAAGGTTATTAAGCGAATCTGCGTCTAATATTGCAGCAGCTTTGTTTATATTTTTTGCGTTTCCAGAAAGAAACCCAATTAATATGTCATCAATACTGAAGTGACCTAATTTCAAAATAGCATCATTAATATATCTTTGCGGATTTTCACGCATTAATTTTATTTGAGCTTGTACTTTTTCTTGAAGTTTAGTTATATCTCCATCGCTAATAAGCTGTTTGAGTATAGGGTCAGCCTGTGCTGATAATAGACAAATAATTTCAGGACAACCTAAATTATCATTAATAAGTTTACATACTAATGAAAAATTTTCGTTATTTGTTACTCTAGCTAAACTTGTGATTTCTGTTCCGCTAAGTTTTGGTGTGTTATCTTTATTTTTCATATCTAAAAATGTTCTAATGATTTCCGGCTTTTCATTAAACAAGACTATGATTTTCATGTATTCTTCACCTAATAAAAATCTAGGACTACCATCGGGTGCCGTCATATGTATAAGTTCATTTATAAATGGTATATTTGATTCGTTTGCAATTCCTGCAATTTTTTTAATATTCCAAATATCAAACATTGGTCTACTATCTTGTGTTTTCATATGTAAAAGTTCTTTTATAAGCAACGCGTTTGTTTCATTTGTAAGGTCTGCAAGTTCTTGAATCTCCCAAGTCTCAAACATTGGACTACCATCTTCTTTTGTCATTTGTGCAAGGTCTTTTATAATCGACAATTTTATTTCGTTTGCATTTTCTACAAATTCTTTAATCTGCCAAACAGAGAACCTTGGCCTACCATCCTCTTTTGTCATTTGAGAAAGTTCTTTTATAAATGATATATTTGTTGCGTTTGCAATTTCTGTAAATCCTTGAATATCCCAAGACTCATACCTTAGACTGCCATCTTGTTTCGTCATGTTTAACAACTCTTTTATAAATGGCATATTTATTTCATTAGCAAGTCCTGCAAGTGCTTGAATATCCCAAGTCCTAAACATTGGACTACCATCTTCTTTTGTCATTTGTAAAAGGTCTTTTATAAAAGGCATATTTGATTCGTTTGCAATTTTTACAATCCCTTCAATATCCCAAGCGCTAAACCTTGGTTGTCCATCTTGTGTTGTCATTTGTAACAACTCTTTTATAAAAGGTATAGTTGATTCATTTGCATATTTTGCAATCACTTCAATATCCCAAGCGCTAAACCTTGGTTGTCCATCCGAAGTTATCAATTGAGCTAGTTCTTTTATAAATGACATATTTGATTTGTTTGCAATTTTTACAAGATCCCTAATCTCCCAAGTGTCAAACCTTGGTTGTCCATCTTGTTTCGTTATTTGTAACAACTCTTTTATAAAAGGCATAGTTGATTCATCTAGAAGTCCGCAAATATACACAAAATCAAACATTGGTTGTCCATCTTGTGTTGTCATTTGCATTAATTCCTTAACTTGGGCTAAATTATTATTTTCCTCTACAATTCTAACTATATCTTCAATTGTCTCAGCATTAAATAGCCTTTGACCATCTGGAGTTTCCATCAAGCTCAAATCGTTTTTAAAATTGTCTATCGTGTACAGCGTATCAGGTTCTTGTATTTTTCGTTGTGGTTCTGGTAATTTATATACTTGTATTTCTACAGATGCTGAAGAGTTAGGTTTTGTCGTTACGCCACCATACGCATCTATATAGATGTTTTGATTATTTGTTATACCAATATCTCCGCCAAAAGATACACGTTGCGTTGTAAGTGTTAAATCATCTGTTGGAACTTTGTTAAAGTTTTTTCCAAGATAAATTGGTGTATCATCTAACCCAGTAACTTCTTTTGCAACATTTAATGCGTATTGAGTTATTGATTCTCGTAACTGTCCACCTACTTCTTCTGCTGTTGCTCTATAAGCATGATTAATTTCTACGTTATCTATAACTAAAGCTGGGCAACCATTTTTGTCTATAATGAAGAAACAAAGGGCATTACCAATGGTTTTTCCTGTTGTAGTATCAATAATTTCAATCATATTAAATGCAGTATTTTTTAAATACTGTGGCATATGAGGGGCTTGTGGGTTTCCTAGCCCAATACAACAAGATGAATAATTACCTTGGAATATATCGTGTTGAGGGGTTCTATCCCACATTTTTATTTTGAAAGGTGTTTGGGCTTTAACTTCTGATGATATCTCTTTTGCACTTTTTAGAATTGTATCAAGATTATCAAACACACCTAATATTGCTTTTGCCCTATCAGCTTTTTTAGCATCAGAATTAGTTTTATTCCCTTCTGCGCTTCTTTTAAATTTATTAAGATCTTGTATTAAACCTTTTATAAATCCTGCTAAGTTTTCTTTAGAACTTAGAATTTCTTCAGGTATAACAAATTTACCATCTACAAAACAATCTTTATATTTAGGAACATCTTCATATTTAAGAAGTGATTCTAAATGTGTTTTAATTATAGAGTTATTATTTAAAAGCCTATTAATTTCTTGTTCTGCCTGTGCTGAAATATGTTGTATTTGTTCTATAACTGGTGTTTTAGTTTCTACTTTAAAGACAACCTCATTTTCTTTAGATGGAGTTACCCATTTTTCATAATTCATGCCAGTTTCTTCAAAAATTCTTCTAGTTTGAGCATTTGCTTTTCCGTATGGTGTTGATTGGTCATGAATTGATTGTTTAAAATCAATAGATGAACTACCGGACCTTATTATATCTTCAAATAATGGACCGTTTCCTAGTTTGATTTCTTTTGCAAGTAAATAAATATACTCAGTATCCCAGTTTGCTGTTTTTTGAGCTGCAGCAATTTCTTCATCGCTCATACCTATACTTTTTTGTATATGTGAAAGTAAATCCTTATTAAGCTCTTTAATATCTACTTTACCATTTTTTATCATTTCATTTATTTTGGTATATGGTATTTGTAAATCCTTATATGCGCCAACCAAATATATAAAGTTAACTTGCTCGGCAGGAGTAAATGGCTTCCCGTCAATACTTTTAGAAGCACATAAGTTTTTCAAAACAAGAAGAGCTGGACCATCATAGCTCGCAGAATCAAGGTAACCAAGGTGTCCTTTAGCTATATCTAACCTTTTTTCCATAATGTAATTAATTGTTGCATTATCAAAGATAGCATGAGCTAGAGCTAATTCCTTATCAGAAAATTTAGTGCTTATCTCTTTTGCAGCTATTTCAATATCAGGTTCATTTCCATTAATATATTTTTGAGGTTGTCTTTGCATTTTTTCAATTAAGGCAGAGCTTTTTGGGTGGAGTGAACTTATATCAACATTGGCTTCAACAAAAAATGCAATTTGTTCAGCATAATATTTGTCTTTGTATGTTTCTAGCGCAGTTTTAAATTTATCATAATTTTTTGGAGATAATGTTTTTATTGCACCTGCAATATCCCAACCACTTAATGGTAATTTTGAAAAATCTTCTATCGCTTTTATATTTGCATCTGTTACAACATCTAAAAGGGCTAAAATTTCTTTACCTTTGAATTTTTCCATAGCAATAAGTTTTTCAACTAAAGCCAACTTCCCATCAGACATTGAAATTTTATGTGCCATATCAAATAAAAGAGGAGCTATTTCGTAATCATATAATCCTTTAGTAAGGCTATCGTAAGTTATCAATTCTTTGAGAACTTCAACACTCTTATCATTAATCTTATCTGCATTTTTTACAATTTCATCTAAACTAAAGGCGTTGCTTTTTCCTTTTTTAAGTCTTAAAACATTAATAATTGCATTTATGTTTTTATTATTTGTAGTGTTAACAAGAGAAATAAAATCATCAAAATTTGAAATATATTCAATAGCAGTACGAAGTTCTTTTACTATTGGTACTTGCTCCGGTTTAATCGTCCTTAAACTTCTAATTTGTCCAGTCAGGTTGAAAATGTAGGTGCCATCATCATATTTTAAATTAATAAGCCCATTTACAGTTTTTGAATTTTCAGGTGTTATAAAAGCGGCTATGTCAATTCTATCAGTTTCATTTGGAAATCTGGAAGTATTTTCTGCTAAAAACTGTCTTATACAATTAATTCTTGCTTCGGATAATCCTTGTTTTGCCATATTTTTGATTTCGTAAACTGAAAACATAGGAGTACCATCAGATTTCTTCATAGAAAGAAGTTCATTTACATACATATAATTATCATTATTTGTATTTTCAAGTATTATTTCAATATGATCATCACGATATAAAGCGCCACCATCTGAGTTTTTCATCGATCTTAATTGAGCTTCAAACTCATCTGCATTATATTTTTGTACAGGAATGCTTGGTTCTTGTATTTCTGCTTTTGGGATAGAAGGATTTGCGTCTACCGAAGTGTTTACCTGCGTTCCTTTTATTGAAGGACTAGCGTCGGCATGACTATTTGTTTTAGTTCCGTTTGTTCTGATTAGCGTGCTTGTATCTATAGCGTAATCTATTACTTCTGTTTTGTTTGCTTTTGGTGTTATAGGAGATTGCACATCTATAGTGAAAGCTGTCTCAGGTGTAGTGCCTATTTCAACACCTCGACTGTGCCCAAATGAAATGTTTGCACCAGTATCTGCTGTTCCTAAATTTAAATTATGTGTATAAATGTTTTGATAATTATTAAAATTAAAATTAATATCCAAACTAGACGCTAGAGGCATTGAAGGTTTGGACGTTATTTTGAAATTAGGCGTATATGCTCTCTGTGCGTTATATGCTCTCATCCCAGCAAAGTTACCTACTAAAGAAAATCCTATATCAGCTGCCCCTTCAAGATTTTTATATTCAAGTCCCATAAGAAGATTTACGCTATAACCCGTACCAACATCAAGAACTCCAATAGTTCCCAACTTAACAACAGGATTCCATGATGTTGCTAAAATACGAGAAGAATAAGCACCGCCGGCACCACCTAGAGTAAAGCCCATACCGGTACCAATTCCAATACCAATTAATTCATCGGAAGAATAATCGTACCAAGCTTCTCCCTTCATTATATTTCTAGTACTAATGTCAACCGCTGACATACCAAAACCATAAGCCCCACCAGCAACAGAACCTTCTAAGCCGCCTGTAAGCGCGAATTGAGCGCCTTTGCTTGAAACGTGAGATGTAATGAAGTTTGTTCCCGCGCCTGTAAGTGAAATATCGGCAGCAACAGCTCTAGCCCCAAATGAAGCCGCACTTCTGGTTGTTGCGGAAATTGTAGAGTTTGCTGCAATCCTACTTAGTCCAGCACTAACAGCACCTCTAAGGGTATTAATACCGGCACTTGCACCCATAGTAGCAACAATTGTGACTAAATTTCCTACTATAGCTGCGTCGTTAAGCTGTCCTTCAAAGGCTTTTATTTGGGTAAGGGCAGTTTTATCTTTTGTGTATTTATCCAAACAATTGGAATAGCCTTGTATTGCTTGTTTTTTGAACTCTTCAAACTTGGCGCGTTCAATTTCTTTTCTTCTTTCGTCTTTTACTGACTCTATAGCTTTACTTCTTTCTTCGTCTGTTCTTTTATCATTTTCTCTTGAAAAATATCGTCTTTCTATTTCAGACTCAATTCCTCCGTGCCATACAAATGCCCCTCTTTCGATAACAGCTGCTTCAGATTTATTAGCATAACTTGGATACTTTTTCCGTATTTCTTCTATTAATTCTTTTTTTATTTCATCTCTTGATTTAATAGGAGTTACACCAATTTCCTTAGGAGATATTCTGCCTATTTCATCATCTGAAACAGGAAACGCAGCAGAAATGCCTGCTTGTGCATTTTTACGTAGTTCTGCGGCAACTGCTTTAAGAGTTTCAAGTTTTGCTTCATCTGTTAAAGCCCAATAACCAGGGACTAATTTTCCTATATTTTTAACACCACCCATTAATTTTTCAGCTTGTTTTAAATCTGAGGCTTGAAGAATTTCCTCACAAGCTGAAATAGTAGCATATTGTGTTGCCACTTCTACGTATTTTTCTACACCTTTATATGCACTAGCAACTTCTGCAACTTTTTCAGGGGTTGGCTTGTGTTTTGCAAGCAATAAAGCATATTCTATACTAGGATTAGGCGATGAGATTTCTAAGTTGCTTCTAATCTCAGCACTTTCTCCAGATTCTAAACCGGCAACATCTTCACAACTAAATCCATTTAATATCCATAATCCAATTGCTTGATAAGGTCCGACTTCTTCAAGCATTTTACGTTGCATAGATATAGCCTGTCCATAATGATCACTATGGATGTTTCTTAAGTCGCGTATAAAAGCTTTAGCGCGAGGAATATTTGCCATTTCTTCATCTGTGTAAATCTTATCAGTAGGTCTATTATAATTTGAAAAAGTAGGCGATAAATTCCGCATTCTTTCGTTATATACTACTTTTCTATATTTTATTATTGCTTCCAAACCATTTTGAGTAGCCTCCTGCAGTTCTGGCGGAACATCTTTAGGCTTGTATCTGTTTTCTACCAGTCCATTATTACTATATATATTCATATTGTTCATATAAAAATCTTGATAATAGCATGTAGGCTGGTTATCTTTTGCTAAATCTTTAAATTTTATTTTTTTTAGAAAAAGCTCATAGGATTCAAGTGCATATTGACTATCATTATAATCTGTACCTAGTGCAGCATTACAAAGTCTTTCGCGTACTGCGTTTTCTTCCAGCTTTAATAATTCATATTCTAATATTAGATTAGCTCTTTCTTCATGTTGTACAATATAAGAAGCGGAAGAAAAACCAATACCATAATTGCTTGCATAGCTTGCTGTTTTTTCGTCCTCTAGAATTATACCTACTTTTATTTTTGATTTTAGTTTTTCTTCTATTTCTTTCTTTTTCTTTTGTATTTCAGTTAATTCTGATTCTAATGATGTATCATAATCTCTACCGGTTAGTTCTTTGAATTTTTCAGCAAATTCTTCAGGTTTCATTTGCGACTTGTTTTTAATTAATTCTGCAATTGAGTTATATTTATATAAAGCCTGAGCTGGTGATGTAAGATTTATCAAATCCGGATTAAAATGAGTAGCTAAAGATGAATCAAATTCCTTAAATTGGTCGTATTGTAACTTGATTTCAATTTCTTGTTCAGGTGTTATTGGTTTATTACTAGTATAGTTGCTGTATGTTTCAAATGCTTTTTGAACTTCCTCTTGTGGGAATTGGTTTAATCTTTCTAAATATGCTTGTTTAATTTTGTTGCATTCAGCTTGAATCGCAGCTTTTTCTTTTTTTAATTTTTCATATTCAGCCTTGCCTTCTCTTATTTTTTTCTCATATTTAGCGTCTATCTCTGCCCATATAGTTTCAAGTGACTTACTTGGATTTTCTTGTGCGTCGAAGTTTGCTCTTGCTATATTCTTTTGTTTGATACATTCTCTTCTTAAACCTTCATACTTTCTGAGTTTTCTTTCTTTATCTGCATCCCACATTTCATTGTATTTATCTTCAATAACTGCTATAGCAACAACTACGTCTAATGCGGATTGAAACATTAATGGACGTTCTTGAACTAATAGCAAATGTGCTTGAACATAATTTTCCGGCTCAACTGATAAAAATAAATCATCTGCTAAAGAAGGTTTAATAATTGTCCCATCAGTTAAAGATGTTCTATCTAGTGATATATAATTATTGTCCGGTGATAAGGAAAACATATTATTTGTATCAATCAAAGGAATAGCTTCATTACCTGTAATTGGACTATCTATGTGTAAGGTTTCAGGAAAATCACCAGAAGAATTTAAGTCTATAGTTTGTCCCCCTGCCGGTGAAGAGTTTGAAAAAACAACTTCATCCCCAATAGAAAGCGAGTCTGAACCTGTTATAATAATGCTACCACCGGAAGTAGGTGTTAAAGTTGCAGAATTAGCAGCATCAAATGCAGATATCCCCATTGTGGAGGTTGGTTGAGTCTTTGGCGCCTGTGGTTGAGGTTTATTTGATTTCTTTTTTTGCACAGGAACAGAAAGTTCTCCATTTTGCAACATAATTGATGCTTTTGACGCAGTATCAGGCGATATTTTCCCTTGTTGCATCATTATAGATACAACTTCAGCAACCGACTTACCTGACACTTTATCAGGGTTTTCGCTCATAAATGTTTGTATTTGAGATTGTATTTTGGATACGTCTATATCTGCCATTACTATACTTCACCACTTAAAAAATTTCTTCCAAGTTAATATAGTTATCGGCATTTTTTGAAATATCTTTAGCAAAATCAAAAAAGTGTTAATAAAAATTTACAACAAAATATAAAACAGAAGCCCAAAATCCAATAACATTTACAATCAAATTATTTTGAGAGATATTATTTATTAACACAAATTACAAAAATATGATTAATTTAAAAAGCAAAGATTGGAAACTAGAAAACATAAACACCGTACTTTTTGACAAAGACGGGACATTTATTGATTTACATTATTTTTGGGGCAAGATGACAGAGTTGAGGGCTCAAGAGATTATCAACCGATTTTCCCTTAACTACTCTCATTTTGAAAAATTATGCGCTTACCTCGGATACGATATCAACACTGGAAAAATGTTACCTGATGGAATTACGGCACTTTATTCAAGAATAAAAATTATTGAAATATTTAAAAATAATTTATCAGAACTAGGTATAAAAACAACTGAACAAGAATTAACTCAAATATTTGACTATGTGAGTGAGATTTTTTATCAAAACATAAACCTGCACACAAAACCCATAGAAAGCGCAATAAATTTTATAAAATTACTACACGCCAAAGGAGTAAAACTTGGAATTGTAACCTCAGATTCTATTGTTTCTACTAAATTAACCTTAAATCATTTTGGCTGGGAATATTTGTTTGATATTGTCATAGGTCGTGAGTCTTCACCCTATACTAAAGAAAGTGGAGAGCCAACAAAATTAGCACTTAAACAATTAAATGCCAATCCCCAAACAACAGTTATGATAGGAGATGCGCCAATGGATTATATTTCAGCTAACAATGCAGGAATTAAAAATACTATTTTGGTTGAAACAGGACAAATTTCTAAAGAAGTACTTTCTAAGACCTCAAATTATGTTATTTCCTCTTTAAAAGAAATCGAAATTTTTTAAAAATGCATATTTGAAAGTGAAATATCAATCAGCTTTTTGGCGATTTCAACTGTTTGAGACATCACTTTAGGATTATCGTATAAGTTTTCTGTTTCCAGATATTTCTTAACAATTTTTCTTGCATAAGACCCAACAGCTAAACAATGAATATTTACACCGCAAAGTTTCGCTAATTCAGTAGATTTTGTATTCGTACCACCTGACATCATTATATAAACAGGTAATTTTGCATTTTGAAAAAGTTGAGCAGTTGCAACAGCTTGTAAAGTTGTTCCATATTCATCATTATTCCCACTCATCGCAACCCCATCCGCCTGAATAATTGTTGTGTATGGTTTGCGTTTTGAAATCAAACGTTCAACTCGTTCTTTCAACTTTTTATCACCTAATTCGGACCTGTCGAGTGAAATACAAAGCATGCCACTAAACATTTCATTTAACTGTTGCCATTTTTCATCAACATCATTTTCATCAGTAGAAATTGCGTGAAATTCAATACAATCAATTCCCTTTTGAATAATTTCAGGTAAAATTTCATTATATTCTTTAAGCTGAGAATGTGTAGTAATAGCATTTACAGGACAAACACTCAAACACTGTCCACAACCAAGACAACGTTCTTTTTTTATTTGTGGTGCAGCTAAGGATAAAATAGCATTATGCGGACAAACAGAAACACAAGAACCGCACTTAATACAAACATTTTCATCAATTTGAGCTTTGGTAATATGCGGATCACCCGCTATACCAACACTTACACATATTGCAGCATCATTAACGCCCGCTCGACGCAATCCATTTTTTGCAGCTTCAACTACATCAACATTAGCACTTACATCAAAAAACTTGCAACCGGCTTTGGCATATATCGTGACAAGTTTTTCAACCTCTTCTATATCTTCATTTCCGGCTCCGCATACAAGCTTAAAACCTGTTCTTTGTTCAAATAAATCTTTTAACATATATTTCACCAACCAATAAAAAACGTTATCATAATTTTGAAATTATGATAACGTATGAAAATAAAGATTTCAAGTAAATATTAAATTTCTTTGTTTAAGGTTCTACCCGCCTCAACAACCTTTTCTCCTGCCGCAGTCGGTTTTAAGTTCGCTTTATATATTTCCACAAAAGGCTGAAGCACACTTTTTAACCTATCCGGTAATGATGATTCCTTTCCTATATTTATGTTATGAATAGTTTCAATTAATTCTTGATAAACAGTAGAAAACGCTCTTGATTGAGTAAGGGCACCTGCCGCCTGAGGAGTTAAACCTAAATCTGTCACATCAACAACTTCATTGAAATAAACACCTGCGTTTGAATATGATTTATTTAACGCCCCAACATATCCATCCAAATTTTGACTTAACAAACCTTTATCCGCAGGAGAAGTCAATGCGAATGCATATTTATTAGTCGGATTAAAATGCGCCTCTGCGCTATGATGCATTGCATCAGGAACCTTTGTTATTTGTTTTAGTGTATTTTTAATAGATTCATTTTGCATTTGAGCATGCCAATTTACAGTATCTTCAAACATTGAACCTAAGTATTGATGAACAGAAGTTTTTATATGCTGCATTTTAGCTTGAACCCAAAAAACAGCTTGCGCTAATGGATCATTTTTTGATAATTCCTTTGATAACGCCAATGCTGACATATCTTTCGCCCCTTCAAGCATTTTAATCATATCAGATTTTTTCATACCCGAATAAGCCAAAGCAAACAATGTATGATCATCAAATGCAGAAAAACGCCCACCTACATCATCATGAATAAATAAATCACCCAACCAATCTTCTGAAATAGCTGTTCTTCTCAATTCGCTTGTAGCAAGATTTTTATCAGTTACCGCAACAAAATGACTTGCCGCAAGCTCCCGAGCTGTTTTATTACTATGTCCTTCATTTTCATACAACTCTACCAACTGATTTTTTGTTCTGGTTAAAGCATCTTTTGGCTCAAATGTTGTTCCGGACTTTGAAACCACTAAATAATTAGAATTGCGGACATCGCCTCCGATGGTTGACATAAATCGGTTATGACTAACTGTATCTATATCAGACATAAATTTAATTTTTTTATCTAAATTTAAACCGTTTATACTCAACATATGCTCAATAGGATGTTTTGACCCACCTATTCCAATAACACTTAAAAAATTAGCATTTGTTTGGCTTTTAAATTTATCTACAGTCTCATATATATAATCAACTCTTTTAATCTGTTCTTCTGGCAATTTAACCCATTTCAAAAATTGCCCAGCTTTATTATGTCTTAGGTTTAGCTCATCAACAGCTGCTTCTGCAGATTTTTTTAAGCTACCATATTTTAAATGGCTGTAATTTGTTTTAATTCCTAATCCTGTAACTATTGATTTTACATTAGCACACATATTTAATATCCTCCTAATAATAAGCAATAAAATATAAAACATATATTCTCATAACAAAAAAATAAAACAAGCTTATTTTTAAAATATAAAAAAATATTTACATCTAAAATAAAAATTTAAATTTACACAAAACTTTATAATAATTTTTCTATTTCATTAATTATTGAGGCAATTGAAATCTCGTTCATACAAGGTGTATAAATTTGAGAAGTTCTTTTTATGTATTTACATTTTCTGCGATTACAAGGAACGCAAGACATATTGGATTTTATAGAAACACATTTTTCACCATATGTACCTGTTCTTTTTATTGGCATCGAACCATACAAACCGATTGATGGAATGTTTAAAGCAGTTGCTATATGTAATGGACCAGAATCACCTGAAATCATCAAATCACAAGCGCCAATAATAGCAGCGTTTTGTTCTAGCGTTGTTTTTCCTATATAAGATTTTACATTAGGCAAAGTTTTTAATGGTTCTAAAAACTCATAATCGGCATTTGTTCCAGTTAGTATTATAGTTCCACCAAATTTTTCTTGAATAATTTGTCCTAATTCCATCCATTTATCAACTGGATAAGTTCTACCTTGTCTTGGAGAAATAATACCACCTGCATTAAAAGCTATAATTGGATGTGCATAATTTTGAAGCTCGTTTTTTGCATATTGCTTAGCTTCATCAGATAAATATAACTTCATCTTTGATGGTAATTCAATATCTTTATAAACCTTTTTCGCTACGCAATAAAAGTTTTCAACAGCATGCAATTTAAAACTTTTTTTATATATAGATTGTTTTTTAATTCCTGCTAAAAACGACAAAAAGCGAGTTTTGAAGTTTGGTTGCATATTTAAAACAATATCATAATTTTCGGATTTCACTTTTTTAGCTAGGTCAAAAACTCGTTTAAACTTAAAATCATTTTTTTCTACAACCAAAACTTTATCAACTTGAGGGTCATTTTCTAAAAAACATGATTGAATTTTTGTCGTCATATAATGAATTTGAACATTAGAATATTTATTTTTTATTGCACGAAACGCATTAGTTGTATGAACAACATCGCCTATTGCCCCTAATCTAATTACCAATATTTTTGCTGTTTCTTTTTGCATAATTAAATTATAAAAAATCAAACAATTAAGTCAATTTATAAACTATGCGATAACATTTATCGATTTATTATGAGCCTTTTTGGTTGGAGTCATCTTTTTAAAAATTTCAAAAATAGCCTGTGTTGCGTTATTAGATTTTTTAATAACGTTTTTACTAGCTCCAACTATATATTTTTCGCCATTAATTAAAACTGTATAACCTTTTTTTGCAGCGATGTTTGCAGAATTACCAGCAAAGGTTGTTTCTTTAAGTGCAGAATTTTGAGTTTGAGCATGTTGTGGATTATTTCCTACAACAAATTTTTCTCCATTAACGAGAATAGAATAGCTCTTATTCACAGCTTTGTTAGCTGTGTTTTGAACATATTTATCAAGTTGTATAGTGTTTACGTTCAATTTTCTACCTCGTGTCCTTTTAAAAAGAATGAGCTTCCACAATACAACATAATTATATTTTTGTCAAGCACTTTTTTAAGAAATATTAAAAAAATTTTTAGAAACTTTGCAATTCTTCTAATTCTATATTGCAAGGTATTTTAAATCCAAATATATTTTCATTGTTTGGAGTGCTTTTTGCTATCATTTCTCCACCATGAGCTACAATAATTTCTTTAGATAAATATAATCCTAACCCTGTTCCTATTTTATTGTATTTGTTTTTGAGTGAAATATTCTTTTTAAATATTTCTTTTATTTGTTCTGGTGGAATGTATTCACCTTGGTTTTTGACTCGAAATAAAATATTTTTTTCGTCATAAGTCATTATGATATCAATATCACTTTTTATTGTAGAATAAGCTATTGCGTTATAAATTAAGTTTGTTAAAACTCGTTTTAATTCATTTTTATCAGCTTTTATTTCAAAAGTATTCGGTATATTAAGAATAATATTTAAATATTTTTCTTTTGCAAAAATTCCTATCTCTTTAACACATTCTTTTATAAGTTTAATAATATCAAATTGTTCTACACATAATCCAAAACATTGTTGAGATTGTTTATAATTACATAAAATGTTTCCAATTAAATATTTTGAAAAAGTTAAAGAACTATAACACATTTCTAATACTTCATGTTGAGAAGCATTAAGTGGACCAAATTGTTCATTATTTATTAGGTAAATTGCTTTTTCACAAGAGATTATAGGAGCTTTTAAATCATGCACAATTGTAGCTAAAGTTGTTTCTTTTTGTTTTTCCTCTTTAATTTCTTTTGTTATTTTTATTAATAAAAAAATATAAAAATATTTAAAGGAATAATTTTTATATTTATATGTTTCTCCATCAATTTGTACTAATGAATTGTAATCTACAGTAAAATCATTTTTAAATAAATCATCTTGGATTATACATTTATTATTTTTGTCAACAATTTTTATCGAAATATTTAAGTAATCAATTATTGATTCCAGTATTAAGATATAATTATTTAATTTTTTATAAAAATTTAATTTATCAATTGCAGTATTAATCAGATTATTAAAAAAGAAAATAATCTTTAACCATTTATTTGTCAAAAATCTCATTATTGTTCCAGTTTTTCTATTTTTATAAATATTAGTACATAAACGCCTTATTACTATTACCTGAGTGGCTAATTTTAAAATTAACTGATTTATAAATAATTATAATTAAACAAAAGGAAAAATTATTATGAATAAATTTTTTATATTTTCAATATTGTTTTTAATTACTAACGTTGCTATTGCAGGAACAATATGCGAAAAAGACTCAATCTCCTCACGTCAAATCATGCCAACTTGGGTTTTTGCACCAAAATATGAAGTAGCCTCTTCTCGTTATCAAAATTCTAAAGACTCTGCAAGAAGCTTTTTTAGTAATACTAGTAAACAATATAACAATGAAAAAAATTATCAACAAAAAGATTTAATTAGAAGAACAGAGCAAATGCAAAGGCAAAACTCAAATAATAAAAGAAATTACTCATCTAATCAAAATAATAACAGTAGCATTATAAATAAGACAAGTAGATAATTTTAAAAACATGAGTTTTAAAGATACTAAAAGATATTTAAGCACAAGGAAAGTAAACAACAATGATTGTTTGCTTTTCTGTTTGTGTTTTTCTAAAATTATGCTATTATCAGCATAGATAAAAAGTTTATGTTTTGAGATTTATAAAGTAGAAAGGATAAACTATGAAAAGAAATTTTAAATTATTAGCTGTTGCAGCTGTTTCAATGGCAATTGGATTTTCAATTAATAATTATGCGATATCCGATGTTCCATCAAATTTTAAAGTTGCGGTAGTTGATCTTCAAAAGGTTGTTGCTGACTCAAAACAAGTTAAAACATTAAAAGAAGAGCAAAGAAAAAAAGTTGAAGATTTAACAAAATACATTCAAAATGCAAAAGCAAGTATCGCCGCAGAAAAAGATGCAACAAAGAAAAAGGAATTAGAACAAAAATATACAAAAGAATTAGCAGCAAAAAAAACTACGATAGAAAAAGATTATGCTAAAAAACTTAAAGATATAGACAAAAACATTTCAGATACAATAAATTCTCAGGCAAAGAACGGTAATTACAATTTAGTTTTAACTAAAGGCGTAGTTCTTTATGGTGGAGAAGATATTACATCTGCTATATCAGCTGCTATTAAATAGTTTTTTATTAATCAAAACAAAAGAGTAATTTTTCATATTTACTCTTTTGTTGTTTTTTGAGGGAAGTATGAAAAATAAAATAAATGTATTAAGCTTACAATTTACTCCAATAAAAGCCGACAAGCTTGCTAATATTGAAAAGGCAAAAAAACTTATAATTGAAAATGGGCAAAATAAATATGATTTAATTGTTTTTCCCGAGTTTTTTGACACAGGGATAAATTTGAGTAATAAAGAAATATTCGACTATGCAGAAATTGAAAATAGCTCTATCGTTTTGCAAGAACTTTCAAAGCTTGCAAAACAATATGACTCTTACGTTCATTGTGGAAGTATTCGCTTTAAGGAAAATTCAAAAATTTATAATAGAGCATATTTCTTAGATAGAAATGGCGATATTATTGCAAAATATGACAAAATACATTTATTTAATTATTTAGGAGGTAATGAAGGTACTTACACAACAGCTGGTGATAAGTTATGCATAGTCGAAACTGATTTTGGGAAAATCGGTCTAACAACATGTTTTGATATAAGATTTCCAGAGATGTTTACCAAATTAACTAAAATGGGGGCGGAATTATTTGTTATTCCAGCAGCTTGGCTTATGCTTAGAAACTCTTCAAAAAAACAAAAAGACCTATGCGTTAATAATTGGCAGTTAATGTTAAAAGCTCGTGCGTATGATAATGTTGCATTTGTCGTAAGTGCAAACGAGTTTGGTGATGTTCATCCTATGCTTGATGGAATAGGATATTCTATGATTATTGATTATGAGGGATGTGTTCTCTCTCAAGCTTATGATAAAGAATGTGCTATTTATCAGGAATTGGATTTTTCACTGCTTAGAAAAGCTAGGGCAAAATTTCCTATTGATAAGATAAATTAAAAGTAATATTTCTTGACACCATATTGACGAACGCAAAATAATTTATTATCCTTGTTATAAGTAGAAATCAAGGATAGTTTTGTTATGCAAAGTATTGTTAAATCGAGCAGAAATACAGTTTTATTTGATTTTAATTCAATGCTATTGCATATATTTTGTCGGTATTGTTATCTACTTATTTTTTCTGAAATTTTTGATATATCTTTTTCAAATGAACAAACATATAAATATTATTTTAGTCGTGAAGAGATAAATATTTTATCCAAAATGCACGAAGAAGAAATTGTTTTTAAAAAGACTATAAACAGTAAGTATGATTTTGAATTATCTCCTTTTTTAAAACAATATAAGGGTGAACTTAAGATTGATATTGAATTAATTAATAATGGTTCTTTTGAAAAAAGTTATTATGAAATAAAAATAAAAAACAGTAATAAAATTAAGATTTTTCCTTTTTTTCTTAATGAGGAAGGGTTTAAACAATTAATATCTGAATTTATTAATAAGTTATGGATATCTATATTAATACAATTAACAAACACAAACATTAACGCGAATAATAGATATTGTTTAAAAAACATAGCCACTCCACTTACAAATTTTGAGTTAAAACATTTTATAAAAATAGATGAGAATGAAGATTTAGTATTTGATGTATTTCATATAATTTATAGCTATTATTATCAAAAATCTAAGCCCTACAAAGCATTACATATCAGTACAGATAATATATTAAACGCAAGAGGCTTAATTCAAAACGCTAACTCTAAAGGTTATAGAAGCGGGTACAAAAATGAACAACGTCAAAAAATCCATGCTGCTTTAAATATTATAAATACTACAAATCTTGCAAATATTATTGAGACAAAACCTTTTCATTATTTATTTTTTCCCAATTCAAGTTTTATAAGAAAAGAAATTAAAACATATCCATTGTCATTATTGAAATACAATTTAAAAACACAGTTATGGGAAAGACGAATTTCATATTATATTTTTGACAAACAAAAAGAAAAATATAAAGTTAAAGATTTTATTAATATTGTAGATGATTTTAGCAACTCATTAAAACCTATGCAACTGAGGGACAAAATAGAAAACACTTTAGATAATTTGTGTGAAAACAAATTAATCAAATCTTGGCACTATTTAAAAATTAATGAGGGAAATTTGGTAGGCAAAAATTGGCTTGAAAAATGGAAAGAACTTTTTGTTATTTGTCGGTATTAACTCTTACCTAAATTAAAAAATCCTTTTTGAGAGTGTGCAATAGTGAAATTGTAAGCTTACTTGCACAGATAAAAAAGGAGTATCGAATGACAACATACAATGTACCTTATACATTTATCCCTGGCACAAAAGCAAAAGCTAGTGAAGTAAATGAAAATTTTACAACTGTTTTAGAACACATATCGAATGTAAATCAAAATTCTGCCGATATAAATTTTTCTAACTTAACAGAAACAGCAAAAGAAGTTATTTATAACAACTCAGCTCCAGGAAGATTAATAGGTGAAATAATTACATCATCAATCCCAATCACAGATGCGTGTGTGCATTTGTTAGACGGGTCAATTATTGAGGGCGAAGGTATTTACAAAGACTTTGTAGAATACATTGGAGAATTATATGGTAACGGAACAGAAATTCCACCATATTTTACAACTGAAACTTTATGGCAAGAATGTTTAACGAAATACGGCATTTGTGGCAAATTTGTTTACGATTTTGATAATAAAACGGTTAGATTACCCAAAATTACAGGCATTATAGAAGGAACTACAGATATTAATGCATTGGGTGATTTAGTAGAGGCTGGTTTACCTAATATTACTGGTACTTTTTATATGGGCAAATCTGGTCAAGCACAAAATGGTAGTGGTACAACTGGGGCTTTTTATAATGCTGGAACTGCAACTCCTGGTAACAGTGCTCAAGCTGGAGGTGATACTGTTAAATTTGGATTTAAAGCTTCTAATTCATCAAGCATATATGGAAAAAGCGAAACTGTTCAACCACAAACTATCAAGCAATTTGTTTATATAGTTATAGCAAACTCAAAAAAAACTGACATCATGATCAATATTGATAATGTTGTAGCTGACTTAAACAACAAAGCCAATAAATCTGATATATACAATGAGGGAGCCTTCATTGCTGAATGTGCTATGCCATCGAATAAATATGTAAGATTGACTTTGGGTTCTAGCGGTGCAACGTATACAGCACCTGCTAATGGTTGGTTTTTTATTAATATAGCTGGTGGTAGCGCTCAATATGCAAGGTTTCAAAATAGTGAGAATGGTATGGCATATCAATATGGTAATAATAATACCAATACTTGTTCAGGTTGTATTGAGGTAAAGAAAGGAGCTGTTATAGCTATTCAGTATACGGCAACAAATTCGACAGTAACTTTTAGTTTCATCTACGCTCAAGGTTCAGAAAGTGAGGCACAATAATGTTTTATATTTTAGAAAATGAAAAAATAGTTTTATTTAATGCAAATAAAGAAATATTAGAAAATACTATAATGTTTACACCTCAATATGCTAATTTAAAAATCCAAGAAACAAATAAAAATATAATCGAATTTGAAAATTCTTTTTATTTTGAAGATGATGAAGTTTATTTAAAACAAAAAGAATTAAAAGAAAAAGAAAGAATTTCAGAAATTTCTTTAACAAGAGCAGATGTATTTGAAGCTTTAATTCTTGCTAGAAATTTAACTAAAAGTGATTTGAGAGAATTAATAGAAAAAGATGACACTTTAACAGATATTCAACGTTTACTATATCTTAATAGATTTGATGATGCCTTAGAATTTTATCGTAAACACCCAGCAATTGATTTTATTGCTACAAAGTTAAATATAACAACTGAAAACATGGATAAATTTTTTGATACAAAAGATTATAACTTCTTAACATAATTACATTGTTAAGCATTTTATTTCCCATCTACAGGCGAAAGAAAGCTTTCGCCTTTTTTTTATAGTTGGAGGTGGTGGCATAGATATTTTATATTAATTATTAGAATTAAAAAACTCGCATATGGGAGTTTTTAGTTATATTTTATTCTTGTTTTTACGCCCAAAAAACAAATATGAATAAATTTTCTATCTTTATGTATAATAGGGAAAAATCTACGAATATTTTGATCATAAAAATTATTCCAAGGGGTTAATTTTAGAGCTTTAAAATATTCATTATTAAATCCTAATTTTGAGCCTGTTATCCAAGGTTTATAAGCTGTAATAAAATGAATTAATGCTGGAGGTGTTTTTTCTTTATAATTTTTAGCTTTTCCTTGCCAATTCCATTTATTATCAACAAGTATTTTTTTCCCTTTTAAAATAATATTTAAAATATCTTGATCATCTAATCCCTCAGATATTGTTTCAAATAGTTTTGTACTAATATTACTTTCTCTCCAAAGATCTAAATTTATTAATAAAACACCTGCATTAAAATAAATTTCATTTTCTTCAAATCCTAAACGATGCTGATTTTCTAAACAAGATGTATCTTCAATAACTGCAGCATAATAATTGGTTAAATCTGTATTATAAAAATCTGCGATTGAAGTTGTTGCGATAACATCGCAATCAACATATAAAATTTTATCTATATCTTTAAATATGTCAGAGATTACAAACCTATAATAAGAAGAAATTGAGAGATATCCTTTTTTATTAGGTAAATATAAGTTTTCAAATTTTGATTTATCTACTCTTATAAATTCTATATTACATTCTTTTATTTTCTTTAAAGTTTTAATTTTTTCTTTATTTGTTTGAGTTATTTCATTATCTAAAATATAAAAATTAAAATTTTCATCACAATTAGAACTTTTTAAAAAAGATGCAATAGACACTCCAGCTAATGGAGCATAATTATCATCACATGCATAACAAATATTATACGTTTTAATCAATGTTTTAAACTATTATTCTAATACCACAATATAAGTTTATACTAATTGAAATATAAATAATAATCAACCAAAAACATATGTAAAAAAATTTTAATAAATTAAAAATTAATAACAAAATTTTTTGTTTATACTTTTTATTTTTTGCAAAGGAATATATTATATGTTCTCAATAAAGCAACAAATTAATGTTTCTCGACCAAAAGTTCTGTCTTTTGGCAATGGTGCTGTTAATACTTTTAATAATCTAGTAAAAGGCGGCGAAACCTACGTTATCACACCAAGTTCTTTATATTTTGACAAATTCACACCAAATGAACTTTTTAAAGAGAATTTTCAGCCAGAAACTCGCAAATATTTCACTACTTTTCGTCGATTGAGTCAAATATGTAATAAAACTGGTAAAAATAACAATTTTGATGGGTGCAAAATAATAACAAGTGTAACTGAAAACGAGTTTGAAGTAATAAAAAAATTGACATCATTATCAAGAGATAAACGCGCAAACTTTTGGTTACCAAATATTGTTGGGATAAAAGAAACGGGTGACATTAATATTCATGGAGCAACTAATTATTCTAAACTTACTAAAAATATAGAACACGGAGCGGATAATAAAAAACTGATAGAGGAAATACTAAATACGATAACTTCTAAAAACACATCTGATTTAGTAATTGCAGTTGGAAATAAAGACTCTGATTTGGAATTCCTAGACCCCTTTAAAAGGCTTGGGCTAAATGCAAACACAAAAGATTCATTTGATAAGATAAAAGATTTACCATTTAAAAGCGCATTCATATGTAACAAAAATACTCCTAAAAGTTTGATTAATAGACTTGAAAATTTAGCTAAAAAATGTAATGCTGATGGTCAACTTCGTTTTATTATAATAAAAGCCGGTAGTAATTTTCCTATTAATAAGATAGCTCATTCAATATTGCTTTTACAAAAATCTTTTGCCGCAACTAGTGCAGCATTCTGTAGTACTATATCAAAACAACTAAAAAAAGTTCTTGAGTACAGAAAGTTGAATTATAGGAATAAAAAAATTACTCCACTATGGATTAAGCCTAATGAAAATAAAAAAACCAACTTTATTAGAAAGGCAATGACTTTTTTAAAAGAAAATAAAGCAACTTCCTTATTATTATTAGCCGCTGGAGTTATTCCTTTTTATTTCCAAAAAATATATTTAGAAAACAAAAAACATAAATATTAAACAACACCGTTATTTAATAAATCATGAATATGCACGACCCCTATAGGTTTTTTATCTTCAATTACAAATATATTTGTAATTTTCTTATCGTGCATTATTTTCATAGCTTCTGACGCCATAACATCTTTTGTAATTGTTTTTGGATTCTTTGTCATCAAATTAATAGCTTTTTCTTCAAGAATTTGAGCAGAAAGGCATCTTCTCAAATCACCATCAGTCAACATGCCAGTTAATTCGCCAGCTTCATTTACAAAACCAACACAACCAAGCCTTTTAGAAGTCATTTCTAATAAAACTCTATGCATATCAGATTGTTCGTGTAAAATTGGCATTTCTTCATTTGTGTGCATTAAGTCAGAAACTTTTTGCAAAATTGAACCCAGTTTTCCACCAGGATGTCTAGCATTAAAGTCTGATTTTGTAAAACCTTTTCTTTCTATCAAGCCAGCTGTCAAAATATCGCCTAAAACCAGTGTTGCTGTTGTTGAACTTGTAGGTGCCAAGCCCAATGGACAAGCTTCGCCATTATTTGGTAAGAGCAAAACAATATCTCCTGCTTTACCTAAAGAGCTGGAAATGTTTTTTGTAATGGAAATTAAAGTAATTCCAAAACGTTTGCAGTAATTTAAAATATCAACTAATTCACGAGATTCACCACTATTTGAAATCGCAATAACAACATCATCTTCGGTAATCATTCCCAAATCCCCGTGACTTGCTTCTGCCGGGTGAACAAAAAATGAAGGCGTACCGGTTGAAGCTAACGAAGCTGCTATTTTTTTACCAATATGACCTGATTTACCCATACCGGTAATAATTATACGCCCTTTTGCATTTTGCATTGCATTTAATGCTTCACTCAATTCTTGACCTAAACTATCTCTAAGTTTGATAATCGTTTCAATTTCTCGATTAACTGTTCTCATTGCGCAGTTTATATCTGCTTCATTTTGCATTAATGTTTCTTTTTCTGAGATAGCTATCATATTTAATCCTCTTCTAACCCTTTATTCTATTTAGATTATCGCATAATTATAAAAAATATTCATAATATTTTTACAATATTAACTTTTCCAAATAGTTTTTCCTAAAATACTAATTCGTTTTTTTCCCTTTTTTAACTTAAAAACAATTAAACTTTGTCTAAATCTTTTAAACTGAATTTTTTTATATAAATTGACAGGATTTTTCTTTAATGAATAATATTTTTTTAATAGCTTTTTGTTATTAAAAAAACATTTTAAAAGAATATTTTCATCCATCCTATTAATCATTATCTTTATTTTTTCAATGCAATCTTTAAAATCAGATATTTTTTTCATTCCCAACACTACATCAATATAATCAAATTCTTTTTTATACAAATTTAATAATATTTTTTCGTCTGTAATGTTGTTTTCTTCAAGCCAATTGTGTATTTCTTTGCATCTGTCAAAAGGTAAATTGTAATCTTTTAAATCATCAGAAGCAGATTCATTCAATCTTCTCCAATAATAATATGCTTTAGAAAGGTAATTTATCCGTTGAGCCAAACACATTGTCTGGAAGAAAAATGGATTATCCGTCCAGCCAGCGCCGGGTATTTCCTTAAATCTGATATTATTTTGTATTATAAATTCTCTTTTGTATATACAGCTCCAAATACTTGGATGATACGAAAGTATTACAGGACACTCTGTTAGTTTAAAAGTATTTTGTGGAATATCACTATCATCCCATTTTTCAATAAAACATTCATTATAATCATTCGTTTGTATATTGTTATAAAATTTAGATTTTACTATATCTGAATTGTTTTCAACAGCAATTTTATACAAATGCTCATACATGTTTTTATCAATATAGTCATCCGGCTCAAAAATTGCAATATAATCACCGGTTGCTCTCTCAAGACCTACATTACAACTTTGCCCATAACCACCGTTTGGTTTGTGGATTGTAATTATTCTATCATCTTTTTGAGCATATTCATCAATAATTTGTGAGCAACCATCTTTGCCACCATCATCAATTAGTATAATTTCTAAATCTTTTAATGTTTGATTTAATACACTATCAATAGCTTCTCTTAAATATTTTTCAACTCCATAAATTGGAATTATTACGGATACTTTTGGCATTTTTACCCTATTTCAATTACTTGTTTTCCAAAAAGAACTATACTTACCCTAGTTAAACTAATTCTAACAGAAAAAAGTTTTTTTCTATTTGCTTTTTTCATATTTTTAATTTCTCGATTTAAGATATATTGTTCATAATCTTTTTTATTATTCAAAAGCATTTTTAATTCTTTTTTGTCTGTTTTATTAAACAATTTCATATTTAATTTATTTTGTTCAAACAAAGATTTAAAATAATCTGAATATAAATCTATAAATTCAGCTCTAAATTCTCTTGCAATTCTTTGAACATTAGCTCTATACGCCTTAAATTGAATATGATAAGCTACATCACTAACGATTTCTTTTATATCTTTTCGTTCTTCTAAAAATCGTCTTATTTCATTCCACTCATCGCAAATGGCATATACTTTCCCTTTTGAGTTTATTGAAGAGTTTTCATTATCTTGTCTATAAAACAAATATGCTTTATTAGTAAACCAAACTTTTTTAGCACAGGCTAAAGTTTTAAAGGCAAAAGATGTATCTTGATAACTAGCCCCCGGGGTTTCTAAAAATCTAATATTATTTTCATTTAAAAAATCTCTTTTATAAACCGAACTCCATATAGCAGGCCAAATTCTTAAAACATCAACATCATCTTTAACACTAAATATTTTGCCAACATTTTTAAGCGGGATTCTTCCTGAATGTCTTGAAATGTTTTCTTTAGAATAATAGTAATAATAATCAGATTTTGCTATATCTAAAGAATTTGCACTTGCAAGTTTATACAGTTCTTCAAACATATTTTCTTTTACATAATCATCAGACTCTACTATTCCGACATATTCACCAATAGCTGCATCCAATCCTTTATTCATTGATGCGCCATAACCAGAATTTTGTTTATTTATAATTTTTATTCTATTATCTTTTTGTGCATATTCTTCAATAATTAGCAATGAATTATCTGTAGAACCATCGTTAATACAAATAATTTCTATATCTTTTAATGATTGCGTAACAATACTATCAAGACATTGTCTTAAATATTTTTCAACATTGTATATCGGTACTAAAATAGATACCTTTGGAATATTTTGTATTGTTTGCATTTATTTCAAAACTCCATTTAAAAAATTATTTAATTTTTTTTCCCAATCATAAGCGCTTTTTATACTATCTTCTATAGTTTTTTGTGGATTCCAATTCAAAACAGATTTAGCTTTAGAATTATCCGCAACTAAACTAGCAGGATCTCCTTCTCTGCGTGGTTTAATATTAACTGGTATTTTTTGCTCTGTAACTTTTTCGCAAGCATTAAAAACTTCTTTGACTGTATTACCGTCATTTGTACCAAGGTTAAAGAAATTAGTTTCTCCACCATTGTTTAAATAATCCAATGCCAACAAATGAGCTTGCGCCAAGTCTTCTACGTTTATATAATCTCTTACGCAAGTACCATCCTTCGTTTTGTAATCATCACCAAACATATCAAAAGTCCTACCATTACCAAAGGTAGATTTTAAAATATTAGGGATTAAATGAGTTTCAGGCTCGTGCCATTCTCCAACTCTAATTTTATTGTCAGCACCTGCAACGTTAAAATAACGTAATCTTACAGATTTTAAGCCATACGCCCTGTCATAATCATCCATAATTTTTTCAATCATCAACTTAGTTTGACCATACGGATTAATCGGATTTTGAGGGTGTTTTTCATCTATTGGAATATATTCTGGCTCACCATAAGTTGCTGCAGTTGAAGAAAATACAATCTTTTTAACATCATTTTCAAGCATTGCTTCTAATAAATTAATGGTTCCAACAACGTTATTTATATAATATTTTTGTGGATTTTTAACTGATTCACCAACTTGTGAACAAGCTGCAAAATGAATTACTGATTCTATTTCATTTTTAGAAAACAACTCATTTAAATCTGTTTTATTCAACAAATCGCCTTTGATAAATGAAACATTACCATATTTTTTTAATGTTTCTACAGTTTCTAAATGACCGGTTGAAAGGTTATCAAAGATAACAACATTTAAACCTTTTTCTATTAATGCCATTACACAATGGCTACCAATATATCCCGCACCACCTGATACTAAAATCATTTAGAAATCTCCTCAAAAAGTTCAATCGCTCTTAAAATAGCTTTGTCCATATCATAATACTTATAATCGCCTAAACGTCCTAAGAAATAAACATTTTCAAGGTTTTTAGCTTTTTCCAAATACTTATTGTACAAAGCAGTATTCTCATCTTTTGGAATTGGATAATATCTTTCATTTTTACCCAACTCAAAAAACTCAGAATATTCTTTTGCAATAACAGTTTTTTCTGATTTATCATCTAGGTAATATTTATACTCATGAATTCTTGTAAAATCATAATTACAAGGATAATTTACACAAGCATTTGATTGGTAATACGGTTTATCATAAGTTTCAAACTTAAAGTTTACACTTCTATATGGTAATTGACCAAATTCATAATTAAAATATTCATCAATTGGACCAGTGTAAAATATTCTATCAAATTTTGTTGTATCAATATCTTTAAAATCAGTATTTAATTTAACTTTAATATTTTTGTGCGATAGAATCTTTTCAACAACTTTTGTATAACCATCTTGTGGAATACCTTGATATTTATCTTGAAAATATCTATTGTCTTTTGATAAATATACAGGAACTCGCGCTGTAACCGCTCCATCTACATCGTTTGGAGAAACACCCCATTGTTTTGTTGTGTAATGAAGAAATATCTTTTCATAAACATAATTAGCTAAAAATTTTAAATCTTCATCATCTTGTTTTTGAAACTCTAAAATCGGAACTTTTGAATTTATTTGAAATTTATCCAATAACTTTTCTTCCAACCTTTTTGCTAAAGAGTCAGGAAAAACATCATATAAAGTATTAAAATTAAAAGGAATATGAGTTTCTATGCCATCTAAATATCCAACAACTTTATGCATATATGTATTAAAATCTGTAAATTGCTTTAAATAATTCCAAACTTTTTCAGACTGAGTATGAAAAATATGAGAGCCATATTTATGAATCATAATACCATTTTTATCACGATAATCATAACAATTACCTGCAATATGATTTTTTTTATCAATTACAACAACTTCATCCCCTAATTTTTCAGCAAGTAAATTCGCAATTACAGCTCCGGAAACCCCAGCTCCGACTACCAAACTTTTCATTAATTAAACCTTTCTTTTAATATTTAAACCGACATATCTCTTGCATTATTTTATCACGAAAAGAAGTTTACTTTATAAATTAAACTTTACATTCGTTAAAATATTAACAACTTTTGACATTTACACTTATTATAAAAGTAAAAATATAAACAAAGACACGAAATGATACCTATAAAGCCTACAACCATAATAATAAATAACGCAACAACAGCAGTAAAAAAGCTTTCTTATCAAAAGAAAAGCTCTCTTGCCATTCCACCCAAACCACTTATAACAAACCCTACACATGTTCCACTTAGCCCTAACTTAGAAATACTAACCGACTCAAAAAACTTTCATTATCAATCTGAATTACTTATTAATATAAGAGGGCTCGCAACACAAAAACAAGACAACTACGCAAAAGCCAAATTTTTAGCCTTTATAAAATCATTTAAAGAAAATTATAAAACTGTAATCAAAGATATCCATGCAGAATTATCAACAGACCCAAAAGTTCTACAAAAAGAAGCAGAATTAAGAAAATTAGGAGTAACTTTTACAAGTGAAAACGATTTGGAAATAACCACTGCTACATTTAATGTATTTAAAAAAATCCGCGAAATGGGATTTAAAACTCCTCGCAAAATATTGTTAACAACATTCAAGAAAGATAATGCAACAGCTTATCTTCCAGGAATGAAAAAAGGATATGAAGAATATGCAACGCTTTTAATAAGAAAAAATTTAATTGAAGAAATTAAGCGAAATAAAATCAATAATACCAATTACCCTAATATAGAGCATATTCTTCTCCATGAATTAGGACATTATAATTTCTTACTTAAAAGCCCTAACAATGATGAAATGTTTAAAATTTATGATAAATTTGTGCACACTTATTCGCACCATTACATAGCTAAGCATGTTTCTTTTAATGCCATTACAGAACCAAACGGACATGAATTTATAGCAGAAGTTTTTGCAGGTCTAACACAAGGCAAAAAATTCCCTCAACCAATTATTGACTGCTATCATTCATTAGGCGGACCTCAAATAAAACAAATATATTAATTATCTGTGTTTTGTTATTTGATTAACTAAACTTCTTGTTTTTTAAACTGCATTTCGTACAAGGCCTTGTATTGACCGTTTTCTATCTGCATTAATTCATCATGAGAGCCCAGTTCAACAAGATTTCCTTCATTTATAACAGCAATTCTATCTGCATTTTTAATTGTTGATAATCTATGAGCAATAATAAATACTGTTCTATCCTTCATCAAATTATCCATTGCTTTTTGAACAATAGCTTCAGATTCATTATCCAATGCAGATGTTGCCTCATCTAAAATAACAATAGGCGCATTTCTCAACATTGCTCGAGCAATCGCAACTCGTTGTCTTTGCCCACCTGAAAGAGTCAACCCTCTTTCTCCTAACATTGTATCCAATCCATCTGGCAATTCTTGAATTAAATCAACTAAATGTGCGGCTTTAATTGCCCCCATCAACTCTTCCACTGTTGCCTTAGGATTTCCCATCATTATATTTTCTTTTATTGTTCCAGTGAATAAGAAATTATCCTGAAATACCATAGAAATATTTTCTCGCAAGGAGTTTAAAGAAAACTGTTTTATATCTACGCCATCGAACTTAATTGAACCGGATTTTATATCATAAAAACGAGGAATTAAACTTACTAAAGTAGATTTTCCACCTCCAGAATTCCCAACAATAGCAAGTGTTTCGTTTTTATGTACAGACAAATTCAAATTATTTAAAACTGTTTTTCCAGAAACATATTCAAAAACTACATTTTCAAACTCTATACTATTATTTAATCCACTAAACTCGACAGGATTTTCACAATCTGTAATTGCTGGAGTTAAATCAAACAATTCAAAAACCCTACCCATTGCAACAAATATATTCTGAATTCCTGTTAAAGTATTTCCTAAAGTTTTTACTGGTTTATACAATAGTAGCAATGACGTTACAAAGGATGCAAAAGCACCAGCAGTCATTTGACCTGAATTAATCAAATAAGTACCAACGCCTAAAACAGTCGCAATACCAAAAGATGCAATTAAATACATCATTGGACTCATCCAGCCAGCGCGTTTATATAAAGACATATTTACATTAAACGCATTCCAAGTTTGCTCTTGAAAATATTTATTTTGTCTCGTCTGTAAACCATAAGCCGTCATAACTTTATTTCCAGAATATGTTTCATTAATATTAGTTGTAATGTTGCCGCCAATAACCATATTTTTATTAGATGCTGCTTTAATTCTATTTCTAATCAACGCAACCGGAACAAAAGAAACACATAAAACCAAAACACCAATAAAAGCCAACTTCCAAGAACTATAGAGCATAACTGCAATCAACCCAAATGCGCCGCATAAACTTGTGGTGATGGTTTTTAAATTTTCAACAATCCCAGCAGACGCAGTAGCAGGATCACTCATATACCTAGAAATCACAATTCCTGATGAGTTATCATCATAAAATTGAGGGTGCATATGTATTAGTCTATCAAACAAATCAAACTTAACATCATTAGTTATTCTTTGGCTCACCCAAGTTGAAAAATATCCATTTAAATATCTTAAAACACCTTGAATTATTGCAAATAAGATAACCCCAATAGGTATCAGATAAGCCATCTGCAAACTTGAAACAGAAAACTCTACACCCTGAAAACCAAATTCCAACGCTTTTCCACCGACCACATAATCCATATATGGTTTTAAAGCAAACGCAGTAACCCCATCTAGTAAACCTAAAGGAATAGCAATCAAGAAGCCTAAAAGAATTCTAAACCAATACGGCTTAATATACGGCGCAATCCTAGACAACAACCACCCATACTTAAACGAATTCTGCGCCGAAGTAGTGGAAAGCTTGTATTTGTTTGTGTTTCTAAATTGTTTTATTTCTTCATATATTTCTGTTTGTTGTGCATATTTCCACCAAAGAGATTCATAGCTATTTCCTGTATTTATTGTGTTTAGAGGAATAGCACCAACAAAAATATTTATAATAGGTTTTTCTATATGCATAAATATTTTTTGATATTGTGTTTTATTTTTTTCACTACAACTTATAGTTATTCCTTTACCCCAAGTTTTTCCGGCTTCTGTATAACCATATTTAATTTCTAAGATTTTATGATTATTATATGCTGCGTTGAACGCATATTTGTGATTTATATAGTTGATATTAGTATATTTTGATAAATTTAAATTAGCTATTTTATCACTTAAATTGTTTTCTCTCCAATTTTTCAAATCCATAAGCATAATCATGTCATTAATTGCTTGTTTTTTATCAATGTTAAATTTTTCTTTTAAGTGTAATGGAAATAAATATTCCGGAGAGGCAAAAGGCTGTCCTTCTAAATCAGTGTTATATAGTTCAGATAAATCTTGATTTATTAATGTTAATTCGTTTATGTAAAGAATTCTATCTACATTAACTAAATTACACAAATCTGAAGCATAAAAATTGTGACAAAAAATTATATATTTTTTTATTTTTTCAAATTTTTTAGTATTGGCATCAACAAATGTAATTTTACAGTTATTTGTGATTGCAAAATTTTTGATAAGTTCTTCACTTTTTTGTGTAGAAAATTCTGTTTTTATAAAATAGAAATGCAAATCATTATTTCTATTATTTTCAATTATACTTTGTAAAGAAACAATTAACATAAATATTGAATTATCATGAAGTGCATATGCTATATTTATAATCTGATTTGTCATCTTAACCTCTTAATTTAATTTTTTATTAATTTGTATAAATTCTCAATAGATATTTTGCGTATTTCATTTGTTGTTTTTTTTAAAGTTTCAACCAACAATTCATACTCTTCATCAGACAAAGTTATTGCTTTTTTTAACCCATCTAGTAAAACATTATCATATAAAATTGCATTATTTTCATTTAAGTATCTATTATTTGCAAATATTTTATCTATAATTAAAGGTTTATTAAACCCATAAGACAATTGATATGAACCAGATGTGCCAGTTGTAATATACCTATAATGTTGTTCATTATTTCTGTCCAAAAGTGCTAAAATATAATCTGCTTTTTCCAAGCATTTATACATATCTTTAAAATCTAATCGTCCTTTGATTTCAAAATGATTTACAATATCATTAGGAATAAAACTATAATCACCATTACCTATAATAGTAACTTTAAAATTTAAATCATTAATTAATTTTACGGCATTAAAAAGTTCATCAAAATTCTTTCTTTGTTTTTCTAAAGCACCAATAACTATAAAATTCGGAATTGGATTTTTTTTATGTGATTTTATTTCTCCAAAATAATTTGGATTAACAACAACAGATTTTTGTTCTTTATAATTAATTGGTGCAAGCGTAATTATATTATCTTTCCAAAACTGTTTATCAATTGGTTGAACTACATCATGTTCTATAAAAAAAATTTTAGACATATATTTTTGTTTAAATATTGAAAGATTATAATCATAATTTGAGTCTTGATCATTTACATTTCTTATTGTCGTAATAAGTAAACCTTTTGCTTTTGAACCAAGTCCATATTTTTCAAAATATTTTCTTGTTTCTTGTAATGTCATATCATTAATTATTATATTTTTATCATTATATAAATCAAAGAGTCCAGATGTTTTATGTTTTTCATCCATTAAGATTGAAACTTTGTATCCCAAATCAACTAGATATTTAGCATAACCAGGGATAATTTCTCCATGATATGTGTATGTAGGTTCCCATAACAAAAAAGTATTATTGTCTATGTACGGTTTTTTATAAATAGAAAAAGACATTTTTAGACCTAAAATTCTAATAATTTTTCTTTTTATTATATTTGAATAATCATTTTTAATTGAAAATATTTTACTTAGAAATTTTTTCATAATATTCCTTTATAAATTATTTTTTAAATATTCATCAATATGTTTGTATACGTCAACTACTGAAATAGTATTAGTACAAGGTGCATTTTTTTTATTTCTTAAACATTTATTTTGCCAAGATTTAACTATCCAATCACAATGAATTGGACACGCATTTTTATTTCTTATATTTATATTTGTATCGTAGCCATATAATTCTGGATTAGTTGGACCAAAAATAACAATTGCAGGATGTTTTGCTTTTAATGCATTTCTTAAATGAGCAAAACCTCCTTCACAATCTATATGTAAAATTGAATTTTTGATAATTACTTTAATCTCTTCTAGGTTCGTTTCTCCACATAAATTAATATCTATATTTTCAATTTCTCTGCATCTGTCTTTTGATGCCCCAAGTTGAACAAGTATAATATTAGGATAATTTTTTTTAATTATTTGTGTTAACAAACAATATTTATCATATTGCCACATTTTAGTGCTTTCATTATTTTTATTGTTTTTATCTATCCCTCTATTAATACTTATAAAGATTTTATTTTTTAAATTAAATTTATCTAAAATTTCGTGTTCATTATTAGGATAAGGTAATGGAAAGTTTAAATTTGTTTCTATTTGTAAGTCACCACTTAAATCGGCTATTTGTATGCGTTTTTTATTATTTGCCATTGCATAATGATAAATATTTGAAAGATAAAATGCTTCAAAATAGTGTTCTTTATCAAATTTTATATATTTTTCAAGTAAGTCATATAATTTAATATTTAATCTTTTTATCTTAGATTTATTAAACTTTTTAATTATTAATTGACAATTTATATATCCCCAAAAGTCATATTCAGATGGATTTATCTCATCTAAACAATAGCAATTATCTATATAAGTATCGTTTTTAAATACAGATTTTAAATATTCCATTTGTTGATTAGTTGCGGCTAAATCTATTTTAATTTTTTTATTTGATAATTTTTCAATGTATAAAGCAAGATAATAAATGTAATTAGCATTAATTAAAAAGTCACCAAATCCACCCCCAATGTGAAATAAAATAGTTAACACATCAGACTCTTCTTTTAAATGAATTAAATTATTGCATTGCGATTGTTTAATAGATATTTTGAAACCTAAAATTCTAATAATTTTTCTTTTTATACCATCTTTATATTCATTTTTTACTGAAAATATTTTATTAATATTTTCTTTGAGTTTCTGTAGTTTTAACGTACGATTATATGTTTTATCTTTTTGCTTTCTAGCTTCCCATTGCATATCATATAAATCATTATAAAGAAATGTTTTAGCTTTATTATATTCAAGTTCTTTTTGTCTGCTCAATGGTTCATCATTTAAAATTTTGTTATAAGCTAATTTATAAAATTCAACTAATTTTTGTTCTGTATAATATTCTTCTATCCATTTTCTGGATATAGCACCTATTTCCTCTCTTAATTCATTGTTTCTAATAAGTTCTATAAATGGTAAATCACATTCCTCCAAACGTGTATTGATAAAAGGCAAATAATCGCATTTTAATAAAGATTGCAATACCATTTGCGAACGTCCATCTAAATACGATAATGTAGGTTTACCTTGACTTAAAGCTTCTAAATCAGTTAAATGATAACTTCCACTAGTAATGTCTCCAATTACAATATCACTTCCTTGTTTTATTTGCATACATTCTAAATAAGGTGTGTTTTTTATTATTTGAAAATTAAATTTTTCAATATTTTGCAGAGCTTTAAATTTTTCAGTGATTTCTGGCAAACCTTTAGCTTCCCACCTAGAGTCCCACATCGAAATATCAGATGTTGCAGAAAAGAAAATTTGAGGAACAGTATTTTTTACTTGTATAGGCATAAGTAAATCATCATAAATTGGAATTATGTTAGGCACAACAAATGCGTTTAAAAATGTTCTTTCAGTACAATGTGGAATAACGAGTTTTGGATAAGGATCATTTAAAATATCATTTTGCGTACAATTAAGCCATTTACATAATTGAGGTAAATTTGTATGAAAATGTCTTACTATTTTGGCTTTTGGAGCTATTTTTTTAAAATTGACACCAAAAGGATTGTTTTCACTTTCAATATCAAAAAAATGGTGAAAATGTAAAATATCAGCCCTAGAAATATGTTCTAAACATTCTTCTCTATCTTTTATCCATATTAAATCCTCAGGAAAAGTTCTGTTACCATACAAAGTTGGATTTAAATTTATTAATCTTACATTAAAATCTGTATAAGTATTTAATGCATTCAAAATTCTAATTGGAGCTCCAGCCAACGGCGTGCAAGAAACAAAAACAATATTCATAAACTAGCTCACTCTTACCAACTTTCTCATATATTCAGCCTCTTCATTAAAAGAATGGTTAGAACTTCTTTGTCGAGCTTCATTTTCATCTCTATCATTAAAATAATGCGTTGCATAACCTGCAAACTCATCTTCAAAACAAGAAAAACCATAAAAATCAACATTTTTTCTTGGAGTCAAATCTAACAAAGTATAAATTAGACTCAAACCCGTGGTCGGATCTCCTTCAAACTCATATAACAACCTACGATAATGATCTGGAGAAATATAAGCAGTTAAAATCTCAGAATACAGGTCTCGATATATACGTTCTAATTGAAACTCCCAGAATAGAGGAATATGGAAATAATCACCCGTTATGCCTGCAAACAAATAATTGTTATTTAACGTATAATCTTTTAAATCTTCTCCACCAAAACCTCTAACCCAAATATCAGTTTTAGAGCCATAGTCTTGTTCAAAGCCTTCTGTCTGATAATTATTTATTCTAATAACTATGTCATGAGAATCGATTTCTGAGCCTTTACCTTTGCCTATTTCAGAAGGACCGTTCCCTACAACTGCAACAGTTTTTCCTTCCACCAACTTTTCAAACACTTTGTTTTTCCTATTTTCTTCCAATTTATCAAAAACAAAAGCGGCTTTTTCGATTTTTTCATCTGATAATCCTTGTTCATGCGCAAACTTTGCAACTTGCACAAATCGCCAAATCTCATCCAAGCCAAACAAATCAACATATTTACTTAACATATTTTGAGCTTTTTCTATACGATTTGTATTTAAGCAACTTGCTATATACATCAGAACTTCTCGTGGAGGATAATCTTTTAAGTCTCTAAAAGAAAAATATTTAGTACAAATGCGATAAAATTGGTTTTCATCTATTTGTCGAATAAACGTCTCCCATAAACTATTACATTTTACATACTCATCTCCGTTATAAAAACTAAAGGTTTGAATTTGATGTTCGGTTAAATTATTATTTAAACAATGAATTTGATGCTGTTGTTCTAATACTATTGTGCGCAATTCATTAAACTTGTTTTTTATTTTAAATTTAATCCCAAACAAACATAAAACTTTATGCTTTGCTTCGTTTTTTACTGAAAATAGTTTTTGTCCTAAGCTTAGCTCATTTGTTATTTTTCGTAGGAATTTGGTTGGTTTATGAATTATTAATTTTAACATATTTAAGTCATTTTCAGGAAATAAATTTTCATCAATTTCATTGTTTTTATATGCGCAAATAAACTCTTTTCTAAAAACATTTAAAAAATCTTTTTTGTGTTTCTTTTCAACTCTTTCTATATTCCACATATAGCTACAAAATCGTCTGTACCAAAAAATATATATAAATTTATACAAAGTATTGTCTTTTTTTAGAATATTGTGTATAAAGTCATATTCGTGTTTTAGCGCAAATACTTTGCTTTTGTTTTTAATAGAAGCATTTGGATTATCAACTCTGTACATATAAAATGGACCCGGGATGATAAATGCTGTTGTTGCGTACATTAATGTTTGAAACCAAAAACCAGTATCTTGATAACTTGCTCCTGGCGTCTCATTATGCCTTATATTGTGCGTTTCTATGAATTTTCTATTGTAAATACCAGCCCAAGTATGCATTTCAAAATAGAAAACATCTAAGTTTTCACGGGGCGTTAATTTTTTATTATAATATTTATTATTTGGATCTAGTAGATATAATTCTTGTTCTTTTGTTTCATTTTCCCCTTTGAATCTACAAAAATCTGCTTTTATCCAATCAACACTATTTTTAGTTGCGGTATCATACAGTACAGAATACATATTAGGCATAATATAGTCATCGGGTTCAACAATCCCAATATATTCTCCTGTTGCCATATCAAAACCTTTGTTCATAGCAACTCCATAACCAGCATTTTCTTTATGCAAAACTTTAAATCGGTTATCATGGGCTGCGTATTCATCTATTATTTTCCCTGTATTGTCAGTTGAACCATCATCTACACAAATAATCTCAATGTCTTCCAATGTTTGGTGTACAACGCTATCCAAACATTCTACAATATATTTTTCGACATTATAACAAGGTATTACAATAGAAACTTTAGGCATTATTCTTAACTCCTTTTATTTTTTTAATGTTTTTCTGTAATCATTTATTTTGTTTTTTAACATTGAACATTTATCAATGTAGTGTTTTTGTTTTGTTCCGAAAGTAATTGCTTTAAAAATTTTACATTTTAAATAATTAAAGTAAATTTGTTTTCGATAAATTGCATTTTTAATTATTTCTCTATCAAATTCTGATGTTTTTAAGTTTGTATATAAAATTTCTTCGTAAAATGGCGTTTTTCTTGCATAATGCCAAAAAATATCCGAATGCTCTTCTGCAGGTGAATTCCAAGGCTTAATACCGCCTGAATAGTGTATTATGCAAGGGCTTTCTTTTGCTTCTAAAAATTCTTTTTCAAACTGTCCCGATATCAATTCAAAATAATTTTCAAAATATATTGGACCATCCCACATGTAATTCCATTTATTGTGGATTAATTTGGTTTTGTTTTCAAATATAATATTCATTATATCTTGATCTAAAAACCATAAATTTTCATATTCAAAGCAGTTTAACAGTTTTTCTAAATATAATTTTTTATTGATATTTGGTATGTTGAATAATGAAAATCCAGCATTAAAATAATTTTCAGGAATTTTTAAATTTAAAAATTCTTTCATATATATTTTTCTTTCTGGTTGTATTTCTAGTATCGGAGATACAGAATCTGTAATGGCCAAAAGTTCTTTATTATCAAAATCTATTTCGAAAAGAGAACTAATATCAGCATTTGTACACATATCAGAATCTAAATATAAGACTTTATCATATTTTTGCATTATTAGTGGAATAAATAATCTGTAGTATGTAGAAATACTCCAATGATTTTTTTCTATTAATTTAACATCTGCAAAATTGTCATTGATATATTGTTTCATATTGTAAAATCTAATGCTGAAATTTTCTGGCTTCATTTTTTGTATTAAAGTTTTATTTCTTTGTGTGAAATTTGTTTCAAAAATAAGTACATCGTATTTTATGTTTGGTTTTGAATTATCTATTATCGATTGCAACAACACAGAAAAATATTTTGCATAATTGTTATCTGGGCAAAATACAAGATTGATACTTTTAGAGTTTAAAAAAGCCGGTTCTATTTGCGTATTAAAATTAAAATTTTGCATATTCTTCCCTTTTTAATTTTATTTTAAATCCTAAAATAGTTATTATTTTATGTTTATCTTTATTTTTAAGTGAAAAAATATTTTGAAGTTTCAATTGAAAATATTTTTTTACGATTTTTTTTGAATTAATTTCAGGACAATAATTTTCTATCTTTTTTAGTAAAGATAAAGATTGAAAATTAAATGAGTTTATTATCAATTCAAAATGTTCAAAAAATCTTGTTTGGGTATAGTTGTGAAGTTTGATAAGGTTGTGTTCTTTTGCAAAAGTAAAATTATTAATTAATCCATTTAATAAGTCATTGACATATTGAATATCTACTTTATCTTGTTTGTGCGCTATTCTGTAGGCATAAACAATTTTATCAATAGCGTAAAATTGTTTTGCTTGAATCATCGCGTTTACAAAAAATGGAGGATCTTCAAATCTTTTATATCGTGGAAAAATTATGTTATGTTTTAATAAAAAATTACGTTTAAATAAAAAACGGGCAAAGCCATAATCAAATTGATAATCTTTGTAATCTATAATTCCATCTTTATCAAACAGATATCCATTAACCACTGAATCAGGGAAATTTTGTTGAAGTTTCTTATTATCATTTGTAAATTCAGAAAATTCTCCACCACAAATTAATACATTATTTTCTATAGCTTTAGTATAAAGCGTTTCTAATATATCTGGTGTTGGGTAATAATCATCAGCATCGCAAAAAATAATAAAGTCCCCAGTTGAGTTTTTAATAGCATTATTTCTTGTCGTAGCTACTCCAATATTTTTTTGTTTGACGAGAATAATTCTTTCATCATTTTGAGCATACTCTTCTAAAACAGCTAAAGTTCCATCTGTAGACCCATCATCTATACAAATAATTTCAATTTCTTTTAGTGTTTGATTTATAACACTATCAAGGCATTGCCTTAAGTATAATTCAACGTTATAACACGGAATTACAATTGAAACCTTTGGTTTCATAATTTTCCCCTATTTTTACCACAATATCTCCCCTAACTTTATCACAAACAGAAGAAGAGGACATGCAAGATTAGCAAAAATTAACATAATACAACACAAGAAATTAATAAAATTAATTGCAATATAAAAATTTTACTTTACGCAAACACATAAAAAGAGTCACCTTTTAAAAGCGACTCTCTTCACGCAAAATTTTAATAACTATTTTACCACAACTTTATGGTATATTTTTTTACCTTTTTTAATTTTTACGCCGTCTTTTAGGGCAGATTTTGTCAATTTATAATCAAGCGTTGTAATTTTCTCTTCTTCAACAGATACACCGCCTTGTTGAATAAGTTTTTTTGCTTCTCCTCTGCTTGCGCAAAGCTTACATTCAACCAAAACATCAATAATTGAAATTTCTTCACCTTCAAACATCAATTCTGTTGTTGGCATATTGGAGTCATCACCACCGCCTGCAAACAACGCTTTTGCTGATTGCTGTGCAATATCAGCTTCTTCTTTTCCATGAACAAGTGAAGTCAACTCATAAGCCAAAATTTCTTTTGCTTTATTTAATTCTGCACCTTGCCAACTTTCCATTTTTTCAATTTCTTCTAATGGTAAGAACGTAAGCATTCTAATACATTTTAAAACATCATCATCTTCAACATTTCGCCAATATTGATAAAAATCATAGACAGAAGTTTTGTTTTTATCTAACCAAACAGCACCAGATGCTGTTTTGCCCATTTTTTTGCCTTGTGAATTCATTAACAATGTAATTGTCATTGAGTGAGCATCTTTACCAGATTTTCTTCTAATTAAATCAGATCCAGCAAGCATATTTGACCATTGATCATCCCCTCCGAATTGTAAATTACAATTATAATGTTCATTCAAGTAATAAAAGTCATAAGCTTGCATAATCATATAGTTGAATTCTAAAAAGCTTAAACCTTTTTCCATTCTCTGTTTATAGCATTCTGCGCGAAGCATATTGTTAACAGAGAAGCAAGCTCCAACATCTCTTAATAGCTCAATATAATTTAATTTCAAAAGCCAATCAGCATTATTTACCATAATAGCTTTATCTTCGCCAAACTCAATAAATCTTTCCATCTGCTTTTTAAAACACTCGCAATTGTGATTAATCATCTCAGATGTCATCATCGAGCGCATATCAGAACGTCCAGAAGGGTCACCAATATGTCCAGTGCCACCGCCGATTAAAACAATAGGCTTATTCCCTGCCATTTGAAGTCTTTTCATTAAACACAAAGCCATAAAATGCCCTACATGCAAAGAGTCTGCTGTCGGATCAAAACCTATATAAAACCTAGCTTTTCCTGAATTTATAAGATTTTTAACTTCTTCTTCGTTTGTAATTTGCGCAATAAGCTGTCTTTGTTGTAATTCTTCAAATATACCCATTTCTTAATCCTTTTTAAATTCGTTGTTGTTTAGATTTACCAAACATACTGTTTTTTATCTAACATATCCTCTTAAAAATGGTGGGCGGTACTGGACTCGAACCAGCGACCTCCACAATGTCAATGTGATGCGCTACCAACTGCGCTAACCGCCCATATTAAATTTTAAACCTTCGGTGGATGCGCTACCCCTCTCAAAAAGTGACATTTAGTCACTTTTTTCGGCAGAGTGCCAACCGCCCATGATTAAATCACTAATTGATTTTAACATAAACATTTTTTAATTCATAATATTCATATATTGTGCAAATGGACTATTTTTGTATGTTTGTTGAAGAAGTGATTTTGTCATTTGGGTAAAAATTTCTTTTTGTTCTTCTTCTGTATAGTCTGGTGGGTTTATTAGTGTTAATAATGATGATAGTTCAAATGTTTTTAATTCTTTTATATCTTTATTATCTTCTAGAAATTTTGTAGCTGATGAGCAAAGAGCTTCAAAATCTTTAACGTCATCAATGTGGCACCCCATTTTTTTACAGTAATAATACTCTTCTTTGTCTTTTTTTATTTGTTCAATATATATATCAATAATTTCTTGTTTAGCTGCAATCTTTGTAGTAGTGTTTTCAGGAAATGTTTCATCAATTATTATAGTCTGCTCATTTAATTTCTTGATTATGAAAGATATTGCCCGGCAGTCTATAAATCTATCATTTTTAAGACTAATATCTGAAAAAAGTATTTTATCAATTTGTTCCATAAGTTTTTTATCGCCATTAAAATTTTCAGTAACAAATTGTCTGAGTTTAGTAACTTTATCCTTGAAATTAGCCCTTGAATCTTCATCATAATAGATATAATCCATTAAATATTCATTATCAATCAAAAATTGAGAAAAATAATTCAATAGTAATGTTTTTAATTCTTCTTTTTTCTCGTCATTTATATCAGAATTATTAATAAAGTTAATTAATGAAGATATTTCTTTATAATATTTGTCAAAATCATATTCTGTTATATATTCATCTTTTAGTTGTTCAATTTGTCCATTTATATACTCAGATAAAGATTCAAGCACAATATCCTTTAATATATTGCTATCTTTTGGCTCTGATATAGTCAAAGTTCCCCCACCATCTATAATGTCTTTTAATAATACTTTAATCGTTTTTTTACTATCGTGTGGATTAGAAATATAAATATAATCTTTATCAATATCAACTACACCATAACCATGTCTTATGCTTAAAGTTGTTGATCTGTTTTCTCCTATTATTTCTCCTTCTATATTTTCTGAAACGCATAAACCTAATCCCATACTAAAAACTAAGTTTTTATGTTCAACAAGTTCAGGTAATTTTTCTATAATTTTTTCGTTTAATGCTTTTTCGAATTTATTATTATTTTTTATTTCTAATAAATTTGTATATCCAGCAGTAGTTATTGTTGTTATTGAATTACCAAGCAAAATATTCATAGCATCAAATTGTGTCCCCCCATCTACATCTTCTTTTCTTTCTTCTAACAAATATTTATTAACAGCAATTTCAATAGCCCTAATATCATAATCACCCATACTATAATCGCTATGCGACAATAATTCTTCCCTTGTTACTATATAGGTTTTATTTGGTCCTAATAATTTAACATGAGTATTACCTTCTTCATCTATTGTTATATTCGCATTTAGCATTTGTGCTATTTGTGGATTACTAGCTAAACTTTTTATACTTGATAATAACCAACAAGAGCCAACATTTCCTTGCTCAAAATCTCTATCAATTAATCCATTTTGATCGATTTTTTTGTTTTGTGCATTAGTAACAATTTTTCTATCCCAAGTTCTTCTTATAATATTAAAAAGGTCGCTCTTATATATATTAATTGAGACTTTTTCACCTGGCTCATATCCTTCAAGTTCACGAATAATTTTTTCTATTACAAGAATATAACTTTCTCTTAAGTCGTTTATATCTTTATTTTTATTTGTCTGATAATCAAAAATTTTAAGTAGAAAATCTTTGACCTCTTCTTTATTCTTTATATCTATATATTTATTCAAAACATCAAATAAATGCTCTGTATCTATTTCATCTACAATTGCGGGAATTAAATTATTGTATTTTGTATCAGTTAATTGCGGTAAATTTTCTTTTTGGGCGATTTGAGAATACAATGTTCTAAATAATTTATTAATTTTATTAGTAGTAGGCATGTTTTCTTTATTATCAGGGTTAATATTGTTTTTATATTCATTTATTGCCTCTTCGATTTGTTTTGATATATCTGTTGTATCAATACCTGCCTCGTTTGCCATATTTATTAGAATAGTTTTAATCTTATCCAATAAAATTGTATAGTCTTTGTCATAAGGAAAAAGAGTACTTAATGTTAAATCCATATCATTTGATAAATTTAAAAAGTTTCCAATAGTATGATTGTTAATACATGGTAGATTGAAATCTAGTCCTCCCATATCAAACAGTTCAAAGAAAGGTGATGTTTTAAATGTATTACCAATATTTCTTAATTTTAATATTTCAAAACAGATAATTGAATCTATTTCTGTTTTATCCCCATCATTATTTTTGTATTTATTTAAATATGTTTTTACTACTTCTTCTATTTTATTTATTTCATCAATATAATTAGGATTATTGTTTTTGAAATAAATAAACATTTCTTCTATAAATTTTTCTTTATAATTGTCTTTTTGGTATGGTTTTAGAAACCCATCTACATATTTATATCTCCAATTTTGATGTGAATTATCATCGTATAATGGTTCTATATATTTATGCATACGCGTTAAATATTCATAATTTTGTAATGGTGCTAATCCTTCTTTTTCTGCTATTTGTGAATAAAGTTCTCTAAAAAGTTTGTTAAGTTTATCCGTTGAGGTTGAAGATTTATTCTTATTTAAAGCTTTTTTATATTGTTTTGTTTCTGTTTTTATTTGTTTTTCAATGTTTTTGGTATTAATACCAGTATCTTTAGCTTTTTGTAATAATACTTTTGATATTGATTCAAGAATTTTTAGCAAATCATTAGGCTTCAATTCTTTTAAGTATCCACCGTTAAATTTCCAATAATGTAGTGTATTGTCTAAATCGGCGCTAAAATTAAAAAAATCACCTATTGAATTTATAGTTATCAATGATAACACATAATTCATACTTCCTTCTGTATCAAATATAGTAATAAATGGGTTCGTATTTTCTCCATTTGCGTCAGCAATTCTTCTTAATTTGAATAATTCATACTCAATTTTAAGTTTTATAGAAGTTGTATTTTTATTTGTATTATTATATTCTTCCAATAATAAATTAATATTTTTTTCAACTTCTTTTACTTCAGGTAATGTTTTTTCCTCATCAGATAAAAACTGATAAAGTCCTTTATATAAGGTAGCCACTATTTCAGGTATTTCTAAGTGTTTTAAATCATTTTTTTTATATGTATCAATTATAGAAGATTCTTTTGAGAATATTGGAAAATCAAAAAAATAAGTATTTCTTTTAGATGAAATAAAAGCTTCATCTGTTTTATATGTATTTAATAAACTAGGACTAGAACTAAATAATAAATTTTCATCAACGCCAGTTGGAGAATGCTGTTCAAATGAAATATTAAAAGGGTTGCTTTGAGCTCCTTCACTGAGTTTTCTGCTAGTGCGGTCATAATTATCCGTACCAATGTAATATCTAGTATTTATTTCCATAAAAATACAACTCTCTCTTTTGTATATTTATATAAAGTATTTTTAAAATCAAAAATTGTTTTTTTGTAGAATGTAATTTACATTTTGTAACAAAAAGACCTTACTTTAATTTTAGTAAGGTCTTTTTTATTTTAGTAAATAATTTATACTAAAATTGCATTTGATAATTCATTTTCTAAATCACTCAATATTTCATTGATATTTGATAAATCCTTAGCGCCGCCTTGTGCAAAGTTTGGTTTTCCACCACCATTTCCTCCGCATTTTTTAGCAACTTCACTAACGATTTTGCCAGCATTAATGCCCTTTTTAACAAAACTATCAGAAACTTTTACAATTACCATACCTGTATTATCAGCTTTTTGAGATACAAATACGATGATTGAGTCCCCAATTTTGTCTGCCAAAGTTTCCATTGCAGATTTTAAAACTTGTGGTTCAAATGCTTCAACTTTGCTTACCAAAAGTTTTCCGCCTTCAATATCTTTAGCTTTAGAAATAAATGAGCCAAATTTATATCGAGCAACTTCATTTTTCAAGTTTGAAACTTCGTTTTGTAAGTCTTTGTTATCAGACATTATTTTATCAATTCTTTCAGCCAATTCAGCAACCGGCGTTTTTAAAGTTTGAGAAATTTCATCAATTCTGTCTGCTTTTTCTGTTAATAAAGCCAACGCTGCATTTGAACAAACTGCTTCAATACGTCTAGAACCAGCAGAAATTGCACTTTCTGAAACGATTTTAGCTAATCTTAATTCAGATGTATTTTTAATGTGAGTACCACCACAAAGTTCTTTAGAAATATTATCGATAGAAACAACTCTAACTTTTTCGTCGTATTTTTCGCCGAATAAAGCTGTTGCACCTTGGCTTTTTGCTTCATTTACATCCATAATTTGAGTGTTTTGTTCTAGTCTATCCGCAATCCAGCCATTGATAATATTTTCAACTTTTCTAACTTCTTCTTTTGTCATTGCTCGTGGGAAAGAAAAGTCAAAACGTGTTCTTGTTTCTTCAACCTGAGAACCTGCTTGGTGTACTTCATCGCCTAAGACTTTGATTAATGCCGCTTGAAGTAGGTGTGCCAATGAGTGGTGAACTCTGATTTCTTGACGTTTTTCTTCGTTGATTTTTGCGCTAACCACGTCACCAACTTTAATTTCACCGTCAATAATTTTTACACGTTGAACAAAAAGTTTATTAACTTTGAAAGTATTTAAAACTTCAGCTTCAAAACCTTTAGCGCTAATAATACCTGTATCTCCAATTTGTCCACCAGATTCTGCGTAGAAAGGAGTTTTATTTAACATAATATCTACGACATCATCACTTGCATCGGCTTCGGTTACAACTTCGCCATCTTTTACCATTGCAACAACCATTGCATCATCACAAGAGGTTTCTTCATAACCGATAAAGTTTGTTGAACCAAATTCTTTTTCGATGTTTGCATAAACAAGTTCGTTTGTAAGAACAATTTTTTGAACAGATGCTTTTGCTCTTTCTCTTTGGTTTTCCATTTCAACTTTAAATGCATCAACATCAACTTCAACGCCTGATTCTTGAGCAATTTCAACAGTTAATTCTAATGGGAAGCCAAAAGTATCGTAAAGTTTGAATGCATCTTCTCCATTGATAATTTTGTTTCCAGAATTGGCTTTTTCAATAACTTCGTCTAAAAGTTTTTGCCCTCTATCTAAAGTTTGTTTAAATCTGTTTTCTTCTTTTGTAATCACATCAACAATTTTAGCTTGTTTTTCAACAAGTTCTGGATAAGTTTTTCCATAGCATTCAACGACTGTCGGTACCAATTTATGAAGAAAATCAACATCTACACCAAGGATTTTTCCGTGTCTTAATGCGCGTCTTAAAATCATTCTTAAAACATAACTTCTTCCTTCGTTTCCAGGAGTAACACCATCCGCAATTAAGAAACTAACGCAGCGAGCGTGGTCTGTGATTATTCTTAAAGAAATATCTGTTTTATTGCTTGTTTTGTAAGCTACGCCTGTGATTTCAGAAGCTTTATTTAATATTTTTTGTAATAAATCTGTTTCAAATGTTGAAGATTTGCCTTGAACTACCATTGCAATACGCTCTAAACCCATGCCGGTATCAACGTTTTTCTTTTCTAACGGAGATTGATTTCCATCTTCGTCTTGGAATAATTCAGTGAATACCAAGTTCCAAATCTCAACCCATCTATCACATTCACAAGTATCAATACCGCAATCATCAGAACACTTGAACTGTTCACCTAAATCGTAGTGGATTTCAGAACATGGACCGCAAGAACCAGTTGCCCCTGGAGGACCCCAAAAATTATCTTTTTTACCTTTTCTTAAAATTCTTTCTGGTTTAATATCTGTTAATTTTGTCCAAAGTTCATAAGCTTCGTCATCTGTTTCAAAAATTGTTACCCAAAGACGATCTTTTTCTAATCCTAAGTGATTTGTAACAAAGTCCCAAGCCCAAGGAATAACTTCTTTTTTATAATAATCACCAAATGAGAAGTTACCTAACATTTCAAAAAATGTATGGTGACGTGGAGTTCTTCCAACATTTTCAATATCTGAATCTTTACCACCCGCACGAGCACATTTTTGACAAGATGTAGCTCTTGCTGGATTAAAAGTAGGTTGTTCTAATCCTAGAAATATTGGTAAAAATTGCAACATACCAGCTGTTGTAAGTAACACTGTTGGGTTATCTGGAACTAGTGATGAACTCTCTACGTGAGTATGTTGATGTTGTTTTTCAAAAAAGTTTATATACTTTTCTCTAATTTCATCTGTGGTTAAAAACTTTGGCATAATAAAATCCTTATTCTCCTTATCTGTTTATAAAATTATTTTACTACAAAGATTTTTAAATAAAAAAATATGACCTTTATACATTGTTTCTTATAACTTTACAATTTTTCTTTTTGGGGTACGATTGAGACATCGTTTTTATTTAATAAATGAGGAGATATAAATGGAAGCATTACACGCACTCGTGGCGCAAAATGCGGTTATGGTATCAGGAATCATACTTTTAATCGCTTATATTTTTATAGCTACGGAAAAAATTTCTAAAGTTACAGTTGCTCTTATTGGTGCATCTTTAACTATTTTATTAGGACTTGTTACAGCAAGCCGTGGACAAGAAGCAATTCCTGTACATTATTTTGCAAATTTCATTGATTTCAATGTTATTTTCTTGCTAATCAGTATGATGATTATTGTGCACATTGCAGCTCAAAGTGGTATGTTTAACTGGGTTGCAAACGAATTATTGCGTTTTACAAAAGGACATCCAATTAAAATTTTAGTTGCATTAGGCATTTTTACAGCAATTGCCTCTGCATTTTTGGATAACGTAACTACTGTTATTTTGATTATGCCTGTTACTTTTGTTATTGCAAAAGAACTTGAAATTGATCCAATTCCATATTTAATGACAGAAATTCTAGCATCTAACATTGGTGGAACAGCTACCCTTATTGGAGACCCTCCAAACATTATTATTGGTAGCAAAGCTGGATTTTCATTTATGGATTTCATCAATGAATTGACTGGCGTAGTTGCTGTTATTTTGGCAATTACTATTGCTATTTTAATTTTTGTATTCAAAAGCAAACTTAAAGCAACACCAGAGAACATGAATAAAGTTGCAAACTTAGATAATTCAAAAACCATTACAGATAAAAGACTTTTAATTCGTTCTGGTTTAACTTTATTATTTGTAATTGTTGGTTTTATGTTGCACGATATCACTCACATTGAAACATACTTAATGGCAATGATGGGTGCCAGCTTCTTGTTGATTTTTGAAAAACCACAAGGCATATTGGAAGCTGTTGAATGGAATACTATTTTCTTCTTTGTTGGTTTATTTATCATTATTGGTGGTTTAGAAGCATCAGGTGGTATTAAATTAATGGCTGAATGGTTATTGAACATAACTAACGGCTCAGAAAGCGCAACTGCTATGATTATTTTGTGGGGTTCAGGTATTTTGTCAGGTATAATCGATAACATTCCTTACACTGCGACAATGGCTCCATTGATTTATCAAATCCAAGTTTCTCAAGGGGTTGATTATGCATATCCACTATGGTGGTGTTTAGCACTTGGTGCTTGCTTGGGCGGAAACGCAACAATTATTGGTGCGGCTGCTAACGTTATTGTTTCTGAAACAGCTGCGGCTAAAGGATTTAAAATTAGCTTTATGCGTTATTTAAAATATGGTTTAAGCATTATGCTTATTTCATTAATTATTTCCACAGTGTTTGTTTATTTTAAATATTTAGCGCACTAATTTAAAATCAATGAATTTAAAAGACCTACCAAATTGGTAGGTCTTTTAATTTGCATCATAAACAATTTATTTCTAATGTTTGAAATGCCTAATACCTGTCATAATCATTGTCATCCCAAACTTGTCTGCTTGAGCAATAACATCTTTATCCTTAATACTTCCACCAGGTTGAATGATGGCTTTAATTCTGCCTTGAGCAGCAGAATTTATGTTGTCAATCGCAGGGAAAAAGCCATCAGATGCTAAAACTGCATCTTTAGAACTATCACATGCTCGATTTAGCGCAATTTCTAATGCATCAATTCTTGATGTCTGTCCACCACAAATTCCTATAGTTTTAAAATCTTTAGCTACAACTATTGCATTTGATTTTACGTGTTTTGCTACTTTCCAAGCAAAAATCATATCTTCAACCAACTCAGAAGATGGTTTTTCTTTAGTCACAACTTTAAATGTATCTGCTTCAAGTTGCTTTGTATCAGGAGCTTGAACAAGCACACCAAACGGTGTAACTTTAATATCATTTAATAAAAATTCAGAATAATCTTTTAATGGGGTGTTCAATTTAATAACTCTAAGATTTTTCTTTGTTTCAAACAGTTTCATTGCATCTTCTGTAAAAGATGGTGCTATAACTATTTCTAAAAATAGCGCCGTTAATTGTTTTGCTAAAGTTCCATTAACCTCTTGAGAGAATGCGACAATTCCGCCAAATGCTGAAACAGGATCACAATCTAACGCTCTTGAATAGGCTTCTGTTAAATCTTTGCCTAGTGCAACTCCACACGGGGTAGAATGTTTAATAATCGCACATGATGGAACGTCATAAAATTCAGAAACAATACCTAATGCAGCACTTGCATCAATAATATTATTAAATGATAATGCTTTACCTTGCAAAACATCATAATCCAGCATCTTATCAGTTTTATACAATGTTGCCTTTTGATGTGGGTTTTCACCATAACGCAATTCAAAATTCTCTAATTTTTCAAGACACAAAGTAAAGCACGCATCATCTGAACCATAAATATTTTTTAGTGCGTTACTTATGAAAATATCATATTGAGAAGTGACGTCAAAAACTTGTTGAGCAAATAATTTTGACATCTCATCACTAAAACGGCCGCCTAGCGTTTGTAATTCTGCAATTACTTTTGAATATTGAGATGGTGAACTTACAGCCAAAACATTTTTATTATTTTTTGCTGCCGCTCTTAATAAAGAACATCCGCCTATATCTATATTTTTTAATAATTCTTTTTCATCAGCAGTTTTTTTAGAAACTTCTTTAAAAGGGTATAAATTAACGGCAACAATAGAAAAGCCTTCTATTCCTAGTTTTGCAATTTCTTCTAATTCTTTATCTAAGGTCGTATCAGCTAAGATGCCTCCAAAAATTGCAGGATGTAATGTTTTTACTTTTCCAGATAACATTTCTGGAAAGTTTGTAACTTCACTTACTTCTATTACTTTAATTCCAGCTTCGCTTAAAGTTTTAGACGTTGCCCCTGTTGAAACAATTTCATAATGAAAATCATCTTGTAATTTTTTTGCAAATTCCACAACACCAGTTTTATCGTAAACACTAATTAATGCTCTTTTTTTCATAATACCCTCACAAAATAACTCTAATAATTAAAGTTTATCATAAAAATAAAGACTAAATTATAATTTAGGGGGGTAAATAAAATCAAAAATTAGCAAATAGTAGGGTGCTGTCTTTAGACGCACCACAAGATTTGAAAAATAATCAAGAGAAATATCTACATAACTGTCCATGATAATTTAAATATAAATTTTACGAATGGAGACAATAGCGGAGATGAAATCTCCGCCATAGCGGCTTTGCCGCTTTAGCAAGGGGTTTCAGGGGGGCGGCTTGAGCCCCTCTGACCTAACTTTAGCATAGAGAGAGTTCTATTTTGCGCCAGAATTTTTTTCGAGCTTTTTTACAAAAAAAGCATTAAAAAATTCCAGCAAAATCGTTACTCTCTCTGACTGTCGGCGTGTTTTTCTTCTTTGGTTCGTTTCTTCTTTTTTGCGTCGCAACAAAAAAGAAAAAAATAAACATTTAAATTTAATTAAAAAAACAATT
>JAZUBS010000029.1:0-20408 GCA_045638605.1 Candidatus Gastranaerophilaceae bacterium
ATCGCATCTCTGCGATTTTCGACTCATTCACTCGCTAGCTCTCGCTTGCGATTCTTTTCGTTATCCGTTCATTTCTTTTTAAATCAACAGGTATTTCTTCGTCGTTTTCAGCTATTCTCTTGTCAATGTTCTATTTGTTTCAGGACAGCAAGGTTTCCCTTTTCCATTCCCTCAATCTCTAACTGATTTCTCAGTGTTGCTATCGTATCACCGACATTTTTTAATGTCAAGCATTAATTTTTTGTTTTGTTAAAATTGCTTAATAATGTTATTTTTAAAATAATATTCGGCTATCTAACTTTTTTCAATGTTCCGTGGCAAACTTTTTTCAAATTCCACATTTTTTATAATATCTCGTAAAAAAATAAATGCAAGTATTTTTCTTATTTTTTTCAATAAAAAACAAATAAATAAAACCAAAAATAATCAAAAACTTCACTACAAGCGAAACAAACCCCTTTGTAACAAATTATAAATTATTTCAAAAACATAGTCAATTTTAATTATTGACCAGTTTTATGAAATTACCAAAGGAGAAAAAATGGCTAGTTTAATTCAAAATATTCCTCAAAACAACGTACTAACGCAAATAAACTCGGCGCCAAAATACAGTACTAACAACTTCCATTATGGAACACCGACAAATCAAACAACTTTAAGCCCCGAAGCAAAAAGCACTTTATGGTCAGGTTTAATGTGTGGAGTTTTAGGTGGCATCTGGGGGGCAAAACCTAAATTTGATGCTGACGAGTTAATAAGATTAGACAATGATGCCTTCACACGAGCAACAAAAAATGTTCAAAAAAACAACTTGATAGCATTTAATGAATTTTCAAAAATAAGAGATGACATTAACAATGATATAAAATCTAACATGAACTTCTTTTTTGAAAACAAGGCAGAAATTTCAAAAGAAGATTTACTAAAAAAACTATCCGAAACCTCCGAAAAATCACTTGAAAAATCTATAACTAAATTAGAAAGACAATTAAGTAAAACTCAAGAAATAGATTTAAACGCATTCTTTAACACAAAAAACGACTTTAATAAATTAAACAAAACTCAGAAAAGTGAATTAAAAAACGCAATAGGAGATGAACTTTTCTCTGTATTAAATAAAAGAAAACCCAATAATATAAAAGATTTTATTTTAAAAAGAACAGAAGAACTCAATCGCAAAAAATTTGGCTTAATTCTTTGTGACACATCTACAGACAGCAAAATAACAAAAAGCTTCTCCAACATATTTATAAATAAAAAAATGATAGAATGTTATTCTGAAAAAATCGCAACAGCATACAAAAATATTTACACAAAATTACCTAAAAACAGATTAAAAACAGCTGCAAAATGGTTTGGCATGGGCATATGTTTTTCAATGCTTATGAATATAATTTTCGGTGCAATAAGAAGCAGAAAGGCTCAAAAATAAAAAAATAAATTTTTCAAAAAATAATGCAGCGCTATTTCACACTGCACTATTTTCAAATTATTGAATTAATCCCTTTGACATGCCAACAAAACTATTGAATTTGGGCGATTTTCATCCCCAACAAGGGGCATTTCCTCCAAATACGGAATATCATATCTGTTTCCCGAAGGCTTACAAATTTCATTATCTTCATCCCTGTTAGGACAAACAGTTAAAGGTTTAATATTATATCCGGACACAGAATCGGCTGAGCGGGAAATACCAAACAAACCTTCTTCTCTGTTCATTCCATCACTTGTATATGTGATAGTATTATAGTTAAATGTACCGGGATAACCTACCCCAAAAAAAGAAACCGGATGAGAATCTATACTTGAAGATGCAGGAACAAAATTACCGTTACCGTCTTTATAAAGAGTCAATGTAGGATAAGTTCCATCTCCTATAACGTTTCTATTGAAGGTTGAAACCCAAAGACGTCCGGGAAAAGAATAAGGTCCATATCTATGTTGATTAATCATCGGTAGTCCCATATAAGCCATAAATGGTGAAACATGCTTATGTTTATGCACCATCTGTTCTTTAATTGTACCAATTTCACTACTTCCTTCTGCTCCAATTCGAGGGTAATAGCCATCATATTGCACACCTTCACTATCAACTAACGGCTTCCATCCATCAGGACAAGTACGAGAATTAAAAAACATAACAGAATTCTTTGGAAAAACATTGTCAATGCGCTGATTCATTAATCTGCGTTCAGTATCTGCAAAATTTTGAGTTTTTATCTGTTTAGTAATCATAGGAGCTGCCATACCTAATGCAACACTCCCTATTAATAACGCTATAGTTGCTTCTGCTACTGAAAAGGCTTTTTTGCTATTTTTGTGCTTGTTTTTTAATTTGAGGAAAAATTTTTGACATAAAGGAGAATTTATCGAGCTACCAATTGCCCCCCCCCTACAGCTGCTTGGATTTTAAACATATTCTTTTTCTCCTCTTTTATGTTTCTTCTGCGTTAATGTTATCAAATTTTAGGTGAAATTGCAATGATTTTTTGGGGAATTATGGAATATTATGAATAATAAAATCAAAATTAATCAATAGTAGACAAAATATTTTAAATAATTTATTATTATCAGGCGGTACCTGACCTACAAGCTAAAGAATTCTAGTTTGAAGACTTTTTCAATATTAATTTGCTTGGTTCACCTTTTACACACCCCAACAAAGAAACCGCAAGTGGTCTGTTCTCAATCCCGGTAGGAACAACATTCTTCGCAGAAAAATATACCTGCCAATCACGAGTATCAGAAGACCTCACCTTGGTACCTTGCTTTTCAATATACGAAAAAGCACCGTTAACTCTTCCAAAAGAGGTAGAATCATCAGCATTTACATTTGCTGTACCACCCCAGCCTGTAATATTCCTTATTTGGTCGCCATATATTGTCCCAGGTTCATTACTTATATCTTGACTTATAACTTCTTTACATTCTTTTTTTGTATCGGACTTATCACAGACAAAATGATCATCTATTGCAGGCGAAAAACCACCCGCAAATCTTGGGAAATAACCATTTAAACCACTTGCAGCTCCACCCGAAACATAATCATTTATAGGGTGCCAGCCGTCTGGACACCTACTCAAAAGAAAAAACATCACAGCACCATCTGGGGTCTCGGTAATGCGTTCATTTAACTCTTCTATCTGCCTTCTTAGTACTGAGAATTGTGTATCTGTAAAATTATTTTGTTTAATTTGCTTTGTAATCATCGGTGCTGCCATACCAAGCGCGACACTACCAATTAACAACGCAATCATTGCTTCTGCGACAGAAAAGGCTTTTCTTTTATTTCTATGATTATTTTTTAATTTGAGGGAATTTTTTTGACGTGAAGGAGAATTTATCGAGCTACCAATTGCCCCCCCCCCTACAGCTGCTTGCATTTTAGACATATATCATTTTCTCCTTTTTATGTTTTCTATCGTTTAAATGTTATCAAATTTGGGGTAATTTGGCAACAATTTTTTGGTGGAATTGGTTCAATAAATTGCACCAATAATATAATTTTTGTGGCGTGTCAAAGTTTAATCCTGTCAGGCAATGCCTGACCTACAAACTTTTGCCCACTCTATTTTCTTAACCTTGAGGTGCGTCAAAACGACGCACCCTTGCTAGACAGGTTTCTAACCTGATTTGGAAAGCTTTATTTGCTGCTTGATTTGTAACAATTTCGTAATAATCAAGAGAAATATCTACTGTTCTATTTGAGAGATAAATCAAAAGTCTATCCTACATTTTACAATATCTTTACTAAATTATAATTCAACAATTCAACTGACTAACAACCTTACAAGGAACACCGGCTGCAAAAGAATAAGGTGGAATATTTCTAGTAACAACGCTACCAGCACCTATAACGGCACCTTCTCCAATAGTTACACCCGCTAAAACTGTAACATTTGAACAAATCCAAGCGTTATCTTCAACTATAATTGGTTCAGCCCACTGAACCCCTTTTACTCTTTCCTCTGAATTAGTTGGATGTTTTGTAGTTATAAAACTGCAATTTGGACCAATCATCACATTATCACCAAATTTAACTTTTGCTGAATCCAAAATTAATAAATTATGATTTGCTCCAAAATTTTCGCCTATTTCAATATTATACCCATAATCACACATAAACGGCTGCTCTATTATAAAAACCTTACCAGTTTTTCCTAAAATATGCCCCATTAATCGTCCCCTATCTCTTATCCGCTCGGGAGAAAGATTATTAAATTGATGACATAATTTTTTACACTTTAATCTCTCCAAAAATAAAGGGTAATCCAAAGCCGGATTATAATTTTTATTATCCAGCATCTTTGATTTTTCATTAAATAAAACTTTTTTATTTTTAATAATATGTGCTAATACTTGCTTACAAATAATATTTTTAAACATAATTTTTAATTCATATTAATCTTTGTTCTATATTAAAGATAAATATAAAATTATAAAATTACACGCATAGATAATTTACTGGATATAAAACATTAATTAACTGTTTAGTAAGGTAAAGTACAATTTATTGCACCAATTCCATTTCACAGATTATATAATGGGCAAAAACTGCTTATTGCATGATATTCAAAATAACACCGCAAAGTTGAGGGAGGAGTAAACAAATAAAAGATTTTTTCACTAATCATTCCAAAAGATAGTGAAACAAATTTCAACCACAAACATGTTATGCATTGTAAATTATTTTGTTTTTTTCTTTATCTTATATGAAATTTCAAATATAATAATTTTATATAGAGAGGAAAATTATGTTGCAAGAAATGGGATTAAGAAATAGTGATGCTGATAATAAAGCATTTACACCTAAGATGGTTAGGGAATTATTGAATGTTGATAATGAAAGAATTATAAATCTTTGCAAAAAAATATCGCTTGTTCCTAAAAAAAATTCCAAAGGATTAACTTATTTTTCACGTGATGATGTAAAAATCCTCAAAAGGGTACAGGACTTGCAAAACCAAGCAAAAGCAGTTCAACAATCAAAAGAAAAACATGCTCTTGTTCCTACCTCTTCACAAACAACCTTGCAACAACCTCAAGTAGTTGTTGACGCAAAATTAACACAAGCCGCTATCGATACAATTGAAAGACTTAATCAAACATTAAATATACTTGAAGAAAATTTATCTAATAAATTAACTTCGGTTTTAGATGAAAAACTGGATGGAATGGATGAAGTTGTTGTTGAACTTATTCGAGCAAAAACAGAAAATGAAAATCTTAGACACAAAATTAATGAACTTAATAAAGAAAACTTTTATTTAAAAAACAATCTAACATCATACAAGCCATTAGGATTTGGACTTTATACAAAAAAACAGATTGATATAAATGAATTTTAAGATATAAATAAAAGCCTGCGCTATATGCAGACTTTTTATTTATTTAACAACTGTTCTTGTCTTTTTAACAGGAGCTTTTTCTGGCAATTTATCTGGTCTTAATAAAATAATTGAATTTAAATTCAATTGTATAAACTCTTGTCTTTCTGTTTTTCTTGTTGAATTTCCTCTATAAACAACTTCACAATCTTTAATTGCTACAAATCTTTTTGTACCATTTAAAATATCAGAAAGGACACGATTTTTTTTACCGGTTTTAGGCATAAACACATACCCTCTAATTTCATAATCTTGGGTAACAACTAAAACTCTTTCTGACCAAACGCCAGATATTAAATCAACTGATCCATTTTTTCCTGTAATAGTGCTCATTATCTCTCCTTACGCTGGTGTCATCATATCGAACAATGGCAAATATAACGCCAATGCGAAAAACATAACAATTCCACCCAAAACTATCAACATAATAGGCTCAATAGCCTTAGTCATTTTTTCTACAAACTTATCTAGTTCTTTATCAATAAAAATAACCGCTTGCTGCAACATTGTTCCAAGCTTACCAGATTGTTCGCCAGTTTGTATCATAAACAACAACATTTTTGGCATTACGCCCGTACTTCTTAGTGCAGCTGACAAATGTAGACCCTGTTGAACTTTTATTTTTGCCGTATTCATCTGATGTTGCAACATAGAATTTTCTACTGTTAATGATGCCAAATGCAAACAATTTACAATAGGAACACCGGCCTCATATGCAACTTGTAAAACAGCCAAAAAGTTAGAAAACCCACCGTATTTCAATAACTCACCTATTAGAGGAATTTGAATTGAAAGTCTATCAAGAATTCTTTTTACAACAGGATGTTTCAACAAGAAAACAGATGCCACTACCAATGCAATTGCAAATAAAAGAACAGCGTACCAAAATTCTTTTAAAAAATTACCAGAATCAATACAAAACTGAGTAATTGGAGGTAAAACTTTTCCTCTATCGGCAAAAACTGCCGCAAATTTAGGGAAAACAAAAGTTAACATAACAATAACAACAATCAATGCTAAAACAACAACAAATGCTGGATACATCATTGCGCCAAGTACCTTATTTTTTACAGCTTCTTGTTTCCGCAAAAGTTCAATAATCCGCCCCATAGTCGTTTCCATTTCACCAGCGTCTTCTCCAGCTTTTGTTAAACCTACAAAAATCTGTCCAAAAACATTACTATAACGTTTTACAGTATCAGCAAAAGTTGAACCTGCCAAAATATGTTTACGAAGTTCTTTTGATAATCTTCTTATTCTAACAGAATTAGCCTCTTGCTCCATAAACAACAAACTTTCTACAACTGGCACACCAGCACCAGCCAATGTTTGATAGGTAGTAGAAAAATCAATCTTATCTTTTAAAGACAACGCTGGAAGCTTAACTGTTGGATTTAAATTTTTCTGCTGAGTTTCATTGTTGGCAATTATTTCTTCATATATTTTAACTGGCAATAAATTAAGTGCTTTTATTTTAGCCCGCGCAGTTTTTATATCATCTGCTTCTATTTTGCCATTTACAGTTTCTTTTCCTGCTTTTAGTGCAACATAAACATAAATCGCCATTCTCTTCCTCGCTATTCATTAACCATACCGAGTACACGGACAAATTCACTAATTGTTGTATCACCACGCAAAACATGTCCCATACAACATTGCTGTAGTGTTTTCATACCGGCGCCAATTGCTGCTTCTTCAATTTCTATATCATGCGCACCTTGAGCAATAAGTTTTTTAATTTCTTTCGTTATTGGCAAAATCTCATATACACCTATACGACCTGTATAACCTTCAAAGTTACATTCTGTGCAACCTTTTGGTCTATATATAGTCCTTTGCATAAACTCATCATAATCTTCTGGGTTTAATATAACCTGTTGTGTTTCTTCTAACGACGCATTATACGCCTCTTTACAATGAGGACACAATTTTCTTACAAGTCTTTGAGCAATAACACCTGTTAATGTTGAAGAAACAAGATAATCTTTTGCACCCATTTCAATCAATCGAGTAACAGTTGTAGCTGCAGAGTTTGTGTGAATTGTACTTAACACAAGGTGACCAGTTAACGCAGCAGAAATTGCAACTTCCAATGTTTCTAAGTCACGAATTTCACCAACCAAAATAATATCAGGGTCTTGACGCAAAATAGCACGCATACAACTTGCAAATGTAATTCCGGCTTTAGTATTAATTTGCGACTGATTAATCCCGTCAATCTTAATCTCAACCGGATCCTCAATTGTTGTAATATTAACAGATGGATCATTTACACTTTTTAAAACAGAATATAAAGTAGTTGTTTTACCAGAACCAGTAGGACCAGACGCTAAGATAATACCATTTGGAGCCGTAGTCATTTTTCTTATTACTTCATGCTCTTCCTCTGTTGCACCCATCAAACGGATTGTTTTATCTCCCTGTCCTAATGATACTGCTGGTGCTAATACACGAATAACCATTTTTTCACGACCACCAACAGGCAAAGTATTGATACGAAAATCATAAGAAATATTATTGTATTTCAATGTAAACGTACCGTCTTGTGGTCGTCTATACTCCGCAATATCCATTTTAGATAATACTTTAAAACGAGTGATAATTGCAGATTCTACTTTCGCAGGCAAATTAAATACAACTTTTAAAATACCATCCATACGATATCTAACTACATAACCATCTAAACGAGGTTCAATGTGAATATCGCTGGCTTTTTTATCAATAGCGTTTGTAATAATTTTATTTACAAATTTTGCAACGTGACCTGAGCTATCTTGCAATTCTTTTTCAATCTGAGTAGATAAATCTTCATCTACATCATACTTAAGAACATCTTGCTCAATATTTTTAATAATCTCACTTGTTTCTCTATAATTTTGCCCAAAATGTTCATCAATAAAAGTTTTAAACTCAAAGTGAGTCAAAAGTTTTGCTTCAGGTCTTAACCCACCAGTAATATAAACAATTTCATTTAAAATTCTCTTGTCGTTTGGATTAATCATCCCAACAACAATATTCTTTCCATCAGAAGACAAAGGAATAACTTTGTTTGTCTTAATAAAATCAACCGGCAAAAGTTTCAAAGTCGCAGCTTGAATTTGCAACTCTGTAGCATCTACAGCTTCTTTATGTTGTTGCTCTTGCAACACTTCTTTGAGAATATCTACAGTAATATACCCTTTTTCAACTAACGCTGAACCAAGTGGCACATTATTATTACGGCTATAAACTAAAGCTTCTACCAATTGTTGTTCATCAACATAACCAGCTTCTTTTAACAAATCACCGATTCTTTTCTTTGGCGCACCAGTATTACTTTGTGCTTGCGAAGTTTGTACTGGAGACGAAGGTTTGTTATTTATATTATTTGCCTCACATTCAACTTTAAACTCTTTCATATAATAATCATAAAGTTCTTTATATTCATCTTGTTTCAAGGAAATAAATTTAATTTTTGAATTAGTAGTAGCAGAAATCTTACTTTCAATTTCTGCTTTTTTTGATGCTTCATTAACTGCGACATAAAACACACCTTTTTGTTCACTTATTGGAATAAAAGATAATTGATTAATAATATCTACGCCGAACTTAGCAGCGTAGATTTTATTTATTGATTGTTTTATTTTATTTACAGTTTCAGACATTTTATACCTTATAAAGCTTCTGTTTCATTTACTTTCATTAAATCTTCAGTATCCTGAATAATATGAGGAGTAATCATAAGAATCAACTCAGATTTTTCTCTATTTGTGCTAGAACTTCTAAAGAACCAACCTAAAATTGGAATATCACCTAATATTGGAGGTTTATCTGCAGCTTTTGTTTCTGATTCTTGAATTAATCCACCAATAACGACAGTTTCTCCATCTTTTACACGTATTCCTTTAAGATCCACATCTCGTCTTTGTAGCAAAGTCGCAACCAAATCACCATTATAATTAACTCTTTCTTTAATTGTAGCATATTTAGGAACAATATTCATTGAAACATAACCATCTGGACTAATAAAAGGTGTTAATTCAATGTTAATACCATCGTCTTTTCCAATAGTATACTGTCTGGTTGTATAAAAACCGTATCCTTGAGTTGCAGCAGTATATTCAGTTGTAACTTTTTCAACATAATCAGAAGTCAAATTAATAGTTGATTTTTGACCGTTGGTAATCATAAGTTTTGGAGTTGATAACACTCTACCATTACGATTTTGAATTACCCAATTAACAGTTGTTGCAATAAATGATGAGCCTCTCCATTTTTGCTCATTACCAGGTCCATGCCATACCATAGGATAACTAGAATCATTAACTATACCACTACCACCAATATTACCAGTAAAGAATCTTGAATAGATTTGCCAGTTGTTGCTAAATGTTTTTGAACCAGATTCATTAAGCTCCACAATAGACATTTCTAACAATGCCTGAGGTCTTTTCTTATCAGAATCCTCAATAAATTGTCTCATTTCTTCCACTTGTTGTACGGTACCGCCATATAATTTAACAGTACTATGTCCTGGGAAATAAGCAATCTTCATCCCTTGAGTTTCAAAAGAAGTCATATCACCATGATCTTCATCTTCACTATCAATAGAACAAGCGATTACACCACCGCCCACTACGATATCTTCTCCTGAATTTTCCTCTAACTCATCACCTTCTGTACCTTTTTCTGGCAACCAAGTATCACAAATCAAAGTAGCCATTTCTTTGGGAGTTGTATGGTTAACCTTAAATGTTGTCATACGAAGAGGTTTATCCAACTCTGCAATAACTTTACTTGCAACTTCCCAATCAGTTTTTGAACCGAAAATCAAAATTTCATTTTCTCTTGGGTTTGCTATTGCAACTTCAGAGTTTGACAATCCGGGTCTGCTTTTTGTAAAAATATTTTTGTTTAAGAAAATCGCTGCTTTATTAGCGTTAATATATTTTACAGGAACAGGAGTCATTGTTCCTTTTGTAAAATTCAATTTTTTAGCTTCTTCTGATGCGGCAACCATTACTGTTTGATTTTCAATAGTATAAGTTAATTCCGCCATTTCCATAACCATACTAAATGCATCATTCAATGTTGTATTAACTAAATCAAGAGTTATTTTTCCTTGAACAGATTCATGGAAAACAATATTCAACCCGGCTTTATCCGCAAACATTCTCAAAACTTGTTTAACATCAGAATCTCTCAAGCTTACTGCAACTTTTTGGTTACCTTTTTCTAATGAAACGGCACCTTTTAATAGTACACGCCTTAATTCAGACTTATCCTGCAAAGAAGTACCGGAATAACTATAAGTTTCAGCATTTTCTTGAACGCCACTAACATAAGATTGCGCTTTTGCTAGCTGAGCCACATTACACGCTAAAAAGGCAATCAAGCAACCACTCACTGCTATTTTTTTCCCGCTTCTTTTTGTTTTCAATAAGTTTATCATCTTCTATAACTCCAGATTATTTTTTTTGATTTAGTATATTTGTATATATTCAACGTCATCAGGTGCGCTAGCGCCTGCAAATTTTTTATGTAGGTTATCCACATTATTAAAATTTAAACCTTCATCTTTTGTTGTCAAAGTTTCCCCTACAGTCGCTCTATAAACATTGGTTCCATTTTGAACAACAACTCTATTTTTTGTTATATCTATAATTCTATAACCATTTATTCTATCACCTTTTCTAACCAAATGATCTTGTCCCTCAACACTGATAATCGCAGAAGGCGCAAACGTATCAAACATTATGCCCGAAATTGTAGTTTGCATTAATTTTGTAACTTCAGGGTCTTCTTCAACTTCCACAGGTGGTTGAGGATAAGTAGCATAAGGCAATTTAGGTAACTCTGACTCACCTCTAGTGCTTATTTCTACTGCTGGTAAAAAGGGATGAGCGCGTCCAATGTTTCCTGTTATGTTAACAGTAACCATTGTTTCTTCAAGTTTTTCTGCTTTTTTATCTATATTTTGCTCTGGTTTTGTCTCTGGTTTTGCTTGAGGCTGAACAACTTTTTTCTCTTGTTTTTGTTCAACAGAAGGTTTTGTCTCTTCTTTTACACCTTTACTTGTCGACACATTTGCTTGTGCCGATGCAGCGTTATAAAAATCATCTGCCGTTGGCTTTGTATTGGTCGATAAACTATTAGGTAGCATATTATCTGCAGCAATAGCTCCACTTCCTGCCAATGTTGACACTATTTGTAACAAAAGAAACAAGATAATTATTATCCCTATAATTCCTATTAAAAAATTTCTACTTCCATTACTTTTCATATCTAGATTACTACTTTAAATTTTACATGTTAACGTTTACATTCTAACCTGATATTTATGTTTACGTATCATATATTTAGAGGACTTCTTTAAAATATTACTAAAAATTTTTTTAAACACTTAAGCAATAATCCAAACATTAAGTCCTCAAATAAAATCAAGGGGATTCAAGACGCAGCCCCTGATATAACAAGAAAGTTTGAAGAGACCCCAATTTTGAACCTCCTTGTTAATGCGGCGACTTCGTCGCCGCTATGGCAGCACTGAGCACCGCACTATTATCTTACGCCAATGTAAATTTTTCAGGACAACAGTGGAAACAAATTTAGTACAACGACTAGTTCCTTACATGAGTTTAATACACAAATAATTAAAGAATTTTTTAAAGAGAATATATTCGTTAAATTATAATTTACCTAACTACAACTCAAACGTCATAGATTTATTCAAAATTCTATCTAAACGAAAATAACTCTGATAAACCCTTGCCTTACGTATTCTTTCAAGCCATTCCTGCTTTACTAAATTAAAATGGTCGATATTTTTATTCAAATAATGCATAGATAATGCACCATCAAAAGACTGAGTAGTTCTCAAAATCTCACAATGAGCTTGCATATTTTCATTCTTATCAACACACCAACTTGCTATCATATCTTGCGGATGTTTTTTTATATACTCAACTTGTATAGTATTATTTTTTCGTCGAACATCATTCAACAAAGAACTCATTAATTCCTGCGCGGACATTTCTTTATCCTTCGTCCACTTAAACGTATGAAAAACTATACTTTCCGTCCAATTCTCCTTTGTATAACCTTGTCTAATATAATGAACAATAGCATCTCTTTCATTATTAACATAGTTTATTTTATACCAAAGCCCAACAAAATCCATCGCTACGGTTTGATAAGCAAACGCAGGTTTTGCAAATAAAAAAATTGCCAAAAATAAAACTATTTTAAACAATTTCAAAAATAGGCTCCTCTTTACTCAATATTACGTCAACATCTAAATTTTCAAACAATTTTTTTATAGAATTTAAAGAAATTATTTCACTTTCAACGTGTCCAATATCAACAATCATTCCGCAATCTAGCGCCTGATGATATTTTACATCTCCAGTTATAAAACAATCAATATTTTTTTGTTTTACATCATAAGCAAAATCTGCACCAGCTCCAGCACAAAATGCTACCGTTTTAATTTCATTTTGAGAATTAGAAACTTTAATATAATCTAAATTTAAAGTCGTTTTAATTTTACTTATAAAATCTTCAAAACTTAAAGGCGTTTTAAGCGTTGCAATTTTAACAAAATCATTTAAAGGTTTTATGGAACGTAATTCTAACGGCTTTTTTAAAGTCTCCACTAACGTTTGAGTCGTACCGATAAAGGACTTGTCAAAATTTGTATGCGCACTATAAACTTGTATTTTATTCTGTATGGCAGAAATAATTACCTTATTTTTTATACACGACAATGGCTTAAAAATCATAGGATGATGACTAATAATTAAATCACATTTTTGCTCAATCGCTTGTTTTAGAACATCTTGCGTAACATTTAGTGCCAACATAATTTTTTTGGTATTTTTTATACCTAAATTAATTTGCCAACCGGAATTATCCCATTCTTCCTGAGTTTCAAGTGGTGCAAATTTTTCCAGTTTTTCTATAACTTCGCTAATTTTTGCCATATATAAACTCCAATATTTTTTGAGCAATAACAGGTTTTGAAGCTTTTTCTATTTTTTTAACATTCAAATCTTTATCTAAAATATAAACTTCATTTTCATCACTTGAAAACCCAATATCTTTTCTAGAAATATCATTTGCTACAAGAAAATCGCATTGTTTTTTTTGAATTTTTACTTTTGCATTATCTATTAAATTTTCACTTTCTGCACAAAAACCAATCACAACTTGATTTTCTTTTTTATCTTTACAAATTTCACTTAAAATATCAGGATTTTTAACCAATTCAACAGTTAATGACTCAACTCCATCTTCTTTTTTAATTTTTTGTTCATTAGCTTCTTTTACTCTGAAATCAGCAACAGCAGCAGCCATGATAATACAATCCGCTGCGTTTTTTTCAGTATTAACAACTTCTTGCATTTCTAATGCGCTTGAAACGTTAATGGTTTTATAGTCTGCTTTATAATTAAAAGTATTAACCAAAACAACATCAGCCCCCAAAGCATAAGCTTCATCAGCCAACGCAACGCCCATTTTTCCTGATGAATAGTTTCCAATATATCTAACAGGGTCAATATTTTCTCTGGTTCCACCTGCGGTTATAAGAACTTTCTTTCCTTTCAAAACAGTATCTTTTGTTTTTATAGCCTCATAAGTTGCAGCACATATTTTTTCAATAGCACAAAGCCTACCAACCCCAGAAGTACCACAAGCCAAAAAACCAGCCTCTGGTGCTAGAATTTGATACCCAGCTTTTTCTAACTTTTTAATATTTTCTTGGACAAATGAGTTATTCCACATTTCACAATTCATTGCAGGTGCAACAATTATGGGTTTAGGAAAAGCACATGCAATGGAAGTCAATAAATTATCACAAATTCCATTAGCAATTTTCCCAATAGTATTGGCGCTTGCCGGCGCTATAACAAAAATATCCGCCCAAGTTCCTAAAGAAACGTGTTCAGGAAACAAATTCTCTTCTTCAAATTGTTTTATATAAACAGGATTATTAGACAAAGTACGAACGGTAAGCGGAGTTACAAAATTTGTAGCATTCTCAGTCATTATAACTTTTACATTTGCATTGTTTTTTTTATATAATCTAATAAGCTCAAGTATCTTATAAGCAGCAATTCCGCCAGTTATACCAATTAAGACATTTTTATTTCTAAACATTTTTATTTCCTATCAAAAATTTTTTGCAATTCACTAACTGCAATATCTATGTTATCATTTATTATTCTATGAGTAAATTTTTTTGATATTTCAAGTTCTGGTTTTACCGCAGAAAGTCGCTTTTGAATAGCCTCTTCTGTCTCTGTTCCTCTTCCTCTCAAACGAGCTTCCAAATCTTCTAATGATGGTGGCAAAATAAAAATGTATTCAGCATCTGGAAACTTCTCCATAACCTGTAATGCACCTTGGGTTTCAATCTCTAAAACTATATCATTTCCATCATCCAATGTTTTTTGCACGAAAGATGCCTTTGTTCCATAGTAATTCCCAGAAAACTGCGCCCATTCTAAAAATTCACCGTTATTTATTGAAGTTTCAAATTCTTCTTTAGTTACAAAAAAATAATTAACTCCGTCAACTTCCCCTGGACGAGGCGCACGAGTTGTACAAGAAACGGAAAATTTTACTTGTGGATTTTTTTCAAAGAAACGCTTTAAAACAGTTCCCTTTCCCACTCCAGATGATCCTGCTATAACGTATAATTTTCCAGCCTTTTCCATTTTCTCACCTTGTAATTAACACGTTGCTACAGCTAATTTTATATATTCAGAGCCTTTTTGAATAGCCAATTCATTCAATTCTAAAAGCTTAACCTTTGAAACGGAAAAAACTTTTCTTACAACTTCTTTTAAACTTTCTAATTTAACAAGTTTTGTCTTTTCAATAAATGCACTTAACATAACAACATTAGCACACTTAATCTCGCCAAGTTTCGATGCAATTTCATTAGCTGGAACATACAAATAATTAATATCTTTTCTTTTTTCAACACCATTATAAAGAGAAGAATTAATAATCAAAGTTCCACCAGATTTAACTTTTTGCTCAAATTTTTCAACAGATTGAGCATTCAAAGCTATTACATAATCAGGCATTTGTTGATACGGAGAAGAAACTTCCTCCTGCGCTATAACGACAGTACAATTAGCCGTTCCTCCTCTCATCTCTGCGCCGTAAGATGGCATCCACGTAACATATCTATCTTCGTTCATCGCACAATTTGCAATCGCTGTACCGATAAACAAAACGCCTTGTCCACCAAAACCTGATATTATTATACTTGCTTCTTTAAAAGTCATACCTACCTACTCACTTACTTTTTCTTTATATACGCCAAGTGGAAATACTGGATAAACCTCACGACGAATTCGCTCATGAGATTCTTGAGGTGTCATTTTCCAATTTGTCGGACATATAGAAAGAATTTCCACCAATGATGAACCTTTTCCATCAACTTGTGCTTGAAAAGCTTTTCTTATCATTCTTTTTGTATTTTCAATCTCTTTTGAACTATCCAAAGAACATCTAGCAACAAACGCCGCACCTTCACAAGTTGACGCCATTTCACAAATTTTTATTGGATAACCTTGAACATTAGCATCACGACCATTCACAGTAGTAGTGGTCTTTTGTCCTAAAATAGTTGTTGGCGCCATTTGCCCACCAGTCATACCATAATTTGTATTATTTATACAAATTGCTGTTACTTTTTCTCCTCGAGATAAAGCATGCATGCTTTCCCCAAGTCCAATTGAAGCAAAATCGCCATCTCCTTGATAAGTAAATACAAACTTATCAGGCTTAGCTCTTTTTACCCCTGTAGCAACTGCCAATGCTCTTCCATGCGGTGCTTCCACTATATCCAAATCATAATAATCATTTAAAAATACAGAACAACCAATTGAACTAACAACGATTGTTTTATCTGCCAACCCCATTTCATCTAGTAGCTCAGCAATTATTCTAATCGCTAACCCATGATCACACCCCGGACAAAAAGTTACTTTACAATCTTTTTTTATTCTACTGGGCTTTTGAAATACCAACGTTTCCATTAATTCAACCCCTCCATAGTTTTTTCAATTTGTTCATAAATTTCTTCAGGGGTAAAATAATACCCAGCAGGTCTTCCGTAAAAATCAACTTTAGCTTCGCCATTAACCGCAATTTTTACATCTTCTACCATTTGCCCCATATTCATTTCAATATCAAGCACCATTTTTTTGCCTTTTGCAAGTTTATTCAGTTCATTTATAGGGAATGGCCACAAAGTAATAGGTCTAAACAAACCAACTTTCATACCTTTTTCACGAGCTTTCTTTACCGCAGCTTTTGCAATTCTTGCAACACTACCAAAAGCAGTAATCAACAACTCAGCATCATCAGCGTACAACGCTTCATACTCAACTTCATTTTGTTTTATAACATCATACTTGGCAAACAATTCTAATACTTTTTGTTCCAAAACTTCTTCTGTTCTGTGAATAGAACCTATCCATCTGCCAGCACGACCTTTTGCACCATCCAAAGCCCAATCACTGTTATCAATATCATCATACGGATAATCTGTTAAAACCGCAGGCTCCATCATCTGCCCCAAAAGTCCATCTGCTAACAAAAATACCAATGTTCTATATTTATGAGCCAAATGAAAAGCTTTATAAGTATAATCAATCATTTCTTGAACATTAGAAGGTGCAAGTGTAACAGTTTTATAATCACCATTACCACCACCTTTTACTGTTTGAAAATAATCACCTTGGGAAGGGAAAATATACCCCAAAGCTGGACCAGCCCTCATAACTGAAATAACAACAGCAGGAATATTATCCGCTGCAATATACGACAAACCTTCTTGCATTAACGCAATTGCCAAAGAAGAGGATGATGTCATAGCCCTAACACCAGTTGATGCTGCACCCAAAAGCATATTTACAGCAGCAACTTCACTTTCTGCCTGCAAAAAAGAGCGTCCCATCTTAGGCATTTCTACACTTAAGTATTCACCAATTTCATTTTGAGGTGTAATCGGATATCCAAAATAACATTTACAACCAGCATTTAACGCCGCCTTTGCAATGGCATGATTTCCTTTAATTAAAACCTTTTGCGCTGTTTTTGTCATTATCTATACACCTCCACAATTGCCATGTCTGGACAGCGCTTAGCACACATTGCACAGCCGATACACTCTTTTTTATCATCTTCAAAAACAGTAGGATAAACCCCTTTAGAATTATATTTATTTCCCTTTTTTAAAATTTTTTTAGGGCAAACACCAATACACAAATAACACCCTTTACACTTTTCAGAATCTATTACGACTCGTCCCATCTATGCTTCCTTTAAAATTAAACTTCCCTTTATATAATTATAACGCAAATAAAAAAACAGGCTCAAATTAGAACCTGTTTTTTTAAATATTTAACATAACTTATTAGTCAAATACATAGCTAATCAAAGAAGCTTCTCTTGATTTTTTAACAGCTGCAGCCAACATTCTTTGGTGTTTAGCGCAAGTACCAGTAATTCTTCTTGGAAGAATTTTACCAGCTTCTGTTAAATATCTTCTGATTTTTTGAGCATCTTTGTAATCAATAACTTCAACGTGATCAGCGCAGAAGTTACAATTTTTACGTTTTTTTGAGTCTTTTGATTCTCTTGCCATTTTTTATTTTTCCTTAATTATTTTATCTACAAATTGAACATTTAGAACGGTATTTCATCTTCGCCAATTAAGCTTTCAGAAAACTCATCCGCACCAAACTTAACTATTTGCTCATCTTCACCAAAACTTGAAGAAGATGATTTTGAAGTTGAATTTGAACTTCCGCCAATTTTTTCAAATGAAGAAGCTGAAATTTCAACTATTCTTTTTTCGCTTCCATCTTCTGCCTTTACAGTATTATTTTGAAGCGTTCCTTCAACAACAACAATATCTCCTTTACTAATAGAATTTACCATTGTATCTGCAAGATTTCCAAACGCAATAACACGAATCAATGTTTCATCATCAGGATTAATATTGATGGTGAAAGCAGTAATTGGAACGTTATTTGATGTAAATCTCTTTTCTGGCGCTCTATATACTGTACCGGAAAGGGTTGCTCTAGCTAAAGTCATCTTTTTTTCCTTAATTTAACTATGCGCTAACTTTTGAAGCTTCAACAAACATTGTTCTGATAACATTTTCGTTTAATTTTAAACTTCTTTTGAAATCAACAACTTTATTTGCTGGGATTTGTAATTTTTGAGCTACAAAGAAACCATCTCTGAAGCTTTCAACTTCAAAAGCAAGTCTTTTTCTGCCCATTTTATCTGTAGAAACAACATTTCCGTTGTATCCTTTTACAGTTTCTTCAATTTTTTCAATAACTTTATCTACTTCTTCTTGATCCATAGTAGGTTTAATTATTGCTAATAATTCATAAGTTTTCAATTTTCTGTTTCCTTTCTAGCCTAGGATTAATTTTTTATACTATTATACATTTTATACTAAAACCCTAACACAAACATAAAAATTTTACAAAACTCAAAAGAATATTGTTAATTTTGGTAAAGCGTGTTTTTAAAGCTAAAAAACAATTTATTTACACCTATAATAAAACTTATATTTCTCAAATATTAATTCGTACGAACGCAAGCAATAAAAGTAATTGTTCTTGGGCGAACTTCATTTCTTGCAACCTTCTTATCTTTTTCTGTTGCATCATCTAAAGCAGCAACTTCCGCTTCAGCCGCTCCATATATAGAATTATAATTATGTGCATCAAACGCAAAATAATCATCACGTTGACTACCATCGTTAGCGACCTCTACGCCATATTTGGGTTGATTAACTTCATTCAAACGATAAAAAGCACCACTTAGACCATCTTTCGGTTTAACCAATCCATTTGCCACCTCATTTTTATCCTCTTCTGTATAGTCGTTAAATTTTTTACTCGGAATAAACTGTCCAACACCTGGAAACCCGCCTTTTATATTTGGCAAAGAAGCCTCATATGTTGCACCAATTTCATCAGCATCGGAGGTTAATCTTATATAACGCCCATCAAGATCTGGAACCGGCGTCCAGCCATTAGGACAGGTCCTGTTATAAAAAAATCTGACCATTCCATCAGGCATGAGCTGTTCTTCTAGCTCTTGCATTCTTTGCACCAACACACGATTTTGCGTATCTGTCATATTTTGAAATTTAACCTGTTTAGTTATCATAGGTGCTGCCATACCTAAAGCAACACTGCCGATTAAAAGGGCAATAGTAGCTTCTGCTACTGAAAAGGCTTTTTTGTTATTTTTATAATTGCTTTTTGATTTGAGGGAAAATTTTTGACATAAAGGAGAATTTATCGAGCTACCAATTGCCCTCCCCCCCCCTACAGCTGCTTGCATTTTAACCATGTTTTAAATCTCCTTTTTATCTTTTCTATCGTTTAAATATTATCAAATTTTAGAAAAATTGGCAATAATTTTTTAATGGTGTTGGTGCAATAAATTGCACCCTACATTACTAGACATAAAATCTACGAAAAAAGCAAAGGGGGTTCGGGGGTGAAGTCTCTGATATAATTGCAACCCTCTCCACACGAAGTCAAAAGCGACTTTATGTTTTTAAATCTGACATTTCTTGGCGAAACGACGAAAGAGGAGCCATTTGTTTGAGCGAAGCGAGTTATGGCTCCTTGGGTTGAGCCTAGAAATGACGAGAGAAAAACATCCAGTCGCTAGCCTTTTGCTTACTTTTGCGCAATGGCAAAAGTAAGTCGCAAGGGCTTTAGCCCGCGAAAAATTGTTTTTAAATTAAATTTAAATGTTCATTTTCTTCTTTTTTGTTGCGACGCAAAAAAGAAGAAAACAGAACCAAAAGAAGAAAAAACACGCTATTCGTTAGAGAGAGTAACGATTTTGCTGGAAATTTCTTAAGCTTTTTTACAAAAAGCGGAAGAAATTTCTGGCGCAAAATAGAACTCTCTCTATGCTAAAGTTAGGTCAGAGGGGCTAAAACCGCCCCTCCGAACCTCCTTGTTATGTCAGGGGACG
>JAZUBS010000030.1:0-7016 GCA_045638605.1 Candidatus Gastranaerophilaceae bacterium
TTTGTTGCGACGCAAAAAAGAAGAAAATGAACCAAAAGAAGAAAAAACGCGCGCGCTTCGCCCTAACAGAAAAACAACTTTTTATGCGATTAATCCTTATACGGGCTACGCTCCACTAGGTCAGGGGACGCTACGCTCCCCTAAAACCCCTAGTTAGAGCGACAGAGTCGCTAGGGCAACTGCATAGCAGTTGCTCGGCTGGTAGAACCAGCATATTTGTTTCGCTAAATTATAATTTTCCATCTCTTGTTTCAATAAATTTTCACGATATAATTTTCTCATGCTAAGACCATTTTTACCAATAATTCTATTAACAATATCAAACATATTTATGACATTTGCTTGGTATGGACATTTAAAATTCAAAGGCGCAACGCTTTGGGTTGTTATTCTTATAAGCTGGGGAATTGCTTTGTTTGAATATTGTTTTCAAGTGCCCGCCAATCGTATCGGACATGAATATTTTGACGCAGCAAAATTAAAAACTATTCAAGAAGTTATAACATTAGTCGTTTTTTCTTTCTTTTCTGTTTTATATTTAAAAGAACAACTAAAATGGAATTACATTGTAGGTTTTGCGCTTATTATTCTTGCCGTGTTTTTTGTATTTAAAAAATGGTAAATTAATTAACAAAAAAATTCTTGTTAGGTTTTTAATAAAATATGCAAAATTTAACAATAACAAATTCTCCATCATTTAAAGGTCGAATTACTCCTGATTTTATCAAAGCAACTAATATTTTAAGAGAATTTAAAAATCAGGGGATTATATCTCCTACTTTTGAAATGTACAGACATGTTAAGCCAAGTAAATTAAGGGAAAGATTAACCCCAAACGCGAGTGCTACTAAAAAACTTGGAATTTCTCCCTCTTCATTTGGCAAACCCGATGCATCTATAGAAATTGAAGAATTGAATTTAGCAGACTCAAATATTTTAACAAAGAATAAATATTATTCAAAATTCATGCCTATAATGAATTCTAAACAAAATGGAATACGGAAATTAAGAGAATTATTACAAGAAAAAAAATCTAAAATAATAAATCCACTAACAATAATGAAGTGTTTAGTAGAAAAATTTAAAATTGGAAATTGCATAGAGCAAAGTATTTTAATGCAAGATAAACTTATAATGGCTGGAATTCCCGCTAAAGTAACCGGAAGACAGCTTATAGATCACTGCTTTGTAGTTTGTAATTTATCCAAAAATGCTAATATCAAAGACCACAAAACTTGGGGAAAAAAAGCATTTATCGTAGACCCTTGGCTTAACAAAGTCTTTCGCTCAAAAGAAGAAGCTTTTAGCGAATATAAGCGTATATATTTCAACTTGATAGAATATTTAAGAAATATGAGCAAAAAAGACCACGATATTGGTTGGAACAAGTATCACAAACCTGAAGAGCTTTGTAGCTATATTCCGATGAAAAATGAATTGCCCTTAAAATACAGACTCATTAATTTTTTTAAAAATTAATTAATAAAAAATAACAGACTTAATCATCTCCCAACAATTCCTTTGCCTCAACTAAAGAACTTATCGCCATTTTTATATCATACTTGCTAAGTTCTTCTATGTTTTTAGGCTCAATCCCTTTTTTCTTACATAAACTCTTGTAATAAGAAATTTGTTTTTTTGTTGGAGGTTCTTTTTTTTGTTTTTCTTCTAAAATTTTATGCCTAATTTCTTTTTGAATTCGCTTTTGCTCTTCGTAAACAGGACGCATTGCGACTTTGTAATCAAAATGTTTTTTACAAGCTTTTATATATTTTTTTATTTCTGATAAATGTTGGTCATTACTTAAATCAATAAAATCAAATTTTCCTTGTCCTAATTCCCTAAAGTATTCAAGTTCATCAAGCAAGTTATAATAAATGCTTTCTTCATCACATTCTTGAAAATTTTTCACATAAAGCTTAATAAAAGACAAAAAATCAGATTTCTGATTTTTTGTTAAGTCTGTAAAAATTATTTTCTTAATATTATACATTATCTAAATATATCTTTTAAACTAAACTTATCTTTTGAACGAAGCGCAAACTTTGCAAAACTTTTTGCAATAGGATTGGTAGATTTTGTATCTTGTTTAATATTTTTCACATCTTGAGAGACTTCTTCTTCCGCTACAAAATCACTATGTAAAGATATCTCGATTATATTATCGTCCTTATTCTCCATAAGTTTATTTTAACCCATTTTTAAAATATTATCCATACTTAAATAAAAAATTTTAATAATAAAAAATTGCTAAAATATAAACTTATTTAACTCTATTTTTTGTCCAAATATGATAAACTGGGATACCTAACAAAGTAATAAACAAGCCCGGAATTGTATACATAGGTTTATAAAAAGTTAACGAAATAATTATATAAACACTTATAATTAAAAACGCAATAGGAATAAAGGAATTCACGCGATAATCAGGCTTTATATCTTTATATAATTTTCTCATTTTAAATATACCAAAAATTGTAATAGCATAAAAAATTAACGAAGCATAAATCACATAATCAAGTAATTGAGAATAATTACCCCATAAAATAAGCAAACAAACCCATCCGCATTGGAACCACAAAGAATTAACAGGAACTCTGGTTTTTCTATTAATCAATGCCAAGCCCCTAAAAAACAATCTGTCCTTTGCCATTTTGTAATATACTCGAGAACCCGTTAAAACCATACCATTAGCGCACCCAAATGCGGAAATTGCAACGATAAATGAAATTGCAATCATACCGGCTGTTCCAAAAATTTGATTAATTAGCTCTGCCGCAACTATATCTTCAGACGCAAATTTTATTACTTCCAAAGGCATTACACCTAAATAAATTAAATTTATAAATAAGTACAAAGTAATAACCAAGCCCGTACCTATCATTAACGCCAAAGGCACATTTTTTTTAGGATTTTTAATTTCAGATGCAATAAAAGTTACATTATTCCAAGTAATAGACGCAAATAACGCACCAACAACAGCAACACCAATAGTTTTAATCAATGAAAAATCAAAACTAATTAAATTATTACTAGACGAAAAGTTTGAAACAATTACATCCCAATTTAAACCTAATAAAACACCACAACTTATTATTGCAATCATCGAAAAAACTTTTGTTATAGTAAAAAGATTTTGAGTAAATACACCGTGTTTTATACCCCTTGAATTAATATAAGTTATAAGAATAATATTCAACATTGCAAACAACTGCAAGGTTGAAAAATGATAATTCCCAATAGTTAATAAATAATTATTTGAACTTATAAAAGGAAAAACTATTCCCACAAATTTTGCAAATCCAATATCAACTGCAGCTAAGGTTCCTGTTTGAATTACAAGAAACAAAGTCCAACCATAAAGAAATGCCATTTTTTCACTAAATATTTTTTTTAAATAAATGTATTGTCCACCTTCATCAGGAATAGTAGATGCCAATTCTCCATAGCACAAAGCCCCACAAATTGTAGTAAATCCAGCCAACAGCCAAATCAAAAGTAATAACCAAGCACTATTAACTTGTCTTGCAATATCGGCAGACACAATAAAAATTCCACAACCTATCATTGAACCAGCAACAACAGAAATAGCGTCTTTTAATGTTAATGTGCGTTTTAATCTTTCGGACATCTCTAATCTCAAAATGGGTTACAATTCCATTCTATCATAAAGATATTTCTTAGACTATTTTTTAGATTGAGTTTTAGAAAAAAAGATTTTATTTAAAACTAAAAAAGCACCAATTGTACCCAAAACCCCACCTACGACATAACCAGATTTTGAATTTTTTAAATTTTGAACCTGATTAGAAACAACTTTTTTAACCATTTCAACAGGCGCCTCTTTTATATCAAATAATTTTTTAGCATTTTCATGTAGAATTTTGTTTAATATATCATCAGCTTCATTTGGGAAATTTGATTTAATAGCCGCTTTTAACCTACTTAAAGTTTTAAAATAAGCATCAGAAACATCAACCGACACTTTCGCTGTCTCTCCATAACAACCTAATGGAGCATCAGTTCCAAAAACTATCCTATCTAACTTGTCTTTTTCTTTTAATTCTCTAATTAAAGAAATTAAATTCTTAGAATTTTTTGAAGGCAAACCATCTTGAGCAAAATCCAGCCAAGAAATCTCTGCATATAAATTAGCATTCTTATGAGCAATAGAGTCGAGTAAAACATTAATCGCAACCTGATGAGCCTTATCTCCACCAGCCCCTGTATGTCCAAGTATAACAGGAACATCTGGATACCTTTTTGCCAATTCATATATTAACCTAGGATCCGCGCAATCCCACTTATCCTTATTTGCAATAACCTTACCAGCTGCAGTCGTCCAATCAATCGCAACAGCTGAATGAAACAAACACGGCAATTTATGTTTTTGTGCAAACTTCATGTAATCATCATACTCAAAACTATTTGCCGGCAACTTAAGAGCTGTAGGATGTAATTTCAAACCAACAAACATATTTGGATATTCTGCAAACAACTTCTCAATATTTTTAATATTACCATTTGATGGTTGACAAACAGCATAACAAAAAACATTAGGATTACCTTTATAACGATTTATTAAGTCTATATTCCCATCATACTCATTTCGCAAAAAATTTCTTCCATTAGGTTCTTGAGCAGCAATACAATCCAAATTAGAAACAAATATTTTTTCTAACTTCACATCATTTCCATCAAGATTATGGTTCACAATTTCAAAAGTATCCTTAGCCAAAAAGTCTCTTAAAACTAATCTGCCACTCTCTGCGCTTGGAAAATATCCTCCCGCATTATTGTTACTAACCCACCATCTTCCACAATGAAAATGCGTATCCCACACCCTGAAGCCATTAACTTTAGTCATAATAACTCTCTAAATCCCTTGCACTAAACAATAAACACTAATCAATTATATTTCATTTTCAAACTTTTTTCATGATTTTAATAAAAAGATTTACAAAAATTAAAAAGTGAAATTAGGAGTGTGTAAAACGCCCATGCAAAGCCAAACCACACTTTTGCGTGCGCCTGAATTTCAAGACATGTATGCAACCAGCAAGCTTTGCGCAAACGTCAAAAACTCATACGCGCTGTTTCAACAGTCCTGCCTCATACGGCTCAAGTTCAGTAGGGTGCGTCGTTTTGACGCACCAGAAGGTTTGTAATTTATGTGGTGCATTAAAATGCCCCACATAAATTACAAGGTGGACAAAAGCAACTTATAACTCAATTTTCGTCTTAACATTAACCAATCGCATGCCCACCGGCAATAATCTTAAATAAAATCAAGACTAATATACATTTTTGTTTTTTAATACAAAATTGGTGGGCATACGTTTTTTTAATTGTTGATAAAATACGAATTTTTTGCCGTTTTTCCCCACCCTATTTTCTATAACTTTCTAATATCAATGATTACACAATTCCAGGGATAGATGGGCCCCCTAGTTTTTTGTACAAATCCAATACTCTATCGGATAATTTATTACCAGCTATCATTTCAGCATAAGCTTCTGCAATAAACTCTCCCGGACCATACGTTGAATAATCAGAAACTTCCAATGCCGTTTCCATATATTCTTTGTTATTAACCCATTTTTTTAGTTCCTCTGAATATTTAGTTTCATCATAATTAAATTTGTCAACAGCTAAAACACGTGGTTTCATATCCTGTAAGTGTCCCATTTCGTGATATATAAAGCTAAAGGGGCTAATGTGCCAGCCTTCTTTACCGCTAGGCACTACGGGTTTAACCTCTATACCCGCTTTGCTAAGTGCGTCATTAATTTCACCTATAGTTTTATTGTATAACTCTTTTGATACCGGTTTAAACAGGTTTGCAACATTAACACCAGCATCCTTTAATATTTTCATATATTCCTTATTTTCTAAGCAAACTTTAATAATAGCCCTATTGCATTCGCGGTCCCTGTTCAAAAAGAACTTTGCAATCTCATATAAATAAACTTTTTCTTCAAATGTCGCCTTTCCGTTTTTTAATTGTGTTAGTAAATCTATTTTATCCATATAGCTTTCAATAGTCTCTTCATACTCTTCCAGTTTTTCTTCAATTTTTGAAAAATATTTTTTGTTTATACAGAAATAGCCATCATAACGATAACCTGGCTCTTTGTAAACTCCAGCCATAGTATCACCTAATTTTTTTTCATCATAACACAAACATTTAGGCATTCTTAATTGCCCTTTATGAGCATTACTCACATTCACAAGTCCCTTATTAGCAAAATTTAAAACATCTAAATCAGCTTCTTCAAAACCATAAACATTTTTAATCCCCAATGTTTTTTTAGCAAATTCTATAGCTTCTTGCAACGTTTCTGCAGGTTTAAAATCAATATGTTCGGCTAATTTTTTAACTTCTGATATTTTGGCTTTGTAAATCAAAAATGCGGCAGTTGCAGCTACTCCAAAGGCTGTACCTATTGCAATTTTTGCCTTTGTTGACAAACTTTTATTTTCTTTTTCTTCTTTATCGCTTGATATGCTAACTGTATCCTTAATCGGCTGGTTCAACAAATAAGAATTTCCGCCAATTTGCGATGTTTGAGTATTCATAACACTACGCTTTGAACTAATTTCCGCTATTAATGAACTCATCTTTGCATCCTTTTTTTCACAAACAGAACATATAACTTACTATTTTTATAAAAACCCAAAAAAGAAATTAATTGACTTGGGTATAAGTTATCTATTCTATTTTATTCTATTAGCAGATTATACAAGGGTTTGAGACCATTCTGAATTCACATTTACATTTTGTTACATTAAGTTTGTAGGTCAGGCACCGCCTGACATTGACACAAACACAATGCTCTCACTCTTCTTAACCTTAAAAGTAAAAGACCCAAGCCGAAAGGGGTAGCTTGAGTCTTTTGGTTTAAATTAGTATCTGGCGGCGGGTTATCTTCCCGGGAGGTCATCCTCCGAGTATTGTCACTGCTATGAGTCTTTACGACCGTGTTCGGGATGGGAACGGGTGGTTTCCTCACGCT
>JAZUBS010000031.1:0-38535 GCA_045638605.1 Candidatus Gastranaerophilaceae bacterium
GTTATCTATAGTGTTATATAAAACAAGTGAAGTTGAATTAAAAAATGTAGCATTAGCACGATTTATATCATTTTCAATAGTCACATAATCAAATTTAGGAGTTGTGCCATCAATTTCAAAACCATTGGGCACAATGACTTCGCTCCCTGCTTTTAATGTTAACACTCCATCGGTAAGTTTAAGCTTAACTCGTTGAGGGATTTCTGTAATGCAGTTGGTTATTTGGGTTTTTCCTAAAAAGTGCTTTTCGCCTGCTTCAGATAAATTATCTAAATCAACATTGGCTTTTGTATCAATTTCAGCTTCAAGTTCATCTTTAACATTTAAAATCTCATTAGCTTTATTTGTTGCAATAACTGCTTGAGAGACAGCATTTTTTGCTTCTTGCGTAGCAATATTAGCTGCATTAGTTGCAATAGCTAAATCATTATCTAAATCATTAATTCTATCTGCCGCATCTGCAACAGTTGCAATTTTAGCATCAATGCCATCTTCAAATTCTTTAATTGCCGCACTTGTTTCACCTTCAAATTGCTCTTGAATATCAAGAATTTCTTGCTTATTTGTTGCAATAGTTGTATTAAATTCATCTCTAGCACTCTGAAATTCTTTAACCATTTCATTTTTAAATGCATTATTCTCGCCAATAATGTCATAATTTACTAATGCACTGCAATCCTCATTCCATGCAAAAGTATTATTGGCTTTTGGCGGAGGTAAAGTAATATCGATAACATCATTGCCCTCATTCGCCTTCACAGAGCGTTCCATTTGCCTTTTTAATATCTGACACAATCTTGTAAGATAGTCTAGTGAAAATTCTAAACTTCCCAAGTTAAGCATTGAACTTTGTCCATATTCGCTTTCTTGCTCAAATGGTAAAGTTAATTGCAAACTAATTGTTTCTTTTTCAGTTAAGATTGAATGCTCAGAACTTGCAAGTGGAAAATTAATATACCCACCATTTACATTTCCGATTTCTTTAATCTCATAATCTACATTATTAACAAGGTTAATTGCAACATCATCTTCAGTAATTTTTTGAACAATAAGTTGTGAACCATCTTGAATCAAAAAATCATAGTCAAATTTAGTTGCCACGCCATCCCCTCGATAATTATTGTAGGGGTTAACTTCTGGTATCATTTTGCCTCCTTTATTTAATCATTTCCTGTAATTCTTTTAGCTCTATATTTAGATTTGCCAATAACTCTTAATGTTCCTTGTAATGGGTCGCCAGTAAAGATATCAACGACACCACCAAGCATATTAAAGACATCATTAATAGGAGCACTTGTTATAATATCGCCAAAAAGAAATGCAAATATGGCAAACCAATCCTCTAATGTTGGTTCTTCTTTTGCTAAACGTCTTATTTCTCTTTCAAAATCACCGATAATAGGTGAGCTAATAGGAATTTGTTTAAAACTAAATACTCTATTTAATACCATTTGATACATTTCCGAGATTCCAGCAAAAGCATCTGAGCAGAAATTAAATAAACTATGAATTGTGTCTTCCCAAAAATCATCAGCATCCCCTGTTAAAAACCATCTTAAAATTGAACCAGATGTTGCAGTTGCAAACATCCAAGGCTGCAAAAACATAAAATGAAATATGATTTTAGCAGCTTTTTTTAGTTCCATATCTCCATTTTTATAAGAAATAACAGCATCACCACATTTTCTTAAATATTGTTGTTGCGAGTTTCGATATGCACTAAAAGCTCTCAATCCAAATTTTCTTGTAATTTCTTGATAATTACTTAAAGATGAAGCTGTGCTTGATTGCATGGAACGATTTGTTTCTAAAATAAACTCTTTTATAGCTTCTTGTTCCGTTTTACCTTGAGAAATTAAATAATCAATATATGGTTTTCCACCAAATATAATTGCGCCTAAATCTCCAAGTCGAACATTTATTGTTAAACCTTGTTTAATTTTTTCAGTAATTAGCGAAAAAGAACTTGAATTATAATCTTTTAAGGCTTCATTGGCTAAACTGTTACCAAATCTTGCTTTAAGATAAGGTATTTTCATCATATATTCAATTGTTTCTTTTGGATGACATAAACAATTTATTTCTCCTGCAATCCATTCCATAACAGGCATTTCAGTTGCATAATTGTTTGCAGATATTAATTGTTTTAACGCAACTTCTGGTCTAACTGCAATATTTGAAACAATCCAATTGTTTTGTATAGCGTCAATTATTTTAATTAATTTATTAAAGCCTTTAGATTGTGCATCATAAGTTGAATCTAGCAATTTTAAAACAAATGCTTTATATACATCTTTTCCAAATTTTTCTTCAATTAATGGCTTAACAAATGTTTTATTACCCATCACTAAATTAATTTTATCAAGCACTTCGCCAGTATAAGTAAATTTGGCAACCCCGTTTATATGATTAAATAAAATTGTTACAGGGTTGGAAAATTCCATTGGTACAAGTTCAGAATTACTTCTTGATTTTGTCATTGAAGTATTTAAAGTTCTTGAAGTATAATCATTAAACCAATCTAGCTCGCTTCCTCTTTCAACTCGTGATGGATAATATGCAATGACCTTTGGCAAATTAATTCCATATTTTTTAATATATGCTTTATTTACCATATCATAAGTACTTTGCGCTGTTCTTAACATTAATTCTGCAAGTTTAACATCTTGAATACTTAATTCTTCCATCATAGAATCAAGTTGTTGTTCACCAAACATATTAATTAAGCGATTTTTCAAAGTTGGATTCATAGACCATATATAAGCCAAAATTAAATCCATCTTAGTCATTTCTTTATCGACCACCATAGAGCTAGTTAATTCAAAAGTCTTTTTATCATACTCTCTTCTGGTTTCCTTATATATATGTTTTTCTTTTAAATATTTGTTTATTTGCCAATCCCAAGCAATATTTGGTAGTCCATAAATTTTTGCAACCTCCTCTTGAAAACCTTTTATTTTTTCAAAGACAAAAGTTTCTTCTTGAGTTTCAGCATATAATAATTCTGAAGCATATTCTTCTTTTACTTGCTTATTCCAAAGCATATTTGTCATAGATTCTAAATTTGCAGCAGCATCAAAATAACCTCTTTCTGCTAAATTTGCTTTCTTTTTTCTTTTAAGAATATTGCATAATCTTTTAACTTCTTTTGTTTCGTATAATTTTTCTCTTAAATCTTGTTCATTTTTAGCAGTTTTTCCTGCTAATTTAATTCTAACTATTTCATCATAAATATCTTTCATTAAATCAGTATCAGCATAAATCATGCCGTTTGCTTTATAAGTCAAAAATTTATTGGCTAATTTTTCACCATAATCAAGAGCTTTTACATCTTTATCATCAAAAGTTGACATAGAATGTCTTATATCAATAATTCTTTCTTGCGCCTTTTCAGGAGTTAATTTATCAAGCTCTCTTAATTCTTCAAATAATTTATTTGTTCTGTAATCATATTTTCCAACTGTTCTTGCACCTTTTTTAACATTCTTTGTACCTTGCAATTCTTTATGGATTTCTCTTTGTAGCATTCTTCTATAGTTCACATCTTCCATAGTTTTTGCTATATCCATAATAGAATCAATTTGGCCCATTAAAGAAGAAACGCCATTAACATCCAAAATGTTTGTTGTTAATCTTGCTTTATCTTCTGCTTGCAAGAAGTTTAAGTTCTTCATTATTTCAACAACAACTTCTTTGTATTTTTCATCATTAGACAATTTGCCATATTTTCTTTCAACTTCTAAAGCCTTAGCAATGATTTTTCTTTTTGCTTTATCAAATTTATCAAGATGCTCATTTCTTTCAATGATTCTTGAATCGTAAATAAATTTTTGCTCAAAATCTTCTTTAATAGTTGAATCCAATGAATCCATCCAATCATAAATTGCAGCAAGTGCAACATTACGATTTTCTTTTTTATAGCTATTCAATAAAATCTTATATTCACGCTCAGCATCTTTAATTAAATTTTCAAAATACTCAGCTCTATCTGACATTTCGGATTCATAATCTTTTGAAATGTTTTTATAAGATTTATTTAAAATTGTATCAAGCGCTTTTAAAGCTAATTCATAATTTGCACCACTTTCACTTGTTTCATAATCAACACCGGTATCAGAATAAAATTCCTTCCATTCTTCTCCCATACCACCAGAAATTTTAATTGAATCTTCAACACTATCAAGAGAATTAATAATTGCTTCTCTTTTTTTAGCGTGTGTAGCATTTTCAGAAGTTGTTTCAAATATTGTCTTTAAATATTTTACACTTTTACCTGTTGCAGCGCTTAATATCTGATATGATACTTCTTTATGACGTTTTTCAACTTCATCAAGTTCTCTATCAGCTCTTATTATATTATTCTTTGCTTTTTGTTTTCTGCTATCATTTTTAGCTTTTTTCAATAGTTCATTAGCTTGTTTTCTTTCTTGATAATATTCATCATTAGAAAACATTCTGTCAAACATTTCTTCAACTTCTTTTGATATATCAGCTCCCAAGCCTTCTATTTCTGTTATATGGGCATAAACAGATTTTAACCATTGTTCGAAGTTTTCAAACACTTCTTTTAAATAGCTATTTGGTGCTTTTCCTTTGTATAAATATGCTTCAAAAGAACGTGCAAATTTTTCTTGTTGGCTAACTGTATAATCACCACTTCTTCCAAGCCATTTATCAACTTCATCAAGTTGTTTTCTTGAAGCCTCATCAACTTTTGCCATTTCATTAAGCGCATTTAAATACCAATGCGCTAACTCATGTAACGCTGTTGAAGCATCTTGATTTGACATAATGGTTATTAAATCTTTATCTTGCCCCTCCATAAAATAACCACGATACGCTTCTTCTTGTTGTTCTTTTTTTCTGTTATGAATTTCTCTATATTCTGCTCCAGTTTTTCTTCTAACTTCAGTATCTTCCATGTATAAATCTGGAAGCTCTTGATCATTCATAACATAATAAGCATTTAAAAATAAATCTTCTAATTGCTCAGGAGTGTAATTTTCTTTAAAAGCATTAGCATCAATAGCATCTCGCAATATATACGCATTAGCTAAAATCTTTGCAGCTTCTTCTTCCGATACCGGATTTTCCATATCGCCAAGTTTATCATATAATTCTTGGCTTTTTGTCATAACTTCTGATGGAGTATATCCAGCAATTAAGTTGTTTTGTTCTTTAGATTGAAATAAAATGATTCTTTCTTCATGCTTCTTAACATCAGGGTTGAAAACCCTTCTAATATCGTTTATACTAATATTAGCACCTGTTAAGTCGAGTAATCCTTCTTTTGAAGAAACCTCATTGACTTCAGGTGTTTTTATTATTTTAATTTTATGCCCAGCATAAAAACCCAAAGAATCATCATTCTTTGGAATGTCGAAAGCAATTTCAATACCATACACTTTACCACCATAAATAAAAGCGTTATGATATATTTCTTGCCCTTTATTGCGCTCTTTATGTCTTTCATCAGCCTCTTTGTTTGTTGTAAAAACAGAATTTTCAACAAGTTCTTTAAGTTTTGAATATGTTTGTTTTTTAACCTTGTTTCTGCTTATACCCTTTAATGAGCGAGAAATATTGCTTTTAGAAAAATGTACAATTTTATTATTTTCTTTAATTTGCACATCACCTAAAAGATTCAATTCCTCTTCAATCCATTTTTTTAATTCAGAAATTTTTTCAAATTCTGGTACAGCATTTTTTTCTATTTCTATTGGTTGAATATTTTGAAATAAAATATTATTTTGATTAGCAGATTGATAAAAAGTTCTTGTATTAACTTTGTCGGTTAATCTTCCATACCCAAAATGGTTGCTTTCTTTTCTCCAGATGAAAGCTCTGATTGCTCCAAGTGTTTTGTCATTGCTCGTAGCTTGTGCGAGTTTCTCATTAACCAAAAAATCTCTCGTATAGTTTTTGATTTGTCTATTTTCCGACCCACCCATGTAGGACTGAAGTGCCAACCCGACATTATCTGCATCAACCTCTAAATCTGCTTTATTGTATCTATTATAGGCTTCAACATAAGTTTTGACAAGTTCTGGATTATTTTCTAAATCTTCTTCAGTATATTTATTGCTAAAATCCTTTAATATTTTTTCATCTTCTTTAGATATATTATTGCTTTGTATAAATAATTTTAAAGCTCCTCTGTCCGCTTCAGATAATTCTTTGTTATCTTGATTGTTAATTGCGTATTCAAGCATTTTATGTTGCTTCAAATGCACCAACTCATGCAACAAAGTTCTAACAAATTGTTGTTCATAATTTTCAAATTGTTTTATATAATCGTAATTTAAATAAATTGTATTATTCAAATACAAATATCCACCAAAATCTTTTTCAGATACTTGCATCCATTTAGGCTGTTTTCTGAATTTTACATCTTTAATTACATCACCAAAAAAGCCTTGAATAGATTTTAATTCCGTATTAGCAAATAAATCTTCAATGCTTCTGCTATCGCCTTTTAATTTAACATCTTTTAAATATAAAAAATGGTCTTTAATGTCGTTATAAAGTTCTTTGATGCCTTGATAATAAATATTTGGATTAGGGTTGAAATCACCTTGAAAATTTGTTATAATAGAATTGTCGGTGATATTTTCACTGGACATGCTGGACAAGTCGTATATGACTTGTCCTTCTATTATTCTAGATTTGAATTGTGCCTTGCTTGGTTTTAGCGTTGTAACATAAAAATTTCCATCTTCTTTTACTTTAACAATTTGAAGATGTGGTTTTGTGTTTTTACCATCGCTAAATAATTTTATATAGTTATGATAATTTCCGCTTTTAGTAATTAAGTTTGGTTCTTGAATTGTTCTAATTGCACGATTTAAATATTTTTTTCTATGAGCATTGTTGTCGTTAATTAAATGCTCCATGTGGCTTTTATAAATAGAAACTTCCTCAATAGGTGATTTAATTTTAACACCCTTATTATCTTTGATTCCAAGATATTCAAGTGCTTCTTCAACTGTTTCCCCTTGCCAATATTCAGGCACTTTTTCAACTAAATTATTTTCAGTGTGTAGTTGTACGAAATTATCGTACACCTTATCTGTTTTAGTATATTTTGCTTTTGCTTGTTTAAAGTCAATTTCAGTGGTTTGCTGATAAATTCCATTTTCTCTTTGTTGCGCTGGAATATTAAATTCAACATTCAATTTATCAAGTTGTTGTCTAAATATTTCTTGAGCAGCTTCATTTTTATTTTTAAAATTAATAGCCATTAATTCAGCATTAGCCATTGCAACATCTTTGGCTACTCCACCTTTGAGAAGTTTTTCATACAAAGTATTTTTAAATTCTGCTACTTTCGCGTTTTGTTCATCTAAATTTCTAATGCCATCTTTTTCAATAGAGCCTTTTAGCGTATCTCTAATTTCGTTTTCAGACATATTATTTAATAAAGAATCTTGTAATCCTTTATCAATCATTTGGCTATCCCAAATTTTTCTTAATTTTTGCTCTGCTAAAGATTGTGAGCCATTAATTCTTATTAAGCCTTGGTCTAAATAAAATTGCTCTGGTGTATAAATCTTTTCATTTATTTTATTTGCTAATTCTCTTGCTTCTTTGCTTTCCTTGTTAGTTCTCCAAGTATCTGCAATTTTGTTTGTTGCTCCTGCTAATCCTCTGCCGCCAGCGCCAATTGCAGCAAAAGTCAACGCTTCTACACCCCATTGACTAGGGTCATCAGCGTAGAAAACATTATTCATTAAACCATCAATGGTATAAGATTCAAGGCCATTAATTCCAAATGTTTGAGTTAAAAATCTATTTAAGACTTCTTCGCCCATTTCTTCAACAATACCATCATAGCCATATTTCTTTAAAGCTTCTGTTGCTTTCATTCCAAATCTGCTTGATACAAGTTTTTCAAAACCAGTAAAAAATTTTTCAGGTAATAATTTTCTAACTGGTTTTGCAAATGCATGTGTTATTGGCGCAAATGCCCATCCAGTTGTTTCTGTTAAAACCTCAAATGTTTGTTCACCAATTGCTTTCATAAATGAAACAGCAATATTTTCTGGCTTTGTAAACACGGCTTCACCAGCATCTGAAACATAAACGCCAGTTGCGATTTGTTTTTCTAATGCTTTACCAACAAAAGCAGTTGGAGATATTAAAAAGCCTGTTCCAGCAGCAGTTGCAATTGCTTTTGGAGTTGCTTTAACAGTTTCTTTTATTGCAGTTTTTGCGCCAACATTGGCTAATGCTTTAACTCCAGTTGCACCAACTAGCGCATCTTTATATATCTTTTTAACAGCTGATAAAGGTAAAGTTGTTTTTGTTGCTGCTGGAATTGCTGATTTTAATGCAGCTTCTTTTAATGCTTTATCTACAGCTTTTCTTGCTGCTTTTTTTGCACCAATTGTTGATAATGTTTTTGCTAAACTTCCAAAACCTACGCCGCCACCAGTTGCAGCCAAACCAGCTCCAAATTCTGCCATATAAGGAATAGCAACCATAACACCATTAGCAAACTTGCCGCCAAATGTTTGTCCTCTAACTTCCAATTCTTTCATATCTCTTAAAAAATCAGTTAAAGCATCGAGTTGCTTTTCGCTCAATTCTTCACCTTTATTATATTTATTTAAGAGCATTGAATAGCCAGCAATTTCACCAACTTCTTTTGTAGTTCCAACAAATGGAGCCATTTTCCATTTATCGTATTTTGCAATGGTTTCACCAATTCCCATAGCGCCCATTTGTTTCCATTCTTCAATTTCTGCTGGTGTAGCAACTTGAAGCGCATCTGGCATTTTATAAGCACTATCGTCAACGCCGTATTCTTCATTAATAAAATCTGGCACTTTTCCAATGTTATCTAAAGCAGTTCTATTAACATCAGAAATTTTTGTCATGTACTGTTGTGGTTGAATATTTGTTTTGTTTTCTTGATTATTTTTGTATTCTTCTTCTAATAAAATATCATTAGGCGCTTTTACAAACTCATCCATATTTTCATTAAAGTCTAAATTTACATTTTCATAGCTTGAAAATATTGGATTATTTTTTGTATCTGGTACTAAATTAAACATTTATAAAATCCTTAAATTAATCTTGGTGTAGAATATTGAGGTTGTTCGTTGTATTTTAAATTAAATGAAACGTCAAAATGGTTTACGTGGTTCATTGTTGTATTTGGATATCTTTTTTTATAATTTGCGTCATATTCTCTTAAATCACGTATTTTTCCATTTTTTGGATTGTTATAACGTTTCAATAAAACTGGGTCAGAAGTTCCAATTGAAGCAATGGCTGGTTCTTGCAATAGTTTTTCAAATGCTGCCATTCTTTGAGCTGCATTAAGGCCATTCATTCCAATATCACATTTTCTGCCTTGGCCGTGTCCTCCAGCATCTCCTTTTCTGTATCTTGATGTAACACGTAAATCAAACCCAAGTTCTTTTGAAATTTCTGGAATTCTTGTGTCTGCATAATATGTTAAAACTTTTGTTTCACCCTCTTTTGGTGTAGTATTTTGAATTCCATAATATATACCATAAGCTGCATCAAATTTTCCTTTATCGGTTTTTCTCCAATTGTTTTCAATTGTTGTATATGACCTTTTAGCCATTTCATATATTTCATCTGGATTTGGCTCACGTTTATTTTGCCCCTTGAAAAGCATATATTCACGTGCCATAGCATCATAAACTTCACCACGTTTTTTGGCTCTTGTAAAAAGCTCTTTTGTTTCATCCAAATTCTTATCTTTAGCAGTTGTATCTTTATATTCAAAACCAGCTAAAATTGATTCTAATTGATGTGGATTTTTATAATCAAATGCTTTTCCTTGCATCCTTTCAACTTTAGATAAAAATCTAATTAACTCATTTTCATATTCTTTTTTAGATAAATCATTTTGAGTTACAAAATTAAATCCAGATACTTTATCAATTGCTTCTCTTAAAGCTGTTTCTGGGCTATATTGATTTTCTGATGCACTACGTTGCATTTCAGTCATTTTGTTATACTGTTCTTTTGTGAGATTATATTCAGCAAGATTGATGTTTTTGAATTCTTCATTATTATATGCAGCCATATCAAGCAAAATATTGTAATCTGCCCAATTATTTCCAATTCCCTCAAGCTCTTGCATTGTTTTTAAATTTTTATATATCTTGTCTTTTTGCTCTAAAGACATATTTGATATATTTACTTCACGCATAATAGATGAAATATCTTGGCCATTATCATAAGCGGTAAATACTTTTTGCATTATTTCATTGCTTGTTTTTCTGTCAATTTCCTTTTGGGCCATTTCATTTTGTCTTAAAAGTCGATTATATTCAGATTCTGTTGCATCTCTTAATTCAATATTTTCAATACTGTCAATTTGCGAATATGCTTCCATTGGGTCAATAGCCATAAGCTGCTGTGCTGTGCTTCTAGCTTCGTACATTCTGCCCATTCTGGTAATCTTATTCAAATAATCTGCTTGTTTAGCTGCTGGTATTTTGTCTTTATTATTCTCAAAATACATTTTTGCAGCCAGAGAATCTTCACCAATTAAACTATCTAAAACACCCATGTGCATCTTAGCTTCCAAATTGTATTTATAAATTTGTTTTAGCTCTGGGTCTAACTTTTGGTATCTTTGGTCATTATCAATCAATGTATTTAAATTTTTAAATGTTCTAGCAAGACCAGCTGGGTCATGTCTATTAAAACTAGCATTTGTTAAAACATTATTGTATGCATCATCAAATACAGTATTATTCCATCTTTCAGATTCTTGAAAATCGTGTGCTTCAACTCCTTTTTGAACGTGTGCAGTATAACCCAAAAGAATGTCTTTTGCTCTAGCTTGGTTATACCCATGGAATCCATATTTATTTAAGAGGTCTTGGCCATTTTTGCCCCAATCTTCCATAACTTTAGTAGAGCCACCCATAGCATCTTTACCAGATGTTTTATAATATCCATTTCTAATATTATCTTGCTCATATTGTTGAAGTTCATTAGAAAACTCAATTAATTTCGTTCTGTCGTATTTTTCTTTTAGATTTGCAATGCCTTCAGCAAATCTCCCCATTTGCCCACCAAGTCCTTGCTGAGCTCTATAAACATTCACACCAAAAGTATCGCCATTTACTCTATCATCACGATATGGCGTAGGTGTTAATTGTGCTTGAACTTCTCTTTTAGCTATTGGTACTTGTGGCATTTAATTTCCTCATTTCTTTTGTTCGATAAAAAAATTCAAAATCTTTTGGTAAATTTGCTAAAACTGGTTTTGCTAAGTTGAAACTATATCCCATTTTAGAAAGCCATTTTTTTGCTAAATGATTTTCTTTATAAATAAAATTGAATGTCATCCAATAATCTTCATCAAAATCATTCATCAATTCTTTGATATTTCTTAAAAGACATATCTGATTTTTTTCAACTTCTGGAGTTGATAACATCCAAACAACTCCAACACCTTTTTCTTGTGTCGGACAACATCCACCCATAACAATTGGAGTATCATCACGCTTGGAACATCCTAAAATAAAATGTCCTTTACTGTTTATTACATCGCTTGCAATGGCGTGAATATAATTTTCGCCTTTTTGAATAATTGCTTCGTGTTTATCTTCTTCTCTTAAATTTTCTAAAATATATAAAATATCTTTAATATTTTTTTCTTTACGATACATGTTGCTCCTGTCATTCTGAACTCATTTCAGAACCTTCCTATTCTCCAAGCAGCTTTTTATTTTGAACTGTAGCAACTGTATTCAAACCTCTTGGAGCAGTTTTTACATCTCTTCCAGCAAGTTTAGCGTTTTTTTCTCTTGTTCCTTGAGCTGCTTTTGTAACTGCTGCATCCGCTTGAGTTGGCGCTGCAATTTCTTCTTTATTTTCTTGCGTAGTTGGTTGTGGCATTTTTGGAGTTGAACACATATTATTTCCCTTTCAATTCTTTTTTAATTATTTTGACTTCGCTATTTTTTATTTCTTTTTCAATAACTTCACCATTTGGTTTCGTTTTAATTCTTATAGTCTTTTTCATCATTCGCTATCCTGTATGTCTTGATTATTCACAATTGCGCTAACTGCGCTAATGGTTAATGGTAATGGATATTTTTGCGCTAAATGAATTGTGGCCCTATCTGTAGGTTCATTTAATGGTGTTGCTTCAACTTTTCCGCTATAAAGATAACCAGCATCATTAATACTTTCTAAACTTCTAGCTAACTGTGTTGTATGTCCAGTATTACCAACAACAAAAATATCTTCTCTGGAATTTAAAACATTAACAGTTATTGAATTAACCATTTTCTTTAAACCATGGGTGTTTTCGCCCTCAATACCCAATGTTTCAAATTCAAATTCATAAGGTAAACCAATTACCAAATCTTTAGTTGGATATGGCAAAATAACTTTTCCATTGCCATCTACAACTAAATTATCAACTACACCGCCATCACATAGCGCAATAACTTTAGTATTTTTTAAATGTTCAAGCCCCGAAATAGTTTGAACTTTATTTTCAAATTCGGCACTTAAACCACTATCAACAAAAAAGCCTTTCTTTGCGTCTTTTACAATTCTAGTTTTTGCTCTTTCAATATATCTAACCCATTGATTATTGATTTTTCTTTTAATAACAAAATATGCAACATCCTCAAGCCCTTCACGAATGCAAGCAACAGATTCAAACAAACCCTGTGTTTCCCATCTACCCCAGCCACAAAGCTCTTGTTTTTTGTTATATGTTAAAACAGCCATTGTTCCATCTGTAAATATTACATATACCAATCTGTATGGAGCTTTAGCATAACCAATATAAATAATCTCTTTACCTTCAAAAAGATGGCTTGCAAACAAAGAAAGCTCATCACCATTATAGCTATCAGATAAATATTCATATCCTAATTCTCTTAAAACATTTCCGCCAGCTTCAACAAATAACACCATAGAACCAGACACAATTGGCTGAACATGGCTTGCTCCATAAGCAGATTGAATAACTGCAACTGGCATTGGGTTAGCTTGAAATATTCCATCTGAACCATTAATTTTGTATTCAGAATTACTTGTTAAAGCAATTAAATCTTTAAATGGAACTAAATGTCTAATCTCGTTAACTTCCCTATCGGCTAATGGCAATTCAACAGCATCAGAAGCAATTAATGGACGTGAAGAATTAAAATTGTTTGATGTTGCTGTTTGAGAAGCATAAACCATTTGAGGATTTTTATATGTATTAGCATATATTTTTCTTTGTTGAAAATATGCACAACAACTTGGATGATTGTTGTTTGCAAATGGATTTTTTAATATTGGAGCAGTTTCATCTAAATCTGGTTCAATATTATCATCTGTAAAACTTGTTGTTTTGCTTGTTCCTAAATAACCCATAACACCATTTACAGAGCGATATATATTATATTCAACTGCTCCAGATACAGCATTCCAGCTAATTGTCATATATTCGCTTGTGGTCCAATAAGCTTCTCTATGCCCTTTTGTTGTAACACTAGCAGAACTTTCTGATTCTTCTAGAGTATTTTTATCAACTGCTGTAACACAATATGTATAATCTCTGGCATTTTCTGTTGTTGTACCTGTCCAAACGGCCTCAACTCCAGTTGGCGCATTAATTGATGGTTCAAAAATAATATTATTTAATTCCCATTTATGATGGTCTAATCTGATTAATTCTTTAGGTGCATAATTAATATGCACAATACTTAGAATATCAGCTGATTGAGCAAATTTTAAATGTTTTAAATCTTTAGCTAAATATGGTGTTTCAATCTCGACAATTGAATCTGTATCAGGATTTACAATATATCCGCCATTTTGAATAAATCTAAAATACTTTTCACCTGCTTCAATAATATATGTTTGCTCAGAATTAAATGTAAAAGGAATTAAGCGTGTATGTTTTGAACTATCTTTTACTTCACCAACAAATTCCAATCCAGAACGATTTGACACACATCCTTCTTGTTGTACAAATCCATTCTTTAACGTTTTTAATCCAATATGATATTGAGAAATATCTGTCCTCATATATAATGGTGGACAAAATTCCCCACGAGCAAAGCTTACTTGCGATATTCTTGTATTGGCCATTTAATTAATCCTTTTAATGCTCCTGAGCTACTTTGTGTTTTATCTGACATCTAAATATGTAGAATCATCTTCATCAACTTCTTGACCTTCTTGAGCATTTGCAACTTGACCAAGCTTAACTCTTTCGTTGTATTTTCTTAGTGCATTTAGTGCTTTTTGCTCAGAACCCACAATTGCATTTCCTGTAACTGCTGCAAGATACAGTGCTAGTGATGTTGCAAATTCAGAATCAAAAAAACTTTCTTTTTCTACTCTTCTCGTATATCGCAAAACAATTTTGTCATGTTCAGATAAAATAACTTTGTCGCCTTGTTCATTGGCTGAAATTCTAAATTTTTTCTTTTTGCCATCTCCTTTATATACATACACTTCACGAGCTGACAAACAATCATTTGGAAAATCATATACAAAATTAAATCTTGGGTCTAAACACTCATCTTTTCGTGGTGTTAAAATACGATATTTTTCAGCAAAATTCCAATCAAAAGCTTTTAAAACTTCATCTTTACAAGCATCATAAAAATTATTTAAAATAATAGCTCTGTTGTCGTTTTGATTACTTGCGTTTTCAACTGGGGCACTAACTCCAAGTTCATTTAGCGCCATATTAAATATTGTTGTTTTAGATATTGTCATTACCTACCTCCAACACCATACCATTTAAGTGCAACATCGCTCGTTTTTTCCAATCCTCCAAGTCCAGTTGTTATGGCATTAATTTTCCCAGCTTGATATGCATTTTTTCCTGATATTAGATCTAAATTAGCTTGGTTTTGAAAATTACCTGCTTGAGCTTCATAACCTCTTGCTTTAGCTTCGTAATTATATTGAGTTTGAAGCGCATCAAGTTCACCCATTGCTACAGTATCAGCAATTACATCAAGTGATGTTCCTTGTGTAACATCCACACCATTTGCCGCCATTGCTGCCTTTTGTGAACCTATTGTTGAAGCCGCTTTAATTCTTTGAAGTCTTGCTTCTTCAATACCTTGCTGTCTTTGCACATTTGCATTTTCTTGTGCTATTCGTGCATTTTCTTCATTCACTTTAGCTTGATAGTTGTATTGAGCTTGTTGCGCTTTTCCTTGTTGATAAGATGAAACGGCTCCAACCGTACCACCTGCAATACCTGCAATTGTACTAGCAGCTATAGCTGTATTGGCGATACCTGCAATAATTCCTGCCGCTGATATTGCAGCTGTTCCAGTAGCCGCTGTAGCTGCAGCAGTTGAAAGTCCTAATGCTGTAGCAACAGCTGTAGCAGTTATAATACACATTTTTTATTCACCTTTTTTCAAAACTTCTTCTAATTCTTTAATTTGCTCTTCTGTAGATTTTTTATCAGTATCTTCAATAAAAATTCCTTTTTCAAAAGCTTTATTTAAAAGTTCCTCTAAATATTCTTCTTGTTTTTTATCATCTTTGGTTTTATTATTTTGCTCATCTTTTTGAACATTATTTGTTTCTGGCTCTTGCTTTGCCTGTTTATTTTCAACTTTTTGAGCCCAGCTAGGTATTTCATCTACATCAATTTCAACAATTTTTCCAGCTTTTAAATATACATCGTTAAAATAGGCATCATCTAATATCAATACTTTTGTTTTCATTATTCATTTCCTTTTTTATTGTAAAGTACTTCAACAGCATTAAGAGCAGCTGCAGCTTTTTCTTTTAATTTTGGCTCAATTAATGCCATCAATTTTTCATCTTTTTTGATTTCTTCTGCTTTGATTAATGTTCTTATAGCATCGTCAATTTCCCATTCTTGCATTTGTTTATCTGCAATTTCTTTTGAGTTATCTTGTTCAACTTTTATTTTAAATTCATTTCCCATATCAAAATCCTTATATCAAATTTGCAAGGAGCAATTAAGCCCCTTGCAAACATCTTTTAACTTATGCTTCATGATATGAACCACCATTAGCAGCAACAACACCAGCCGTAATTGTGCCATCAGTTGCAGTTCCTGCTACAGTGTAATTTAATCTCATATAACCTTTATTTCCTCTAGGAATAAAGTTAACTGGGAATGTATATCCAGCTACAAGTTTATCTGCTTCAATAGCTCCACTTGTTGCTAATGTTTCTACATCACTAAAATCTGCATCAGATGCAGTTTGAACTTCTACAGTTAAAGAAGTTAATCCAGCAAATGTTTTTGTTACTTGGATTCTTAAAGGAAGTGGTGTTCCAAAAGCAACTTCTTTAAATTCACCTTTAGCAAAACATACAACATTCTCTGAAACTGCACTAGCAGTAATTACTTGATTATTTGAAAATAATGATTCTAAATCATATAACATTTTTATTTCCCTTTCATTCTAAAATTGCACCGACTTACGCTTTTTTAACTTGTGATTCATTGTCAACCAATTGGTCGCAAGTTTTAACTGGAATACCCAAGAATTTAACAACTGGCTCTCCAGCAAACTCAGATATTGACAGATTTACGTTTTTACTATTCATAGCTTGCAAGTGAAGTGCTGTTCCAATTGCTTCAGATGTATAAATAACGCTTTTGCCACCTTTAGAGTGTTTATTGTGCTTGTGATAAGCTTTAACCATAAGTTTAATTAGGTCTGCTGCTCCATCACCCTCTAAAGCTTCAACATCAATGTTTGCAATACGAACAATGCTTTTGAAGTTTCTTACAGATAAACCAACATTCCAGCTCCAGTGGTCACGATAAACTTCATACATTTTTCCATCTGCATCAACAGCAGTTTGAACACCTTTATCTTCATGTTGTAAACCAGCTTTTGTTCCTTTTGGATATAACAAGTGAGTATGTAAATTACCCCAAGTAACAAACCAAATTGAAGAATTTTTATTACCTGTACCGCCTGCATCTAAAACTTGATTACCAATTGTATTTTTCTTGTCAGAAATTTTGTTATAACGAACTGCTAAACCATCAAATGCAGCATCATTAACGCCTTTATTGCCATAGAAAATATTTGTTTGAACAGTTGAGTTCATAGCTTCTAAAAATGCGCCTGCTTCATTCAATCTAAATTGATTAGAATCTGCATTTAAATCAGCTAATGCTTTATCAACTTGTGAATATGTTTCTAACATTGCAGTTGTATCAGTAACTTGAGTATATTCGCCTTTAGATGGTGATACACCTTGATAGAATTTTCTGAATTCTACAGTTGGTAAACCATTTCTGATTGTTGTTTTATGGCTTGTGCCATCATTACATTCTTCAACAATAGCATCTTCAATAATAACGTTTGTTTGAGCTAACAAATCAATAATCGTGCTTGTAACTTTACCATCTTCAGTTTGAGATAATTTGTCTTTTAAGCTTAAATAAGTGTTTCCTACAACAGCCATTTTAATTTCCCTTTCATTTTTTTATCTTATTGTCTTTCACCATACAAAATTTCTGCTGCTGATTGTTTAGAACCAACTGGCATTGATGACTTTTGAATGCTGTCATTTCCGCATAATTCTCCAAGTTTGTGAAAATGTTTTATTACGCTTGGATGATAATCAAGACCAAGACCAGCTAAAACATCTTGCAATTCTTTTGAAGCAAAAGCACTATAACCTTTATCAGCAACATCTAGATATGCTTCTTTAGCTTCTTTATTGCTTCCAATTTCATTATCTGAATTTAACAATTTTTGATACTCAATTTTTGTTGTTTCAAGCTCTTGTCTTTTAAATTCTGCAATTAGTTGTTCTTGGTTTCCTAATTGTCCTTTTTGATGTTCAACAAGCATATTAACAAGCTCATTTGCAGCATCTTGTGATAAATTCAATTTTTTCCCAACTGTAGCAAATTTTTCTGCTAATGCATTATCAAATTGTATTCCTTCTGGTAAATTTAAATTTTTAAAATCATAATTTTCTGGAGCTCCAATAAACTCGCTTTTATTTTCTTGTTCATTATTCAAATTATCATTTTCATTATTTTGAACATTTTCTTGATTGTTTTCTACATCTTGATTTTCGTTGCTGTTATCAACATCCAAATTTTCAGTTTCTAAATTGTTTTCAATAGTTTCATTTGACATATTTTATCTCCTGTTCCTTTCAATGCTTGTGTATTTTTCCCAATTAGCTTGTTTAACAAGCTCCAACAACCACAATCCCTTTTCTCTTCTGCCTCTGTTAAAATACTCAAGATTTGTATTTTCCAAATTGCAACCTCTTTCAAAAGCTCCTAATTTTTCCAGTAATATAGAAAAAAATCTAAATCCCTCTTGAGTGTTTATAATAGGTTTTATCAACTCTATAATTTTTTCATCTTCCATTACATTCCAACCCTTTGCATTAATTCACTTCCAAATGCATCAACTCCGCCCATATTTTTAATCATTTGGCTTCCTTGTGTCATTGCAGCCATTTGCTCTTGTTGTTGTTGTTTTTGGCTCATCATTTCGCGGTATTGTGCAACTTCATCTTCAGAAGCTAATTGCGATGGGTCAATGTTAATAATGTCTGCATAATCTTCAATAACTTTTTCAGCTTTTACTTTTTGAAGTAATATTGGGTCAAGTGCTTGTGCAATGTTGCTTACAAATGTTGTAAATCTTTCTATAGCTGAAATAGAAGCAATTTTTTGTGCTTGCGCTAATGTTGAAATAAATTCAATTTGGATTTCTTGTCCTTCTAGTTCTTCTGGAGCTTCTGGCAAAATTCCTTTATCAATTTGCTCATAATAAATCCAATCTAAAATTTGTTTTAGAGCATTATGAATTTGTTCTAATAATGGCGATAAAAGAACCATTTTTTCTTCTTTTAATTCATTTACCTCAGTTGCAGTTCTACCACGCTCTGCAGTATTTAAAATCATTGCAAAAAGGTCATTATAAAAATGTTCTTTAATTGTTTGTTTTAATTCATCCATAACCTGTTTAATTTCTAGCACCCTTGGGTTAACTTCATAAACAGGGCTAATTCCTCTTCCGTTTTCATCTTCTTCAACATAAGCAGATGGAGTGTCTGCAAATCCTTTGTTTTTTAAACTTGCTGGGCCTTTATACGCTGGAGAAACAATTTTTTTAGCAGCTTTAGCATATTCTTTAACTAAAGTCATTAATTGTTTTACGTCAGGCAATGCATGAGTAGCTGGTCCCATACAAGGATAATCATCTTCACCATTTGTAGAAGCTTCAAAAACAACATAAGGAAATCTATCAAATCCAGATTTTCTTAAAAATTTATCTTCTGAATTAACTTCATAATAAACAGAAATAAATTTTTTCTGATATTTAACTGGAGAATCTTTTACATATTCTTCATTTACAGTTACAAAATGCACAATTTCAAATAAAGTGTTTGGAGTTTTTTCTAACGCATCAATTACTTCTTGAGAGCAGTTATCTTTTCCAAACTCTTTTACCATATTTTTAGCGCTAATCATATAGCTACGGCATAATGTATCAATTTTCCCTTTGTTATCTCTAGCAAAATAATATGAACCAATAGGCAAATTTTTAAAAGTAACTACATCTTCATAATCACTTTCTAATGAAATTGCAGCAAATGAAAATACTCCCAACTGTTTATAAACTTCTGGAAGTATTTGATAAAAGTTTGATGCATTTAAAATTTGCCTTGTTAATTCAGCTTGCTTATAACACCAATCTTTTACACTATGATTTTTTTCAATATTTTTATTTACAACTCCAGTTCTAAACCATCTACTAGTAGGGCTTGTAGCACCGCTCATCATACCAGATGAAAAGTTTCTAAGCGCAATCAATGGTGTTGAATCTATAATTTTTTTGCTTTTCTGTCTGCCTTTATTTGCGTTTCTTGCAATAAATCTTGCAGAATTTGGACAAAAATAATCAGCCAATTCTTGCAAATCTGGCTTAATGTAATTAAAGATTTCTTTTAATTCAGCTCTTTTAATTTCGAAATTCTTTTTTGTATTCTTTGAATTTGTTTTTTCTTGCTGATTGGATTTTTTTTCTTGTATTTTTCTTCCTGCAAGTCCTTTAATGTTTTTATCTTGTTCCACTTTTATGCTCCTAAAAGTTTTGTTTTTTGTGTTTCAGAATCATCTTTTAGACCTCTAGCAGATGTTTTAATATCTCTTCCAGCAAGCAATCTTGTTTTTTCTTTTACCTGCGCACTTGCTTTTGTAACTTTTGCATCAGCGTATGTTGGTGAAGCTATTTCTTCTTGTTTTTGTGTTTGCACTTCTGGCATCTTTGGTGTTGAACACATACATATCTCCTTTTCTGCTCCCGATGAGCTTCCACGTTGCTTTAATCTAGCTAAATTTACTTGTTTAAAATTAATTAAACGGGTCAAAATCCGATTGAACTACCGATTGAACAAATTTTTCTTCTAACTTATACTTTTTCGCCAACAAATGAGAATGGTAAACAATTGCGTAAATTCCCATCATCAGTGCATCTGCAAAGTCAGGTGATTCAGATTGTTCTTTTCTTATATCTTTTTTATCTTGAATAAATGTAAGTCCAGATGGTCTATAAACTCTTTTCAAATATTCAACTTGTCTAGCTGAATTTTCACACGTTAATCTTAACCATCCATTTTCAATAAATTCTTTTAAGGCCATATATCCATCGGCTCTTTGATTTCCAGAGCCAATGGATTTTGGTTTTCCAGCTCCCCTAAACCCAATAGCATCTTCAATTGCTTTTTTTACTGATACATAAATTGGATATCCTAACCCATCAGCATCAATAATTAAAATATTTGGTTGCCATCTAGAATAAAGATTAATTATTTTCCCCTTGGTTACATCCGTATCTGGTTCAGACCAAGTTATAGTTTGCTCTTCTTCCCATCCTGTAATAGACTTTTGTCTTAATAATTTTGCTACGCATAAATCTCCACCACTTGCCGATAAATCAACACTCATCACGCAATTATTTGGATGAGATTCATTATTAAATTCAATTCTTTTTGCTTCATCAATCTTATCTGATGAAAGTAAATAATCATGCGCTTGTGACACTGGTAATCCTAGCCAAATATGTTGATATTCTGCAAAATTTTTAGTTTTGCAAATTTCTGCTTCTTTCTTCTGTTTTTCATCCAAATATGGATTATCGTAGTAATTTATATTGATATGCAATGTATCATCACGACCTACACAAAAGTTATAAACTGGGTCAAACCTTGTGTGTCTGTTCATTGTAAAAATTACTCTTGAATTTTTCTTTCTAATTGTAGGAATAATAAAATCTAAAGTTGGTTTTGTGATTGCTTGAGCTTCGTCAATCCAAAGAATATCAATACCTTCAAGACCTTTAATATTAACTTTTCCTTGTTCTCTAAAGCCTTTGAAAAATATTTCACTTCCTGTTTTTCTGTGAATAATTTTGTCTCTACTAACTTCAAAATCAAGATTATGTTTATCAATAACATCATCAAACAATGTTTTAACAGAATCTGAAATTGATGTTTGTGTTTCACGACCACAACAAATTCTTACTTTTCTTTTTGTTGCAATAAACAATAAAATTCTTGCTATGCTATGAGATTTTCCGCCGCCTCTTCCGCCTTCTGCTAAATGATAATTATATTTGTCAAAGTGCAATAATGTTGCAAGCATTTTAGAGGGAATTTTAAGCATTTCAGGAAGTCTAATTTGCATTTTATTCCTCCTGTGGTGAACATTCTCCGACTTCAAAGCTTAATTCTTGCCCATCAATAGTAACATCGCCCATAACAGTAATTGTTCCAGTAGCTTGTTCTTTTGTGTCTTTATCAAAATGACCTGCTAATTTTCCTTTTAATTCAACTGCTTTAATTGCTGCATTAATATTTGGATTTCCGCTTTTATCCAAAGATTCAAGGGCAATTTTTTTCATTTCATCAACTTCATCAAAGCAATCTCTGATTGAATAATTTAATTCTTCAATAGCTACTTTTTGAGAGCTTTCCTCGATATACTCTATCCATGGGGAAATCTTAGGGTTTTTCATTAATCTGCTTGCTTCAACATAGATTGTATTTGCATTCATTTTTGAACAATTATAAGCTTGTTTGTATGCTTCAATAGACTTGCGGCAATTGCCGTAAGCTAAAACAAATCTATTTTGTTGTTCAGTTAGTTTTGGTAACATTATTATCCTTAAAATAACAGGGGCTAGGAATGAAATAGCCCCAAGTTGAAAAATACCTTTGAAATAAGTAGAGAGTAAATTTTATTCCTAAACTATTGAGGCATTTTGTAATGAGTTTATACAAAGTAACAAATTTTTTTTAAAAAAAATGGGCTTTTGCCCAACTGACAATCACTTTATTAATAGAGGAAAAACGCTACTATACTAGCATTATTTCTTTTTCAAGCTTCTTAGCTCCTGTTTTAAAGTCTGAGCTGTACTGTCTAATTTTTAGAATTTTTCCAGACTTGCTTCTAACTTCTTTATTTATTCCATATCTCCAACCACCACAAGCGTTGTATTTGTCAAAAGATAAAATATTTTTTCTTTCCTTTTTAATCATCAAAATCAATTCATCTTGATTTTTCTTTTTAAAAAATGCTTTTTTATCTTCTTTTCGAATTTCAAGGTACATTGCGTGCTCTTCATTGCACTTAGAACAAAAGCTTTTAAATATCAATCTGTTTTCGTAATTGTCATTATCTCTCAGCGTTACTATTTCTATCACTTTGTTTTTTGTATTGCAATTTTTACAATTGATTATCATAAATCTCCTTTTTGCTTAATCTAGCGAAGCGCATCTGAATTAGACACAGCTTCGCCAGTTAAACCGAAACACTACTAGTTGTTTGTTCAAGGGCTTACCACCCATTATCAGGTTGCACCCTGCCGATGGAGTTTCGCTAAACGGTCTTGGTCGATTAAGAGCATTTAACTACTAAACAAAATGCAACTAGGTAATTTCACAAACACAATTTCGTGTTCTACATAATTTGCAATTTATCAAATTTTTTTCCATTCCGCAACACCTCAATTTTTCCAAAATTGTTGCCCTGTCTGTTTTTAAGATAATTTAAGACATTCTAAAAATTATAAACGTATTTAAACACACAAATTTTTATTGAAAATTCATCTTTACATTTTGTTACATTCCGCACCGCAAAACTTTTACATTCAATCTGAACTATACGCTAATTCCGTACAATTCAATTTTAGCGCACTTTTTCACCTTTTTTCCTGACCTCAGAAAAATGCTTTAACCCTTCGCCTATCTGCTTTTTCCGTCATTGCGAGAAAAACGGAGTTTTTCGTGGCAATCCAGAAAACAAAAAAAATTAAAAAATTTTCCTTTTTTTTATTTCTTTATTTCTTTATTTATTTCTTTATTTATTTATTTATTTGCATTGCTTACGGTGTTACAAGCATTGCTTATGCAATGCTTAAGCAATGCCTAAGCATTACTACAGCATAAAATAGGCGGTCACAATAACCGTATTAATCCCCCTATTTATCTGCTTTTTCCGTCATACCCCAAGGGCACTTCCAAAGACTAAACTTGTAAATTCGTTAAGTCTTTGTGGGCGTTGCGAGGCGATTTATCGCCGTGGCAATCCAAAAAAACCCTCATAGGTGGGCTAATTTGTTAAATTAATTTTAAATCTAAATAATCTTTTGCGAATAATTTAAAATCACCCTGCCAATAACTTTAAAATCAATTTCTTTTAATTTCTGGCAACTCAAAGCTTTTGTTTGATAAATTTTGTTATCAAACATAAATACAACATCTCCGTTAATATCAACTCTTATTCTTGCAATTCCTGCTATTTTTCCTTTTGTGGTGTAAAAATACACTCCCTCATTTGCACAATTATTTTCTTCTAAATCAATCAAAAGAACGTTTGTTTGCTCAATTCTGGTTGGTTCACCATTCATTCTGTTGTCAGGCGCTGCAATTATCCTTAAAAACTCAGGCTTGCAATTTAATTCTTTTGTAATGTATTCAATATCTCCGACTTTAGGTCTTGTAACATTTGGATTAACCAATTCTTGAATGCAATCTTTCGCACCCTCCCAGTATGGAATTTCACACATATCCTTTAGCGCCTCTGCTCCTCGTTGAGTTTCTGCCATCTCAAGATAATAATACTCGTTAAGTGCTTTTCTCCATTCATAAGGTAACCACCCATCATTAATAAACCTATTTCCTAGTGCGTTTCTTGCTTTTTCTGCATCTTCAACAAGATTGTAATGATGTAAAATTCGTGCAACCTCTTTGTGTAATGGTCGATAACCAATAGTTTTTTCAATCTTGTTTAGCCACTCTTTGTACTTAACTTTCATTTTTCACCTCGTTTCACTTAGATTTAAAGTATTTTAAAATTTGATTTCGGTCATTTTTTAATTAGATTATAAGTAGATGGTTAAAAATTAATTCTTGCGTAAATTAATAACGAATTATATATTTAATTATAACTTAACTCATAAAATACGCAAGTTAGGCTAAAGGAGTTTTCAATGCAAAATGAAACATTAAAACAAGATTTAATCCACATCTACTACGCCTTGCAAGTTGTTTTCACCACAAAACAAGCCGATGCAATAATGAATCGACTTGCTAAAAGATTGAAAAAAGCGAAAGCAAAACAAAATTAATATCTGTAATTGTAACTTTGTTGCTGCTTTTTTAAATCATCAATTTGTTTTTGCATATCACGCATTTTTTGTTGATTATATCGTTGCATTTCATAATTATAATCTTGCACGCTTCGATTATACATTTCTGTTTTAAATCTATCAAGAAACTTATCCCCCACATAAACAGGAGGTCTTGGCGGAGTTGGTTCGTAATTATAAGAATATCCGTAAGCAAATGAACAACTCAAAAGCAAACCTAAAACAATTTTTTTCATTTTATTCTCCTTTTTTAATAATGCGTGCCAACACCTGTACATAAAATTGCAACTAGCATTACAATAGCATAAAATGCATTTACTAAAAAATTCAATACTTTTTTAAATCTACCTTGATAATTTTGCAACCAAAAAATAAATTTTTTCAAAACACTTTTTAGTAATTTAAAAATACCAAAACCAACCACTAACATTCCTAATATTCCACAAAGCGCAAAAAATTTAGGTATATTATGCAAATCGATGTTTGAAACGTAAATAAAAGCTAAAAAACAAACAATTGCAATTGAGAAAATAACGATTTTTATTTCCTCGTCGAAAGATAATTCTGAAATATTCTGATTATCTTCCACTACTCAATCACTCCTTGCTTTTTTAAAATCGCCATAACTTTAGCTTCCATAACATCTACAACATCTTCAAATTTTGGCGCATTGAACATCTGACCTTCACCAGAAACAAACCAATTTAAATTCACATTTTTGTCAAAATATAATGTACGCAGAACATCAGCAGACACAAAAACTTTATCATTTTCAACTGCAGAAATACCAGATTTTGACATCCCTAAATCATCACCAAACTCTGTTTGTGACTGATTTTTTGCAATTCTAATCTTTTTAAACCTTTGTCCTATTGTAGACATTTTTCTACTCCAAATATATGAAGTTTTGTAAATACTGTACAAATTATATTGACTTAGGTCAAAATATTTTGTACATTAATTACAGTTAATCAATCATTGAATTATTGATTACATAATACAACTAAACCACGAAAATGGCAAAATTTGTCATTCAATTCGTGTACTTTTTAATACAAAAAATTAGGAGCAAATATGGAGATTTTATCTAAAAGGCTTTTTTCAAAAACAGCACAATTTACAATTTCTCAATTAAATCAGATTGACAACATTAAACACATTGAAAAATATCCATCAGATTCAGAAGTTCTTCGTCAAGCTCTTGATTTTTATGTTGAAAAAAATTACCCACAATTAATGAGTATAGAAGATTAAGGAGTAAAAAAATGAGAATTAGTATTTTTAAAAAAATTGCTCGAGCAATTAAAAACCAAATCACACACAAAGAACGCTTTTTGCACGCTTGCATTTACAGTTTCTATGTTCAAAAAGCAAGAATTGACCTTGATGGTGTCGGTTTTCTTCCGTTTCTCAATGAACAACATAATAGAGATTGGGCAAGAATGAAAGCAAATGAGCTAATAAACCAATTCAAAAAAGAAGGCACAATCAACATCCGCTATAAACACGCTCTAGCTTGGGCAAATGCTCAAAACAAAGGTTAATTATGGTTTTTGTTCCTAAGTTCAAAGTCATACAATGGACCCCGACCGCTGCAGAATGTTATCTCATCGGTTGTAATTGTAAAAAATGCCATCTGGCAGAAATACTTGAAACAAAATGTCTAATGAAAAATGTAGTTTTTGAACTAGTCAGAAAATTTGGAAAACCAAATATAGAAGAAATAACAAAAAACTATCCGCAAGAATTTACAAAATATTAGGTCGAATATGGCAAAAGAAAAAGAAAATCAAAATAGATACTTTCCGCATGACTATGATGCACTAGGAGATGCAAAATTTACTGCAATGAACTATTTTCTTCGCCGTGTTAAAGAAAACAATCTTGAAAGTTTTATTGATAAATCTCTTCTTCCTTATGCTGCTTATGGCCTTTATTGGAGGATTATTGAACATCTACACAAACACTCTTTCTCAGTTGAAAATCTTTGTTTTGTTGCTGATGAATGGCGAATTGATGAAGAATTTTTAAAACTAATTCTTGAAAATTTCAATCTTTTTGAAATTCAAGATGGATTTTATATTTCTCAACGTGTTTTAAAAAACCTTGAAGAGCAGAAGAAAAGAAAACAAAAAGCTCAACAAATGGCAAATGCCAGATGGAATAACGATAAAAAATCAAAACAACGAACAGACGATGAAAAAAAAGCAGACCAAGAAGCTGAAAACAAAATGAGAAAAGATGGCTATTCTCAACTTTTTGTTGAATTTTGCAATGACTTAGAAGAATTTAGAACTCTAAGAAGCGCTCATCAACTTGAAGCAATTGAATACTATAAAGCTCAATTAGCTAAAATTCCATCAACAAAAAACTCTAAAACTACCGCAAAAAATATGATGCTTGAGTTTATTAAAGGAGGTTTCCAAGATGAACCGCAAGAGCAATAGAGCCCAAAAGCGCCAATTTATGACTTACGACAAAAACTCTGTTCTTTTCAAAACAACAGTTGTTGAAGTCTTAGAACAAATTGAATGCTCAAATGGCAGATTTAAAACCACTTTCAAAGTTATCCATCCACAAGAAAATGAACCCAAAACCTGTATTCTCTGGGAGCGTTCCTGTATGCAAGTAGGCGACAAAATCGAAATGAAAGGCATTTTTAAAGATAACATTTTCATAGCATATTCCGCCATGGTTTACAAAATCCCCCCTCGTCATTGCGAGAGCTAAGCTCGTGGCAATCCATAAAAAGACTAACAATGATGGAAATCTTTCAAACCATTAGACAATTCAACAATACATTTCCAAGCAAAGTCTATCTTTGCCCAAATTGCAAAAAACTAACTTCAAACCGCTATCAATGCGAATTTTGCCAATTTCAAGCAAATAACATAGCAAACCAAAATTACGAATACGAAATAAAAGAATTAAATCTAAAAGAAAAAATCTTACCACCAATTGAAACACTGAAAGGAAAAAGAAATGACACTAGCAATAAAAAATAAGGAGAATCCAATGGATGAAAAACTAACATTTAAAGACATGCTTTTGAATATCAAAGTTATTGATTCAAACGACAGAGTAAGAAAACTACAGGACTGCGTGGAAAGCGAATTTGAAGAACTCGTATCAAAAATAACTGAATACAATCAAGATGGCGAAATCGTAATCAAACTAAAACTAAAATGCGATAAAAAGACAAAACATGGAATTGATGTTTATGGAGAAGTTTCTAAAAAATGTCCACGAGGTATTCCAAAAAATTCACTTTATCGTGATGCACGCACAAATGGCTTATATTTTGATGACCCAGACCAAATGAAATTATTCACAAATAACGTAAAACACATTGAAAGCAAAGGAGAATAAAAATGATGGAAGGTATTACAGAATTGTTAGAAGCGCTAAAAGGTAAAAGACCAGAATTGCTTACTTTAACCGAATCAGGAAAATATTCTCAAAGATTACTACTTGACAGAAGGGAGATTACAAATGATTGAAAATTTTTGGTGGTTCCCACAAATGACAGGAGAAACCATAGGAATAATCAAAACCAAAAACAAAACAACAGAAGAAGTTAAATTCAGAATAGGCATAGGTCAAGGAAAAAACGAAAAAGAAGATTTAGAATTTATTCGTGACTGGGGCGCTACAATATTTCCGGAGAATATAAAATGAATTTCAACAATCTGACTCAATCTCAAATTGACGCAATGCGCCGAACCGCTCTAAGAGAATTAGATAAAAGAAGAAGATTTTATCCTAAATGGGTTCAAGCAGGAAAAATGACCCAAGGCAAGGCAGATTTTGAACTTGAAGCAATGCAAGATATTGTAGATTATTTTAACTGGCTTCAAATGCATACAGCCCCGGAACAAACCAAGCTGTTTTAATCGTCATTGCGAGGAGCTATAGCGACGTGGCAATCCAAAAATAAAAAGGAAATAAAATGAAAAAATCCAAAAAACCAAAAATAATCGACACTCTGAAATACACGCAAGAACTTCACCACACTTGCAACAATCCGCAAATTTGCAAAGCACATGTTCATCCAAGTGAAAAATGCAAAGAATGCAGTTTTTATGATTTAAAAAAAGTTCAAGTGGCGGTTGACCCTATAAGACATGATATAAACTGGGGATTTTAAAGGAAGTGCAACAATTTTTTTAAGTCGTATTGTTATTTTTGACATTTAGGGCGTAGCTAGATTTACTCTGGTCCCGTGTTGCAAGGAGAGCTCGAGCATATCTCCTTACGACCGAAGCATAACCGATTAGGGCGGTATAAAAAATAAACTTTGCTCGAAGTTTACCCTAGCCCCCTCGAGGGAGAAAGGAGAAAGAATGATAAATATTAAAAATTTTACGATATTTAAATGCGACATTAATGAAAGTTTTCATTGGTCGAAATTACCAAAGTTAAAACAATTAATGTCTAAAAATATTTTTAATTTGAGCTCTGCCGATTTGCGCTATGCCAATTTGCGCTATGCTGATTTGCGCTCTGCCGATTTGTGCTATGCCAATTTGCGCTATGCCGATTTGCGCTCTGCCGATTTGCGCTCTGCCGATTTGTGCTCTGCCGATTTGAGCTATGCCGATTTGAGCTATGCAAAACTCAAACCAATAAAAGATAAAGAAGTTATTATTGAAGATTTTATGAGTGTTTTTGGGCTTGGCTCACAAAACAGACAAACCTTAATTTTTAAAACAAATATCGGAATTGTTATACAATGTGGTTGCTTTTATGGAACAGAAAAAGAATTTAAAAAGAAAGTTAAAGAAACCCACAAAGATAATAATTATGCAAAAGAATATTTGGAAATGTTGAAGTTGGTAAAAATAAGATTTAATAGGGGAAAAGATGAATAACTTTGAAAAAACTTTTATATTGCTTTTAATGTTTGTCATTTTTATGTTTGGATTTTTTGTTCATTACTTTGTTGCCTCAATAAAAGAAAATGCGCAAAAAGATAAATATTTTTTAATTCTGAAATCTCAAACAAAAGGAATGTATATTCAACTTGAAAATGGCACTTTGTGGAAAAAGCAATAAGGAAGACATAACTAATGACAGATAAACAGATAATAATAGATGAAAATAAATTTGAAAAAGCTGAAAATGAACCTATTAACCAAGAAGCAGTAAACAAATTTATTGAAGAAACAGATAAATTTTACGTTGTTGAGGGTATAGATATTTCAAAGTGTGAATATCGCTCCAAATTACTTGAGGGGGTATGTACTTTTTATGGAAGATGTGCAAATACTTTTTGTCCTTATAAAGCTAATTGGTTAAAAGAACAACTCAAACATAAAGAGCAAGAATGCGAAAATCTACAAGGTGAAATATCTCATTATGAGCATGATTTAGGTTGGTGCAGTAGTTTAATAGAAGTTTATGAAGAAAAGATTATGAAATGTTTTTATGCTTTACACCAAATACAACTACATAATCTAAAAATAAAAGATAAAGATATAGATTTGATACTAAAAGAAGTCAAGGAAGACTTAGAAGAATATAACAAAATAAAAAAATCAAGAATTAGATAAGAAGGTCAAAAATGAATAACAAAGAAAAAGACTTAGAAACACCTTGCCCTTACCATTGCAATGAAAAATATGGACAATGTAATAATCCAAGTCCAGGGAATAAATACATTTATTGCTTTGATTATAAAGATTGCATTTATAAATTATATGCACACAAAGAGCAAGAATTGGAATATTACAAAATACAATTTAATGCAGATACTAAAGAAATGGACGGCTATCAAAATGAAATTGCAAGGCATTTAGAAAGTATTGAGTATTTACGAACCCAATTAAGAACCAAAGAGCAAGAATGCGAGAGGTTGAAAAAACTATATAAAGAATTACAAGACGATATGTTGATTTGTAGAAAATGCAAAGCAACTTTCTATCTAAAAAAGTATGCAAATAAAGATAGTGAGTGCCTTGAATTACAACACAAGGTCAATATACTCAAACAAACCCTAACCGAGATAAAAGAATACTGCATACAACAAAACTTAAAAGCTGACTATACAGCTTGTGAAATCCTACAAAAAATTAACAAGGTGATAGATGAAAATTAAAGAAATAAAGCTCAAAGGACCGTCTGAAAAAGCAAAAAAGTTTATCAGAAATTTTATAAATGAATACAACAAAGGATTAAAAGCTATAAAAGCAATCAATAAAATAAAAAAAATAATAGGGAATAAAAATAAATTTGGATATGCGTTTTGCGATACAAGATTATTTGAAATTGAGGAAATTATTAACGAGGTAGAAGATGCAAATTGAAAAAATCATAAATCAAAGAATTACATCCCTTGAGGCTGCACTAAAAAACTGTCCGCAGCTTTCAAACCACAAAACAATAATTGAAGCAAAAATCAGTGAATTAAAATTTTTAAAAATTCTTATATCGGAATTCAAAAAGGAAAAGCAATGACTAAATACAACTTTAAAAACCTACGCAATGACTACATGACACCGCCTGAACTTGTCAATTTAGCTCTCAAAATAAAAGGTGTTGAATATTTCGTTCTTGATGTTTGTTGTTCAAAGAAAAATATTCCAGCCTTATATCACTACATCGCTGGCAAAAAAGATGGCTTAACTCGTCCTTGGGAAATTCTAAATTGGTGCAATCCGCCTTTTGATGAGTGTGATAAATGGGTTAAAAAAGCTTATCAAGAACAACAAAAAGGCAATGAAACAGTCATATTAATTCCAGTCAGAACAGAAACAAAATATTGGCACGATTGTATTTTATTCAACAAAAATGTTGAAATTTATTGGCTTCGCAAAGGTTATAGCTTCATTAACCCCGACACAAATAAACCAATGGGAGTTTTTAAAAATGCATTAGCATTAGTATTTTTCAACACAGGAGATATACAATGATAAAATATTTTCTACTTACAGCCCTAGCAAATGTTATACTTAGCTATTATTTGCTTAATATCGCACAAACCCCAAACACAGTAAAATATGCTCAAAAATTTGGAGCTTTAGAATTTTATATCGTTTCAGCTGTTATTGGCTGCGTTGTGATACCAATAATGATAATTTCAACAATCGGACATTTATTAACAAGAAAATAGAGGAAAATTATGGAAATAGAAATTTTAAATACTAAAGAAGTAGCAACACTTCTAAAAACAACTGTTCGCTCAGTACAAAGAAAAGCTGAAAGCGGGGATTATCCGCCAGAAGTTTGTGGAAAACATGGTCGTTATTGGTTGTTTAATAAAGGTGAATTAATGAAATATATTTTTAAAAATCCCTTGAATTAATTTTTGTTTTTATATATTATGCGTACATGAGCGTATACAAAGACAAAAGAACTGGAAACTGGTGCTTTAAGTTTGTAAAAAACGGCATTCAATACCATAAATGCTTTAAGGGAGCCGATAAGTACGAAGTTATTGCATATGAAGCTGCTCTTAGGGTTGAAATTGAGCGCTCTGAACACGATTTTAAAATAGAAAAAATTAAGCCTAAAAAACTATCTGAGCTTATTCAAGAATACAAGAAATACAAGCTAACAAATTATACACGCCCAAATGACGGCAATATTGTTTTAGACGATTTTTTAAAACTTGTCGGAAATATTTCAATAAACAAAATTACACCTGCTGAAATTGAAAAATACAAATCTAAAAGATTAGGGGTAGTTAAAAATTCTACAATTAACAGAGAATTAAATTATTTATCAAAAATGTTTTCTTTGGCTGTTGAAAATGACTACATTAAAATAAGTCCATTTTCTTCAGTTAAAAAATTGCGCATAGAAAACCTGCCTGATAGATTTTTATCTTCAGACGAAGAAAAAAAACTAATGGCTGTTTCTAATCCTATAATGCAAACAATAATATTAACAGCGCTGCATACTGGAATTAGAAAAAGCGGTATTTTAAATTTAAAATGGGAAGATATAGATTTTAAAACGAACCATATAAAGGTTTTAAAAACAAAAAATAATAAAATAAGAAGAATACCACTATCGGATAAATTAAAAAGTGCTCTTGAAAAACATCCACGCATTGGTGAGTATGTTTTTATGAATCCATTAACAAAACAAAAATATAGAGATATTGGAAAAGTATTTTCCGAAACAGTAAAACGTGCAAAAATCAAACACATAACTTTTCACCAATTAAGACACACTGCTGCAACTCGCATGGTTGAAGGTGGTATTGATTTAATTGTTGTAAAAGAAATTTTAGGTCACGAAGACATTTCAACAACTCAAAGATACTCACATCCCGTACCTAAACGTACACAAGAAGCAATTAAGATACTTAACGCATACTAGTCGAGAACTAGTCGCAAAGGAAAAAATGAAGAAAAACGAAAAACTCTAAAACTCAATATCTACAAAGCTTTGTCCACGTAGTTCAGATGGATAGAACGTCGCCCTCCTAAGGCGAAACAGCAAAGACATTTAAAAACATTTTAGAGTATTAAAAAGCCTACTACACCGTTATTTAAGTCTTGTTTTTGTCGCTTATATATCTTTAGATATTTTAATGTTTTTTACTTTCGACTAGTCGAGAATTAGTCGCAAATTTTTAACTCATTAATTTTATATGCACATACAAAAAAAAGAGCTTCGATTAACGAAGCTCTTTGAAGTTATTTAGTTGAAAAACCCATATTACTTTCCTTGTAATATCGCTTGTAATCGCTTCTATTCTCAAAATCATCTTCAGAACGATAGCCACCACGTCTATTATCCTCAAACATATCATTTCTTGAATAGCTTCTACGTCTATCTTCTCCATCATAATTACGATTGTCATAATTATCATAACCATTTCTTGAACGACGTCTATTATTCTCATCATATTCATAAAATAAATCGTAATAGCTTTGTTCGCCCCTACCTTGGTATTTATGCTTTTGATGAAAAGAACCTTTGTTTAATTTTATTTGTTTATGTTTATCTTCCAAAAGTCCACGTGCAATTTTTAAGAATATAAATGGATCTTTAACATATTTGCAACATTTGGCATATAGAAAATTAACCAAATATGCATAATCAAATTCGCTAAAATCAGTTTCTTCAAAGTTGATTCCAGCCGATTTTTTTATTTTATCTACACTCCATTTTTCTCCATAACCTTCTTTGTTAGAGTGTTCCAAACAATCGACAATTTCTTCATAAGTTTTTTTATCTCTTATATGTCCGTTATCTTCAAAAGTCATCAACATTCTTTTAACAGCTTCTGGATTATGATGATATAAATGTTTTGTGAATTTTAGAATTTTTTCTGGCTCTTCTTCAAGCATATATTCAAACTCTTCCATTAATTTTTTAATTTCTTTTTCCATATTCTCACCTCCTAAACTACTGGATTGTAAAATGGTGTATTATGCAAAATTAAATATGGGTCACCAGTTTCAGGCACAACATAAGTTCCTTTGGAACGTCTTGGAACTCTATTGCTTAATAATGGTTGCCCAAATCTATTTTCAACATCTACAACTACGTCATTAATATTGATTTGAACTGGCAACGGTTCACCAGTAACTACATTTTGTATTGAGCGATAGCAAGGAAAATAAAAATTAAATTCTTCGTATGCGCTAATATTTGTGCTTTCAGTTGCGGTTAAAACAACGTTTGTCGCTGTAGCCGTAACAGTTTCAATTCTATGTGTACAATTTTTCATATATTCACCTCGTCATTCTTGTATCGAAAGGATGAGAGCCGCTAAGCTCCCATCCAAAAAGGGTTATGCGTATTGGTTGCATCCGCATTGATTGCATGGATTATTGCAACATTTTGGATTTTGAACAAAATACGCTGGAACTGGAGCAGGATTCAATTGATTTACGATATAAGCATTTTGAGATAGTTGAGAAAGTTGGAAATCTCTTGTTTGAATATCTCTATCTTTATCGGCCAATTTATCTCTTAAACCTTGAATTGTTGCTTGTGTCAATTGCGCTCTTGTTGCTTCGCCTTCAGAATGAATTGCGTTAATTATGTCGCAAGTATTTTGGCTTGCTCCAAATTTCACACCATCAATCGCTCTTTGTGTTTCACAGCAACATTGCTGAGCTGCAAATCTGTTGTTGTCAATTTTGCTAGCTAGTTCATAAGTTGTTGAACATAATGCATTTGATAAATTCATATTTATAGCATTTAATGAATTATTAAGTGCATAAGTAGAATCGTAAATGCCGTTTTGCAATGAACGAATACCATTGTCTAATTGACTAAATTGTTGAGCGCCATAAATAGCACCAACACCATTTCCGCCACCGCCGAAGCCTCCGCCCCAGCCACCATTACCAAATAGACCAGCAAGAACGATTAGAGCAATTAATCCTTCCCATCCGCCCATACCAAAACCACTACCAAAGCCACCACATCCCATAAAATTTGGTGATGTTACTGCTTTAATGTCTGCTGCTGATAAACCTTCCATAAGTACCTCTCTTTCTTTTTTTGTGTATTTATCGCATTTATCACACTTCCAAGAGTGGTACATGTTATAATTATTGATTATTAAATTGACCTGTAATAAATTTATTTAAACCTTCAGCCCCTTGCTCGTTTAAAATCTTAAAGCCTTGCATAAATATTTTGTCATTACCGAATTTCTGCATTAAAAATTGCTGAGGATTTCCGCTTGCTTGCGCTTGTTGAAATAATGTTTGATAACTATTTTTCATTTGCGGATTTAGCATATTTAAAATATTATTTATCATACTATTTTTACCTCTGGTTTTTCTGTATAAACATTAATTATTGTCTGTGGGCCACTATGACCCAAAGGAAAAGTCATTGCCATTAAAGCAATTAAAGTCCAAGGCATACTCGACATTTCTGCATTTTCGCATTTTTTGCAATCTTTACAATTCTTGCACATCATCTTGCTCCTTTTGTTTTATTAATAAATCTTTTAAGCTCTTTAAATCGTTTTTAAGGTCGTTAATTTCGTTTTGATAAGGATTATTATTCTTTTTGTTTTCTAAGTATTCTAATGGCTTTTCTGAAAGGATATATCTAATAATTTGAATTGAACCATTTTTATTATTTCTTTGTTTCACGTAAATTTCATTTTTAGTTTGATCAAAGAAAAATAAAGGATTGCCATTGAAATCAGGAAAAATATTTTCAGTTTCTTCTATTCGTGGCACTGGAACAATTTTAAAGCCTTGAAATTGATTAATTGCGCTATTTAAATATGGATTTTGTGTGTAATTAAACATAAAAAATATCCTCCATATTTTTATTATGGAGGATATTTTAAACAAAATATTTAGAGTTTTAGATAAAATCTATAAACTTTTATATGTAATCTATAAGCTCACGAAATTCCGCATCCGTTATCAATGCCTCAAGTGTTCTTAAAGATGTATTTAAAAAATTATGATAAGTTGCTGATGAAAAATTTAATTTTAAACATATATTTTCAACCGAAAATTTATCAATATACGTATAAGCTAAAAGTTCATATTCTTCATCTTTTAGCCTATATTTCTTTTTATCAAGCAATTCTCTAACTTTTGCTTTACCTTTATACGTCTTGCGTAAAACTTTTAAAATCTGTCTAAGCTGCATATTGCACCTCAAGAGCTACTTCATTAGCTCTTCAACTTTCTTTTCGATTGCTAGTATTGCTTTGTCATGAACTCTTATTTCTCCATTGTTTTCAGAAATAATTATTCTATTTTTATACACAGCCACACACAACAAAATTGTTGCAAATAAATTTAAAACTAATAAAATTTCAATCATATTTCCCTCTTTTTAATGACAATCTCTATTTTTACAATTATTTTGAACAACCTCTAAATCACCAATTCGATGATTTTCAACATCGATCCTTTCTTTTAAAACATCAACTTGACCCTCAAGCTTAAATGTGCGCTCTACTAAGTTATTATGCTTATCTTGCTTTTCTTCGATTTTAATTAATTTTTCTTCAAATCTTCCAATTCTATGCGCAATATATAGGGCTTGAATAACTACCGTTAAAAGAATTCCGACTAATTCATAAGACATTATTCCCACCCTCCGGCAACTTTCTGAAAGTTATCTACGCTATGTTTTATCATCCATCTATTAAAAGCTGGAACTTTTGAAACATAAAGCAATCTTTCAAAAACAATGGTTGAAAAATACCTATTATCATCAATATAATCATGATTTTCACACAGCACATCATGAATTAAACTAGGCACTAAAAATCTATTATCAGACTTCGAACCAATCAACCTCCAAAATACTCTTGGAATTGTCGCCCCATCCCAAGTATACCCTTTTGGAATAACAAAAGAATATGTAGTTTGTTCAATCTCATCAATTAACGTCACTCCTAATTCTTCTTCACATATAAAAGGTTTTTTATTTATTTCTTTTACCTGTTCAGGTGTCATCCAAGGCATTATAATTTGAACATCTAAATCAGGTACATTATCAAATTTTATAGCAATTTCATCATCACTATACCAAACTATTTGCCCATCTTTTCCCACTTGTGTAATCCTTTCATTATTCCTGATGCAAAACTATATGGCTCTTTTAAAAGCAATTCTTCTTCTTTGTTATTTGATAAAAATGCTAATTCAATTAAAATCGCTGGCGCTTTTGTGCCATTTAACACTCTTAAATCTTTTCTTGCTTTAGAACCCCTGTTTTTTAGCTCCATATATTCAGCTAAATTGTCAGATATAATTTCAGCCAAAGCTTTCCCAGTTCCAGATGTTGGATAATATAATACCTCAACTCCATTTGCAGCTTCATTTTCAACAGAATTACAATGAAGCGAAATAAAAAGATGAGAGTTTGAAGTTTTTTCAGCTTTCACAACATCTTCAACAGAATCTTTCTGCTGAAAAAATTCAACATCATAGCCTTTCATAATAAGCATTTCAACTAAAAGGCCTGCTACTCTTCTTGTAACATCTTTTTCCAATGTTCCGTTTTTTGATACTGCCCCAGAATCATCTCCCCCATGGCCAGCATTTACAAATATTTTCATTGCCACCTCTTTAACACTTCCCACATTTCTAAATTCTTTGTTATTGGGCTTTCTTTCCAAAGTTGCCTCAATGTTCTTGCAAACATAGTCAAATACTGCTCACCTGTATGTTTACCCAAATCAGCACCCTCAAAAGCCTTAAAATACTGTTTTGTGTTTTCTTCTGTTATAAATTCAAAAATATCTCTATCACCTTTTAAATTGTTATTTGCTGCACTCATAACAGAATAGTTTGATAATCTACTTTTGCCGCCTTTACACCTTGCCAATGCATGGTCTAGTGTTGCATTTTCAGAAGTTAAAATGCCGCCCATCAAATCTTTTTCTAGCGGCACTTTACCTTCTTTAAAAGCTGTTTTAATTGGACTTTTCCGACAAAAGCTAATTGCTTGTATCTTCATCTAAATTAAAGCTTTCCTTTTCTATTAAACAAGTATAATCATTAGTCATAAAAAATTGGTCTAGCTGTTCACTCGTTATCCCCAATGTAGCTCCTAATGTATCAATCAATGGATTACCACGATAGAAGTTTAAAGCCTCATCAAAATCAATTAAAGCCATTTCACGCTCTAAAATTGACAATGTTTCATTATTTTCTATCATTGCCCTAATTTGAGTGCGAGTTATATTTTTTGCTTGCAATAACCCTCTAAAAACATCCCCACGAGTTAAAGATAGCATTGCAATTCTTTCTTTTTTAAATTGCGCTAGTTCATCGTCGCTATAGCCCCAAGCTTCCAAAGCTTCATCGGTTTCTTTAATTTCATAACCAAGGTTGTGATTATTCTCAACGATAAAATTTTCATATTCAGCTTCACTATAAGGTTTATCTAATTTTGTAATTAAAATCATGGTTTATCCTTTCTAATATCCGCAAGC
>JAZUBS010000032.1:0-56030 GCA_045638605.1 Candidatus Gastranaerophilaceae bacterium
ATTTAGGATAAATTGGCAATGATTTTTTGGTGGTGTTGGTGCAATAAATTGCACCCTACATTACTTTCTTGTTTTTTCGACATATTTTGCGGTGCTCGTTTGGGAGAATAAAGTCCAAGCGATAAACTTTCAAGACATGGCAAAAAACGTCATCCCGAATTCATTTCGGGATCCGTCGGATGAGTTAGGGAAGGAATTATTATTTTCAGAACAAGAAAGCCTTAAGCCTTTATTCGCAAGCCTTTCCGACAGATGCTGAAACAAGTTCAGCATGACGATTTTGATGAGGTTTTGTTAGAGATGCTGAAACAAGTTCGGCATGACGATTTAAGTAAATGTCTTGTGCAATTTATTACACCGCAAGCAAATAGGATGGGCAAAATAAACAAACCATTTTTAGTATTAAAATTTAATAAACTATAATACTACTCTAAAAATTTACATAAAAAAATCACCTGTTTTGAGGACAGGTGATTTTCAAATTATATCCTTAAATGTTTATTTTGACTGTCTTTTTGCACCAACCAATATTGCGGTTTGATAAGTATCCATAGACTCTTCTTTTATTTTATAATTGCCTGATGCATCCTTACCAATAACAAAATGAGCAGGTAGCTTATAATCACTCAAAGATGGTTGACGTTTACAATCGATTTTGTAATCATTACCAACTTGAGAAATTACTCTGTCAGTATAGAAGTTTTTATAATTTCTAATTTTAGCAAGCTTTGAATTCATACGAAGCTGTTTCATATAAACCGCAGTATCAGTTACAACGCTTTCTTTAGTTCCATCTTTTTTAACAACTACACGAACAATCTTCGCATTCGGTTGATAAAAGTTAGGAATATCTTCACTGTAATTATTTGCCGCTTCAACATACTTATCAAAAAACGCCATAACGTCATCTGATGGAGCTGCAAACGACACTGCCCCTGCTAAAACTATAATTAATGTAACTACTAATTTTTTAAACATTCAATTTTCCTTTATTAATTACTCTAAAGTAAAGTCTGGAGCACCAAACATACCTTCGATTTCTTCAAGAATAGCAGAAGGTTTTCTTGCTTGATTTTTCGCTGCCATTGCTCTTCTTTGAGCTTCTTTGTCTCTTTCTTCGTTAGCGTTAGTCAAGTGATAGAAGCCAGTACCAGCTGGTATCAAACGACCAATAATAACGTTTTCTTTCAAACCTCTTAGTAAATCGCGTTTACCTTCAACAGCTGCCTCTGTCAAGATTCTTGTAGTTTCTTGGAAAGAAGCTGCAGAAATGAAGCTTTCAGTGTTCAATGAAGCTTTTGTGATACCAAGTAAAACAGGTTCGTAAGTAGCTAGCTGACCACCTAACTCTTCTACGGCTTTGTTTTCAGCCTCAACTAATTTCGCTTCAACTAACTCACCTGGAAGAAGTTTAGTGTCACCAGCTTCGATAACTCTAACTTTCTTAGTCATCTGCCTTACAATGATTTCAACGTGTTTGTCAGCAATTTCAACACCTTGTGAACGATATACACGTTGTACTTCATCCAACAAGTATTGCTGAGCCGCTTCAACACCACAAAGTCTAATAACGTCATGTGGGTTTAACGGACCACTTGTCAACGGTTGACCTACTTTAATAGCCTGTTTATCCTGAACAATAATGTTAGAATCGATAGGATATTTTATTTCAACTCTTCCGTTGTCATTTTTAACATACAATCTTGGTACATCATCTTCAATCTCTATTTCGGCTACGCCATCCATCTCAGCTAAAATTGCAACTTCTTTTGGTTTTCTACCTTCAAGAAGTTCTTCTACCCTTGGAAGACCTTGAACGATGTCACCTGTTTTTTGTCTTTCAAATACTAATGTTGCAAGCATATCACCACGTAATACTAGTGAATGATTACCAACCTGTAACATAGTACCTGGGCTGATTAAGTATGGGCGACCAACTCTGATTTTAATAGAATTTTTACCAACTGCTGTAACCAAACCAGAAACTTCAGAAGTTTCTCCACCAGATGAAAGAACTGCGTCCATTTTAACAAACTCACCAACGCTCACAACCGGTTTAGATTTTAAAGAAATTTCAGTTTCAGAATTATCAGCGATTAACAACAATCTTCTTAATTCTTCGCCATCTTCTTTAACGCTTGCAACCGCATCATTTATAGCTAAAACTTGAGTTTTTGCAACAGGTGTTTTTGAGTCAATAACTTGTCCGTTTTCAACCAAAAGTTCTGTTTGCATTGAAGACAATGTTTTTGAAGAACCTTCAATTTCACGACGAACAATCAAAGTTTCAAGAACAACGATTCTTAAGTTATCATTTTTATCAAGCTCAACCATACCTTTCAAGTGGCTCAAATAACCTTGCATTTGAAGCACTAAACTTGTTCTTGTAAGAGTTGCACCATCTAAATTTCTAACTCTTGAACCATCTTTATATTGTAATTGAGTAACAGGTACCAAATCAATCGCTTCATCAGTTGATGCAAATTTAATAGAAACGTCTTTTGGCTCAATTCTAAATTTTTGAACTGGTCTGATAAGAATTTGAACTGGTTTATTAGTGATAGATTCTTCATCCAATCCCATTGATTCTAATTCTTCATCCAAATCATCAATTTCTAAGTTATCTGATTCATTTTCAAGAATTGTAACGATAGAAGTTTCTTTTGCTTTGATTTTACCAGCAATAACTGTACCAGCTTCAACAACTTCACCTTCTTCAACTTTCAATTCAGAAATTGAATCTAAAGTATGAAGCTCACCAGGACGAATTACAACTTCATGAATAATTTCGTTAAATTCTTTAATTTCAACAATACCATCAATGTGAGTATAAAGGTCTTTAACAACCTCTGTACCTGCTGTTACGTAAGTATGAGACTCAACCATTTTCAAAGCAGCGTCTTTTGAAATTTGATGAATTTCTTCTGGAACGAAAATAATATCACCTGCTTGTGTAATGATTTGATTTTCATCAACTTCTACGTCTAAGTATCTGATTTCACCAGAAGATTGAACTGCGCATTCATCATCAACCAACTCAGCGATAATCATACCATTTTCAACTGTTGTATCAACAGGAGATTTAACGATATATTTTTCACCAGTTTTTTCAACATACCATAATTGTTCTTTTTTAGTATTTTCAAAAGTAGCGTTTTGCGCAGTAATTGAAGCAATAACGATAGTAAGCTCTTTACCTTGAACAATTTTCTTAATTTTCTTACCATCAAATTTAGTATCTTCAACAACTAAACTTTCACCAACACGAACTTCACCACCGTGTTCAGATACAACATAAGTTTCAGCAAGTTTTTCACCAACTTTTACTTTTTGTTCATCTTTAACCAATACTTTTGAACCTGTAGGCAACGCATAAACATCACCACCCAAAATCCAAACAATACCGTTTTTGTTAGCTGTACGAGAAACGTTACCTTGTCTATCTTTTTTCTCATCTGCAATAAAGTCTTCAAATACAACTTCACCGCTCAAATCAGCATTAATATCTTTTGTAGCTTTTTCTGTTAAACGGCTACCATCTCCAGATGATGCAGGTTCAAACTCAGCAATAACTGTGCCTTTTTTAACCTCTGTCCCATTGATAACATGCATAACAGCACCAGCTGGTACGTGATATTTTTCTGATTTTTTACCTGATACTAATTCAATATCAGATTCAGCTAATGAAACTTGTACAACATCACCGTGACGAGTTCTCAATTCTTTTGTTCTTATTTTAGAAACAATTTCACCGTCAAATGCAGCAACAACTTGTTTCATAGCACCTGAACCTTTGAATACACCACCTGTGTGGAATGTTCTCATGGTAAGCTGAGTACCAGGCTCACCGATTGACTGAGCTGCGATAATACCGATAGATTCACCGATATCAACCATTTTTTGAGTTGTAAGTGCCCAACCATAACATTTTTGGCAAACACCATATTCCAATTCGCAAGTCAAACCTGAACGAACTTTTAAAGTTTTGATATCCAATTCTTCAACAACTTTAACATCATCTCTGTCCATAGTTGTGTTAGCTGGAATTACTACATTACCATCAGCATCTTTAATATCTTCAGCAATTGTTCTTCCTAAAAGTCTTTCTGATAAAGGTGCAACAATTTTTTCACCATCAGAAATAGCACTCATAACAATTGATTTTGTAGTATGGCAATCATGCTCTCTGATGATAACATCTTGAGCAACGTCTACCAAACGTCTAGTCAAATAACCAGAGTCGGCTGTTTTCAACGCTGTATCTACCAAACCTTTACGAGCACCGTATGATGAAATGATGTACTCAGTAACTGACAAACCTTCTTTAAAGTTAGATTTAATAGGCAAGTCGATAATTTGACCTTGTGCGTCTGCCATCAAACCACGCATACCAACCAACTGAGAAACCTGTGATAAGTTACCTCTCGCACCTGAGAATGCCATCATATATACAGGGTTTAGTTTATCAAAGTTTTTAACTACTTGCTCTGTTAATTTTGCTGTTGTTTCAGACCAAGTGTCGATAACTTTTGTATATCTTTCTACTTCTGTAATTTCACCTTTTAAATATCTATGAGTTGATTTATCGATTTCAACTTGAGCTTCAGCCAATAAATCTTGCTTAACAGCAGGAACAGACAAGTCGCTAATAGAAATTGTTGTACCAGATCTTGTTGCAAATTTATAACCGAGGTTTTTCAAGTTGTTAGCCAAAGTTGCAGTTTTAGCTCCACCGTATTCAAGATACGCTTGAGTTAATAAATCTTTCAATGCACCTTTGTTCATAACTTTATTGATAAAATCAACTGATTTTTTCTTTGAAGTTTTTGGAACTAAAGTATTGTTCATTATTATATTTCCCTCTTTATTATTATTTTGTGGTGCGAAAGGTCATATACGACCTTTCGCTCATAAATTATACTGACAAAATTGAATTTTTTACTGTTTCGTTGAATAAAATTCTACCAACAGTTGTTTCAATTCTTTCACCTTTTTCATCTCTTACAATAATTTTATCGTGTAATTTAATTACACCAGATTCTAAAGCACTGATAGCATCTGCAAATGAGAAATAATATCCTTTTACAGGAGCTTCAGGGTCTTTAATAATTGTAAGATAGTACATACCCAATACCATATCCTGAGATGGAGTGATAATCGGTTTACCAGTTGCAGGAGCTAAAATGTTGTTTGTAGCTAACATCAACATTCTTGCTTCTGTTTGAGCCTCAATTGATAGAGGAACGTGAACAGCCATTTGGTCACCGTCGAAGTCAGCGTTGAATGCTGTACATACTAACGGGTGAAGCTGAATAGCACGACCTTCAACCAAGATTGGTTCAAACCCCTGAATACCTAATCTGTGCAAAGTAGGAGCACGGTTAAGCATTACTGGGTGTCCTTCGATTACCTCTTCAAGAATATCCCATACTACTGGTTCTGAACGTTCAATTTTCTTCTTAGCAGATTTAATATTTTGAACGTGTCCTCTTTCGATTAATTTATTTACAACCAATGGTTTGAACAATTCGATAGCCATTTCTTTTGGCAAACCACATTGGTTCAACGCTAATTGCGGACCTACTACGATAACTGAACGACCTGAGTAGTCAACACGTTTACCCAACAAGTTTTGTCTGAAACGACCTTGTTTACCTTCGATGATATTTGATAAAGATTTCAATGGTCTATTGTTTGGTCCAACAACAGTTCTTCCACGTCTACCGTTATCAATAAGAGCATCAACTGCTTCTTGAAGCATACGTTTTTCGTTTCTTACAATGATTTCCGGAGCTCCCATTTCTAACAATCTCAACAAACGGTTATTTCTGTTAATAACACGTCTGTACAAATCGTTAAGGTCAGATGTTGCAAAACGACCACCATCTAACTGAACCATTGGTCTTAAATCAGGAGGAGTTACAGGCAATACGTCCATAACCATCCAAGTTGGTTCTGTATTACTTTCGATTAAAGCTTCAATAAGTCTTAATCTCTTAATTAATTTTGCTTTCTTTTGAACTGAACCACCAGCGTTAGCTAAGTCAGCTCTGATTTCATCAGCTAATTCATTGATATTGATTTCTGCTAACAATTCTTTAATTGCTTCAGCACCGATACCAACTTTCAATGTGCTTTCTTCATTTTCAAGGATAAAATCTTCATATTCTTCTTCGCTCAAAAGTTGGAATTTTTTGAATTGAGAATCACCGCCATCTAAAACAACGTAGTTGTTAAAATAGATAACTTGTTCTAAATCTTTCAATGTCATATCCAATAATAAGCCAAGATATGAAGGAATACCTTTAAGGAACCAAATGTGAGAAACAGGAGCAGCTAGTTTGATGTGTCCCATTCTGTGACGTCTTACTTTTGAATCAGTAACTTCAACACCACAACGTTCACAAATAATACCTTTATGACGTACTCTTTTATATTTACCGCAATAACATTCCCAGTCTTTTGATGGTCCAAAAATTCTTTCACAGAACAAACCATCTCTTTCTGGTTTTAAAGTACGGTAGTTGATAGTTTCCGGCTTTGTTACTTCGCCATAAGACCATTTCATCACTCTTTCAGGTGACGCAATGCTTATTCGGATGTAATCAAAGTAATCTATACTTGTAGACAATGTCTTATCTCCTTTATTAATTATTCTTTAATTAGTCTTTAAAACTGGTTGGTGTTTCAAAGAAATTGATGTTCAACAATTCTGAATCCATATCTGATAAAACTCTTTTTGGAGCTGATCTTCTTAAATCATCTGTATCAGACATCAAATCAACTTCTTGACCGTCTTTCTTCGCAACAGTAATATCTAAACCAATACTTTGTAATTCTCTTACAAGTACTTTGAATGATTCAGGGATACCCGGTCTTGGAATGTTATCACCTTTAACAATCGATTCATAAGCTCTTGAACGTCCGTTAACATCGTCAGACTTAATTGTAAGCATTTCTTGTAATGTGTATGCTGCACCATAAGCTTCCAATGCCCAAACTTCCATCTCACCGAATCTTTGACCACCGAATTGAGCTTTACCACCCAAAGGTTGTTGTGTAACAAGTGAGTAAGGACCAGTTGAACGAGCGTGGATTTTATCATCTACCAAGTGAACAAGTTTCAAGATGTAAGATACACCTACTGCAACAGGTCTTTCAAATGGTTCACCTGTTCTACCATCGTATAATGTAACTTTACCATCTTCTTGAACCCAATCACAGCCTGATTCTTTGATACCACGAACTAACTCTGCATGAGTTGCTCTTTCTGATTGGTTTTTACCATACATTTCATCAAATGGTGGAGCTTCATAGTAATCTTTTGTTAAGTATGAAGCCAAACCAAGCAAGCACTCATACGTTTGCCCAACGTTCATACGTGAAGGAACACCTAGTGGGTTCAACACGATATCAACAGGAGTACCATCTGGTAAGAATGGCATATCTTCTTTTGGAAGAATTCTTGAAACGATACCTTTGTTACCGTGACGTCCAGAAAGTTTATCACCTACTGATACTTTACGTTTTTGAGCGATATAAACTCTGATAACTGTATTTGCTCCAGGTGGCAATTCATCACCTTTTTCACGGTCAAACACTTTAACGTCAACAACACGTCCGCCTTCACCGTGAGGAACTCTCAATGAATTATCTTTTACATCTCTTGCTTTTTCAGCAAAAATTGCTCTTAACAATTTTTCTTCTGGTGGGTGTTCAGATTCACCTTTTGGAGTGATTTTACCTACCAAGATGTCATCAGCATAAACTCTCGCACCGATACGTACGATACCTCTTTCATCTAAGTGTCTCAAAGCGTCTTCAGAAACGTTTGGAACTTCTCTTGTAATTTCTTCAGGTCCAAGTTTTGTTTGACGAGCATCTATTTCTAATTTTTCAATGTGAACTGAAGTAAAGATATCATCGTGAACGCATCTTTCTGAAAGCAAGATAGCATCCTCGAAGTTATATCCTTCCCAAGGCATATACGCAACTAAAACGTTTTTACCTAATGAAAGTTCACCGCAATTTGTAGAAGCACCATCAGCGATTACATCACCGGCTTTAACTTTATCACCTTCTCTAACGATTGGTTTTTGGTTAATACAAGTATCTTGGTTACTTCTTACATATTTCATCAAGGTATGTTTTACAACTTTACCTTCTTTTGTTTCAACGAAAATTTCTTCGCCAACTACTTTAATTACAGTACCGTCAACTTTTGATACCATAACCATACCGGAGTCTTTTGCTGCACGAGCTTCTAAACCTGTACCAACTACCGGTCTTTGAGTAATCAACAATGGAACTGCTTGACGTTGCATGTTTGAACCCATCAATGCACGGTTCGCGTCATCGTGTTCGATAAACGGAATCAAAGATGTAGCAACAGAGATAATCTGAATTGGAGAAACCCCAACATAGTCAACTCTTTTTGATTCGCCCATTGTAAATTCTGAACGATAACGAACAGGAACGTACTCAGCTTTTATTTTTCTATCTTTATCCAACTCAACGTCAGAAGGTGCTACACGGTAGTTTTCTTCTTCGTCAGCTGTTAAATATACAACTTCATCTGTAACTTGACCATCTTTAACTACGAAGTATGGAGTTTCGATGAAACCATAATCATTAACTTTTGCGTGAGTAGCCAAAGAACCAATCAAACCTGCGTTAGGTCCTTCAGGTGTTTCTACCGGACAAATTCTTCCGTAGTGAGATGGGTGAATATCACGAACCGCAAATCCAGCTCTTTCTCTAACCAAACCACCAGGGCCTAAAGCTGAAATACGACGTTTGTGAGTCAATTCAGCTAGTGGGTTTGTTTGGTCCATGAACTGAGACAATTGTGATGAACCAAAGAACTCTTTTAATGAAGCAACAAGTGGTTTTGTGTTCAACAAGTTCAATGGAGTAAGCGTATCAGAATCTTGTAAAGTCATTCTTTCTTTTACAATTCTTTCAATTCTTGAAAGACCAACTCTGAATTGGTTTTGCAACAATTCACCTACTGAACGAATTCTTCTGTTACCCAAGTGGTCGATATCATCAACTGAACCTTCGTCATAAGTTAAATTAATCAAGTATTCAATTGAAGCTACGATATCTTGAACTGAAAGTGTTCTTTGAGTTTCAGGAACGTTCAAGCCAAGTTTTTTGTTCAATTTATAACGACCTACACGACCGATATCATATTTCTTTTCATCAAAGAATCTAGCTTCAATGATAGAACGGCCACCAGCAGCAGAAGCTGGATCGCCAGGTCTTAGTTTTTTATAAACTTCAATCAATGCATCATCTGTTGTTTCTGCTGGGTCTTTTTCCAATGTCTTTTTCAAGAAATCAAAGTGTGTGAAAATTGTTTCCATTTCCATTGGAGTAATACCCAAAGCTTTCAACAATGTTGTAGCAAGGATTTTTCTATTTTTGTCTATTTTTACGTAAATTAAATCGTTTGAATCTGTTTCGATTTTTAACCATGCACCACGGTTAGGAATCAAAGTTGCGTTATACAAACGTTTACCTGTTGGAGATACTTCACGTTTGAAGTAAACACCTGGAGAACGTACGATTTGTGATACAATTACACGTTCTGCACCGTTTACAATGAATGTACCTTTGTCAGTCATTGTTGGAATATCACCAATGTAAACTTCTTGTTCTTTGATTTCACCGGTATCACGGTTAACCAATCTAACCATAACTCTCAACTGTTTAGCATAAGTTGCGTCATGAATACGAGCTTCTTCAATAGTGTATTTCGGATTATCAAACGTATAGTTTGGTAAGAAATGTAACTCCAATCTTCCTGTGTAATCTTTAATTGGAGAATATGAAAGAAACTCCTCTTTCAAACCTTCTTTAAGGAACCATTCAAAAGATTTCTTTTGAACTTCGATTAAATCAGGTAAATCTGCCAATCTGGTATTTGGTATCCCCATTGGCGTAACTCTTTTTGCGTACTTTGTCGACATTTATTCACCTCTTATATTGTGGTTTTAACGTTATTAAATTCAAACTATGTGCATAATTTTACATTTTACACTGTTATAAAATTTTACCGCATAAAGCATGCCAGTCAAGGGAATCGAAAAAATTTCTGTCAATTATGTACACAAAAATTTACATTCAGCTCAGAAAGGATTGACAACCCTTGAACGAGTTAGATATCAGGGGTTTTGATATATTTAATATACGTTAAAATTAATACAAAATTTCATTCTAATTTGAATGCAATTTTTAAAAATTCTAATAGTTAATTTGATAAAGGCATGCCCAAAAAGTTGAATTGATAAATTATAACTTAGGGAAGTATTAATTGGTGCATTAAAATGCACCCTACGGACTTTTCTAATTTCGTGAAGTCATACTAACACGAATATATTTGCTTTTCAAGTGTTTTTATTGCAAATCTTAATATTAATCCTTAATACAAACTAACAAAGCCACATTTTTAGGTCGTGTTTCATCATCATTAGAAACATTTGGTGCTTGTTGTTCAAAACCTTCATTATTAGGGTAAGCATCTTGACTGCTACCAACAAATGCATGTTCAGTCCTAAATACACTTCCAGCAAAAGCCTGAGGAGGATTTAGATCCTCTGTACCTGAACCTTGAACTTTATGTCCCAGCCCTATAGCATCAAATGCATCTCTGAAAACCCAAGCGTTATTTCCATCTACGGATTGCCACTGGGCGCCCGTTAAAGAACTTAAATCAAAAGTAGGCAAGCTATGCCAATGTTCTTGTATTGATTGTTCCTGTTCAGTTCCCCTTGGAGTCACTTCATCTGCCATTTTAAAAAACCTTCCCTTCCAGCTTGCTGGAGCAATAGACCAGCCAGCTGGACAGGGGTTTGTTGCTGATTGAGCGACTACATTAGAACTGAAAAATGCTACTGTTCCTTTTGGTATTTGACCTGAATTTTGTTCAAGTTTTTCCAGTCTATCCATAATGACTCTATATTGAGAATCTGCAAAAGTTTGACTTTTTATCTGTTTTGTAATCATTGGGGCTGCCATCCCTAGAGCAATGCTACCAATTAATAGAGCAATCATTGCTTCTGCGACAGAAAAGCCTTTTCTTTGCTTTTTATGGAAAGAACTTGTTTTTTTAGAATTTTTTTGTGAAAAAGGAGATTTTATCGATCTACTAAGACTCCTTACAGCTGCTTGGTTTTCAATCATTTTATATTTCTCCTTTTTAATTCATCCTTTTCAAATAATATCAAATTTTATCTATATTGACAATAAAATTTTAAAAATTATGTTTATAAATTACAATTTAGCGGTGCAACGCACTTCAACTTATGCTGGCTCTGCAAGCCCGCGGCGACATAGTCGACGCATTAGCAAGGAGGTTCGGAGGGGCGGCTTAAGCCCCTCTGACCTATCCGTCGCAGTCCGTCTCTTTAATTAATGAAATTAATCCTTGATTTTAAGTTAGGACGGAGACAAGGCGCCGTTTTTTCTTTTTACCGATATCGTAGCTGAGAGCTTGCTCGAAGCGTACGAGACAGGTATGCAGCCAGCTAGTTTTTAGCGCAAGCGTTAAAAACTGCGTGCGTGCTTTGGTTACTTTTTTCTATCTTGAAATTGTGCGCTACGCAGGACTCAACGTCCCGCTTCGCATAGGCGTTTCACGCCTGCACAATTCCGCTTTTTGCGTCGCCAGAACAAAAAAGAAGAAAATGAACATTCCAAAATAAGTGTTTAATTCTTGATTAATTTTTTATTTTGTTACTTTTTTCTTTTTGTTGCGATGCAAAAAGAAAAAAGATAACCAAAAAAGAAAAACACGCTATTCGTTAGAGAGAGTAATGATTTTGCTTGGAATTTTTTAATGCTTTTTTTAACAAAAAAGCTCGAAAAAAATTATGGCGCAAAATTAAACTCTCTCTATGTCAAAGTTAACTCAGGGGAGGCTACGCTCCCCCGAACCCCCTAGTTAAAGCGACAGAGTCGCTAGGGCGCCGACTTCGTCGTCGCTCGGCTGGAAAAGCCAGCATTAGTCAAAGTTATGTAGGGTGCGTCGTTTTGACGCACCGTTTGTTTTTCAAATCTTGTGGTGCGTCTAAAGACAGCACCCTACTATTTGCTAATTTTTAATTTTATTTACACCTCTAAATTATAATTTATCCTAAAACCTTAACAAAAAACGGAGGTTAATACCTCCGTTTTTAAATCTAATCTTTTCTAGCAACTTTATCTCTAACTTTCGTTGCAAACATTGTAGCAAAACCACTCAACACTGCCGCTGTGATATAAGATGCCGCACCAATTTTATTACTTTTTACAACTTGCTTAAATTGCTTTGGATTTAAAACAGCTTTAGCTAACTTATTACCCACATTAGTTGCTCTTAACTCTTCAGCAATAATTGGTACAAAAGCCAAGGTTGTTAACTTTCCAACATTTTCTTTAATAAATGTTGTTGTTTTGTCCCAAAAACCTACTGGTTTTTCCCCATCTGCCTTTTTAGACTTGAACATAGCAGTCAAAAATAACGGTATAGGTGCTAACAATGCAAATGGTCGAACTTTTTGAAGCGACTTCCAAAACTTAGTTTTATTTGCGTTTACAGCGTGTCCTATTTCATGAAAAACAGTTCCTCCTGCTTTATCTAAATTCACCATAACAGATTTATTTATTGGATTATAAGCAGCATTTTTTCCATCTTTGATTGCAGATACAACTTTTTCCATCCTCGGAGTAATAAAAACAGGCACACCTTTTGCATAATTATCAAGCTTAACTCCCGCTTTACTAAGACCGGTCCTATTTAAAATTTTATTAACTAAACCTTCATCAACCTTTACTTGTCCAGCAAATTTTTTCAACTTCTCTGGAAATTGAGCTAATATCTTTTTAGAAGCGTATGCTAAACCAGCAAAACTTGTTACTCCAGCGGCTGCACCAAAGGCTTTTGACTCGTATTTATTAGTATTTAATTCAACATTATCCTCTATCGCCTCTCTAAGCAAATAGGAATACCCTTTTGGCGTATTTTGTAACTCATTAATCATTTTTTGCTGCAATTGAACAGCGCTCAAATTTTGAACTTGCGTCATTTCCAACCCCCCGATATATTTTATATTTTCTAAAATGTGCTTATATTTTTATAAAAACAAATATTTTCTATTAATTGACAAAACACAATTTCACTCTTCAATTCAATTTCCCCAAATGGCAAGTTTTGCAAGGCTTTACAGCAACTCCATATTTCTTCACATTTTGTTACATACATATAACTCTATTAAACTATCCACCTGAGTATTTTTTTTTACATATTTTCTTTTTACACTACGCAAAAAGGAACTTTATTATGTATGATTTTTTCAACCTAGAACACCCAAAAGCTATGGAATGCTTAACAAATGGAATTTGCGCAGTTGATCCAAGAACTATTGCGTTAAGCGAAACTTTCATATACGAAACCAGACAACTTACTTACTATATTTTAAAAATCAAAGAAATCGGCTACGAAAACCTATCAATTGTAGACAAAATAATTACAACGCTTGCATCAATAAATTTTGGATTTGAATACCAAACAAAAGACATTGAAAAATTACTTTCTGACCTACATGAAAAAAGAACAGAAGTTATTGATTTTTACAAAAATCTTTGCAGAAAAAAGAACCTTGATTGTCAACTTTTACAATCAATGCAACCAAGTGATGAAGACATAAATATAATAAAAGCTATAATGACAGGCGAACGCCAATCTATCAAGAAAAATACTCAAATTTCAACCTGCAAAAAAAATCTTTATGAAATTATGATTTTAATTGCAAAAACAACCGCCTCCACAATAACGAAACTTGCAGACTACAATATCGACTGCATTAGCGAACGATATAAATTATTAGAGTTTTTCAATGCGCTGAACTTCCTAAACATCAAAGAAGAAAAACTTACAAAAAAGATACTTAATTTTTCTCAAGTTAGTCATGAATTAAATCTCCAATTAGAAAAAATATATGCGGAAAATTATTCTCAACCCACTACAACAACCGTTACTTTAGATGTTGAAAAAGGGAAATGTATTTTAATTTCTGGAGACAATTACAATGACTTTGACCTTTTACTACAAGCAACTGAAGGTACAGGAATAAATATCTATACTCACGATATGATGCTTTTAGCCCAACAATACCCTTATTTTAAAAGATATTCTCACCTTATTGGTCAATATCAACACAAAAACTATGATTTTCAGATGGATTTTTCAACTTTTCCGGGTCCAATTTTGCTAACAAAAAATTATTCAAATAAAATTGAAGCATTATACAGAGGAAATCTTTTTTCAACCGATATTATTGCGGGAAAAGGACTAACCAGAATAAAAGACTACGACTTTGCACCATTAATCAAAGCAGCAAACGACATGCAGGGGTTTAAGTCATCAGAAAAGAAAATAAGCATAAAAATCGGCTATAATTCACAAGAAATAAACTCTCATATTGACTCAATAATAGAAAAACTTGAAAATGGTAAATACAAAGACATATATATAATTGGGCTCATTAATTATGGATTCCATTCAAACGAATTCTTTGAGCGGCTTTATGAAAAAATCGGCTCTGATAATTTTATAATTTCATTGACTTACAACAAAAAAGCCGACAATATTTTACACATAAAATCATACTACGATTTTTCTTTAATATATAAAATAATCGAACAACTACAAGAAAATCTTGACTCTCAAAAAAATAAAATTAAAATCGTGCTAACACAATGCACAAACGCATCACTTACAAACTTTTTTATTTTGAGAAAATTGGGCATAGAAGACATTTACATAACCTGCTGTAACGTAAACAACCTAAACCCATCAGTATTGAGCTGTTTGAGTGATTATTTCAACATTAAACAACTATCTGAAAATCCAGAAGATAAAATTGAATTGTAAACCAATAATATTATTTTTTACGGCAAGCTAATAAGGCTATATTATCAGGACGCACCTCAGAATTGTAGGATGTATAGGGCTCTGTCACTTTTTCATTTTATTTTGCAAAAATAGCTAAGCAAGGGTGCAAAAAATTGCACCTTATTTTTTAATAATTAATTTTTTGTTAATTTTTTAATATTTGAATATATTTTATAGTATAAATATAATAGTAAAGTCGAGGATATTATTAAGAGGAGATTTTAATTATGGCAATTAGACCACTTGCAGACAGATTGGTTATCAAAGTTATTGATGATACAGAACAAACATCAGGCGGAATTTTTATTCCTGATTCAGCTAAAGAAAAACCACAAAAAGGTGAAGTTATTGCTGTTGGACCAGGAAAAGCTTTAGAAGATGGCAAAAAAGCTGAGATGGAAGTTAAAGTTGGAGATATCGTTCTTTTTGCAAAATATGCAGGAACTGACGTTAAATTAAATGATGAAATGCTTAAAATTCTTTCTGAAAAAGATGTTTTGGGCGTTTTAGAAGCATAATTTAAACAAGTATTTATAGGGTGGGCAAAATAAAATGTGCCCACCACAAATTTTAAAAAAGTATAAAACTTAAAGGAGACAATAAAAAATGGCTAAAAGAATTGTATTTAATGAAGAAGCACGCAAAAGCCTAATGAAAGGTATTGATGCAGTTGCTGACGCAGTAAAAGTTACAATTGGACCTAAAGGTCGTAACGTAATATTAGAAAAAAAATTCGGTGCACCTCAAATCGTTAATGACGGTGTTACTATTGCTAAAGAAATCGAACTAGAAAATGGTTTAGAAAACGCAGGTGCTCAATTGTTGAAAGAAGTTTCTTCTAAAACAAATGACGTTGCAGGTGATGGTACTACTACTGCTTCAGTTTTGGCTCAAGCATTGGTTCGCGAAGGTTTGAGAAACCTTACAGCAGGTGCTAATCCTATCGGTATTAAACGCGGTATGGACAAAGCAGTTGCAGTTGCAGTTGAAGAAATCAAAAAAATGTCTAAACCTGTTAATTCTAAAGAAGCTTTGGCTCAAGTTGCTGCAATTTCTGCTGGTAATGATTCTCAAATCGGTGGATTAATCGCTGATGCTATGGACAAAGTTGGACACGATGGTGTTATCACTGTTGAAGAATCAAAATCAACCGGTACAACTTTAAAAGTTGTTGAAGGTATGCAATTTGACAAAGGATATATTTCCCCATACTTCGTTACTGATCCAGAAAGAATGGAAGCAGTTTTGGAAGATGCTTATGTTCTTTGTGTTAACAAAAAAATCAACTTAATTGCAGATTTGGTACCTGTTTTGGAACAAGTTGCAAGAGACGGTCGTTCATTGTTGATTATCGCTGAAGATGTTGAAGGCGAAGCATTAGCAACTTTAGTTGTAAACACAATGAGAAAAGTTTTAAGAGCTGTTGCTGTTAAAGCTCCAGGATTTGGTGATAGAAGAAAAGCTATGCTTGAAGATATCGCTATTTTGACTGGCGGTCAAATGTTTACTGAAGAATTGGGCATTAAACTTGAAAACGTTACTGTTCAAATGATGGGTAAAGCAAAACGCGTTACAGTTACTAAAGAAGAAACAACAATTGTTGTTGGTGATGACACTAAAGCAATGGTTGAAGAAAGAGTTAAACTTATCAAAAAACAAATTGAAATGTCTGACTCTGAATATGATAAAGAAAAACTTCAAGAAAGATTAGCTAAACTTTCTGGTGGCGTTGCTGTTATTGAAGTTGGTGCGGCTTCTGAAGTTGAACTTAAAGAAAGAAAATTAAGAATTGAAGATGCTCTTAACGCTACTCGTGCCGCTAAAGAAGAAGGTATTGTTCCTGGTGGTGGGGTTGCGCTTGTTAGAGTATTGCAATCTATGATTGAAAAACAAAAAACTTGCACTGAATGTGCTAAAATGTCCGATGATGAAAGAATCGGCGTTAAAATTTTAATGGAATCATTACATATTCCTCTTTACTTAATCGCTAATAATAGCGGTGTTAAAGGTGAAGTTGTAGTTGAAGAAGTTAAAAAACTTCAAGGCTCAATGGGCTACGACGCTATGAACGATAAATACGTTGATATGTTAGAAGCTGGTATCGTTGACCCTGCGAAAGTTACTCGTTCTGCTTTAGAAAACGCTGTTTCTGTTGCTTCTATGTTATTAACAACAGAAGCTGCCGTTGTAGATGTTCCAGAACCAAAGTCTGCTCCAGCAATGCCTGATATGAGCGCTATGGGCGGTATGGGCGGAATGATGTAATCTTAAGCGGTTGCATTTAATTTACTATAAAAATTAAAAACTCCCGATTTTCAGCAAATCGGGAGTTTTATTATTTGTTATATTGAATTTTATAATAAAATTCCAGCAATACATGCAGAAACATAAGATGCCAAAGTTCCACAAATTAAGGCTTTAAATCCTAATTTTGCTAAATCTGCACGTCTATTTGGCGCAAGCTCACCTATTCCTCCAATTTGTATTGCAATTGAACCTAAATTGGCAAAACCACATAAAGCAAAACTTGCAATAATAACACTTTTGGGAGATAAAGTAGCTTGAATTTGAGATAAATCCATATATGCTATAAACTCATTAAATACTAATTTTGTACCCATCAAAGAACCAACTGTACTAGCTTCTGACATAGGCACGCCCATAATATACGCAAAAACAGAAAAAATTGCACCCAAGATTTCTTTCATAGATAAATGCGAAAAATCTATTCCAATAAATGTTGCTGGCAAATGGCAAATATTAACCAAAAATGTACCAACAAAACCCAAAACCCAATCCACCATATGAATTAAAGCAATTAGAGCAATCAACATGGCAATAACATTGATAGAAACTCTCATACCATCTGACGCACCGTGTGCTATTGCGTCGATTAAGTTTACATAAGTTTGTTTAACCTCGATTTTAACATCATTTTTAGTTTGAGACTCTTGTGTTTCAGGAAAAACAATTTTTGAAATCACCAATGCTCCTGGGGCAGCCATAATACTAGCTGATAATAAATATTCAGCAGGAATTCCCATTCCTATATACATAGCCATTACTCCACCCGCAATACACGCCATAGAACCAGCCATAGAAGCCAACAACTCTGACATTGTCATACTAGCAAGATATGGTTTTATCATAATTTGAGCTTCTACTTGCCCAACAAACGCACTTGCAGCATTGGACAATGCTTCTGCACCTGAAATATTCATTATTTTATACATAACTTTTGCACAAACATATACAATTTTTTGCATTATTCCTATGTGATAGAGGATATTAACCAAAATTAACACAAATATAATCGTTGGAATAAGTTTAAGTGCAAAAATAAAATCACTTCCTGTGCCAAAAACTTCATTTAATTTAGCTGGATTATTAGTTAAAATACCAAAAACAAAGTCTCCGCCTTGATTTGCAAAATCAAGTAATTTTTCTACAAACTGACCTGCTTTTGCAAAAATAACTTGACCAACTTTTGTTTTCAAAACAAACAACGCCAACAAAATTTGCAAAGCAAAACCAGACAAAACAGTTTTTAAACTAATTTTCTTCTTATTGTTCGACATCAAAAAACAAATTGCAAAAATTACAACAATGCCGATAATTCCAAAAAATCTATTCATTTTCCACCTACAATTTTCTTTTCTTCATTCTACAAAAAAATAAAAAGAATGAAAAGTAAAACTTTTAAAAATTAAAAATGTCGAAGGAAAGACTTGCACTCCAATCCAAGCAAATACTGAGCCCTAAATTGGCGAGTGCCGGAAATGATTTTTAGCGTAAGCTTAAAAATCCGCTCCGCTGCCCCCTCGCAAGTTCGCAGAACTTGTAAGATGAAAAGCCTCTAGAAGGAGAAAACCTGCATAAAAAATGTCGATAAGGTTACGAATGTGGAACCCTTTGACTCAAATATGGTACCCAATAAAAGCTTATACGCAAACCTTGTTAGCCTGATTAAGCAATTTACGCAAAAATATTATAATATACGACGAGCATTAGGGGTGGAAGTGTTGTAAATTATTATTAAGCGAAAGACAATTTTTAGGACTCTATCGACTTTATATATATACATACGGGAAAGGATAATACATGTTTGCACAAATTGGATGTAAAGCTATTGAACTAACAACTAAAACCTTAGGAAAAGGTATTAGACAAGCCTCTGCTACAATTACAAAAGATGCTGATATTATTCCTGATACAGTACAGCTAGCCTCACGACGTGTTGAAAAACTCAAACTATATAATTCTAATGGCACCCGCTACTATTTATTCAACTTTACTAAGAACGGTAGGATAAATGTTAATCAAAGAATGTATGGCTCTAATGATTTACAATTTCTCAAACATATTAGAAATAGACAGTATGTTGAGCCTAAAATGCATCCACAAGGCACTTTACCTTGTTCTAAACAAGGAATTGAACAAAGTAATAAATTAGCTAAAGATTTGATTACTGAAAATGAACGCTTAATTGATGGATATCGTTATTCCGGACCACTAGCAAGCTTTGACGATTGCGGTAGAAATATTTCACGATTTAAGCATGGTAAACAAGAAATTGTTGTATTAGATAGGACACTAGATGATACCCTTGTTAAAACAATAAACGCATTTAAGAATAGGATAAATGGTAAGAATTTAACCGATGAACAAAAAGTTGATGAGTTGATGAAGTTCGTTGATGAAGTTTTCTCTGTTAGTAAATCTGGTAGCCAAACTCAAAAGTATGTTGAGAATATAATGAAAGAGATAACGAAACAAGTTGAAGTTTTATTAGGTGATATTATAAACAGTGGAGCTGGAATGTGCCGGCATCGAGCATTATTAACAAAAGTACTAGCTGATGAAACAAAGATAAAGTGCAGAATGGTACATGGTTACTATAATGGTGGTAGCCACGCTTGGAATGAAATAATAACAAAAGGGGATACATATTTGTTTGATGCAATGCATGGGAATATGTTTAGCATAGGTAATACCTCTAGAAATCTTGTTCCACAAGTATTTCCATATAGAATAACACATCCAAAAGACAATTCGAAATTAATCCAAAAATACTTTGACATTAAAAGCACAGTTGGTCAGATTTATTGTGGGATAAGACATAAAGTGCCAATTAATTCTAGTGATGCAAGATTAATTCCAACATTAAATGGTTATCGTATAGAAACATTAACAAGTAATGTTATGGTTAATGGAGAAAGAATTAGTAGCGTTAAAGAAGTATTTCCTGGAGATTTTGTTAATTTGAAGGATATAGGCTTTCAAATTCTTTAAGATTGCTAAGTTCGTATGGTTTATTTATTGTACAAGTTATTTAATGGTGTCGAGAAGGGGACTATTCTAGAACCCTACGACAAGAAAATTTTAGCAAATTTAGATGATAATTGTAATATTTATCGTAAGTTAGTTTTGCTTATAAAATTAGATACGCAAGCATATTACAATATGAGAATGGTTCTTGGTTTAGAGATTAACTAATTTAAGCCATTATATTTTGTTCTATAACCTTGATTTTCTTCTGGTCTTAAAGCATTAGGGTACATGGTATCAGTATATATATCTTCTTGCAATTTTTTAATAAGCTCAAAAACTTTTCTATAATCTTTAATATCTGAAATAGTAATGCCAAAACCAGTACCAACCGGTCTGCCATTTACTCTTGCACCTGAGTTATAGTAATCCGCAATATTATTGCTCGTTAAAACAACATCACCAACTCCAATTATTTGGTCAATAATACCTCTGTGTATATTAACTCTTGCAAGTTCTGTAAAAGGTTTCATATTGCAGGTATAAGAAAATAATCCTCCCGAATAATAAACGCCTTTATCTGTAACTATATACTCAGTGTGTTTATATCTTCTAAACACGAATATAACCCCACCTAAATATATCCAAACTGGCATTAAATGAAACAGAATGAAAATTATTGGAATTATCGTAAATGCCGTAGGAATTTCAGATCTTGTTGCACCACCTAAAAATGCAGTAATAAACATTGAATCAAATAAAAACCAAACAAGGGCAAATGGTAACATTGGATTGAAAATACCTTCTAAAATAAAACAACGTTTATTAGGTTTTCCTTTCCAAAAGATTTTTTCATTACTACCAACCATTAATTCTAATTCAGATTTTGCATAATTATTAAACATTAACGCTCTCCTATTTTATATCTGTCGTAGGAGGGACTTGAACCCTCACGGATTGCTCCACACGCCCCTCAAACGTGCGCGTATACCGATTCCGCCACTACGACATAGAATATTTAATTTTCAAGATTTTCGTTGCGGCGTTGGCGGAAGAAGCTCCGCTTCCCTCTCGAAAAACGTGACATTTAGTCACCTTTTTCTCGGCAGAGTGCCACTACGACATAAACAATTTATTTTATTTTCAAGGTATATTCTCAATGAAAGCTTACCACAAAATTACTTCGAGCGATTACTTTCAACACCAAAATCTTATCCAAAACAAAAAGAAAAGTAAACTAAACTTTTTGATTTACTATGTAGTCATATATGATTTTGGAAGCTTCGGCAATAAAATCTTTTCCTTGGTGATGATTATATGGGCGTTTTGCAAAAATTGTTATGATATATCTTTGACCATTTGGAGCATAAACAATTCCCGCATCACCTAACATTTTACCTATATCACCTGTTTTATGAATAAACTGAGCATTATTAGGCAACCCTGCTGCAATTAATCTATTATTTTTTACATGTGACATGTAATCTATTATATTTTCTCTACTATTTATATTTAACAGTGTTTCGTTATTAATATTGTATAAAATTGTAGACATTTCTCGCGCTGTAGAAACATTTTCACCACCCAAATCCGGCAACCAATTTTGAATATATGTTTTTTCTAATCCCCAGTTTTTTAGCGCTCTATTTACAGAATGTTTGCCACCAATTTTTGACATAATCATATTGGTAGAAGTGTTGTCAGACTCCTCAATCATATGACGAGCTAAATAATCCATACTAAATGTTGAGTTTTCAGCTTTATATTGCAATGAACCAGAACCACTTGTTCTATAATGCTCTCCCATTGTCATTTTGTCATAAAGCTTAAACTGTCCATCTTCTATCGCTCTAAACATTTCTATTAAAACAGGGATTTTGATTATACTTGCAGTAGGAAACAATTCATCAGCATTTATATTTGCAAACTTTCCATTTTCATATTCCCATACATAAATTGAAGGATGAATTAATTTATATTTTTCATTAAGTTGTTGCAAACGAGTCTCAAGCAATGTCATTCTCTCACCTTCAAACAATAATTGCATTTGCGTTTTCTTTGTTTGAACAGGGGTACGAAGAGACATATCCTCAAGATAATCATTATTTAAATAGTTCAAAGTAGGGCTCAAGATTTGTGAATAATCAGTTTTTATATTTCTATACAAAACAGGGTTTAAAATAATAGATTTTGTAACCAATGAAAAACTTTGCGGCAATATAACGCCACCCAACAATAAAGCTGTGCATAGACGAATTAATGCCAAAGCAGGATTAAATCTTTTTTTTATTTTTGTCCTTTTAAAACGTGCTTTTTTGCTAATCGGCTGTGTTTGCTTTAGAGGATATTTATATTGAGTTCTTTGGGCATTGGAAAATCGGGGATTAGCAGAATAATTCCCATAATAAGAATTGTATTGATTTTTTTGCATTGCTCTAGGCAAAACTAATTCCTTTTTCCCTAACGTCAAAAGACGCACCCTACAATGCTATTATAGACACATATTAAAAATTTTTTATAATCCATTTAGTGTATTTATTCTAGTTCGCTTTTTATTATTGTTGGCAAAACTATAATTCTTACTATAGAATTATCTGTTTTTTTTAAGGTCAACAATATTTTTTTATTGTTTTTTACATGATTTAAATAATTTTTTACCATTGCAGCTGAACTCATTTTTTTGCCATCAATATCAACAATAATATCTCCGACTTCAACTCCTGCTGTATCTGCTGGAGTATTTAATATAACATCATTAATAAAAATATTCCCATTTTTATCTTTCAAGCCTAAACCTATTAATTTAGAAGAAGATTCGTATTCTTTTAATATTTTAGCTTCTGTAAAATATTGTTTTAGACTTTTTGTATCAATATACGCAATTAGTATAAAAATAAATAATAGACTAAAAATCAAACGATAATGCATCATAATTTGTCCTTAATAACTTTATAACTTTGAAATTAAGTTTAACAAAATTTTTAACAAAAAAAAATTAATCGCTATAATCGCCATTAAGGCTAGATAAAATTATCGTTTTAAATTATATTTTGCGTATTGGCAAGTTCTTGAGATATTTCGTCTGTTAATTCTTTGATATTCTCAACTATTTCAGGAGTAACAGAACGATTGAATTGAACTGCCATTCTATGCCCTAAAACTAACCCTAATATTCCAGCTGAACTAACAGTAAATATTCTTTTTATTAAAGATACATTTTTGGTTAATGACATAGAAAGAGAAATAAAAAATGTTGGCAATAGAGCATTTGCAATGATTTCATACGCTGTCATTTTAATTTTAGTAAGTGAATTTTTTTCTTTAGTAATCTGCAAGGCATCAAAAACCGCCATTGGTTTATCAAAAGCTTTCCATATCTTAAAATCACCTTCTAAAATTTTTGACATTTTATCTATGCCTTCATCTGGATTTGCCTTTATATTATAGTTTGGTTTTTCTTTTGCCAAATTAGTTTCTTTTAAAGCCGGAGCTTTTTTATCTTTAAAATAAGTTAGATTTAAGATTTCACCACCAACTACACCTGCACCAATTGCAGATACAAGCATAAAACAATCCTTTAAACAGTTTTGAATAATTTCATTACACTGAGAAGTTTCTTCAATATCGAACTTATTATTTTTATTTGCATCTAAAAGAGACTCAAAAAAATGTTTTAAAAATCTAGGTTTTGGAACATGAATAAGCCACTGAGCAACTGTGTTAATTATTTTTTCTATTGGTTTTTGTTTAATAATTTTATCTGAATATTTTTGTGCCGCAATTACGCCGGCAATAGAACTACCGACAATTACAGAACTACGAATAAGTACATCTTTTCTTTCGCTTGGTTTTGCTTTCCAACAGTTATATCCTGCAGTTGTCGCACCTAAAGCGAGAAAAACTGATATTGGCAAATTTCCAGCACTTGTTAATCGCATATACATATTATATTATAAAAGAAAAAAAGTAGCACTAATTATAATTTTGAGTTAATATTTTTAGTATGAAAAAGATTACAAAAATATTTAAAACACCATTTAGTGAAAAACCAATTGAAATAGGACCAGATGTTGAGTCTGATGTTGTTATAATGGCAATTGAATCAAGCTGTGATGAAACGGCATGCGCTATTGTAAAAAATGGGCGAGAAGTTATCGCAAACGTTGTTGCATCTCAAATAAAAACACACCAGCAATTTGGCGGCGTCGTCCCAGAAGTTGCAGCACGAGAACATATGGAAGCAATTAATCTTGTAATAGCAGAAGCATTTACTCAATCCGGCTTAACACCCAAAGATATAACCGCATTTGCGGCAACAGTAGGTCCTGGGCTTGTTGGCTCTCTTTTAGTTGGATTAAATGCGGCAAAAGCGTTAGCAATAACTTATGATAAACCATTTATTGGTGTTAATCATTTAAATGCTCACGTTTGCGCAAACTATATTGACACTGATTTAAAACCACCATTTGTCGCATTATTAGTTAGCGGTGGACATACTCAAGTTATCAAAGTTGATAGTTATTTAGAACAACATATTGTCGCAGAAACCATTGATGATGCTGTTGGTGAAGCTTATGATAAGGTTGCAAGGCTTATTGGGTTGCCGTATCCAGGAGGTCCTAATCTCGATAAAATGGCAAAAGAAGGCAATAAAAATGCATATAAATTGCCTCAGGCTCGAGTAGGCGAAAATGAATTTAGTTTTTCAGGCTTAAAAACTGCAGTATTGCAGCTTTGCCAAAGATTAAAAAAAGAATTGGGTGAAGTTCCAAAAGTTGATATTGCAGCAAGTTTTCAAGAATGCATTTCTGAAACTTTAGTAAAAAAAGCCGTGAACATTGCTAAAAGTGAAGGTATAACTACAATGGCTCTTGCAGGAGGCGTTGCAGCTAATTCTGAGATACGACGTAAATTTTTTGACTTAGAAAAAGAAGGATATAAAGTATACGCACCACCTATGAAATATTGTACTGATAATGCGTCAATGGTCGCATCTTCAGCTTATTTCTTAGCAAATACAATGGATGATTTAGCACAAGAAGTATTTTCGAGGATAAAATAATGATTTTTTTATATGGATTAATATTGCCACTTTTAGCTATAAAATTAAGTCTTATAATCTTATTAGCATTTTTAATTCAACCAAAATTTAGAGCCGGTTTTTGGCAAAAAATTGGATTTTATCCACAAAATACTTCCAACAAAGAAACTTTTTTAATTCATGCAGTTTCAGTTGGCGAAGTAAATGCAGTTGAAAATCTTGTAAAAAGAATAAGAAAAGAATACCCCAATAATTATATCGTTCTTTCTACAACAACAAAAACTGGTCAAGATGTAGCACATAATAAGCTTTCAGCATTTACTGATGAGATAATTTATTTTCCGTATGACTTTTTCTTTTCTGTTATTTGTTGTTTAAAATCAATTAAACCAAGCAAAGTTATCATCGCAGAAACAGAAATTTGGCCAATGTTTGCATATATTGCAAACATGATGAAAATTCAACTAATTCTTGTTAATGGTAGAATTTCTCCAACTTCATTTAGCGGATATAAACATCTTAAATTTTTCTTCAAAGATGTTTTAAGCTGGTTTGACAAAATTCTTATGCAAACAAAAGGCGACAAAGAAAGAATGATAGCAATTGGGGCCCCAGAAGAAAAAACTGAAGTAATGGGTAATTTAAAATTTGATATCGATAAAAATTTATCTTCAGATGAAGTACAAAATCTTAAAGATGAAATAAAACTTAATAAAAACAGATTGTTTATAGTTGCAAGTACCCATAAAGGAGAAGATGAACTTGCGTTAAATGTTTTTTCACATATTAAAAACAAAAATCCTGATGCAAAACTTTTAATTGCACCAAGACATCCTCAACGATACGAACAAGTAGAAGAATTAATTAAAAAAACAGGCTATAACTATTCAAAACGTTCTTTACACGGGAATTTTGAACAAAACGAAATAATTATGCTTGATACAATGGGAGAATTATCCAAAATGTTTTCACTTGGGTATCTAGCATTTATTGGTGGAAGTTTTTCAAACACAGGAGGGCATAACCCACTTGAAGCAAATATTTGGGATGTTCCTGTTCTTAGTGGACCTACTGTATTTAATTTTAAAGATATTTATAAACAATTAACAAAAGAAGGCGCTGCAATTATTGTCAACACAGAAGAGGACTTTATTAATACAGCTTTAGAATTCTATTTAGACAAAAATTATCACGACAAAATTTCTTCTATTTGTAAGTCAATTTTTGACAATTCACGTGGCGCACTCAACTATGTTATTAATTATTTAAATAGCAAATAAATCAACAAAGTAAAAAACGCTTAACATTTTGCCCAAAATTTTAAAAAATTGTACATTTTATTATATAACGCTTATAATATATTATGGTGGAAGAAATTTAACTTGAGAGAATATTTTGCAAATGGCAAATAAGAATATAAAAAATATTTTAATATCTTTATTAATTGGTGTGGGAATATCTTTCTATGCCTATGATTTATATGCAAAACAACAAAAACAAATAACAGCGCAAAATCAATTAATACAAGTTATGAAATTAAGAGATGAACAATTAGCAAAACAAACTTTTACTTATTTTGTACCGATAAAAGATCTTGCAACAGGTACAACAGTAACTGTTATGGATATAAAAAAAACAACCATTTCGCAAAAACAAAGTGATGCAATAACAACCCAAAACGATATTATAGGAAGCGTGCTTTTGCGAGACATAAAAGAAGGGCAAATATTCACAGAACAAGATTTTACCAAAATTATAATTAACAATGATAAAACTCTTAGAGAAGGATATCGAGCATTGACCGTTCCTACAGAAGCACTAGATGGAATGTCTACTGATATGAAAGAAGGAACCTTAATTGATATTTTTTCAAAATCAAGTTCAGAAGGGAAGATTTTATCTAAAATAAAAATTATTTCTTTAGTTCCGCTAAAACAAGAAACAATTGTTGAAAAAACCGCAAATACCGTGACAAATGAACCTGAGAAGAAAACACCACTTGCAATTACACAAGCAAAATCTGTAACATTTGAGATACCAATAAATAGAGTTCAAGATTTTGTAGAGATATATTCTGCGGGGAAAATTATGTTAGTTATGAGACCAGTTGGTGATGATACGATTATAAAATCAAAGAAAGAAGAAAAACAAAAAGCTCAAACTAATTCACAAAATACAAATTACGATTCAGCAAAACTTCCATCATTACCGGTCGTTCAAACATATGAAGATCCATCAATAAATGAGCTTCCGGCTCCAATTAAATTAAATAAATATACAACTTCAGTTGAAATAATTGAAGCAAATAGCAAAACTCAAATAAGTTTTTAATAAAAGAGGAAAAATTGAAAAAGATATATAATAAAAAGTTAATAGTTTTGATGATTAGTTTTTGGATGATTTTTTCACCAAGTGCAGTTTTGGCAAATCAAAGAGTTAACCATGAGTCAATAATTGTTGAACCTCAAGGTAATTATTCATCCCCAAATTATAAACAAGCCCAAAAAGTTAATCTTCAAACTCAAATAAAAGATAAAAATGAAAAATTATATGCTGTTGTTGGGAAATCTCAACTTTTAAAATTTGATGAAGCAGTTACCAGAGTTTCAATTACAGATCCTCAATATGCTGATATAGTGATGCTTTCACCTCAAGAACTGTTATTAAACGGTAAAAAAGCTGGAAGAACAAGTCTAATTTTTTGGGGCTCAAATAATCAACCAGTTTTTTATAATTTAGTAGTTCAACAAGATGCCGACGCGTTTTTACAGGCGGTAGAAGATATAGCGCCAAATGAAAATGCAAATTTAATTTTTACAGATGATGGTGTAATTTTATCAGGACATATTTCTTCATCAGGAACAAAAGAAAAAATTAAAAATATAGCAAAAGCGTATAACTTTGAACTTGTTGATATGTCAGAAAGCCCAACTAAACAGGTTCTTTTAGAGGTAAAAATAACAGAAGCATCTAGAAGTTTTACAAACGAACTTGCTTCACAATTTTCATTTGGAAGAGGAACAAATCAATTTGTTTCAAATGTTCTTGGTCGTCCGGCTAGTACAAGTATAAGTCAAGGTGGATTTGATGGCACATTGAACGGTTTTCAATATATTTTCGCGAACAATTCCAATAATTTAGCGTTTTCTTTAAGAGCCGGAGAACAAAAAGGAACAGTTAAAATCTTGGCTGAGCCTAAACTTTTAGCTATGAATAACGAAGAAGCGAGTTTTAATGTTGGCAACGAAACACCTATTCCTTCTGGCATTGGGCAATATGGGCAAGTTTCTTATGAATATAAAAGTACTGGTGTTATTTTAAATTTTAAGCCACAAATTTTAGAGAAATCTAATAGAATTATTTTAAAATTAACTCCAGAAGTTAGTGAAATTGACTTTGGTGCAGGGCTACAACAAAGTACAGGCACAATCCCAGGAGTAAAAACTAGAAAGGTTAATACAACTGTTGAACTTGGAGATGGTGAAACACTTGTTATTGCTGGCTTATTAAAGCAAACAAGTAGTAAAAACAGAACCGGAATTCCATGGATTTCTAATATTCCATTACTGGGAATATTGTTCTCAAATAGAAGCGAAAATAAAGATGATACTGAATTAGTAATCTTTATTACACCTAAAATTGTAGAAGTTGATTCAAATTTTCGCTATGAAAGTATTTAAACGTTAAGAGGAAAAAATGAACAATTCAGTAAGTGTTGTTATAATCGATAAAGAAGAAGCTTCAAAAAAAATTATTAGAAATTATATTCAAAATATTTCTGATGTTTATATTGATAAAGAATTTTCAGACGCTTTTGAAGCTTATAATTACGTTATTGAAAATCGTACTAATATAATTATTGTTGATATTAGCGAAGATCCAGATTTAACATTTGAATTAATTAATAAAATAACAACCTTAAATAAACAAGCAAAAGTTATAGTTACCTCTTACAATGCTGATGCTGATTTGGTAATAAAATCAATGAGGATAGGCGCTCGTGAATTTTTAACAAAACCTATGAAAGAACAAGAAGCAATTACAGCAATAATTAAACTTAAAGACCTTGTTCAAGGTAATTTATCTGATAATAATAAATGTAAAATTATATCTACTTTTTCAAATAAAGGCGGTATTGGAAAAACGGCTATAGCAGTTAACTTAGCGTTGGAGCTTGCAAATTTAACTAAAGAAAAAGTTGCGCTAATTGATTTAAACTTACAACTTGGTGATGTTACGACATTTTTAGATTTAAATCCAAGTTTTGATATTTCATACGTTGTTAATAATATTAACCGCGTCGACGAGTCATTCTTGTTATCAACTTTAGAACAATACAAAGATACAAGCTTGTATGTTTTAGCAGACCCACCATATTTAGAGCAAGCAGAAGACATTACATCTGATCAAATTGCAAAACTGTTTGATGTATTAAAAGAAACTTTTTCATATATTGTTGTAGATACAGGTTCTAGCTTTGATGGCAAAACAATTACAGTTCTAGATAGTTCTGATTTAATTTTACTAGTAACAATAGTAAACTTACCAGCAATTAGAAACTGCCAACGTTGTTTGGAATTGTTTGATAGACTTGGCTATACAAAAGAAAAAGTTAAAATTGTACTCAACCGCTATATGGAAAATGAAGAAATAAAAACAGAAGATGTTGAAGATGTATTAGACAAAAAAGTATATTGGAAAATACCTAATAACTATTTTACAATTATGTCTGCAATTAATAAAGGAATTCCTGTTGGAATGATAAATGAGGATTCTAATATCTCACGTAGTTATAGAGATTTGGCGGCATTATTGTCAGACAATATCATTTCTCCAAATCCAACAAAAAAACAACAACGTTCAAATTTTAATATTTTAGATTTATTTAAAAAATAAAGGATTAAAAATTGTCACTTAAGGATCGCTTAAATCGCACGCCAGAAAAACTTGCAAACAACGAAAACGCTTACGATATTATTTTTCAAACAGGTGAAGTAAGCGCTGAGTACGTGCAATTAAAAGAACGTATCCACTCACTTTTGATAGAAAAAGTAAACGCAACTCCTACTTGGATAAATTTTTCAGATGAAGAACAAAAAGAATTAATAAAAGAATTTATAGATAATCAGCTTGAAACAAGCTTCAAGTCTGTACCATTAAATAGGGTAGAAAAAGAACGACTAATTAGAGAAATTGTTCAAGAAACAAAAGGTTATGGTCCATTAGATCCATTATTAAAAGACCCAAATATTTCAGATATTTTGGTTAATGGAGCAAAAAATGTATACGTAGAAAAAAATGGAAAACTTGTAAAAACACAAGTAACCTTTAAAGACAACAATCATTTAAAAAATATTATTGAACGGATTGTATCAAAAGTTGGAAGAAGAATTGATGAAAAATCGCCGATGGTTGATGCTCGATTGCAGGATGGAAGCCGTGTAAATGCAATTATTCCGCCACTTGCAATTGATGGACCATCTTTATCAATAAGAAAATTTAAAGGGGATGCTGGTTCTTTACAAAGTCTTTTAAAATGGGGTTCTATCACTGTTGAGATGGCTGAATTTCTAGCAGCGATAGTAAAAGCAAGGGCAAATATCGTAATTAGCGGAGGTACCGGTTCTGGTAAAACAACTCTTTTGAATAGTTTATCAGAAGAAATTCCACAAGAAGAACGAATTATTACAATAGAAGACTCTGCCGAGTTATCGTTAAACCAAGACCACGTTGTTCGTCTTGAAACAAGACCAGCAAACATTGAAGGTAGTGGCGAAATTGCCGCTAGGGATTTGGTTAAAAACGCACTACGTATGAGACCAGATAGAATAGTTATTGGGGAATGCCGTGGTGCAGAGTCTTTAGATATGCTTCAAGCTATGAACACCGGTCACGATGGCTCTTTAACAACTTTACACGCAAACTCTCCTCGTGATGCGCTATCAAGGCTGGAAACAATGGTCCTTTTTGCAGGTATTAACCTTCCGGATAAAAATATTAAATCGCAAATTGCTTCTGCCGTTGATTTTATTATTCAAACAAATCGTTTGTCGGATGGAACTAGAAAAGTTACCTCTATTTCAGAAGTTACAGGCATGGAAGAAAATGTTATTTCTATGCAAGAAATTTTTAAATTTGAACAAATCGGAGTCGAAAATGGCAAAGTTGTTGGGATGCACGTTTCAACAGGTGTAAGACCTAATTTTATAGAAAAATGTAATACTAAAGGCTATCACGTTAATCTTACTATTTTTAATAAAGATAATAAACTTACTTATCAAAATACAGAAGCAAATAAAATCGCACAAAAAATTGAGCAAAATGCACCTGTAAAAACAAGGTTAATGCAAAATAACGCCATAGCACAAAGGTTAAGACGATGAATATATTAACTTGTAGCATTTTAATAGGAATTTCATCTTTTTTAATCTGCCTTATTTTGCTAACATCAAACGAAACACAAAAAGATGAAACACAAATCCGTTTGGATAAAATAAAAAGAAAATCATTTGAATCTGAAAAAGAAATCAAAGAAAGAATTTCATTATTAGTAAAAGATACAGCTTATCGAATTCAATTTATTGGTTTTATTTTAAAGAGATTTAGTTTTAGCTCTCAAATAAAAAACGCTCTTTATTTAGCCGATTCAAACTTGCAAGTTGATACTTTTTTGTTTTTAAGTTTTCTTTGTGGATTTATTGGTTTTTGTTTAATTTCAATAAAATCAATAATTTTTGCCCCTACAGGCTTTGTTTTATCAATAATTCCAAGTATATTATTACATTCAGCAATCCAAAAAAGATTAAAAATGTTTACTCAACAATTTCCAGACGCATTAAATATGATTTCAAGTTCATTAAGAGCTGGTCACCCGTTAATGGCATCATTTGAAACAGTCGTACAAGAAATGCCCAAACCAGTTTGTAGTGTATTTAAACATACTGTAGATGAAATTTCTTTAGGAATAGATATCAAAGAAGCTTTAAATAGTATGGTTAAATTAATCCCACAAAGTATGGATTTGAAATTCTTTGTAACTGCAGTTCTTATTCAAAGAGATGTAGGGGGAAATTTAGCTGAACTATTAGACAGCTTGTCTGGTACAATTAGGGAACGTTTCAAAATCTTAGGTCAGTTAAAAGCACAAACTGCACAAACAAGATTTTCAGGTATAATCCTTAGTGTGATGCCTCCTTTGGTCGGGGGGGCAATATTTGCATTAAGCCCTGAATATATGGAACCCTTATTAACAACAGAAAACGGTAAATTAGCTTTACTTGGTTCTATATTTTTAACGCTTTTGGGCTTATATTGCATTAAAAAAATTACAGATATTGAGATTTAGGAGAAGATTTTGGAAAAAATTATATCGATATTATTAGGATTTTCTTTTGCCATTACTATTTATTTTTTAACTCAGGAAAAGGTTAGCATGCTTGAAGAAAGAATTAAAAAAGTAATAAAAAAGGATAAAGCAAAAAAGAAAACTATATTTCAAAATTTATTAGAAGTTCTCGGTCAGGCAGGTAAAGAAAAGAAGAAAAATAAAGTTCAAATTGCAAAAAATAAACTTTTATTAATGCAATCAGGGCAAGATTATACTGAAGATGCAATTATAATTTACGAAGGTAGAAAAAATTTTATTTTCTTATTTGCGCTTTTAATTTCTATCACTATATTATATTTTTTAGGATTTACACCTATAAATATGGCAGTTGCAATCATTTTTTTATTAATTGCATATAAATTACCTGAAGCAACACTTAAACATCAAATAGCAACTCGCCAAAAAGAATTTATAAAAAATCTACCCGATGCAATCGATTTATTATCAATTTGTATAAAAGCTGGTTTGGGTCTTGATTCTGCATTAAATCGTGTAGCAAATGAATTTTCCATAACATCAAAAGTTGTAGCTAACGAATTCGATAGACTTAATAGAGATGTTTTATCAGGATTGACTCGGCAAGAAGCATACCGAAATATGGCAATTTGTAATCCTAACGAAGAAGTAAAATCCTTTGTCGCACTGCTTATTCAAACGGATAAGCTAGGGACAAGTATAACCCAATCTTTGGATTCATATTGTGATTCAGTTCGCACAAGAAGACGTCAAAGATTAGAAGAAGTTGCTCAACAAGCTGCATCTAAAATGACAATTCCAATGGTTTTGTTTATGCTTCCTGCCATTTTTATAATTATTCTTTATCCTGCATTAATTAAAATTAGTACAAATATGTCTTTTTAACGATATTTTTATTTGAATTCAAGTTAAAATTTATTATATTTTTAAATAATACCTACTTGATTTCTACCATTTTCTTTTGCTTTATAAAGCCCCTTATCCGCATGTTCAATTAGCTCTTGAGGTGTTTGTCCATTTTGTGGATAAGTTGCAACGCCCAAGCTTATTGTTACGTGTTCCTTTTGGTTATTTGCTAAATCAAAAACTCTTTCAGATATTGCTTTACATAATTTTTGAGCAGTATGAGCGGCTTCTTCACTAGTTGTATTTGACAAAATAATAGACATTTCTTCCCCACCATAACGACAAACTATATCTGTTGTTCTAACATTTTTTTTCAAAGTCTGAGCAACTTGTTTTAACACCGCATCTCCTGATTGATGTCCAAATTTATCATTAAATTTTTTAAAGAAATCTATATCTATTAAAATCAAAGAAAAATGATTTTCATAACGTTTTGCCATTTCTATATTCATAATCATTTGTTCTTGGAAATATCTGTGATTATACAATTCGGTTAAACCATCTGTAGTCGCAAGTTTATATGTATGTTCAAAATCCTTAGATTTTCTAAAATATTTAACTAAATAAACACTAATAAATGTAAATAATGCAATACTTAACGGCAAAACAATACCTACCCACAAATTATATTCTCGCATTAACCAAGTGGTGCAAATAACATATAAAGTTGCAATCATTATACTAGTTATTGATGCGGCAACTGTTGAATTAAAACTCAAGACAATATATCCTATCACTAATCCAATTATCATTGAAATTAAAATATCAATATACACAGGTACACGCTGAATAAAATTATTATCTAGCAAATTGTTAATAAAAGTTGTGTGTAATTCAACTCCTGGCATGTTTTTTTCTGTTGGAGTTGATTTTATATCATACATTGAAGTTGCACTGACACCTAAATAAACGATTTTATTTTTAAAATAATTTTGAGCTAAAATTTTATCTACTTCGTCAACCTCTTCACCGTATGCAAGTTTTTCTAATTTCCATAAAGGAATATATTTAAACGAATTTGAATTATATTCACCGCTTGCACCATACCAGTTCAGAATAGCAAAACCATTGCTATCTAAAGGTATTTTCTTATCCCCAAGAACAAGATTTTTATTTTTATCTATAAAAAAGTTTTTTTCATCTATATTTTGAGTTTTGTTTAAATAATCAACACCCACTTTTAAAGCCAAATGAGGATAAAATTCATCTTTATAAACAGCAAAAGGATTTATTTTTCTGGCAATTCCATCATCTTCTCGTATAAGATTAATATGTCCAATTTTTGATGTCGAATCAATTATCCCTTGCAATATCATTCTACAATTTTTATAGTTTATTTTTTCATTTTTTAAATTTATATTGGCTTCATTTTTTACATTGATTTTCAATTTATCAGGCAAATTTTCTGCCTTTCTAATATGTTCATTTAAATTATCAAAATTTATTGAAGTAAAAATTTTTGAATTATTTTTAAACTCATCAATAAGCCTTAAATCATCACTTTGTGCGCTTTTAAATGAATTCACAAATAAAAAGTCAAAAACTATAGATGCGGGATTTTGTTTTTCCAAATATTGAGCTAAATCAGCGTATATACGCCGAGGTATAGGCCATTCACCATACTTAGTAGATAAATATTCATAGCTTGCATTGTCAACAGTAACAATTACAATATTATCACTAGCTTTTTTTGATGTTGAAATAGTTTTTTGTCTAATATCAAAAGATTTATTTTCCATCATCATCAAAAATGAGTCTGAATTAGTAATCTTAAACAACCATAACAAACAACAAATACCAATAATCACACCAATAGCATAAAGAAAATACTTAATAAGTACACGCTTGTTATATTCTTTTTTTGATATCATTCCAACCTCTAAATCAATTCTTTTTTATTTTATATTAATTTTTTTGTATACTCTTCATGACAAACACCGCCCCCACAAACAGTCTCAACAACTTTTAATAAAAATTCTCGAGGAGCATCCATTTGATTTATATAAAACTCTCTATTTCCTAAGTGTTTAATTTTTATAATTGCATTTTGTGATTTGTCCGCAGGAATAAATAAAGAAGCAATTTCAGCATCAAGCAAAGCTTGCATTTCATTTTCAGGATTTTTCTTTATTATTTCAGAATAAATCCCATTAAGCGCCATTATTCTGCCCGTAATAATTGGGGTTTCTTGTTCTCTATATAATGCTTGAGGTTTATTGTTACATCGAGTTGTGAAACTCATTGCGTGCCATAAAATATTAAGCATAGCAACAGTTTTTGACATATCTACTTCATGATATATATTTTGTGTTGCTATTCCTCTTGATGAAAAAGACTGCTTTAAAAATTCTACGGTAGAGTCCATATTATCAACCATCTTCAAAAAAGTTTCAGATGTATTCAAAGTAGAGTGTTGATACTCTAAAAATTGTTTATACATATGGGAGGACACAAGATTTATTCGTTCTTGTATTACAGACGATTTTCTAATAGATGATTCAAGATTATCAAAGCTATTTAAATTATTATTCAAGATATTTACCTATCTCTACTATAGTAGTAACAATATTATAAAACAAAAATTTGTTTTACGTTACTATTATACCATTTATTTTACAATATAAAATACTTTTGTGGTAGAATTTTCGTATGATTTTTTATTTAAAAGAAGGATATTTGGACTATGAAAATGTCAAAACTGTTTGTACAAACACTTAGAGAATTCCCATCAGATGCAGAGGTTATGAGTCACAAACTCCTAGTTAGAGCGGGGTACATTCGTCGTTTATCTAGCGGCATTTATAATTACTTGCCATTGATGTGGAGAACCTTGAGAAAAGTTGAAAATATAGTAAGAGAAGAAATGGATAAAGCAGGCGCTCAAGAACTTTTGATGCCTTTTGTTCAGCCGGAAGAATTATGGCAAGAATCAGGTAGATGGGAAGTCTACGGTAAAGAGCTTATGCGTCTTAAAGATAGACAAGGTCGCGGCATGTGCCTTGGACCAACTCATGAAGAAGTTATTACTTATATTGCTCGTGAAGGAATTAAATCTTACAAACAATTACCTGTGAATTTGTATCAAATTCAATCTAAATTTAGAGACGAAGTTCGTCCAAGATTTGGTTTGCTTCGTGGTCGTGAATTTATCATGAAAGATGCATACAGCTTTGATATTGACGAAGCTGGATTAGACAAAGAATATGAAAACATGGCGAAAGCTTATACAAGAATTTTTGAACGTTGCGGCTTGGAAACCAAAATGGTTCAATCAGATTCTGGTGCAATAGGCGGAAGCGTTTCTCACGAGTTTATGGTTGTTTGTGATAACGAAAACAACGCTGGTGAAAACGATGTTTTCTATTGCGAAAAATGCGATTACAGCGCAAATTCAAACCACGCAATTTCAATTTTGCCAAAAGCTGTATTAGACGGAGGATTTTCAAAATCTGAAATTTTAGATACTCCAAATTGTAAAACAATCGAAGAGCTTGCAGCTTTCTTAAAAATTGAACCATCTACAATCGTTAAAACATTGGTATATGTTGCTGACAAAAAATATGTTATGGCGCTTGTTCGTGGTGATAAATCTGTTGAAGAAATCAAACTTCAAAATGCAGTTGGCGCAAATGAAATCCGCATAGCTTCTGCAGCTGAAATCAAAGAAATTATGATAAACAACAATAAAACTGGCGAAGCTGGTTATATTAGTCCAATTGGAATTAAAGACGTTACAGTTATTGCTGATAAAAGTATTGTAGAATTGAAAAACTTTGTTATTGGTTGTAATGAAACAGAAAAACACCTTGTAGGTGCAAATTGGGGTATTGATGTTGCTCTTCCTGCTCAAATTGAAGATATTAGACTTGTTCAAGAAGGCGAAATTTGCACTCAATGTGGTGCTCCATTAAAAGTTACAAGAGGTATTGAAGTTGGTAACATCTTTAAACTTGGTACAAAATACTCAAAAGCTATGAATGCAGTATATATGGACGAAAATGGAGTTGCAAAACCATTCATTATGGGATGTTATGGTATCGGAATTTCTAGAACCGCGGCAGCGGCTGTCGAAAGACATCACGATGAATTTGGTATCAAATTGCCACTTGCAATTGCTCCATATCATGCAATTGTTGTCCCTGTAAATTGTAATGACGAACTTCAAATGAAAACCGCTCAAGATGTGTACGAAAAACTACAAAAAGCAGGAATAGAAGTTGTTCTTGACGATAGAGATGAAAGACCTGGAGTTAAATTTAAAGATGCAGATTTAATAGGTTTCCCATACAGAATTACTGCTGGTAAATCATTATCTGAAGGTGTTGTTGAATTTAAAGACAGAGCAACCGGTGAAATGATAAAAGTAGAACCACAAAAAGCGGTTGAAATGATTATTGAAGCAGTTAATGCCTTAAAATAAATGAAATTAACAATTAAATAAAATAAAAACTTGAGTTAAATTAGCTCAAGTTTTTTATTTTATTATTTCTTTTTGATAAGCCCACGCAGAATGATTGTGAATACTTTCAAATGCCTCACATTCAACTTCAAAACCTTTTATTATTTTGTTTTCTTTTAGTTTCAAAATAACATCACGAATAACATCTTCAACAAATTTAGGATTTTCGTACGCTTTTTCTGTTACGTATTTTTCATCTTCACGCTTCAAAATAGGATAAAGCTCGCAAGATCCACAACTTTCAGCTAATTTAATTAAATCCTCAAGCCAGATATGATCTTTTTCATCATAATTAACAACTATTTTAATAATTGCTCGCTGGTTATGCGCGCTATACTTTGAAATTTCTTTTGAACAAGGGCAAAGTGTAGTTACAGGCACTTTAACTCCTAATAAAAACTCGTATTCCCCTTCTTCATTAATATTCCCTTCAAAAGAACAATCATACCCCATAACTGATTGTGAACCACTTACAGGCGCTTCTTTTTTAAGAAAATATTTAAAATTAAATCTTACATGAGCACTTTTTGCTTCTAATTTTGATTGAAAATCATGCAAAATTCCCTTAATATCTACACCTAAAAGATTTTTAGCCCGCCAATCATCCATAACTTCCATAAATCTAGACATGTGCGTACCTTTATAGTTTCTTGGTAAAGAAACGCTCATTCTTGCCTTTGCGGAAACAACTTGGTCTGTGTCATTTTGTCGCTGGATTATTAAAGGAATTTCAACATCTTTTACGCCAACTTTTTGAATATCGATACCTCTTGTATCTTCCAAATTTTGAATATCTTTTAAAAATTTAGTCATTGCTGTTTTCTTCTTCCGACATCGCTTCAAGATTTTCTAAAAGACGTTTTGCTGCGATACGTTGAGTTTCAGGCGTTGACACTCTCAAAGTTTCCATAGCCTTCAACAAAACTGGATCTTTATCATACCAACGATTTCCCTTTCCATGATATTCATTAACCATTTCATAAACTCTTTCAATTACATCTTTTGCAATTTCTTCTTGAAGCTTGACAATAAAATCAACGGCACCTTCTTGTTTTTCAAGCGGCTGGAGTCTCAATAAATCTAAAGCTTCTTTTAAAATAGGGTCTTTGTCATACCAACGTTGATTTTTCATCGCTTTTTCCTTATATAATTTCATCTATAACTTTTTTTACCTGAGCAAAAACTTCTTCAATTGTGACATTTGAATCAATAACTTTTATTCTTTGAGGTTCGTTTTTCGCTATTTCAAGATATCCTTGTCTTACTTTCTTATGAAACTCAATTCCAGCAGATTCCATTCTATCTTTTTCATTACCTACACGAGTTTGGGCAACCTCAGTTGAAACATCAAACAATAATGTTAAGTCGGGCTTAATTCCTTGCGTTGCAAGATTATTTAACATATTTATTTGTTCAATGTCTTCGCCTCTGCCATAACCTTGATATGCAACAGATGAGTCTGTATGTCTATCACAAAGAACAATAACTCCGTCATTAACAGCGGGTTTTACTATTTTAGCAATATGCTGCGCTCTATCCGCTAAAAACAAGAAAGCTTCGGCTCTAGGTGCAACATCTCCATCATAATGAAGTAATACTTCTCTTAATTTTTGCCCCAAACCAATAGAGCCCGGTTCTCTTGTTGTTAAAGTTTTAAACCCTCTTTCTTCAAGATATTTTTTAACAAGTTCAAGCTGAGTTGATTTTCCACAACCATCTCCACCTTCAAAAGTTATGAAAAGCCCATTGTTTGTCATTAGATTTTATCTACTCCCATATAAGGTCTCAAAACTTCAGGGATAATAATTGAACCATCTTCTTGCTGGAAGTTTTCTAAAATTGCAGCAAAAGTTCTACCAACTGCTAACCCAGAACCATTGATTGTATGAACAAGTTCAACTTTTCCGGTTTCTTTGTTTCTATATTTTATATTTGCTCTGCGAGCTTGATAATCACCGAAATTAGAACAGCTTGAAATTTCCTTATAGTCATTATATGAAGGCATCCATACTTCTAAGTCGTAACATTTTTTAGCAGAAAAACCGATATCACCAGTACAAAGAGCAACACGGCGATATGGTAAACCTAAAAGTTCTAAAACTTTTTCAGCATTTTGAGTCAATTTTTCATGCTCATCTGCTGATGTTTGTGGCGTGCAAAGTTTAACAAGTTCAACTTTGTTGAATTGATGTTGTCGGATTAATCCTCTTGTATCTTTGCCTGCAGAACCGGCTTCTCGTCTAAAACAAGGTGTATAAGCCGTCATATACTTAGGCAAATCGTCCTCTGATAAAATTTCATTTGCATAGATATTTGTAACAGGAACTTCTGCCGTTGGAATCAAGAACAAATCTTCGTTTTCACATTTGTACATATCTTCACGGAATTTAGGAAGCTGACCTGTTCCTTTCATCGCATCAGAGTTTACCAAAACAGGTGGTAAAATTTCTTCGTATCCATGTTCACCGGTATGAGTGTCTAAGAAAAAGTTAATAATAGCTCTTTCTAATTTAGCACCTAATCCTCTGTATAACGAAAATCTAGACTGTGCTAATTTTACACCACGTTCAAAATCTACAAAACCTTTTTCTGTACAAATATCCCAATGAGCTTTTAATTCAAAATCAGCTTTTGTTGGTTCACCAAAAGTTTTCAAAACAACATTATTATCTTCACTCAAACCAACTGGTGTTGTTTCATCAGGAGTATTTGGAATGTGAAGTAAAAGAGTTGTTTGTTTTTCGTTTAACTCAGCTTCTTTTTCTTCTAATGCTTTGATATCTTCACCAAGTTTGCGAACTTCTTCTTGAATTGCATCGGTATTTTCACCATTCTTTTTCATCATACCAATTTTTTGAGATTCGTTTTTTCTTTTAGCACGAAGCTCATCGGCTTCAAATTGAATTTTTCTTCTTTGCGCATCTATTTCTAAAACCCCATCAATAGATAATTCTGGGTTGCGTCTTTTTAGTAATTCATTAACTTTATCTGGGTTTTCTCTAATAATTTTAATATCAAGCATTTTTTAGCCTCTTTTTCTCACTATCCTGTAAGAAAATAATACAACAATCACTTTTTTGGTTCAAGGATTTACAATAAATTTGATACTTTGTCATATAAAATGCTCCACAAAATTATAATGAAGCTATTAAAAATTTGGCATAATTTTCAATATTTTATAATGCATACAATGCCTTTCTGCATAGGCTTATCTAATCTGAAACGCACATTTTGTACAATGCGCCTTTGGATGCAACTGCAAAACATCTTCTAAATCATACATTTGTGCAATTCTTGTTTCTAACTTTGAACCACAAACAGGGCACTCGCAATCATCATCACCTGCTAATATTTTAATTTTTAAATCGTCAATATATCTAGCATCAGAAACAAGCGAAACATCAAAAGTTTTTTCATATTTTTTTATTTCAGAAGGCTCAACTTTCAACCCTTTTGCTAACTTTTGACGAACAGAAGTTGCTAAAAACAACTCATTTCCACTTTCAATATCTTCAATAACTTTCATTGGAATATTACATTTTTTAGACAAACCACTTTGAGAAAGTCCAACCTTTTCTCTTGTTTCACTCACAAATTGTGCCAATGATGAAAAATCACTCATTTTATTTTAATTCCTTATTTATCCAAATTCTAATCACATCTTAATGCTAAATAATCCCTTAGCGCAACTTTCCAGTCTCTACAATATTTTTCATTATTCATTACGCTATATTTTGGTCGATTTGCAGGTCTTTTAAATTCATCTGTTGTACACTCAATCAAATTCGCTTTTGCTCCAATTTGCTCAAAAATTTCTTTAACAAAGCCATACCATGATGTTTGTCCACTTCCACATATATGGAATATTCCATATTCTTTTTGAGAACCGATTAATTTAATTATTCCATTAGCTAATTCAACCGTCCAAGTAGGACAACCTACTTGATCATTAACAACCTTTAATTCCTTATCTTCAGATAAAGAAATCATTGTTTCAACAAAATTTTTACCATGATGTCCATATAACCAACTTGTACGAACAATATAATACTTTTCACAATATTTTTTTACAGCTTCTTCACCTTTTAATTTAGTTAAACCATAATAATTAATAGGATTTACACTGTCAGTCGGAATATATGGTGTATGTTTTTGACCATCAAAAACATAATCAGTAGAAAGATAGACCATAACACAATCATTTTTCGCACAAGCCTTCGCTACATTCGCCGTTCCTTGTTCATTTACTTTAAGCGCCAAATCTCTTTCTTCTTCGGCTTTATCAACATTTGTATATGCTGCAGCGTGGATAACAACGTCAGGTTTTATTGTTGCAATTGCAACGGAAATTTGTTCCTCATTTGTTACATCTAAAGTATCTATATCAGACTCATAAACAAAACAACCTATATCCTCTAAAATTGGGCACAAATCCTGCCCCAACATACCATTCGCACCAGTTACTAATACCTTCATTTAACATCCTTTTTTATAAATTATTATTAAAATTTTTTATCATTAATTTAATAATAACATAAGTCTAAACATTTCAGCTATGAATTTATTATTATAAATTAAAATTTAATACATATTATGTGATAGCCAATAAATCCTTGTAATTAAAACTTGTAACAAAATGTAAAAACTTACATTTTTTTTAACAACTTTTCTAATTTTAGTGTTTAAAATAAACTAACGCGAAAGGAGAGATTATGCAAATATCTGCACTTAATGGAACAAATTTTAATGCTTCTCAAAAAGCAAACACAAACAAATCAAAACACTTAAACCGTATGGACATATCTTTTGGAGGAAACATTTCATCTCAAGATGCTTTATCAAAATTATCAAAAGATAACTCTAACATAGTTTTTAAAGCTAATCCTAAAACTAATAAAGTAAATATTAACGGACAAAACATCAATAGAAAAAACATTTTAGTTACAGGTGCTTCAGGATACATTGGCTCACATACAGCTAAATACTTGTTAGAAAATGGTTATGACATTGTAACTATCGACAATTACACTTTAGGTAACAATGAAGCAACTAAAGAATTAAAAAAAATAGCAAAAGAAAATGGTGCAAAATTTAAAACTTATGCCGTAGACATTGCTGATAGAAATAAAGTTGGAAAAATATTCCAAGAAAACAAAATTGATGCAGTAGTTCACTTTGCGGCTTATTCCCAAGTTGGAGAATCTGTAAAAAATCCTTACAAATATTATCTTAACAATACAGCTAAAACAACAATGCTTTTAGACGAAATGAATAAAGCCGGAGTTAACAAAATAGTATTTTCATCTACGGCAGCTACATACGGTGACCCAGATGAAATCCCTATTCGAGAAAACACGTCACAAATACCAATAAATCCATACGGAAAATCAAAATTAATGATTGAAAATATTATGGATGATGCCGATAAAGCTTATGGACTAAAAAGTGTTCGCTTAAGATATTTCAACGTTGCGGGGAGCGCAACAGATGGAAGATTAGGCGAAGAGCATAATCCTGAAACACACTTAATTCCTAACATCTTATACGCAGCAAAAGCACAAGCAAAAGGCGAAGCAGGAAAACCATTTAGAATGTTTGGCACGGATTACCCTACTCCTGATGGAACTTGCGTAAGAGACTATATTCACGTTGAAGATTTGGCACGTGCTCACGAATTAGCTCTACAAAAATTATTAAATGGTGGAGATACCGCATATTACAACTTAGGTTCTGGTTCTGGATATAGCGTAAAAGAAGTATATGAAACAGCAAAAGATGTAACAGGCGTCGATATTCCTTTGGTGATAGAGGAAAAAAGAGCAGGCGATCCGCCTACATTAATTGCGTCCAATGAAAAAGCCAAAGCAGAATTGGGCTGGGAACCGCAAAAATCTTTAGAGGATATGGTTTCTTCAGCTTGGAACTGGATAAAAAAAGATAGATGGAATAAACATCAATAAATTATCATATTTGATATAATTCATTTATGAAATTAAATGCTAAAAAAATAATAATGTCCAGAGAAGGTTTGACTCGTTAAGAATTAATATCAATTCTTAACGAACAAACTAGAATAACATATAATCAACCTATTTTCACGCAAACTAACTAAAGAAACTATAAACCACAACTAAATTGTCGACATCCTCGACTTTTTATGCTACGAGATTGAATGGAAAAAGAAAGATTAATTTTATAACTTTGATAAATTAGAATATATTATAGTTTTAATAGTCCCCGAATATCGGGTGTAATATATCTCGGAGTATGGAAATCTTTTTTAAAATTCAAATGAATTCATAGTTATTGCATAAATTTCATCTTTATTCATCAATTTAGCTTCTTCCCCTTTAATAAAACCAAATAACAATAATGGCCATAAAAGAAGTCCAGCACAGCAAACTCCTTTTACCCAATTTTTATCATGCCCATTGATATTCTTAGAAAAAGAAATTCTTCTCTTATTTCCTTTAGCATCATATGCATATCCATTAGCAACTAATAATTTACCGCCAATACCCCAACATCCCGCAGGTTTATAATCTTGAATCATCAATAAAGCTTTATCTCCAGCTTTAAAAATTTTATTACCATTATAAAAAACATCCTCCTTTATAACTGCATTAATACTAAAGTCTCGAATATCTTCTGTTGAGGTTAAAGTATTTGGCAAAATTGTGATATCAAGCCCTTCTTTTACGGTAAAAGCCCACACAGGTATAAAACAATTTAAAAAAGTTACCATACAAACCAACACAATTATTCTTTTCATTACAATATTCCTTGCACTTAATCACATATTACAGCTACTAGTTTTTTATTCTATGCATATTTATTGCATAAAGCCGCAAGATTGTCAACATAATTTGCGGTGAAGATTAATTCATTTTTTCTATTCTTTTGTCAAAATAAAGTAGAAGGAGCTAATTATGTCAAATTTAAAAAAACTTTTAGGACAAAGAATAAAAGAAATTCGTCTTTCTCGCAAAATGACTCAAGAACAATTATCTGAATTAACTGATATAGGGGCTTCTAGCATAAGTAAAATAGAAAGTGGGCATTTTCATCCTACTGATGAAAATTTGGAACGAATAGCTAATGCTCTCAATATTCAACCATATAAACTTTACATGTTTAATCATAATAAAAACACCAAAGAATTATTATTAGAAATAGATAATTTAATATCCCTTGCTTCTGAAGATGAAATAAAAATTATTTATAGAATTTTATCAGCATTAATTGATAAATAATCCTACTCATACCTCAATGCATCGATTGGATTTAAAAGAGAGGCTTTGTGTGCAGGATAATACCCAAAAATTACACCTATTAAACAAGAAAATCCCATTGATAAAATTATTGAAAATGATGATATCGCAATATTCATTTCTGTAAAAGTTTTTATTGCATAAGAAACTGCAACTCCAATCAAAACGCCAATGAGTCCTCCGATTATTGATAACAACAAAGACTCAATTAAAAACTGAATTCTTATATCGCTAGCCTTTGCACCTATTGCCATTCTTATCCCGATTTCTTTAGTTCTTTCTGTAACTGAAACAAGCATTATATTCATAATACCTATACCGCCAACCAACAACGAAACAGAAGCAATTGCCCCCAAAAGCAAGCCCATTGTTTTTGTTGCCTCTTTGGCTGATTCCATCATCTGTGTCAAATTCCGCACAGTAAAATCATCATCTTGGTTTTTTCCTATATGATGACGTTGACGCAAGAGCTCGATTATTTGCTCTTCCGCTAATTCCAACGTTTCTGAACTTCTAGCCTGAACATTTATTCTTTTTATCATGCCAGGAAAATCAGTCCCAAAAACCCGTTTTTGAGCTGTTGTAATTGGGATTAAGACAATATCATCTTGATCCATTCCCATTCCATTTTCGCCTTTTGATTTTAACAACCCCACGACTTTAAATGGAACATTCCCTATTCTTATAGTTTTATCAATCGGATCAACATCGCCAAAAAGATTAATAGAAACAGTATTTCCAATCAATGCAACTTTGGTTACATTTTTAATATCTTCTGGAATAATATTTCTGCCGGCTTCAAGCTCCCAGTTTGCAATTCGCAAATATTGAGGAGATGTACCACCAACAGCCGTTGACCAGTTTTGATTGCCATAAGTAAGTTGTTTTGCTTCGTTCATATAAGGCGCAACCCTCAAAACCGCATCACAATTAGCTTCTATAGCGTTAGCATCTTTTAAAGTCAACGTAGGCTTAGTTCCCGCACCCATTCTAACACCACCAGAAGTCGATGAAGCAGAAGTTACCATCAGCTGATTACTACCCATTGACGCCATATCATCCGCAATTTTTTTACTTGCACCAGTTCCAACTGCTAGCATAATAATAACGGCACTTACACCGATAATAATACCTAAACTTGTAAGCATTGAACGCATTTTATTCACACGAAGCGAAACAACCGCCATTTTAAAAGTTGAACCAAAATCAATCACGTTTGTTCACCTCATCTGAAACAATATTTCCGTCTTTAAAACGAACAATTCTTTTACAATATTGTGCAATATCGGGCTCGTGGGTAACCAATACAATAGTTTTTTTATGAACTTCATTCAACTCTACAAAAAAGTCCATAACCTCATAACTCGTCTTTGTATCTAGGTTTCCCGTAGGTTCGTCTGCAAGGATAATCGGTGCGTCATTCACAATAGCACGGGCAATTGCTACCCTTTGCTGTTGTCCTCCTGACATTTGATTGGGCATATGATGCTCCCTATTTTCAAGCCCGACTATTTTTAACGCTCTTGTTGCTCGTTCTTTTCTTTCTTCTGCTGGTAAACCTTTATAAATCATAGGAAGCTCTACATTTTCTAACGCAGAAGTTCTTGAAATCAAATTAAATCCCTGAAAAACAAAACCAAGTTTTAAATTTCTTATTTCAGATAACTTATCAGAATTCAAACTTAGAACATCGATTCCGTCTAAAAAATAACTTCCTGATGTAGGCTTGTCAAGACAACCAATCATATTCATAAAAGTTGATTTACCTGAACCTGAAGTTCCCATAATCGCAACAAATTCACCATTTTCAATTGATAACGAAACATCATTCAATGCATTAAAAAATGAATCGCCTGTCGAATATGTCTTTATTGCATTTTTTACTTCAATTAACGCCATTAAAACATCCTTGGTCTAGGTCCACGAGCTTTAGATTTTTTAGAGTTCAAAGTCCCTATAATAACCGTTTCATCACCTTTTAAATCTTTTGAAATAACTTCTGTATTAACATCATCACTAACACCAGCAGTAATATTTACACGTTTAGGACGATTATTCTCCATAACCCAAATACCTTGCTCTTTATACCTTTGAACAGTACCTTTTGTTATCGGCGTAAATTTTAATGCAGAATTAGGAACAGTCATAATATTTTCTTTTTTACTTGTAATAATAGAAACATTGGCCGTCATCCCGGGGATTAAAAGTCCTTCTTCATTATCCACATCAACAATTACAGTATAAGTAACTACATTTTGAACAGTAGTAGGAGAAATTCTAACTTGCGTAACTTTTCCATGAAAAACTCTATCTTGATAACCATCAAGCGTATAATTAACTTCTTGTCCTACCTTAACTTTCCCTATATCCGCTTCAGAAACGCTTGTCTCTATTTGCATATTGGTTAAATCCTGTGCAACCATAAACAATGTTGGCGTCTGAAAACTAGCAGCAACTGTCTGCCCAACATCAACAGCTCGAGAAACAACAGTTCCATCAACCGGTGAAATTATTTTTGTATATCGCATATTCGCCGACGCTGTTTTAAAACTGGCTTCTGCTTGAGAAATTTGAGCTTTTGCTGCATCTAATTGTGCCATATCAGAAAAATACGTAGCTTCCGCCAAATCAAATTCACTCTTTGCTATAAAATTACGAGCATATAAGTTTTTATAACGATTATAAGTTTTCTTATCGTTTTCCATTATTGCCAAAATCTTTTGATAATTAGCTTTTGCATTAGCAATATTTGCCGTTGCTTGTTGCAATTGAGCCTCAAACAAAGACGTATCAATTTGTGCCAACAATTGCCCTTTTTTAACTTGAGAATTAAAATCAACATAAATTTCTTTAATCAACCCAGAAACCTGAGAACCAATATTAACCGTTGTTACAGGGTTTATCGTCCCTGATGCTTCAACAACTTGAACAATAGTATTCTTAGCGATTTTTGTCGTTTCATATTGAACCTTATTCTTTCCTTTGTTAAAAATAGCAAACAAAGAAATTAAAACAATTATTACAACACCAATAATTAAAAAGCGTTTTTTCATCTTTCCCCCATAGCTTTTTCTAAGGTTGCTCTAGCTAAATTATACTCAAAAACAGCTTGAACATACGACTGCTGAGCATTGTTATAGTTTTGTTTTGCGTCTTGTAATTGAATAAAATCACCAACTCCAACCGCATAACGACCGTCTGCCAACTCAAAATTTTCTAAAGTTTGACGAACTTTTACCTCTAAAAGAGGAATTCTTTTTTCAATTTGTTGCATATTTACATAGGCATTTTGAACCTCAAAATAAATATTTTGCTTACTTAAATTAACATTATCTAAAGCAACATCTAACTGAGCTTTTGCCTCATCTATTCTATTTTTTGTGTTCATAATATTAACGGAAGGAAAATCCAATGAAGCAGAAAAATTCATCCCATTATTTACAAGATAATTCGTGTTCCTATGAGTATATCCAACTCGCCCATTAATAGAAGGATAATACTCACGTTTTACATACTTCAAAGACTCTTCCATAGCTGCATAAGTAGAAGCATATGACAATAAATCAGGTCTTTGCTCATTAGCCTTTTTGATTGCTTCATCTAAAGTATATGGATAAATTTTAAATTCATAATTCTTTAAAATGTCATTTTTTTCAATAGAAGTTTCTAATGCATCATCTTTTTCTTTATACTTTCCTACGTCATACAACTCATCAACATTTTCATTCAACAAAGATACAGGAGCAAACTGCTCACTTGTAAAATTAAAAGTTTCCGTATTTTTTATAGAATACTCCGGTGCATAAGCTACATACATAGCATTATTCAACTTGATTATTGCTGTTTTATAGGCGTTTTCTGCATTAACCAACTGAATTTTTGAATCACTCAAATAAACTTCAGCATTAACTAAATCAATTCTAGACTTTATTCCCTCTTCAAAATATGCCTTTGTTCTTAAATACTGTCTTTCGTTAATCTGCACATTTGATTTTTGAATATCTCTATTAGCCTGAGCAGCTAAAACATTGAAATAAGCGGACTTCACATCAAACACCGCCTGAACCATGGAATTTTCCACATCGTGTTTTGCGCCAATTTCATAGAACTTTTGCATATTTATTCTTGCACCAGTTCTACCAAAATTATAAATTAACTGATTTAAAGAAGCATTTGCTGAATAATAATCACTGTTTCCAGACATATTTTTAGAACTGTCAAGTTGCCCATAATAACCTGTTCCAGCTCCTAAAGTAGGGAAATAATCAGATTTAGCTTGACCGACCCTACTTTTAGCCGCCAAAGCATAATTTTTAGCCATATTAACTTTTGGACTGTTTTTTATAGCCAACTCAATGCAATCCTGCAAATTGAGTGTGGAATTTTCCACAATTTCATCAATTGCAAATCCATTAAGCCCTAAAAGCAAACTCAACAAAACGGCTACAAAAATTCTATTTACTTTATACTTATCAAAAAATTTAATAACATTAATCCTATTTTTATACACAAATATAATAGCATTTCTTACATAAAAGTAATCAAATAAATAGAGGAAAAGCCTAAAATACCATAAATAAACACACAAGAACGCAGATAAGAAATCTTATCTACGTCCTTGCTGTATTTAAATTAGGTTTATTTTGCTAATTATCTGCCGTTCATCATACCTAAGTATAGGATTAATGAAGAAGTCATTCTATCAACATTAATGAATTCAACACCGGCTGTATTATTAGTTGCATCAGCCCTTACGACTTTACCTTCTACTGTGAAAGGAAGACCTTTATAATCCATCGTAACTTTGATATTTTCGCCAACTTTAGCTAATTCATCAGTTTCAACCAACATACCTTGTTTAGAGATATTTATAACATCTTTAACTTTAGCACCGGATTCTGAATTTGAATTCATCAAGATATATTCAGCATTGTTAACGTTGTATCTTAAGTGTTGACGATTATTTCTTACAGAAGCGTCGTTATTGTCGTCTGATGCTAAGTATTTCAAGTTTCTTTGGTCTCTATCATCCAATTCATAGTTAGCATTTGTATCTGTAGACGCATCGCCACCGTTATTTTCTGTACCCATAATATGGATGTTCAAGATTTTGTTTGATTCAGGAACACCTACTTCATCAGCTTTAACTTCGCCTTTCAATGTTACGTTGATAGAATGAGATAAATCATTATATGGAAGTTCACCTATAGCACCAGGATTGTCTTTTTGGTTAAGGTTTGCAATGATTTCGATATCACCACCGGAAACAATACCTACGTTTTCTCCGCCACCGTTAAGAACATTGTCACCAGCTTCGATTTTTACATCGCCACCTGCGATAATATTACCTTCTTCTCTATCGTGAGGGATGATAATATCCTTGTTACCGCCGATACCAACGTCTTCACCAGCTTCAATTTTATCGATAGTTAAGTCACCATATCCGTAGATGTATACACCACCGTTTGGAGCTGCTGCATCAAGCTCGTCGCCGACTTGAACAGTTAAGTAATTATTAGGATCACCTACGTTATCATCTTTTGACAACAAGTGTAAATCTTCACCTGCGATGATTGCCGGACGTTTTCCTGCATCAGTTTGATGAATAAATCCGTCTGATTCAATACCGACATCTTTACCAGCTTCAACTTGACCGATTACAATGTTATCTTTTGAACCTATGTAAACACCGCCGTTTGGAGCTTTTGCATCTAATTGACCGCCAACTTTAACCTGTAAGTAGTTTTCAGGATCACCTACGTTAATATTATCAGCTTCAAGCTTCATATTACCACCGGAAATAATTCTTGGGTCTTCTGTATCCGCTTGCGCAATTTGATGTAAATTACCACCTGCTTTTAAGCCAACATCTTTTCCTGCTTCAACTTTATCAATATTCAAGTCACCTGCGCCTGCAATATAAACACCGCCATTAAGCGCTTCTGCATTTAATGCTTCACCAACTTCAACGTACAAGTATTTATTTGGGTCACCAACATTTTTGTTAGCAGAATTAAATGTCATATCTTTACCAGACTTAAATGTTGTTTTACCTGCAACATTTTGATGAATATTTCCATTAGCAGTAATTGTTAAATCATTACCTGCTTCAACTAAATTACCTGCTTTTACATCATTTCCAGCATCGATTACAATATCATTTCCTGCTTTTGCAGTTGATACTACAATGTTTTTATCTGCATCTAAGTTAATATCATTACCTGCTTGAACTTTAGAAATTGTCAAACTATTAGGAGTTTCGATATTAACGTCTGTGCCGGCTGCTGCGTTTAATATGTTCAAATCACTATTACCGTAGATATAAACACCGCCGTTTGGAGCTTGAGCATCCAACAATCCACCTACATCAACTTTTAGATATTGTGCAGGGTCACCTACATTATTATTTGCAGAATTTAATATCATATCATTGCCTGATTTGAAAGAAACCTTATCGGCAGATGTTTGATGAATATAGCCATCTGTCTCAACCAACAAATCATTACCGGCTTCTAACGCATTATTTACATCAACATTAGCTGCACTGATACCAATATCATTACCAGCTTTAATAGTAGACGCTACAAGATTTTTATCCGCAACAATTATAGCATCATTTCCTGCTTCAACTCGAGATAGTGTTATAGCATCATTTGAACCTAATACTACATCTTCTCCAGCTACAACATTTAATACATTCAATGCCTCATTGCTACCAATATATACCCCGCCATTTGGAGCTTCTGCTTCCAAAAGACCGCCAACTTCAACATTCATATATTTCTCAGGGTCACCAACATTAGCATTTTGTGAAGTTAATTTCATATCTCCACCGGATGTAATAGCAACACCTTCACCTGCTTGCCACAATGTACCAACTGCATCAATATTTGCATCTGTTGCAGCTACAATTGAACCTACATTACCTTTATCTCCAGTAAATACTAAATTCACATTATCAGCTTGAGCATTAACCATTTCTCCAGCTGCAACTGAAATTTTAATATCATCTCCAATATCACCAGGAGTTACAAGATTAACTTTTCCATTAGTTGAAGAAATCATAGGAGAATCTGTTTTTTCTTCTGTTGCAAAAATACCGTTTTGAGCTTCAACCTTAACATTATTTACGCCATTTATTGAACCATATGTATAATGACCATTTTCAGCATCCAATTCATATCTTGGACGGATAGTAACTTTATCAGTTGCCTCAATACTTACAGCATTAGCATTAATTTTTCCATCAACTAAAATGTTTTCACCATCAATTTTTGCCGTCGAAGCACTAATATCACCCAATCTTGCAGTATCTAAAACTTCCAATTTTACATCAAAATTTGAATTAGCAGAAATCAAATCAACTGCCTTTACAGTGGCATTAACAGACTCAGCAGCTGTCAAATCAACTTTACCTGCAGAATCAATTTTAGTGCCTGCAATTTGAGCTAATTCACCATTTGTTGCTTCAATATGAATACCATCAAATCTATATGCATCCGGAGCCTTAATCCCTGTTGATAATTTGTTATTATCTTGAAGTCTCAAAACACCCTCAGCATCACCGCGTTCAGTAATTGTAATATTACCAACTTCAACATCACCGTTGGCTGATTTAATATCAATGTTACCTGACTTTAATGTAGCGTCAGTAACTCTTATATCACCATTACTAGAATAAGCAGAAATATAACCTGCATCTGTAACATTTAGATTAGAAGTTGAATCAACGCCTAGTTTACCATTCAATCTAACAATATTTTTTGCAGTTATATCATGCCCGATATTTAAGCTACCTGACTGAGCATTTAAATAAATTTTATCTACACCACTAATAGCTTCTGATGTTGATAAATTTGAAGAACCGTAAACAATGTTTCCTTTACCATCAGTAACTACTGGTCCTTTATGAGAAATAGCAATATCAGCGCCTTCAACAGAACCAACATTCGCATTCACTACATTTTGAATTTCTACAACACCGTGACCAATAGTTTGTCCAACTTCGCCAACAGTGTCTGAAACTTTAATATTTAATTTTTTACCTTCTCCTATTTGGACTTTTAAAGGAGCAACATTTTTCTTGCCATAAACGCTTTCATCTACGACCATGCCAGCACCTTTTTCATCCTTACCGGCAACCCCCAAAGCCTCTAATGTAACATCACCTGAAGCTTTGATATTAACATCAAAAACAGGAGAACCATTTTTATCTTTTACAATATTACCTGCATTATCTAACTTAACAGTATTGCCACCCAAGATTTCACCGCCATTTACAAACAATGAAATATTTCCGGCCCCATTAACTAATTCGCCGGTTGTATCTATCATACCTTGTGGTCCAAAATAAATACCATCCCCAGCTTTCATTACAACATCACCTTTAGAAATAATTTGTCCGTCTACATTGATTGTAGTCGAAAAAGTATCATCAGTTGTTGAAACATAAGCTTGAGCATTACTTATATCAAAAATATCACTAACTTGTTGTTCTGATAGACCTTGAACACTTGCCTGATTTATCATATTGTTATAATCTGTTTGACTTGGAGTCAACATTTGCAAGCTTCCAACATTTATCACCCCGCCTGCACCAATCGCCATACCTTCCGGCGAAATAAACATTGCATTGGCATAACCGCCTGCTGCATTGCCTTTATACAAGTTAACGATACCATTAATATTCGCTCTGGTATCAATCAAGTTAACATATTTATTTGCACCGATGAAATTAGCAGTATGCCCACTTCCGACGTTAAAATTACCAAAGTGGTTTATACCAGTTCCACCATTTATAAAATTTGTTGTAATAGTCGTCGTATTGCCGACAGTGTTTATTCCGGTTGCACTACCAATTGCACTATTACCTTGAGTAATAGAAGTAACACTATAAGCAATATTGCCCGGCATCATCAAAAACGCTGCCATTGACGCTAATGCTACGCTTTTTTGCATTCTCTTTTTTAAATTTCTTTTTTGCATGTCGTTCACCCTTATTTAAATACACTAATATATGTATATTTATCGGCATATATTAATCTAATCTTGAGGATTTTTAAAGAAAAATTTACAATTTGAAACAATTCTTTTTCAAATCCTTGTCTATCCTAAACTGTTCTTAATGAAAAAATTCCTCTTGTCCATCCTATATAATAATATAAAAACAACCGAGTAAAATAAATTTACTCGGTTGTTAATTTTATTTACTTAAATTTACAATTTAACGATTTTGCATCATACCTAAGTAAAGGATTAATGAAGAAGTTAACCTATCAATGTTATTAAATTCAACGCCGGCTGTACCTCTTACATCGTCAGTTCTAACAACTTTACCTTCTACAGTAAATGGCAAGCCTTTGTAATCCATTGTAACTTCAATATTTTCACCAACTTTAAGTGTTTCATTAGTTTGAACTAACATACCTTGCTTAGAAATATTGATTACGTCTTGAACTTGAGCACCAGACTCAGTATTTGATCCCATCAATATATAATCCGAATCTGATACATTATATCTTAAGTGTTGACGGTTATTTCTAACAGACGCATCATTATTGTCATCATCTGTTAAATATTTCATGTTTCTTTGATCTCTATCATCTAAATTCAATGAATTATCACCTGAGCCTGAAGGAGTTTTAGGTTGTCCGATATATACTCCACCATTTGGAGCATCTGCAATAATATCACCACCAACATCTACTTGAAGATAGTTTTCAGGGTCGCCTACATCTTCTGTATCAGAACTGATAATTAAATCGCCTTCTGTAATAATTCTTGGGTCTTCTGGATCCGCAGGGTCTGCTTGTACCACATCTTTTTCACCTTCAATTACCACATCATCTTTAGCAATAATTTGATCAATTACTAAATCTTCTGGTGAGCCGATATATACACCGCCTTCTGGTGCTTCTGCTGTAAGTTCTCCACCTACTTCAACTTGTAAGTAGTTTTCTGGATCACCTACGTCTTCTTTATCTGATTTTAGAACCATATCTTCGCCTGATATAATTCTTGGATCATCTGGATCTGCAGGATCTGCTTGTACTAAATCACCACCAGTGTGAATTTCTACGTCTTTTCCTGCTTCGATTTTATCGATTACCAAATCATCAGGTGAACCGATGTATACACCACCTTCTGGCGCTGTCGCTGTAAGTTCTCCGCCTACTTGTACTTGCAAGTAGTTTTCAGGATCACCCACGTCTTCTTTATCTGATTTTAGAACCATATCTTCACCTGATATAATTCTTGGAGCTTCCATATCTGCAGGATCTGCTTGTACTAAATCTCCACCAGTGTGGATTTCTACGTCTTTTCCTGCTTCAATTTTATCGATTACCAAATCATCAGGTGAACCGATGTATACACCGCCTTCTGGTGCTGTAGCTGTAAGTTCTCCGCCTACTGATACTTGTAAGTAGTTTTCTGGGTCACCTACATCTTCTTTAGCTGATTCTAATACCATATCTCCACCAGAAATAATCGCTGGATTTTCAGGATTTGCAGGATTTTCTGCTTGGGTTAAATCACCTTCTGTTTTAATTTCTACGTCTTTTCCTGCTTCTACTTTACCAATTACCAAATCTTCAGGAGATCCGATATAAACACCGCCATTTGGTGCTTCAGCGTTAAGCTCTCCACCTACCTGTACTTGTAGATATTTTTCAGGATCGCCTACATTTTCATCTGCTGAATTCAATGTCATATCGTTTCCTGATTCAAATGTTACTTTATCAGGTGTTTCTTGGTTGATTGAACCTTGCGCATCGATTGTTAAA
>JAZUBS010000033.1:0-104707 GCA_045638605.1 Candidatus Gastranaerophilaceae bacterium
AGCCATGTCGTTCTGTGAGCCAAGGAGTTGCAATAGTTGCTTGTCTTCCTAAGACCGCTTGGCCTCCGACTTGACTGGATGTTTTTCTCTCGTCATTTCTTACCGATATCGTAGTAATGTAGGGTGCAATTTATTGCACCATTACTCCCTTTACCAAACCGTCATGCTGAACTTGTTTCAGCATCCCTAACGAACACAAGCCAAAACCCCACCATTCCAAAAATCTTGCACTAGATGATATCCTCGCCATGGGATCCCGAAACCAGTTCGGGATGACGGAGAAGTCCTTGCGGTGCGTCGAAGTCCTTAATCTTTCATCTGCAAACCTTTCCGACAGATGCTGAAACAAGTTCAGCATGACGATATTGGTGGGGCAGAGGAGACCTTGGTGGGGTGTTTTTTTAGGATGTAGTAATGTAGGGTGCGTCGTTTTGACGCACCACAAGAATAAATTGTACTCTACAGTCACTCTCAAAATTTTTATCTTTGAAATTATATAAAAGCAAAGGTAGACTAAAGTCCACCCGACAGTCTTCGTGTGTAGATGGTTGCAATTATGTCAGAGACTTCACCCACGAACCTCTTATTTGCTTGTCCTCAAACATCTTGCTAGGGCTATATCTATTTTTTACTCTTAATTTAGTTTGGGTTAACAAATAATTTTAGTGCTTTCAAGCTATTATGATATTTATTTTCTATTCGTGCATTATTTGATTTTATTTGCAAAAAATCCATAAGCATAGCCTGAATATCAGTTTCTTCATTTAATTCACAAGAAGACACAAGTTCACTATTCAATTTTTCATTTTTTTTAAACTCATTACACATAAAGCTAATCTCTTAAAACGATTACATATTAATAAAAAATTTTTCTCTTTCTGAATTGCGTATTTTTCGCTAATTTGTAAAAAAACTTAATTTATTAAATTTGTAGTAGAAAAAATGCAAAGAGTTGAATTTGCAATGTTGCATATGCAACACAATTTAAGGGAAAAGAACTAATTTAACTCTAATTTTACAGGTAATTTTTCAATTTCTAATTTATAGATAGCTTCTGTTCCAAGCTCTTTAAAAGCCACAACCTGCGCGGATTTAACACAAGATTGCAACAGCGATGCAGTTCCGCCTTGAACAGAAAAATAGAGAAAATTATTATCTTTTATACTTTGTTTTACATTTTCTGAGCGCTCACCTTTACCAATAGTTGCCAAAACTCCATGTTTATATAAAGTTATAGCAAACTTATCCATACGTTTTGAGGTAGTTGGACCAACCGGACCAATGACTTCATTATTGTTTTTGGGGCAAGGACCTGCGTAAAATATTATGGAATTTTTTAATTCAAAAGGTAATTTCTCTCCATTATTAATCATTCCAACAAGTTTTTTATGCGCAGCATCTCTTGCGGTATAAACAACGCCGCTTAGCAAAAGTTCTTGCCCACAATTTAATTTTTTTAAAGTTGATACATCTTCGGTTGTTATTATAGGTAAATCAGAATTAGAATAATTTACCTTTTCTGCAAAATCAAATTTTGTTGTAATTTTATATCCATTATTATCAACAATTGCACTTGCATGTCGGGTGCTATGACAATTAACCGTTACACAAACTGGCATTGATGCGATATGTGTTGAAGAGGTTAATGTATGGATTTGAGCAATTTTTGTTTTGGATTTTTCATTAATATAATTTTGTAATTTTTTAGAAAATTCTTTATTTTCTTCGCTAAAGAATGCTTTTTTAGATAAAACCGCGGCATAGTCTATTGTTCCACCAATCCCAACACCTAAAAACAATGGAGGACAAGCATTTTCTCCAGCATTATCAACTACGGATAAAACATAATCAAAAATTTCTTTTTCTGTTGTAGAGGGTGTAAGCATTTTAGTAGATGACATATTTTCAGCCCCACCCCCTTTGATTAACACATCAATTTTTATATTTTCTTCTTTTGAATAGTTAATGTAAGTTATTACAGGCGTGTTATCTTGCGTATTTGATCTATCAAAAATAGAATCTTTAACAACTGATTTTCTAAAAAAATTGTCTTTATAACAATCAGCTACTGCTTGATTTGCAATTTCTATTGGGTTGTTTTCTGATAAAATAATATTTTCACCAATTTCAAAAAAAACAATAACTTGACCTGTATCTTGACATAATGGTCGTTTATTAGTTGATGCAATATAATTATTAGCAAATATTTTTGCTGTTTTATTTTTATCTTCTAGTCCTTCGTTCTCTATTTTTTTCAATGCAGAAAAAACTTCTGAGCTTAATTCAATATTTGCTTTAAAACAAGCTTCATAAATTGCGCAGTATAAATTTTTAGAATTAATCTCAATCAAATTTCTCATATTTTAATAATACATTAAATCTTAAAATAAATCGAATAATTTAATTAATAAAAAAGGATGACAATTAAAATAAATTGTCATCCTTTTAGATTGTAAATTTAATTAAGCTTGGTATTTAAAACCGTCTTTTTCCATTCTTTCAATGACCTCATAGAGTTTATCTTTAGGCGCAACAATTGAAAGACGGACATAACCTTCACCAAATTTTCCAAATGCACTACCTGGAACAGCTACTATGCCAGACTTTTCTAATAATGCAGATGAGAATTCTTCTGACGATTTATATTCTTTTGGAATAGGTAACCACAAATAGAAGGTAGCATCAGGAACCATAAAGTCTTTTTCGCTCCAACCTAGTTTTCTCAAACCATCAACAAGAATTTGTTGTTTTTCTTTAAAACCTTTATTTGCTTGTGCAATATAATCTTCACCTTCTTCTGAATTTAAAACAGCCGCAGCTGCGTATTGCAAAGCTTTAAACAAACCTGTATCAATAGTTGATTTTTGTTTTGCAAACATTCCCAAAGCTTCTTCATTACCACAAACCCAACCTAATCTCCAGCCAGTCATTGCATATGGTTTTGAAAAACTATGGAATTCTAATGCGATATCTTTTGCACCTTCAACTTCTAAAACAGATATTGGTTTTTGGTTTTTATCAAAATACATATCGCAATATGCAGCATCAGAAATCAACAAGAAATTATATTTTTTACAGAAATCAACAACTTTTTTATAATATTCTTTTGGAGCCGTAGCACCAAGTGGGTTATTTGGATAATTAATTACAACTGCTTTTACTTTTTTCTTGTCGTAACCGTCTTTTTCCAATTGAGCTAAAACATCTTCCATATCCGGCATAAAATTATTTTCTATAGTTAATGGAATAGGATAAGCTAAACCACCAGAAACTAGTAGCATTTGACTATATGATGCGTATCCAGGGTCTGGAACTAAAATAATTTCTTTTTCTTTCTCATCAGTTGTTGGGTTGATTAGTTCACGAATAATATTTGCTAATCCTTCTTTGGAGCCAATAAGTGAACAAATTTCTGTTTTTGGATTAACATCAACACCAAATCGATTTTTCATTCTTTGTGCAATTGCTTCCAAGAAGAAGGCTTCGCCTTTTGGAGTAGAATATTTATGAATTCCGTCAATATCTAAAGCTTCTTTTAATTTATCAATAACAAATTTAGGCGGATTGTCTGTAGGTGCACCAATATCTAATGCAATTGGTGCTCTTCCTCTTTGTGTTAATTCAGGGGTTAACTCGTTTGTTCTTTGTTTTATTCGAAACATAATATAAGTTTCTATATTTTGAACATAATGGTTAAATAATTCTTTCATTTCTCACTCCAATTATTCGCAAATTACACGATTTATTGTATATGATACACTCTTTTTATTTTTTTCGCAAGTGGTTTAAAACAAGATTTTGTAATTATTTACGCCGCTATGTTGAATTATCAAATTTTTAATTAGCTTTAATTAATGTTTTTTTCTTTAAATTATATGAAACCATTTCTACAAATAATTCATATGAAATAGCATTTTTAATTGATAATCCAAATTCATTAACAAGAACATTTTTTATTAAATCTTCCACTTCAAACATATATTATCCTTTTTCTAAAATTTTCACCTACATATTAAAGAAAAGGAAAATATATTTAAAATTTACCTTTTTAAAAAGGATATTTACAATTATTTACTTTTAAATAATTTTTAAGAAATAACCCTACCAAAAAGCAGCCTTAAGCCCGAAAAACGTTTCTTCATAGTGTGTTTAACCCCACAGACTACTTCATTTATATTATTCATTAAACAATTGGTATTAAATAAAGTTTTATCAATATTGCCAACAATTTGTTTTGTTTGACTTGCGGGTTCATTTAAATGATACAAAGTTTTTTTTGCATAAGATGTTGTATCATAAATATTATTAATAGTATTTTTTAACTGTTCTTCTGTTAAAGAATTATCTATTTTTTGAAACAATTGACTTGTATTTTTAGATGTTTGGGTGAAATTTTGTATAGTTGTTTTTATATTATCTTCGGAGTCAGATAAAATTCCATTTATTAAGGCGAAAATGCTGTAAAGCATACCAGTAGTATCATTGAGATTTTCAAGAATGCCAGCAGCATTTTTTTCCATTTTTTCGTATGAGTCATGAGATATATTTGATAAGTAAGAATGAATATCTATAGAACTTTTACCTTTTATTTTTGAACCTCTTTTTAGAAGTGTACTGTCTGGATTTTCTGGATAAATTAAGTCAATATAATCTCTATGCATCCATTTTGTTTTGTGCATTTTTAAATGAGCCGTAGTGTTTATTGGCAATTGTGCGTCATTATGTTTTAAAACAATTGTAACTAAAGTATTTTGATAATTATTATCGGGTTGTATTTTAACAACTTTCCCTATTTTATATCCTTTAAAATATACCGGTGCTTTTTCATGAAAAGGTCTTAATTTATCAAATTCAACATAAAATCTTGTTTGGTTTAAAAGTCTGTACATAAATAAAATTGAACAAATAAATACAAACAAGGACACCCAAGTAAGAACTGTTTTATTTTTATATAAATTAATAAAAAGTTTTTTCATAGGGAAAATAATATTATGTATAATAAAAATTAAAATTACCGAATTGTCTATTAAAAATAACTAGTCTTGTAATTTTAAACAAAATGGACGCTTTTTCTTAAGCGTCCATTTTAGTTATACTTATATTAATTAAATTTGCTCTTCTAGCTCTTTAATTATTTTTTCATTTTTCGCAGCAAATTCACTACCACGAGCCTCAATTGCTAATTTTAGGACTAAAGGTAAATTTAACCCCTTGCCTTTTGATAATTGTTCACAATAGAACTCTTCAAAGTTATTAGGCATTCTAAGTGACCAGTTTTTGTCACCAGAAGTTCCAGGTCTGTTATAAACATCCATTAACCCTAACAAATCAGTAAAGAATACTTGAACATTCTCAGCTTTTGATGCAAACAATTCTACTAATTTTGTTTGAGTCAAGAACGGTGCATCAGTTGTGAGTTTAACAATTGTGTCATTTTTTGCTTGTTCATCTAATTCTGTAAAGAAGTCTTCTACAAGATTTTTTGCATGTGGATAACTTTCAGGAGTATTAACAATATTTTTTGCCCACATAGCGATTGGTTCATTATCATGCGTTCCAACCATTGTCCAGCTATTAGGCTCAATATTTGCCCCTCTGTAAGGATGGTCTGGTTCTTCTGCAACGACAAATTGAGTTAATCTCATTCCTTGAAGCTTGTATTCTTTCATTACATTTTCTACAGGATAAGTTAAAGTCCCTAAATCTTCACAAACAATAGCATTTTTATCCAACCCGCATTCTTTTGCTGCTGCAATAACGATTTTTTCAATCAATGAACCATATTTTTTAATTTGTTCTTTTGTCAAAGATTTAATACGTTTTTCCTTGTCTGCTTCTACCTCAGTATTTAGATCATCCATAGTCGCAATGGCAAATCTTGAAAGATATGGGTGTTCCGGTGAAGAATAAAGTCTTCCAGCTCCTTCTTCAATTTTAGGTTTATGACCTTTTACATAAACCCATGGGTCAATTAATCCAACGATATGATCAATTCTTACCCCACCAGGGTTTTCTGTAAACATTTTTTTGTAGAGTTTTTTCATTAACTCGCCGCCAGCGCCTAATGAACCATCTGCATTAAACATTGTTTCAGGATTCATCACAGGAAAACCCCATGCCTGACCGTCTTTTGAAAAATAATCAGGTGGACAACCTAAGCACCATCCATCTAAGAAAAATTCTTGATATGCCCAAGCATCTCTATCAGAAAATGCAACTTGTCTATCTGCTATCATTTTAATATCATGTTTTTCTGCATATTTACGTGTATTTTCATTTTGAACAGAAGCAACAAACTGACAGAAACTATAATATTCAATAATTTCAGAATACTTTTCTTTTAGTTCTTCTATTCTCAATGCAAATTTTTCTTTTTCGTCTTCATTTCGAGGATTAAACAATCTTTTATCCATATCTGATTTCCACATTGGATAATAATCATTTTGATGTTCCTCTATTAATGCTTCATATAAAGAATCTTTTTCTAACCAAAAAGCATTTTCTTTTTTAAATTTTTTATAATCTTTTTCAAATTTTGTAGAATTTTTAAAGTTTTCAAAAGATTCTTTTAAAGCTTTATCATGAGCTTCAAAAATATAAGAATAAGCTGTTTTATTTGTATCTTTGTTTGGATTATTTTCACAAATATTTTTGAATGTTTCTTCGCTCAAAAGGCAATCCCATTCTTTAGTTGTTAATTGTTCTAAATCTATGAATAAAGGATTAGAAGAAAAAATTGTTCCTGTATACGGCGATGAATCAATTCCTTTTGTTTTGCCTTGTGGTCCTAATTGAATAGCATTGAAAATACCTTGAGCAAAATCAATTACTCTTTTTCCAGCTTGAGAATTTGGAGTTCCAAATCCAACATTTTTACCATCATCTGATGGGAAACTGCTACCATGAACAATCAGTGCAAAATTCTTTTTTCCCAATGTTTTTAGCGCTTCATGTACAATTTTTTTGTATTGTTTTTTATTTTCTAAAACACAAACCATCTTAAACTCCTTCTTGAAATGTGTTCACTAATTTATTATAAATTTTAAATTATAATTATACATTACCCGTAGTACTGTTTTTGTCGTCTTCTAGTTTACGTATATCGATTTTTTCATCATTTTCATCTATAGGATAAGTAATTCTAACGTCATCAATATCAATATCAACTTTTGTATCAACCATTTCTAATTCAGTCTTTGGATAATCTTTAATTTTTCCATCTTCTAACTTAACAGAAATTTTTTCATTTAAGAAATTAATACTGCAAACTCTTCCTAAGCCATCTGCGGTCATAACTCCACAACCTACAGGTGGCATTTCTTTTGCCGCTGCTATGTAGTCTTTATATTCATAATTTAAACAGCATAACAATCTCCCGCATGTTCCAGAAATTTTTCCAGGTGTTATTGGCATTCCTTGATCTTTTGCTAGTTTAATGTTTATGCTATCAAATTTTCTAAGCCAAGAACAACAGCAGAAAGGTTTTCCGCACAAACCATTGCCTTCAACAATTGATGTTTCATCTCTTACTCCAATGTGTCTTAAATCAATGCGTGTACGTTTAAATGTTTGGGTTAAATCTTTCAATAAACCTCTAAAATCAACTCGTTCTTGCGCAGTATAATAAAAAGTAACTTTTTTCATATCAAATGTATAACGAGCTTGAACTAAATTCATTTGAAGTTTATGTGTCGCTACAAGGTTTTTACATTTATTAAACGCAATGTATTCTTCTTTTTTTATATCATCAAGCCTTGCAATATCTTCTTTATTCATTATCCGAATTAAAGGTAAAGCCTCAGGTTTGTATTTTTCCCAATGTTTAGCAATTTCAGAATTTACAAGAAAAACTCTAACTGCTTCTTCTCCTTTTTCAGTTTGAACTAAAACATATTGACCACTTTCAAGTTCTATTCCTTCAGAATAAGTCAAAGGATAAAACTTATTTTTTAACATTTTTACAGCAAATTTTATCATTAAAAATCCTATTTATCAGTCATAATAAACAAACTAATCAAGTCATTAACTTGTGCTGATTGTTTTTGATAATCACTAACTTGTTTTTCAAGATTTTTGATATTGTTTTTGTACTCTTGAATAGTAGAAACACATTCTCTAACAGAAGTGTTTAAGCCATCTTGAAAGTTTTGAGCTTCACTTAAAACTGTAGACATTGAAATTCCCAAAGCTTCCATGGTTTGGCGAATAATTTGAGCTCCAGTTTGTTTTGAAACTCCTTGTGGCAATTGGGTAATCAATCTCTTTAAAACTGCAACATTAGATGGAATTGTAAATTCTTTTGCTCTTGGATAGTTTATTTGAGATTGTTCATTATATGATGATTCATTATAATCATAATTCATTGTCATTTGAGGTTCTTTGTATTGTTGTTGTGCCATGTTATAGGGCATCTCTTGATTATAAAAATTTTGTGTTGGCTCTTGATTTATATGTTCTGAATAGAATTGTCTTTGTTCTTGTACAGGAGGCTGTGGGGCTTGGTATTGATAAGATAAGGTTTCTTCTTCGTGCTTTTGATTAAGCGTCTCTTCTTCTTCAATAAACATATCGTTAACTTCTTCTGTAATTAAGTCCTCAACAAATTCTTCATTAATAGTTTCTGGTACAGATTGGATTTCAATTTCAGATTGTTTTTTTAACGCTTCAACTATTTTTTTACCAACGCCTTCAGGCAATCTATTCTCTGTCATAATCTTTCCTCTTAATCACTCTTGATTAATTATAATTAAACCATGATAATTAAAACCATGCAAATAAAGAAATTTTAACAATTTAATAATTGTTGATTTTACACTAAATAAAGCCTTTTTTAAAAGTCTTTATCTTTGTATTTAAAAATGCTAAAAAAAACCACCCGTTAAATTGGGTGGGCTGTTTTCTGCATCCTAATGGTCTTTTTGTGTTTATTATTTAGGAGTTTTATGTTTCGGGTTAGTATAAATCTGTTTTTATTTAGTGTCTCGATTACACTTAAATCTTGTGTATTATTATTATGTCATATAAAAAATTTATGTCAATAGGTTTTATTTGTTTTGTGTAACAAAATGTAAAGATAAGATTTTTTCAGACGGCAAGCGTTTTTTGGGTGTAAATTATAATTTTATGAAAATATTTTAAAATTAAACGTAGTTTAAATATTTGCGTTGAATGTCATTTTTAACTTTTTTAAGTTTTTAGCTGAATATTTATTATTGGGGTGTAATGGGCTAAATCCACCCTCCAGCGATTAGATGTCCGTCAGTTTTATCGTATATTATCAATGCTTGCCCTTTTGTCACAGAAGAAATAGGATTTTTAAATTGAACAATATAGCCATTGTCTTTTTGAGTTATATTTGCATCTTCTTTTTGCATGTTATATCTGACTTTTATTTGTGCATCAAAAGTTTTAATTTTGGTTCCTGATTGAAAATTCAGATTAGAAATATTTAAAACTTCAGAATAAAGTTCTGATTTTATGTCTATATAAACGATATTTTTTTCTATGTCTGTACCAACAACATAAAGTGGTTCTTTGTAGGCTATACCAATGCCTTTTCTTTGTCCTATTGTATATTGCCAAGCACCGTTGTGTTTGCCCATTTTTTGACCTGTAGATTTAAGAATAAATTCACCTGATTTTTCACCAAATTTGTCGAATAAATATTTTTTTGTTGTCATTGGTTTTTGAATAAAACAAATATCTTGACTTTCTTTTGATGATTTAGAAGGTAAATTATTTTCTGCTGCTATTTTTTTAATTCCCGTTTTTTCAAGCCCACTTAACGGAAAAATTGTTTTTGATAATTGTTCTTGATTAAGTTCAAAAAGATAATAAAGTTGATCTTTTTTTTCATCTTTTGCAGGAAAAAGCTTAAATACCCCATTTTCTTCTACAATATTTGCATAATGACCTGTTGCAATATAATCGACTTTTAATTCATTTATTGCAAAATTGAAAATTTCACCCCATTTGATATGTTTATTACACATTATGCAAGGGTTTGGGGTTTCTCCTTTTAGGTAGGCATTTTCAAAATATTCGATAACTTCTTTATTGAATTTTTCTGTGACATCGCAAACATAATGTTTTATATTTAATGCTTCTGCAACTAGTCTGGCATTGTCTATCATTTCATCCGTACTTGGAGAATTAAACATTTTGCCTGTTATTGCTATAACTTCATAGCCTTTTTGTTTTAGCAAAAAGGCACAAACACTACTATCGACGCCGCCACTTAAAAGCACTGCAATTTTTTTATGCGAGTCCATTTGTGTAAAACTCCTGCCCCGCACGAGTTAGAGCATATTCTACTGCGCCATCATTTTGAATTCCGTCTGAGACAACCGTAACCAAACCATCTTCAATCGCTTTTTGTATGGTTTTTCTGTCAACTACCATATTCATTGAATTGAATAATTTTGCGTTAAGTTGTTTTAATTGAAATGATTCAATATTTTCGTTTTCGAGCATATAATATGCTGTTATTATCAAATAATCCAAGGAAGAGTCGGGTTGTTTCATTTTTAATAACTTATCGTAATTAAATTGTTTTGTTTCTTGCTCTTCATAAACTGGGTTAGTAATTTTGTCCTCTAAAATTGAGTCAAAATTAAAGTCGCCATTATTGGTTTCTTCAAGTGAGTATTTAGGTGCTAACAAAGTTGTTAAACTTGATAAATCTTCCTTATTTTCGTCTTTTTTATTTTCTTTTGCGTTTGAATTAATATTAATAATTGTATCTTCTGCTGATTTTTCAAACAAAGATTTTACCATTTCATCAATGGTTTTTTCTTGTTTTTTTTCATCTATATCTAATCCATTTACATCTTGAGGATTTATTTCTGTTGTTTGTGTTTTTAGCTCTTTTTCCTCTACTTCTATAGGGTTTTGAATTTTTGTTTCTTGTAATTGAGACGTAAGTGTTTTTTCAGCATACAACTTTGGCATTATTGTATGCTCAAACGGTTTTGACTCTTTTTTTAGCTCTTGAAAAAAAGAATCAATATAATCTGAAACAAAAATTTCATCTTGACTAGAAAGGCTATATTCTATCTCACCTTTTATAATTTTTATTGAATAATTTGTCATTTAATTTAATCTAACCAAAAACTTAACCAACAACTTCTCTTTGCCATTTTTCTAATTGCTCTCTGATAAAATTCATATCATCAGATTTAATTTCAATTTCAATTTCACCTTTTTTTAATTTTAAAACATATTCATGCATTTTAAAAACCCTCACAAATTACTAATAAAATTATTATACAATTTAATTTATTTTTCAACCAATTATTAAGTTAAATAGATTTGCCAGCAATATATCCTGTGCTCCAGCAGTTTTGAAGATTAAAACCTCCGGTAAAACCATCGATATCGAGGACTTCACCGCAAAAATACAAGCCATTAATTTTTTTGTATTCCATTGTTTTTGGGTTAATGAAATCAAGATTTACGCCGCCGGCTGTCACAATTTCTCCATCTTGCTTTTGTGATATTATATTAAGCTCATAATTCGTTAATAGCTGCGTAAGTTTGTTTCTCATGTTTTTATTTACTTGATTAGCTTTTATGTTTTCATTTATATTACTTTTTTGTAATAAATATTTTGCAAAAGAGCGAGGGATAAATTCAGAAATTATATTAATAAAATCTTTTTTTGAATTTTGGTTTAATTGCTTTATTAATTCTTTATCTAATTCTTCGAATGATAAATTGACAAAATTAAAGCTTATTTTATATGGAAATTTCTCATATGCGCATATTGAAGATATTTTATAAGCTAAAGGTCCAGAGAGTGATTTATGAGTTATTAAAATATCGCCAAATAATTCTTTTTTATTTGGTAATTTAGCGTAGATGTTTTTAAATGATAAGCCAGCAAGAGAATACAATTCTTTTTCTTCGCAACAAATAGCGCATAATGCCGGTTTTGGGGGGATTAAATTTATATTTAAATTTTTTAGTAAATCATAATTATTTTTTATACCGCCAGCAAAAATTATTTTTTCGTACTCGTATGTATTTGTTTTTGTAGAAAGTTTAAATTTATTTTCAATTTTTTCAATATTTAAAATTTTTTCTTTGATAAATCTTACATTTTTTAAGTTTAACTGTTTTAGCATTTTTTCTTGGACGAATTTAGAGCTATTAGCTGTGGGAAAAATTCTTAAATCATCTTGAATATATGTTTGAATTCCTATTTTTTCAAAAAATTCTAGTGTATCAGCTGTTGAAAACTGAGAAAAAGTGGATAATAAAAATTTTTTTCCACGAGGATAAAAATTAATTAATTCTCTATTGTCAAATTCTGCATAAGCTAAGTTGCAGCGTCCTCCTCCTGTAGGCAAAATAGTAGATAATGGTGATTTGTCATCAAAGAAAATTATTTGATGTCCATTTTGTTGTGCGATTATTCCCGCCATAATTCCAGAAGGACCTGTACCAATAATAGCTATTTTCATACACCAATTGTCCCATATAAAAATACATCTTCTGGTGCGGATAAAGCTTCGTGTAGCTCTAAAATTGATTTATTTAAAATAGGATGTTTTAAAAGCGGAACAAGTTCAAGCATTGGAACAAGAACAAAAGCTCTTTCGTGCATTCTTGGATGAGGAATGATTAATTCTGGTAAATTTATGACCTCTCTTCCGTATAACAAAATATCTATATCTATAGTTCTTTCTCCCCAACGAGGAACGCCTTCTCTTATACGTCCAAGCATCTGTTCAACTTGTTGACAATGATGTAGTAATTCCGTAGCTGAAAAAGTTGTTTTTGCTTCGATAACTGCATTTATAAACCATTCTTGGTCTTTATTTCCCCAAGGTTCTGTTTCGTATAAAGTTGATGTTCTTACTATTTTAAAGTCATTAGTCTTTGAAAGCAGTTTAACAGCTTGTTGTATATAACCAACTCTATCATTAAGATTTGAACCTAAAGATAAATAAACTACAGTCATTAATCCTCCTAATACGATTTTATAATTAATTTGTTAGTTTGACAATAAGCAATAAAAAGCAGGCTGAATTTTCAGCCTGCAATATTTTCAAAAATAATTAATTATCTTTTTTGGCAGGTAATTTTGATTTAACATAAAGTACTAAAGGAAGCGCTAATGCACCGATGCCTGCAGTTTTAGCAATTCCTTTTTTTGATATTTTACCTTCTTTGGCAATTTTATCAAGACTTTCTGTACACTTTGTTTTTGCTGCAACAAACCAGCCTTTAATTGTTTCCCAACCTTTGGAAACCCATTTTTTTAGTCCCTTTGTATTTGCGTTTTTTTCTTGTTTAGCGATTTCTTTTTTAATTGCGTGTTTTTGTAATAAATAAGCACTTCCTGCACCCAAACCGGCGCCTATAGCTGCACTTGTTGCTATTTTAGTAAGATGTCTTTTTTTAGGTTTAAATGAATTAATTGATGTAACCATAACAATCCTTTCATATATTCTCTTTTACATTAAAACGCAGAACAAAATTTTTTTGCCAATTTGTATTAGTATTGTAACAAATTTTTATATAGATTTCAATTTATATAAAATATATTTTGTTTTAAAAATTTGATTTGTGTTAAAATATAGCTACTAGTATTTATTATATGGGGAATTATAGAATGAAAAAAGAACTTTTATTTATGGGACCTCCTGCAAGCGGAAAAGGAACTCAAACTCATAGATTAGCGCAAGAAACTGGATTGCCTCATGTTGATACAGGTTCGCTATTAAGGGCTGCTATTAACAAAAAAACCGAAGCTGGTTTGATTGCAAAATCTTTTATAGATAAAGGTCAACTTGCGCCTATAGAAATAGTTGCAAGAATTATTAAAGAAAGATTAATGGAAGATGATTGTTCAAAAGGTTTTATTTTGGATGGATTTCCTCGTAGTTTAGAACAAGCAATGGCGTTAGATGAAATTAAAAAAGAAATAGACAAAGATTGTGATGTTGATTTTAAAGTTATAAATTTTGAAATTCCAGAAGATGCTTTGTTGGAAAGAATAGTTAATCGTGTTTCTTGTCCGATGTGTGGAGAAATTTATAACAAAAAATTCACTCCGCCTAAAAAAGATGGTATTTGTAATAAATGTGGTGCAGAATTAACTCAAAGAAAAGATGATACAGAAGAAGTTGCTAAATCTCGTTTTGTAACTTACCATAAAGAGACTGAACCATTGATTAATTTTTATTCTCAAAGAGGGGAATTAATCGGCTTAAATGCACAAGGTTCAAGTGATGAAATTTATGAAAGAATTAAGGAAATTATTTAATGATAACTAAAAAATCTCGTGAAGAAATTAAATTGATGAAAATAGCCGGAGACATCGTAGCCCAAGTCCACGCAGCAATGAAGGACGCGGTAAAACCTGGTGTTTCAACAAAAGAGCTTGATGATATAGCTTTTGATATCATTAAGAAGAATAAGGCAATTCCAACGTTTAAAGGGTATAAAGGATTTCCAGCTACAATTTGTGCTTCAATTAATGATGAAGTTGTCCATGGCATTCCTTCTGATAAAAGAATTTTAAAAGAAGGCGATGTTGTTGCAGTTGATGTGGGTGCAACATTTAGAGGTTTAGTTGGAGATAGTGCTTGGACTTATGCCGTGGGAGAAATATCTGAAGACAAAAAACGTCTGATGGAAGGGACTGAAAAAGCATTGTTTGCTGCAATTGATAAAATGCGTGCTGGAAACACATTAAATGATGTGGGTGGCGCAATTGAAGATGTTGCAAAAGAATACAAATTAGGTATAGTTCGTCAATACGGAGGACATGGCGTTGGGCGAAATATGCATGAAGAACCTTTTGTTTTTAATTTTAGAGCGGGTGATACAACTATCTTAAAACCAGGAATGACAATTGCGATTGAGCCAATGTTAAATTTAGGCGCAGATGATGTGTATGAACATAATGACGGGTGGACAGTTTCTACTGTAGATAAGATGGATTCTGCTCATTTTGAACATACCGTGTTGGTTACAGAGGACGAGCCTGTAATTTTGACTCAACTTGCTCAAAAATAAAAAAAACTGTAAAATTATAATTAATTTTTACGGAGGAAAAATGAATAAAAATATAAATAAATTTATTTGTGCTTTAATTTTGTCAGGCTTTTTGGGGATGGTGGCTAATGCTGCAATATTGCCACAAAAGTCATATAAAGCAAACATCCAATCTAAAAGAATTGCTGCAGGAACCACGCTAACTTTGCAAATGATGGATCCTACTTCCACCGTTGATTCTGCTACAGGTGATATGTTTCAAGGAATGTTGGCAGAAGACAAGATTGATGAAGGCATAATGATTTTACCTAAAGGTACAATTTTTAGAGGTACAGTAGACAAAGTAGTCCCAAGCAAAAGACTTTCTCAAGGCGCTGTTTTGTATTTGAGTTTGGACCATGTTGTGACGCCAACAGGCAGACAAATCCCGATTAAAACCGGATTAATGAGTAATAATATAGTACTTACCACTGATGGCGGAATAAAAGCTGGTGGAAATTATGGATATGCTTTGCAAAAAAACTGGGAAACAGCGACTGAGATAATGGCTGATTGTATTGATTGGGGCTTGGATGTAGGAGACAAAGCGCTTGGCGGTTGGGTTAAATATATAACGGTTCCGGTTGGCGCAACTGCAGGTGTTGTTGGGTCTTTTGGCTATTATATTGGAGATGCGATAGTAGATTTATTTAAGAAAGGCGGAGATGTCACTTTTCATCAAGGTTCTAATATAGATTTTATCTTGACTGATTCTGTAGATATTCCGGTACACTAATATGTTTTATTTAACAAGATTAAAAACTGAAAAAAGAATAGCATCATTGCTTCGTAAATGGAATTGGAAACTTGCAATCGCAGAATCTTGCACTGGCGGTTTGGTGAGTTCTAGAATGACAGACTTGTCCGGAAGTTCAGAATTTATTGAAGCAAATTTTGTTACTTATTCCAACGCAGCAAAAGTTAAATATTTGTCAGTTAATGAGCAGACATTAAATAATTTTGGTGCAGTAAGTGAGCAAACAGTTCATGAGATGGCTTGTGGATTAATGAAAAATACCTCTTGTGATGTTGCGCTAGCAACAACAGGAATTGCTGGACCTACTGGGGGCAGTGTTGAAAAGCCTATCGGTACAGTTTTTGTTGGGGTAAAAATTAAAGAAAAAATCTATGTTAAAAGATTTAATTTAAATCCAAAATATTCTCGAACAAGAATGAAACGTAAATTTGCAAAACAGGCATTTGAGTTTTTGTTAGAGCAGTTGACTAAATTTTAAAAAATTATTATCCTAAAATAAGTTATTGGAGGCATTATGAATATTTCTACTGCAATTAAATCAACATTTAGTATTGTTTGGAAAAATCTAATTTTAACCCAACCTCCAATATTGTTTTTGTTGGTGATGTCGTTGTTAATTGGTGGTTTTAATAGAGTTGCTGCAAATAATTCAGTATTCATAATTTTTGTGGCGTCTTTAGCCTTTTTATCAATCGCATTTTTAGCCGGTTGGTTTAATATGGTTAAAAAAACAATTGCATTTGAGCTTGATGAAAGCGTTTCTAGTGAAGACAAAGCAGTTAAGTCTTTTGGGTTGGTTAAATATTTTTTTCCTGGGGTTGGTGAATATTTTCTTCCTATTTTAGGTTTGATTTTAATTTTTATAATCTTTTCACTAGTCGGTTCATTTTTTGTATTAAAATTGGGTGTAATTTTATTTGGGGCTCCGGATATTGAATTTATAAAAAAGAGTTTAGAGATTACAACAGCACCAGAAATGCAATTGTATTTAAATTCGTTGAGTGAAGAAAAATTGCTTCCAATTTTAAATTGGTTTATGTATATTTTCGCTGTACAAACATTTGCGCAGTTTGTTCTTATGTGGTGGGTTCCAGCAATGTATTATAAAACTAAAAATCCATTTATTTCTTTGTGGGTGAATTTTAAATTTTTATGCAAAAACCTTCTCCCAACAATTTGTATTTTAATGTTTTTAGTTGTATTAAACATAATGATATCTTTAATTTCATCTGTATTTAATACAAATGCGTTTTTATCTTTAATTAGCTTTTTATTATTTTTCTTTTACGTAGCGTATTATGTTGTGTTAATATTTTTATATTATGGACAAAATGGTGAAACAACGGCAAAAGATTATATCAATAGCGGGGACGACTGCGACGGGGAAAAGCTCGCTGGCGATAGCTCTAGCGAAGAAAATTAACGGAGAAATCATATCTGCTGATTCAAGACAGGTTTATCGTGGTTATGATATAGCTACAGCTAAAGCTACATGTGATGAAATGCAAGGAGTTAAACATTATTTGATTGATGTTTTAGACCCTGATGAAGACTTTTCTGCTGGCGTTTTTGTTAATATGGCTAAAGATGCTATAGCTCAAATTGTAGGCAAAGGTAAAATTCCAATTATTGTTGGTGGAACAGGCTTGTATCTAAAAATGCTTTTAGATGGCGTTGATATGCCAAAAGGCGAGCCGGATAAGGTTTTACGTGAGGAACTTCAATCTATATTAGAAGAGAAAGGTCCGCAATATTTATATCAAATGTTGATTGATTTGGATGCGGAATTTGCTAAAAAATTACATCCTAATGACACTTATAAGGTTATGCGCTCAATTGAAATTTTAAAAACTTCTGATAAAACAATGCAGGACTCAAGAGGCACAAAAGAAAAAGAGTTTGATGTGTTAAAAATTGCACTTGGGGCAAAAGAGAGACAAATTATCTATGATAGAATTAATATTCGTGTTGATAAAATGGTAAACATGGGATTGGAAAGTGAAGCTAGAATTATTTATTTTAAAAATCCTGAGTTAAAATCTTTTGCTGCAACTATTGGATATCAAGAGTTTATTCCATATTTTAAAGGTGAATATGATTTAAAAACCGTTGTAGAAAAAATAAAACAAAATACAAGAAGATATGCAAAACGACAATTGACTTGGCTTAGAGCACAAGCAGATATAAATTGGTTTTATATAGATGAATTATCTGTAGAAGAAATTGAAACAAAATCTTATGAGTTAATTAAAAAATTTTTAATTTAAAATATTATTTTAATGTTAATCAATTAATTTTTTTATTTTGGTGTTACTAGTGAATACGCATAATTGTTTGTAAAATATTTGTTTGCAACTTTTATTATGTCGTTTGCGCTAACATTTTGAATTAAGGTTTGATATTGATTTATAAATTCATAGCCTTTGTTTGTAACTTCAAAATTGCCTAATGTTGAGGCTTTTTCGCTATTTGTTTCTTGTGAAAGTATAAAATTTCCAATTAGTTTGTTCTTAGCATTTTGTAGTTCTTCTTGAGTGATGAATTCTTGTTTTAGGATGTTTATTTCTTTTAATATTTCAGATTTTGCATAATTTGCTTGGGATGGATTTGTTCCAATATAAGTTATAAAAAGTCCAATATTTGTATTTGCAGAAAAAGAAGAGCCAATTTGATAGGCTAATCCTTGTTCATCTCTAAGATGAGTAAACAATCTTGAGGACATTCCAGATCCCAAAAGTGAGTTTATGACTTTTAAAGTTACATAGTCTTTTTCGTTTTCTATGCCGCAAGTTTTCCAGCCGAGGACAAGCCAAGCGGCTTGAACATCTTTTGATGTTATTTTTTCTTTTTGGGTATGTAGCGTATTTGTTGTTTCTTTATAATTTTTTATGTCAAAATTATTATTTTTTGTTGTAAGTATATTGTTAAAAACGTTGAATAATTCATCTTTTTGCGGGTTTGAGATGTTTGCGTTTATTGAAATTACAATATTTTTAGCATCGAAAATATTATTATAATAGTCTATGATATTTTGTTGGGTTATTGTTGGAATTGTAATTTCAAGCTGTTTGGTAGTTGTATTTTTGTAGTTTGTATTTTGATAAATCAATTCTTTTAGCTCTTCTAGTGCAACATAAAAAGGGTTGTCTCTAGAGACTTTAAGGGAGTAAAGTTTTTCATTTTTTATTTTATCGATTTCAGATGCGGATAAAATTGCGTTGTTTAATATTTCATTTAATAAGTCTAATGCTATATCAAGTTCATTTTTTGTAGTCTTAAGTGAAATCGTAAAGTTTTCGCTTCCATCGTTTGTAGATAATTTAATTCCCTTTTCTTCAAGTATGTGGGAAAATTCATCTTTGGAATATTTTTTTGTGCCTTTTAAAATTGCATTTGCAAGTATAGAGCTAGCACCAGAGTGTTGTTCGGATAATTTTCCACCTTTTGCAAATAATTCTATTGCAATAATATCATTGGAATTATTTTGATTTAGTATTATTGTTGCCCCATTTGGTAAAATATATTTTTTTACGGAAGCAAGTTCACTTACTAATTTTACTTTTTGGGGGGCTGAGGTCAAATTTTGTTGTGTTTGATTTTGTTCTGGTGAGTAATTTTTAGGGATTACAATAGATATTGCCATTTTATCTGGATTTAAAAATTTGTTTGCTGCAATTTTAATTTGTTGTGGCGTAATTTTTTTGATGTCTTTTATGTAATTATCATACATATTTATGTCGTCAAAAATAGTTTTTATGTAGCCTAATTCAGAAGAAATATTTGAAATAGATTCTCTTGAATAAAAGGTATCTCGCTCAAGAATGCTAAAAGCTTTGTTTAGTTCTTCTTGGGTTGGAGGATATTTTTGAATAGTTTTTATTTCGTTAATAATTGCGGTTTTAACTTTTTCTAGATTTTGTGGTTTAAAGTTGGCATTGATAATAAATAATCCGTCATCTTTGCTAGATGAGTTGTATGCAGTTATATTTTGGACTAGTTGTTTTTCGTCTTTTAGTGATTTGTATAATCTTGAGGTAATGCCATCACCCAAAATAGTTGCTAAAACGTCAAGTTCGTAGTTTTCTTTTTTGTTTTTTGCATCAACGCCATTAAAACCTAACATTAAATATGCGGTTTTTACGTCTGCTTTTTCAACAATCTCAGTTGTTTTTTGTATTGGTTTTTCTTTTGCATATCTGGGCAATGGGTTTTTAGTTGTGGGTTGGTTAAAATATTTGTTAATTTTATTCATTACATCTTGGGTTTCTATATCTCCAACTATAATTGTTGTCATATTTTGCGGCGTGTAGTGCTTTTTGTAAAAATCAAGCATTTCTTCTCTAGTAATTGTTTCTATAACTTTTTTTGTTCCAATAACTTCACGTTTATATGGGTGTGATTGGTAAATTTGCGAAATCAGATTTTTATATAAAATTCTTTGGGGTGTGTCTTGGTTTTTAGCAATTTCTTCTAATATAACTTTTCTTTCTTTTTCAAGTTCAACTCTAGGAAGAATTGGATTTAAAAGCATATCAGAATGCATTTCTAAAGCTGTGTCAAAATCTTTTGATGGAATTGTTATGTAATAATGAGTGAAGTCTTTGCTTGTAGCCGCATTTGTGATTGCGCCTTTTGATTCAAGAAGTTTGTCAAAATCACCTGCTGAAAATTTGTTAGTGCCTTTAAAAAACATATGTTCAAGAAAATGTGCTACTCCATTGTTTTGGTCGTTTTCATTAATAGAGCCTGTTTTTATCCAAGTGTCAATTATTACAATTGGGTTTTCTTTGACTTCTTTTATTATAATAGTTTGCCCATTATCGAGTTTAAATGTTTGAAAATCAGCGGCGAAAACGATGTTATTAAAAAATGCTAAAATTAGTAATATTAAAAATTTTTTCATAAATACCTCGAGTTTAATACAATAAAAGTTTACTATATTTTTGATAAAAATAAAAATTATTCGTATGGGTTAAGCATAAAGTAAGTTTAAGAAAATATGTAGAAAATGCATTCATAATCCGTATGTAACAAAATATAAATATGAATTTAAAATGGTCTCAAATCCTTGTAAAATCTGCCAATAGGATAGAATAGAAGAGTTGTTCCTAGGGCAATTTATAAAAAACAAATGTTTTTATAAAAATATGAAAACGGCATCTGATATTAGTAAGATAAAAGGAAGGAATTAGAAATGACAGAAATTAGTACAGTTCAAGTTGTACCACAAATGAAAGTGGTAAAAATTGCAAATGGTGAAAACACAGGTAAAGCTTATTTGTTGAATGAGCCAATTAATGACACTGTTGTTATTGAAAAAGGTGAGAAAAAAGGTGGCGGATTTTTTAAAGGTCTATTATCATTCATTTTACCAGGGTTAGGTGAAGCATGTGATGGTCGAGGCGGTGCTGCTCTTGGTGCATTTGGTACCTTCGCAGGTATTACCGGTTTAAGTTTATATGCGCAAAGAGATATGCTACCAAAATTTAAAAAAGGTATAAAAATGCTTATTAATGCTAAAGATTCTAAACAAGCGAATAGAGCCGGGAAGTTTTTAGAAGCATTAAAGTCTCGTAATTTGAAAAAACATACAGTTGCGATTGTTGCCGGTGGTATAGCTGCAGTAGCGATGCGTATTGCTTCTGCAATTAACGCGGCAAAAGGTAAAAAAGATTAGGTTTACATAGTCAAATATAGGGCTGGAATGCTATACATCCAGCCTTTTTTATTTAAAGAAGAAAAGTAATTACCAAAATTTCTAATGCTTCAGGAACAAATTTTGAAGCAGAAGTGTATAAAAATGGCAAGTTGATTAAATCATATGAGTATATTGATATTAATGGCAAGGCTAAAAAAAGAAAAGTTAAAACTTATTTAGATAATGGAACAGTAAAAGAAAAGGTATATGATTATTCTGCTGATGGCAAGAAAAAAGAAGAGCGTTTGACAATTAAACCTGCAATTGGACTTGTAGCCAGTTCGGTATTACAGGCAATTTGTGCTAAGTAAATGTTTTTATATATATGTAAGTAATTAGGAAGGGGCTTATATGAACGTTAATAATGGAGGAAATAATCAAACAATATTAGGGACAGCTGTTGGCGCAGGTATTGGAGTAGGGGCATATAAGGCTACAAAATTTGCTTTAAATAAACCTCGTTTAAAAGTTATTGCTTCATCTTTTATGCATATACCACAATATAAAGATGAATATATAAAAGTTGCAAATGATATTATAAAAAGTAAAAAATTACCTATAAAAATTGTTTCTCCGGATGTGTTGCTACCGGAATTAGCGTTAAAGCCGAAAAATTTATTGCAGAAATTTTTGCATAAAATATTTGAAGTTAAGAAAAATTATAAAAAATCTTTAAATGCGACTAAAGCCGGATATAATGGTTTTTTTAATGCTTCACGAAAATTTATTTGTTTAAATAAAGAAAAATTTTCTTCTGCTGTTTTTCATGAGCTTGGACATGCTATTAATTTTTATAAAAATGGTTTTTGGAAAAAGGTGCAAAATATGAGAGCTCTGGCAAAATTTGCCCCGTTAGCTTTATTAGGCACAGCATTGTTAACACCTAAAAAATCTCAAGAAGCTAAAGAAAAACAAGGAATTATTGGTAAAACTACAACATTTATAAAAGAAAATGTAGGCAAGTTATCTATGTTAGCAATGCTGCCAGTGTTAGCTGAAGAAATTAAAGCAAGTCAAATAGGAAATAATCTTGCAAAAAAACACTTAACAGGTGATGCGTTGAAATCAGTTTTAAAAACTAATAAGATGAGTATGTTTGGATATGCAAGCGCTGTTGCAATAACAGGTGCAGCGGTGAGTATTGCCAATAAAGTCCGAGATAAAGTTGCTGCTTTAGTGGACAAAAATTCAAAGTAAAAATTTGTTAAAATCTCTTTTTTGTTGGTTATGATTATTGGCTTTGTGTTATAATCATAACTATGGTAAGGCTGAATAAAATAACGTGTGCTACTTTAGCGCTATCAATATTGTTATCAAACAGTTTTAATTTTGCTTTAGCTGAAAATGTTGCTGCTAAGGCTATAAATGCGACAAAATCAGTTGTTTTGCCAGAAGACAATGCTGCTAAAATTCAAAAAGAAATTAAAGAAGCAATTGTCGATATTTATGGCAAAGACAATGCTGATGTGATTTTTGCAAAAGTTATGGAGCTTGCAGATACAGCTATAAAAAATCGTCCGATTGAGCTTAAATATTATGATTTGACTAGGGCAGATGATTGGTATAAAGATGAAATTATTTATATGTTTTATACCGATTATTTTGGAGTTAAGTCTGCTGATAAATCAAACACATTTAAAGATACGACAAAGATGTTTGATTATCTTAAAGAATTGGGCGTAACGACTTTGTATATGCTGCCTTTTGCGGATTCACCTATGCAAGATGCCGGATTTGATGTTAAAAATCCGCGAGGTGTTAGAAAAGATTTAGGTGGAATTGAAGAATTTAAAGAGTTTATTGTAGAGGCTAAAAAACAAGGTTTTAAAATAAAAGCTGACTTGGTTTTAAATCATTTTTCTCAAGAGCATGAATGGTTTAAGGCTATTGAAAAAGGTGATTTGTCTAAGCTAGATTATTTTATTGTCAGAGAAAATTTACCAGAATTTAAACGTTATCAAGATGAAAAATTAGGTACGGTTGTTGAATATACAGAAGATGATGGAAGAATTTCAAAAAGACGGGTTATTTTCCCTGAAAATACACAAACGCATTGGCGAAAAGTTAATGTAAACGGTAAAGATTATTATTTTTATCATACGTTTTATCCGTTTCAACTTGATATAAATTGGGAAAATCCTGAAGTTTTATATTATTGCTTAGAAACAATTAGTTATTGGACAAATTTAGGTATTGATATTTTCAGAATGGACGCTGTTCCTTATTTTTCAAAAGAGCCGGGTACAAATGCTGAAAATCAACCAAAAACTCATGCTATTGTTAGATTGTTAAGTAATTATATCCAAGCGACGGCTCCTGCTTCTGTTATTCAAGTTGAGGCTTGCCAAGAACCTAAAGACATTTTGCAATATTTTGGAAAAGAAAGAAATGTTGAGTTAACATTTGATGCTCAGAAAAAAGAGTTAAAACGTACAGATGAAGCTCAAATTGCTTATCATTTTCCTTACATGCCTGCTATTTGGGCAAGTATGATTACAGGTGATAAAAAATATTTTATTGATGCGCATAAAAATACTCCAAAAATCCCTGCTTCTTCTGTTTGGGGGATGTTTTTAAGAGTTCATGACGAGTTAACTTTAGAAATGGTTGAGCCTGAAGTTAGAGAAGTGATTTATAATGAACTTGTTTCAAAGGGTGCAAGTTTTAGAAAAGGTTTTGGGGTAAGTGGCAGGATGGCTAATTTCTTAGACAAAGACCCTGAGAGAATTGAACTTGCGTTTTCTATTTTGATGTCGCTTCCTGGGATTCCTATAATTTATTATGGTGATGAGGTTGGGGCGGCTAATAATTTTCAAAATGCTAAAAAATCTGAGTATTTACGCAAATTTAAGCAAAAAACTAAATTGTTAAGTTATTTTGATTCTCGTGATATTCATAGAGGTGAACTTCCGGAAAAATTATTCTACGGTTCGACAAAAGATTATTATGAGTTCAATAGTAAGGTTTATAAAAATGTAAGTAATTTAATTAAGTTAAGAAAATCTATTCCTACTATGGCGAGGGGCGAATTTATTCCTCTTAAAACGAAATCTCCTAGTAATTTCGCTTATATTAGAAAAGATAAAGACAGACAAATATTGGTTATAAACAATTTATCTTCTGAAAAATTGGTTGCAGAGATAACTTTGCCTGTAAATACAATTTTGAAAAATAATGGAAAAATTACAAGTTTAAAAAATTTAGTTAATGATGATAACGTTAAGGTAAATATTTCTTTGAAAAATAAAACGATGCATCTTAAAGTTGCGCCTTATGCAACTTTGTGGCTAGATTTATAGCGTTGGGAGATAAAAAAATGGAAAATAATGCGCAACAAACACAACAACCGGTGAAAAAAACAAAAATTTTAAACTACATAAATGTTTTTAGAGGGTTGGCGATTTTGCTTATTGTAGCAGGACATACAATGCAGTTTGGAGAAATTGGTTCCTTAACTCAAAAAATTTCTGTTGAAGTTTTTGCAGGTGGAACGGCTTTGTTCATATTTATTTCCGGTTTTTTATTTCAGCATTTATCTACTAAATATGAATTTAAAAATTATTTGAGTAAAAAATGGACAAATGTTGTTCAGCCTTATTTATGGACGGCAATTCCAGGGATTTTATTATGTTTGTTAATGCCTTTATCTTATGGAAACTCATTTGATGGGTTAAATCCATTATTACAAATTCCAATGATGTTGAGTGTAGGGCGAGTTCATAATATTCCAACTTGGTTTATTCCTATGATTTGTTTGTTCTTTTTATCAAGTTATTTTTTATTGTGGGCGGAAAAGAAAAATATTTTATACAAATTGTTGCCAATTTTATTTGCTGTAACCGTTTTTGTTCCAAGGCAAGATGTTGATTATTCAACGGTTCAGGGCTTAAGTTATCCTCAAATGTATATTGAATATGTAAAATACGTTTTTATGGGATTTGTACATTTCTTTTCTATGTATGTTTTTGGGATGTTTTGTTCTAAACATAAAGAAATTATTGATAAATTTTATAATTTTAGAGTTTTATTTTGGCTTTTGATGATTGGTAGTGCAGTTTTGAATGTTTATTTATCTTTAAATTATTCTATGCAGAATGGAACCGTTTCAAAAATATTTGCAACGATTTTATTGTTGGCATATTTAAAACATTATGATGAGTGGTTGATTTCAAAAGAAAAGCTGAATAAAGTTTTGGATTTTATTGCTAAGTATAGTTTTGGAATATTTTTTGTTCATTGGTATTTCTTTTATTTGTATAATCAAATAATGGCTTTACCAAACGTAGTGCCTATGTTTGCGAATAGTTATTATTTAACCTTAGTTATTGTTTTTGCCAGATTTATAATGGTAACCTTGATGAGTATTGGGGCATTATATCTTACTAAAAAAATGCTTCTTTTTACAAACAAAGATATAAACACAAGAACTTTTATAGGTGTTTAAAATATGGTTACAATTGAAGATATTGAAAAATACGAATTGTATTTGAAATTTATGGACAGACAACTTGCAAAGTTTTTTCAGGAGCAATCTCCATATATTTTTTGCAAGGAAGGTTGTTGTTCTTGTTGTCAAAATGGTGAGTATCCTGTATCTGCTGTTGAGTTTTCCTATATGTTAATTGGCTCAAAAATGCTTTCTTTAGAGCTTGTTGCACAAATTGAGCAAAATATATTTAAGGTAAAGGAAGAAAAAGATAATTATCAAGGAGAAGACATTTTTAGGTATGCATGTCCATTTTTGCTGAATAATCGTTGTTCTATATACAATAATAGACCGATAATTTGTAGAACGCACGGTTTAGCTTACTTTAGTGCAAAAGGTAAGCTTTTAGTGCCGGCATGCGTAAATGAAGGACTTAATTATTCAAATGTTTATGATTTTGACTTGAATAGCATATCTGTTGAAAAATTTAAAGAATTAGGAGTAGAACAAGAGCCGCTTGCTCATAATGTTGGTTTGAGTTTTATGTCGAACAATGATTTAACCGAAAAATTGGAACTTGATTTTGGGGAGTTTAAACCAATGTATAAATGGTTTTTCCCAGAGTAATTCGATAATTTTGTTGTTGAAAAGAGTGATAAATTATTCAGGACAGTTGTGCAAAGCGAGTCAGGTCTTGACTGATAAAGTATTAGGCTCTTTGTGCTAATTCTAATAACGCATCAACCGTATCTTCATAAGGCATAGGCTCATCAACACCTTGTTGTAAAAAGAAATTAATACTATCCATCAACGCAATTGCCTTATCCGTATCAGCATCTGAACCTTTTACATAAGCTCCTATATTAATCAAATCTTCATTCTTACGATAAGCGGCTAAAAGAGTTCGCACCTTTCCTGCTGCGGTTTTATGCTCTTTTGTAACAACATCTCCCATAACCCTTGAAACACTTTGTAAAACATCTACAGCTGGATAATGGTTTTTATGTGCTAACTCACGAGATAACATAATGTGCCCATCTAAGATACTTCTTGCTGTGTCTGATATAGGTTCATTAAAATCATCCCCTTCAACCAATACAGTATAAAGTCCTGTAATTGTACCTTTATCATTACTTCCAGCCCTTTCTAGAAGTTTTGGCATCAACGCAAAAACAGATGGAGTGTATCCACGAGTTGCAGGAGGCTCACCTACTGCTAATCCAACCTCACGTTGAGCCATCGCAATACGAGTAACACTATCAAGCATAAATAAAACGTCTTTGCCTTGGTCTCTGAAATATTCTGCGATAGCCATAGCAACAAATGCGGCTTTAATTTTTACAAGAGAAGGCTGATCACTAGTAGCAACAACAACTATAGAACGTTTCATCCCTTCTGCACCCATAGTCGATTCTATAAATTCTCTAACTTCACGTCCCCGTTCGCCAATTAAAGCAATTACGTTCAAATCTGCGCTTGTGTTTTTCGCCATCATAGCAAGGGTGGTAGACTTCCCAACTCCAGACCCTGCGAATATACCGACCCTTTGTCCTTTTCCAATAGTTGTAAATCCATCTACAGAACGAATTCCTAACGACAAAGGTTCTCTAATCAACGCCCTTCTAAGTGGATTAATTACTTCTGCCTGAGTTGAATACAAACACTGAGAATTGATAGCTCCCAAATTATCTATTGGTTGTCCAAGTCCGTCTAAAACCCTGCCCAATAAATGCGGACCTACTTGGATTTTCATAGAAGACCCTGTGTTTATAACATTTGCCCCAGGTCTTAATCCATCCATTGAACCAAGTGGCATTAATAAAATACGAGATTCTTTAAAACCAACAATCTCTGCGGAGATTGTAAGATTTCCATCTTCATTTGTTATATAGCATAAATCACCAATACTACCTTTTGGCCCGTCTGCTTTTATTATCAATCCAATTATTTGCAAAACTTTACCGAGCATCCGCATTGTATTTGTTTTTGATATTATTTCGCTATATCTTCTTAAATCTATCATTATTAATTTTCTAATTCTGAAACTAATTTATCTTCATCAATTGATTGAAGCTCAACTAATAGTTTTTGAGCAATTTCATCAATTTGAGAGGAAATCCTATTATCCACTCTTGTACTTATTGACTCAACTATAGTTCCATCTTCAGATACACTAGAGTCTTCTACAATTTTTATTGATTGCAAACTTAAAATATCTTTTTGTAAAGACTCAGAAATAGAATATATTTTCTTTGCCATATTGGGGTTTACAAAGATGGTAACAGCTTCTTTATTTTTTAACTCGTTTATAGAATTTTTTGTAATATTATACAAAATATCTCTATCAAGTTTTAATTTTTTTTGACAAACCTTATCTGCTATCATAAGAACCATATTTACGATATCATTATGAGCTGATTTTATAATTCTTTTTTTTATTTCAAATTCCGATTTTGCAAACTTATCAACATTTTCTATCTGTTCAATTAAATTTTTTTTAATAGCTTCTTGCCCTTCTTCATAACCAATTTTATGTCCGTTTTCACGTGCTTCTTGGGTGATTTCCGCGACTTTAGCATTAGCTTGTGCAATAGCATCATCTATATGTTTCTGTGCATTTTGTTTTGCTTCATCAATTATAGCTTGAGCTTGTTTTTGCGCTTTTTGAATTAATTCCTGTGCAATTTTTTTAGCACTAACAAGCTCTTGAACCTTCAATTGATCATCACTTGTAGGTAAAACATAAGAAGATCCAAAATTAACTTTTCCACTATCAATCCTACTCAATTAATTCATCCTCTTGAGATTCTCTTATGATAGTAATTTCACCTGCAGATTCTAACATTCTGATTATGCCGACAATTTTAGATTGTACCTCTTGAACACTCTTAGCACGAACAGGTCCCATATATTCCATATCTTCTTGAAGCATTGCTTGTGCACGTTCTGACATGTTGCGTAATATCTTGTCTTTAACTTCTTCTTTAGAACCTTTGAGAGACATTGCCAAGTCTTTTGTATCAACTTCTCTAAGAAGTCTTTGAACATCTCTGTCTTCAATTTTAACAATATCTTCAAATACAAACATTAACTCGCGAACTTCTTCTGCAAGTTCAGGTTTTTCAAGTTCTAACAGCTCAATAACGTTTCTTTCTGTCGCTCTATCAGCTCTGTTTAAGATATTTGCCAAAGCAGGAATACCACCAGTTTTTGAGAAGTCTTGTACAACCAAAGATGAAAATTTACTTTCAACAATCTTTTCAACTTCCGACAAAATTTCTGGGTTTGTAGTATTCATATCCGCAATTTTAATAGCAACAGCTGTTTGCAAATTAGATGGCAAAAGGTTCATAACTTTTGCTGAATGCTCAGGTTTTAAATATGCCAAAATCAAGGCAATCAATTGAGGGTTTTCGTTTTGGAAAGAAGTTGCCAACTGCGCAGGATCAGCATCATTAAAAAATTGAAAAGGGTTAGTGTTCATCAATGTTACCAACCTATCCAAAATGTTTCCTGCTTTATCAGCTCCGTATGCTTTTTCCAATAAAGTTTGTGCGTAATTCATACCACCTGATTGTAAATAATCACTAGCCAAAAATATTGTATGAAACTCTTCCAATATTCCATTTAAAATATCACTAGGAATTTTATTTAAGCTTGCAATATCGAAAGTAATTTGCTCCAATAATTCTTCATCCGTGATGTTTTTCATTATTTCCGCTGCAGTACTAGGTCCAAGCGCAATCAATAATGCCGCAACTTTTTGCGTTGGAGTCATATAATCATAATTTACTACTTGTGGTTGAGTCATTTTTAATCCTTAATGTATGATATCAACAATCTTGTCGCTTCAGCTGTGTCATTCAAGATGGTTTCATTTAAATCTGTCTTAATCCTTTCAAGCTCAGGATCAAGTTTTGCTTCTAATTGTGGAAGAGTTTCAATATCAGCCAAGTCGCCAAGTTCATCCTTGATGCTTGGATAATGCTCAAAATTCTCTTCTTGCGGAGCATAAGCCGCAGCATTAGCAACAATACCTCTAAATAATGAGCGGAATGTAATTATTGCTACTAGTCCTAAAATAAATATTACTGCAATTGGTGCAACATCATTCAATACTATCTTAATAATAGATGCCGTTTGTAATTCTTTATTTTCAATTTCCTTAGCAATTTTTTCGTCAGCCAAGCCTGAAAACTGCATGCTTGAAATAGTTACAGCGTCACCTCTATTTGCGTCTAGTCCACTAGCCATAACAACTAAATCATTCAATTCTTGTTTCTCTTGAGATGTTAAAATTTTATTAACAGCAACAGCAACTGTCATTCTTTTTATAGACCCAGGAGCGTAAACTACCTGTTTAATCTCTTTAGAAACACTATAATTTGTGAGATTTTTTTGTTTTGTATAATTTAAATTTTTCTTTTCATTGTTAATTGTGATATTAGAAGTAGCATTTGGATTGTCATAAATCTCATTTTCTGTTTGTTGTGATGTAACAACTCCTTCAACCTTTCCATCTAACGGAATATAACTTTCTATAGTTGCACGAGCGGAATTAAAATCAATATCCGCACTAACTTGAACAGAAACATTTCCCCTGCCTACAATTTTTTCTAAAACAGTTTGAACTTTTTTGGCTGTTTGATTTTCAATGTTTAATTTATAACTTTCTATATCCCCTGAATTTCTACCTACTTCATCCGTCAAGCTGTTTCCATTTTGATCAGTTAAAAATACCCTATCAGGAGTTAATCTTGGAACAGCATAAGCAACTAAATTTTTAATAGCTTTAACTTGTTCTGTTTTAATTCTATACCCTGGTTGTAAAATCAAAATAACAGAAGCGCTTGGTGCTTCATCTCTATCTGCAAAAACTGAACGTTCAGGCTCAGCAATTTGTACTCTAGCTTTAGCAATACCATTAATTCTTTCAATAGAACGAGTTAGCTCTCCTTGAAAAATTCTTTGTTTTGTTAGTTGGTTTTTAAAATCAGTTGAACCAAGTTGTAAGTCATCTAACAACTCAAAACCATGTTCTCTATCTTGAATTAAGTCATTTTGGGCAACATACAATCTTAAATCATCTTGCATATTAGCTGGAACTAAAACTGCTTTTTTATCTTTGCTAACTTTTACGGGATAACCGCTTTTTTTAATACTTTCAGAAACTGAAACTGCATCTGTTTCTGTTAAATCTGAATATAAAACAGCCCAGTTAGGTTCAGTAGATTTCATAACTAAAAAAGTTACAGCTACTAGAGTAATTCCCATAAGCGTAACTAGACCGAACTTTTGCCCGATATCCAGACCGCCCCAAAGTCGCTGTAAATCATTTATTATCATTTTAAAATAATTATTGCCCAAGATATATACCTTATTTCATTCTATTAATAATATAACTTATAATTTTAACGATTCAACTTTGTTAAGATTGCTTAAACAATTGACCTAAGCTCATTTTAAATTCTAACGTTATATAATTCATTATAAGCGGCTAAAATTTTATTTCTTAATTGTAAGCCCATTTGCATTGATAAATTAGCCTTTTCGGCAGCAATCATAACTTCATGTACGCTAATGTCACCGCCGCTTGCCAACGTTTCTACAGCATGCTCTGCTGCCAATTCTTGTTGGTTAATACTTTTTATTCCATTTGCAAAACTTTTTCCAAAACCATCTAATGCATTTTCAATAGAAGATTGAGAAACAATTGACGCTTCTTGCATACTCAAATCTAAATTAGGAATATTGGCATAACCAGCGTTAATCTCAATGCCAGTTCTCAATGGAGGAGTAGACATCATCTCTTGAGTCTTTTGATTTAAAAGATTATCAAAATCAGGCATTTGAATTTGCGCAAAATTATTATCAACTTGTTGTAAATGTTGACTAAAAAGTTTATTAAAATTAGCTATAGAATTTTGTGCTGAAAAATTATTACCTAAACCGTTTACCATTTTTTACCTCTATATTTTTAAAGCTGCACTAAGCATTGATTTTGTTGTTTGCGCAGCGGCTGCGTTTGCCTCATACGCTCTTGATGCTGAAATCATACCGACCATTTCTTCCACGACATTTACATTTGGCAATGTAACATAACCATCTACATCCGCATCAGGATGCGAAGGGTCATAAATAACTTTGAATGGGTCTTTTGACTCAGTAATTTCAGAAACCGCTACACCTTGAGCTAAAGTTTTTTCATCAAAAGAAATTCCACCTCTTAAGACCATATCTTCTTTATTTTGACTAAACATTGCTTCATGCTTTCCATTTGGAAAAGCCGGTGATTTTGATAATTTATCATCATATATGGCTTTAAAAGTAACTTCTTTTTTAACATAAACACCAGGTGAACCATCGGGTTTGCGAGTAGTATTTATATTTGCTACGTTACTTGAAATAGTATCCATCTTAAGTCTTTGCGCATACATGCCAGAAGAAGACACATCAAAAACATTAAAACTCATTACCTATTAACCTCCGCTTTTAATCACTTCCAACAGACCTTGAAACATCTTTCCTTGAAGTGTTGAAAGCGTATTGTACTGAATACCGACTTTTGCCATATCCATCATTTCTGATTCAATGTTGACGTTATTACCAGTTTCAGGATTTACACCAGTATAATCTCTAATAATTTCAGGTTTATAACCATCAAAACTGTTTTGTGTTAGGACTTTTAATTCTTTCATTGGCATAACTGTATCTAAAGAATTATGTGCATAGTAAGCACTATTGATAGCCTTTACTTCTCGCTTAATATTATCTTTTTGCAACATTTCTTGAAGCTGATCTTCAAAAACAACGTCTTTTCGTTGATAATCAGGCGTCATAACGTTTGCGGTGTTTGATGCAATCGCTTGATGTCTTTGCATTAACCCATCCAACGCTAATTTGGCAACATCTATTGCTCTTGTTGATATTTCCATTATGAAACACCTCCGTCCTCAACTTTTTTCATTTTGACTTCAAAAACCGTAGACTTTTCATCCGATTTTATCAATCTTAAATTTCCGTCCATTTTTTCCATCGAAGATTTTGCAATTCTTAACCCAAGTCCTGAGCCTTCTGTCTCTTTTTTTGTAGTAAAGCCTTCTTCAAAAATTTTCTTTTGATACTCTAGCGGTATAACTTTACCATCATTCTCAACAAACACACTTACTGTATTGTCTGTATTTTCCTCAACCTCTACCTTTAACTTACCATTTTGTTCAAGGGCATAAACTGCGTTGTATATTATATTTAATAACACACCTAAAACTTTTGTTTCATCCACCAAAACATTGATATTTTTTAATTTTGTTTCAATAGATATATTTTTTAATTCTAATTTTGGCTTAGCCAATTTTAATGCAATATCAATAATATCAGCAATATTAAGTTTTTCTAACTTAAACTCAGTTTGTGATTTTAAATCATCTAAAAGCATGCCAATAGTTTTTGTCGTTTTTTCAATAATTGTTTTTGCATTTAAAATTTTTGATGGTGCTTCATCATCAAATTTTTCAATTCTTTTTTCTATAATTTTCGAGTGTAAATCAATAACAGAAAGATTATTCCTAATTTCGTGAATAATTTTTCTAACTTCTAAGCTTAAATCTTTTTTTTCAACTTTTATTGCAGCTGTTTGAGTATTTATATGCGTTTCTAAAACAGTTTCATTTAAATAATCAACAACCTTGCCCAAAGCATCACACATAAGCGCATTGTCTCTTCTTTCTAACGAATATGGCTCAACATCTGGCATAAAATTTATATTCGAATTTTCAATTACCACTTTTAAAATATCTTGAATTCTACGAGAATTTAAATAAAAACAAATATTTGTATATCCATCTACATCAGAAGTAGAATAATCCCAGACCAAAGCCGCACAATATCTGGGAGCTAAAACTATAGCAAATTCTGTATTTTCCCAAATATCATTTTGAGCAACATTTATAACATTTTCCCCCATATCAGAATAAAAATAAATGCCTGCTTTTGAATATTCTAATCTTTTTAATAAACCATTTAATCCTTTAGTATCAAATAATCTAAGTAAAACAACTCCATCAGAATTGCTTTCAACAACTGGCTCAACTATCGAGCGGAGCAAACTTTTTACAGTTTGCTCACTCGTTTGTTTCATACCGTTATTAAATATAAACTCTTTTAAGAGATTTTTCTTAGATTTGAATTTTTTCATATCCCTAATCGTCAGCGTTTGTTACTGAACTTCCCTAATCATCTTGCAATATGCTAAATTGCAACTTTTATTCTTTTTCTGTTTCCAAAACCGTTATTCAACGCATAAAGAACAGCTTGAGTTCTGTCATTCACTTGTAATTTTTGGAAAATATTGTTCACGTGAGTTTTAACAGTTGTTTCTGAAATGAATAACTGACTTGCTACACCTTTATAAGTAACACCTTGAGTCAACAATTCCAAAACTTCTTCTTCTCTTGCTGTTAAGTAATTAAGAAGATTTTCTTCATCAGAAATTTCATTAGCTTCTTCTTTGAATGATCTTTGGAAATAATCAAAGAATCTAGAAGATAGTGCTGCTGGAAGATAAATTTTACCATTTGAAACTTCTTCAATAGCATAAATCAACTGAGCAGATGCCATAGTTTTTAAGATATAACCTTTTGCACCTATTTTCATAGCGCGGAAGATTAAATCCGGATCATCATAACCGGATAACGCGATAACTCTTGTTCCTAAATCTAATTTTTCAATTTCTTGGATAGCAGATAAACCATCTTTTTCTGGCATATTGATATCCATCAAAACAACATCTGGACGATATTTTTTGATTAATGAAATACCAATGTTTGCGCTTGTCGCCGTAGCGATTACATCAAAATCGCTTTCCATACTGATAAGCTCTTTTACGCCTGAAAGGTGATCAAAGTTATCATCAATCAAGATAACTCTTGCCTTCTTTTTAAAATCTCCAATTCTTCTCATTTACTCCCCCTAAAGTTTTATTTAATTACGGTTAACGACAAAATCGTTTTTTCACACTATGTATATTACATCCGTTTAGTGGATTTTCTCATCAACACATAGGATTAAATTGCACTGTTTTAGGGTTTATTTACGGGTTTAAACCTTTTGGTCTATATTGCCTTAAAAACCCTTCTTAGAGTAAATTTTACGCTTAGTCAATCGCTATAATCCAAATACAGTAGACTTTTTGCTTGAGTATGATTTTTTCTCTCCTCCTTATCCTTCACAATATCATCTGCAAAGATGATTATTTAATAACAACTTATAGTGTATATTGACAATTGAAAGGATATTAGAATATGAACGTTATTTTAGCTGATAAATTATTTGCGGATAAAAATATGCTAAACTCCATACATATCGGGGAACAAAATGCTTTAACTCTAGATTTTAAACACGTTAAAGACTTTAATCTTAACAATATTTATGCGCTTTTAGATTTGCAAAAAATAGCATTATTTAACAATGTTGAGCTAAATATCCAAAATACAACGCCTGTTGTAGATAAAGTTCTTTATGAAACAGGCATTTACAAAACACTAAACGGCTTTTCTACAAATCCAATTTTAGCATCCAAGAGGTTGAACTTCTCATAATGACAGGTATTTTATACACCGTTGCAACCCCCATTGGTAACTTAGACGATATGACTCCGCGTGCAATAAAAATACTTGAAAGTGTTGATTATATTCTATGCGAAGATACAAGAGTAAGCTCAAAACTTCTCTCTCGTTTTGATATAAAATCTAAGCTTGTTGCGTATCACAAATTTAATGAAAAAGAACAACTTTCACGGGTTATTTCTGATTTAGAAAATGGACAAAATATTGCATTAATTTCAGATGCTGGCACACCTTGCGTTTCTGACCCTGGAAGGATATTAGTAAATGAATTATATTCTAATCACATAAAAGTTGTACCAATAAGTGGTGCTTGTGCTGTTTCTACATTTTTATCCGCATCTCCAAAAAACAGTGAAGAATACATTTTTACGGGATTTATCCCAAGAACAGCCAAAGAACAAAAAGAATTTTTTGAAAAATATTCTTGTGCTGATGTTATTTTTTATGACTCACCAAATAGATTAATAAAAACATTAGAAAACATTAAAGAAATTTTAGGTGAAAATACGATTGTTACAGTAGGTCGAGAACTTACAAAATTATATGAAGAAATAAAAAACGGCACAGTCGTTGAATTAATAAATTATTTTTCACAAAAAGAACCCAAAGGTGAAATCGTTGTTATGGTTCATAAAAACACAGAAACAACGACAAACGCTGATGAAAAAGAAATTATTGAAAAAATAAAAAATCTAAAAGAAAAAGGATTTTCAACTAAAGATATTTCTGTAATATTATCTTCGTTATACGACTTTAATAAAAAAACAGTTTATAACTTGTGTAATGAACTAAACTGACTTATATAAATTCCCTCATAAATTAATCTTTTTTATTATATAAATTAGTTATTATTGCATCAATTTTTTATTTAATTGTTCAATGATTTTTGCTGTGATTTAATATTACTTTTTGTTAATTTTTTTTAAAAAAATCGCAAAAAATATTTTTAGATGCATTTAAGCAATTAATGAGGAATAAAACACATGCAATCAGTAAATTTAAATTATAAACCTTCTTTTGGCGGGATTACGCGATATTTACAGCGTGAAATATATGATGTTGCAAAAGCACAAAAACAACTTTTAACTTTACCAAAATCTGAATTTGTTGGACAACTTCCAAATGAAATATTGCAAGATATAATTAAAAAAAGTAAGACCTCTGATGAAAAAAGAGAAAAAATATTACATATAATGAATGGTTTTTCCAACTTAAGTAATTTTTTTGCAACGCCTAAAGGTATAAACTTCAAAGCTTCCCCACCTTCTTTTTGGACTAAAATTTTTTCTTTTTTAAAACCTAAAGATCCTCTTTATAAGAAATTTAAAATGATATATTCAAAACAGGATATAGATAAAATTCTTGCAATTATAAATATGGGTGCAGAACAAATAACAAAAACATTTCAAGATGTTGGATTATTAAAAACACGAGAAAAAATAAAATTAGAATATTTGGGAAAAGGTTGTTCTGGAAAAGCCCTTAGAATGATTTTTCCAAAACGAACAAAATATTCCTCTAAAGTTTTTAAAGTTTTTAAAAAAACAGAATTTGAAAGAAAATTATCTACGAATGAGATTTTTAATATCGGATCAGGTTTTCATGAAATAAATTCAATGATATACATAAAAAATGCTCATAAAGGAAATGGCTTTAAAAATTCTGAATACGTTGAAGGGTATTTTGCTTCTTTAAAAAATAAATTTATGTTGTTAGAAGATACTTACAATTACCCTAAAAAGGAAAATAGTGACCATTTTAAAATTGATCATGAGTTAAATCTAATGCTTTGGGATAAATCTACAGAAGGCAATGTTTTAAACGGTCGAATGGTTGATTATGGTTATATTATGCAAATAGAAAAAATGCCTTATTTTTTGAAAAAAAATCCTCATATAAGAAAATGATAAATAATTCAAATAATATCTCGTTTTGTGGCGCAACTCGTTGGTTAAAAAAAGAACTTTATATAAGTAAAACTGCTGTTGATAATTTCAATAATTCTACAAATACAGAATTTGTGGGAACTTTACCTCGTGAAATAATTCAAGATATTATTAGAGTTTCAAAAAATGAGGTAGAAAAATCCAAACGAATAAAGAATGTTATGGAGGGGTTTTCTGTTGCGACACAAGAAATTGAAAAACTTAAAAGAAAATTAGAAAGATTTGGTTGTTATTGGGAGGCTAATTCTTCCTTTAAAAAGGAAAAATTGACTACTCTTTTATCAAAATGTATGAATAAACTTTTTAAAAAAAATAAGTTATTGAAGTTTTGGGAAAAAATAAAAGTTGAAACTTTAGGTGATGGTGGTTTTGGGGATGTCTTTTTGATTAAATTCCCACCAGAAAAACAATATCAACCTCTTGTTTTTAAGGTTTTTAAAGATAACAATATAAGGAGATTAAATATAGTAAATCATGGCGCGTTTGCTGAAAACAACATAATGATTTATGTTACTAATTTATTTAAAAAATCAAAGACTCCCTCCGTTTTTGCGCAAGGGTATTTTGGCTCATTAAAAAACAATTTTTTAGTCTCGGAATATGTTCCTGATACGTTTAAAAGTATACAAAAGGATTGGGTTTATACCTTTGCTGGGAAAAAAAGATGTGAGGAAATTAGCCAAATATTAGAAAAGCATGGATTATTTTATGATGATTTTCGTTCAGAAAACATTATTGGTGGAAAAATAGTTGATTATGGCGGCGTTGAAGATAAGAATAAAAAATACATGCCCGCAGTTTACTACTAAAATAATTAAAAAAAGGAATCTAAAATAAGATTCCTTTTTTATTAGTTGATTTAATATTAGATTGCAGCTAAACCATTTTCAATATCTTTTATGATATCTTCAACATCTTCAAGTCCAACAGACAAACGCATAAAGTCGTTTGTAACCCCACAAGCTTCTAATTGTTCATCTGTTAATTGTCTATGAGTAGTAAGTGCTGGATATGTAATAATAGAGCGAGAATCTCCCAAGTTTGTTGCATGAATTAACAATTTTAGATTTTCAACAAACTTTGTTCCGCCTTCTCTTCCGCCTTTTACTCTAAAACCTATTAGTGAAGAACCGCCTTTTGGTAAATATTTTTGACCTAATTCGTAATACTCTGTTCCTTCAAGTTTTGGATATGATACCCAAGAAACTTTTGGATGATTTTGTAAAAACTTAGCTACTTTTAAAGCGCTTTCACTCATTCTTTGCATTCTTATATGTAATGTTTCAATTCCAAGCAAAGTTAGATAAGCATTCATAGGGCTGATGCAAGTTCCTAAGTCACGAAGCAATTGAACACGTGCTTTAACAATAAATGCTTGATTGCTAAAAGATTTTGTATAAGATATTCCATGATAACTTTCATCTGGCTCAACAAGTTCAGGGAATTTTCCGCTTTTTTCCCAATCAAACGTACCGCAATCAACTATAATCCCGCCCATTGAGTTTCCATGTCCGTTAATATATTTAGTTATTGAATGAACAATAATATCTGCTCCAAAATCAATTGGTTGTAATAAATATGGAGAAGGAACCGTGTTATCAACAATTAAAGGAATATTGTGTTTATGCGCAACTTTTGCAATCGCTTCAATATCTGCAACGTTTACTTTAGGATTACCCAAGCACTCAACAAAAATAGCTCTTGTTTTTTCTGTAATTGCTTTTTCATAAGACTCAGGATTTTCATCTTTTATAAATGTTGTCTTAACCCCAAATTTTTCCAAAGTACAAGCTAATAAATTAACCGTACCACCGTAAAGTTGAGCAGCAGCAACGATTTCATCTCCAGCTTTGGCAATATTCATAACAGCCAAAAGCGACGCAGATTGACCAGAAGAAACTGCCAATGCGCCAACGCCTTTTTCTAACGCTGCAATTCTTTCTTCAAGAACTTGTGTTGTAGGATTTGAAATTCTTGTATAAATATCTCCAGCCACTTTTAAATCAAATAAATCCGCGGCATATTTTACATCATCAAAACTAAATGCCGTTGTCATATATATTGGAGTAGGGATACAGTTTTTACTATCAGCAGGATTTTGTCCCACATGCAATGCTTGTGTGTCAAATTTCATAAAATAACCTCCAAAATAAACTAAAATCTTAAATTTGCTCTAATTATATTAGAAACCCAAGGTAAATAGGAATATTTACCCATTAGTGATGTTAACATCAGATATATTACAACTGCTGTTATTGCTAAACTAATTATCGAATAACCTCCAAAAATTGAAGTTGTAAAAAAGAATGTTAGTGTTGAAATAAGTTGTCCAATTAATGGAATTGCGCTTAATATATCTAATGCTATTTTAAGCCCAAATGAAATTATAAAAAACAAAACAGAAAGAAATATTGATTGATAAATATGATAAAGCAAAAATGGTCTTACACCTAATTTTAAAATGGCGCCTAAAACTAACCATACAAAACCAACAATCCCTGATGTTAAATAAGATAACGCCGCAATAATTTTTTCTAACGGCAAAGCTTCTTGTCTATGCTGCATTTAATTTCTCTTTCCTATTTATAAACTCATCTACAATTTCATAATATATTAATTTTAATTCATCACAATCATTATCTAACTCTACGGCTTTTCTGTAATTTAAAATTGCTAAATCTAAATTATCTAAAATAGCATGCGTGTTTCCTATAAGCTTATATGTATCAGCATCATTAGGTAAAATCATTGTAACCTTATTATAATAATCCAATGCTTCATTATATCTGTTTTCTGCGACAAATAAATTTGCCAATAATAAATATGCATTTGGCATTTCTGGTTCAATTGTTATGGCTTTCTTGTATGCGTCAATCGCTTCTTTTAGTTTTCCTTCATCAGAATATGAAATTGCCAGACAAACATAAGCTTGATAATAATTTGGTGTGATTTGTAAAACTTTATCAAAATATTGATGCGCTTTTTCATAATTAGACATAGCAGAATAAGCATTAGCTAAACATAAACAAGCCTTATAGTTTTCAGGTTCTATATCAAGTGCTTTTTTAAAGTTATTTACAGCTTCTTCAAATTTATATAATTTCATCATTATACTTGCTTTACTTATATAATGTTCAGAATTAAATTTATCCAAAGAAATTGCTTTATTATAATATTTTTCAGCTTCAAGAAAATCATTATTGTCTTGGTATAATAAACCAATCGCTGCATAAATCATAGCATTTTCGGGTTGCAAATCTAAAGCCTTGTTATAATATTTAAATGCTAATTTAAAATCATTTATTTCTGCATATGCATTCGCTAAATTAAAATAAATAGAATAACTTTGTGTTTCATGCTCAGATGCTAATTGATAATTACTTATTGCTCGATTAAAATCCTCAAAAAAGAAATACAAGCTACCAGCATTAACTAATGCTTGAATATCTGTTGGATTGATTTTTAAAATATCTTCATACGTTCTTAACGCTTTGTCATATTCATTTTGAAGAATATAAAGTTTTCCTAATAAAAAATAGTGTTCTAAATTATTTGGTTCATTTTTGAGCTTATTTAATGTATCATCAATTAATTTTTGATTGTATGTCAAATCTTCCATAATTTCTCTTTCTTAAATATCTGGAATATCATTTTACTACAATAATAAAAAAAACGGTATATGAAAATACCGTTTTTAGTTGAATTTTGATACAAAAACCATAATCTCTGAAATCGACTCTTTTACAAAATCAATTGCTAATCGTTTTAACGATTGATTATCAAGATATTCAAAAGCTATAAGCACTGGATCTCTAGAATTTTTGAACCTCATTCTAATATCCTTTTTATCAAGAATATCCATTTGTTCACAAAGTCCTTTTTTATCTTCTTTTTTACGTCTTTTTAATGGTGTGTAACGACCATTTCCAGTTTTATCATTTGCGGCTCCAGTTGTAGGTGCTAGTGTCATTTTTATACTCTCTTATCTATTTCTTATATCTTACATATATATAAACGCCTTTTTTAAAAAAAAATTGATAAAAATAGTATCTTTTGTAACGATTTTGTAATATAATTTAAATGGAGTGAATTATGAAATTAGCAATATTGAGTGGTACTTTTAATCCTATACATAAAGCGCATATAAATGTAGCAAAGTATGTTAAAGAAAAATTTCAGTATGATGAAATTTTAATAATACCAGCATATAATCCCCCGTTGAAAGACAATTGCGAATCTGCATTACATAGATTAAATATGGTAAAGTTGGCTATTGAAAATGAAAAAGGGTTGTTGCTTAGTGCTATTGAGTATGAAAACAGAGGAAAGTCATACTCTTATCTTACAGTTCAAAAATTATGTAAAAGATATAAAATTGAAAACAAATTAGGTTTTATAATTGGAACAGATGCATATATAGGGCTTAAAAGTTGGCAAAATTGTGGTGATTTAAAAAAATATGTTGATTTTATAGTTTTTGAAAGAGAAATTAGTTTTGAGGATGAAAGAGTAGTAAAATTACAAAAAGATGGTTTTAACTTAATTAAAGCAGAGTTGCCATTTGATGATATTTCATCGACTGAAATAAGAAAAAGAATAAAAAATAATGAAGATATTTCAAAGTTAGTACCAAAATCTGTAGGGGATTACATATATGAAAATGGCTTATACAAATAAAACCTTTGAAGAAATAGACATTTGGTTAAAAGAAAATTTAAATAATGAACGTTATATTCATAGTTTAGGGACAATGGAGTGCGCAGTTGAGCTGGCAAAAATGTTTAATTTAGATGAAGCAAAGGCGAAAACAGCGGGATTGTTACATGATTGTGCTAAATGTTTTTCAAATGAAAAGTTATTAAATATTATAGAAGAAAAAATTAAAACTGTAGAAAAAAGTGAATTAATGAATTATAAAACACTTCATGCTCCGGTTAGTGCGTATATTGCAAAAGAAGATTTTAATGTTGTTGATGATGAAATTTTAAGCGCAATTCGTTGGCACACGCTAGGTAGAGTTGAAATGAGTGATTTTGAGAAAATAATTTTTCTTGCAGATAAAATTGAACCCAATACTCGGCCTAGAGAATATAGAGAAGATATTTTGCAAATTTTAAAACAAGACAACGGCTTGGATAAAGCTTTATTAAAATGTTTTAGTGAGACAATAAAAAGCTTAGTAAAAAGAAAATTAGCAATTTGTCACATAACAATAGATGTTTACAATGAATTATTAAATTGCAATAAATTAGAATTTTAAGTAAAATAAAGATAAAATAATAATGGAGACGGAATTTGAACCCCAAAAGAGAATATATTTTAAACTATGGTGTAGACCTTTTAACAAAAAATGAAGGACTTGATTTTATTACAAAAAAAATCCTTAAAAACGAAGGCGCACAAGTCGTTACAATTAATCCAGAAATGATTGAAATGGGGCAAAAAAACAAAGAACTTGGTGAAATTTTAAAAAACGCAGATTTAGTTATTCCTGATGGTTTTGGGATAAAACTTGCGCTTAAAATGAGAAGAATTAATCAAGAGCAAGTTCCTGGAATTGAATTTGCGCGTGAACTGATAAACATATGCGCTGAAAATAATTATCCAATTGCATTTGTTGGTTCAAAAGATGAAGTTTTAACTAAAGCTATAGAAAATATTAAAGAGCAAACTCCAAACTTAAATATTGTTTACAAACAAGATGGGTATTATAAAAACGAAGATAATGTAGTAAACGCAATCATAGAGACGAAACCCAAGGTTTTGCTGGTAGCGCTTGGTGTTCCTAAGCAAGAATTTTTCATAGAGAAGATAAAATCACAAAAAAATGATATAATATCAATTGGCGTTGGTGGTAGCTTTGATGTTTGGGCAGGATATGTTCAAAGAGCTCCGGTAAAATGGCAAAAACTTGGTCTTGAATGGCTATATCGAACAATGAAAGAGCCTCGAAGATTTAAAAGAATATTCCCAACTTTGCCAATGTTCTTATTTAAAGTTATAATAGAAACTATCCAATTAAAAAGGAATAAAAATTAAATGACGGAATTAAACGAAAAAGAAATTTTAGAAATCAAGGACTTTGCCAAAAAAGTCAGAAAAGAAATCGTAGAAATGATTTATACCGCAAAATCAGGGCACCCTGGAGGAAACTTATCCGCAGTAGAAATCATAAGTACTTTATATTTAAAATGCATGAAGCATTTTCCGACTTGGGATAATAATCCAGAATTTCAAAATAGAGATAGATTTATTTTGTCTAAAGGACATGCTTCAGCTTGTTTATATTCCGTTTTGGCAAATTGTGGATATTTTTCAGAAGAAGAATTGTTGACTTTTCGACAATTAGGTACAAGATTGCAAGGACATCCTTCTGCTAAGCATCTTAAAGGTATTGAGGTTTCAACAGGCTCGTTGGGACAAGGGTTGTCAATCGCTTGCGGGGTTGCTTTGGGGCTAAAACTGGATAAAATTAATTCTACAGTATATGTTTATATGGGAGATGGTGAACTTCAAGAAGGCAGTATCTGGGAAGGCGTTATGAACGCAGCTCATCACAAATTAGATAATTTAATTGCCTTTGTTGATAGAAACCACCTTCAAATCGACGGAAATACGGATGATATCAAGAATTTGAACCCATTAGATGAAAAGTTTAAAGCTTTTTGTTGGGATTGCATAACTATAGATGGTCATAACCCTGCTGAAATTTATAATGCAGTTCAGATGGCAAAACAAAATTTGAAACCAACTGTAATTATAGCTAACACAATAAAAGGTAAGGGCGTTTCTTATATGGAAAATAACGTTGGCTGGCATGGTAAAGCACCTAATAAAGATGAGTTTGCCATTGCAATGGAAGAATTAAACAAATAATAAGGATGTTTTATGTTGACAAATAATAGAGAAAGAAAATCAATACGTTCACAATATGGAAAAACCTTAGTTGAATTAGGTAAAGAAAACCCAAATATTGTTGTTTTAGATGCAGATTTGTCTTGTTCTACTCAAACTGCAATGTTTGGCAAAGAATTTCCAGAACAATTTTTTAATATGGGAATTTCTGAACAAGATATGATGACAACAGCAGTAGGTCTTGCAACAACAGGAAAAATCCCATTTGTATCAACTTTTTCTATGTTTGCAGCAGGCAGAGCTTGGGATCAAATAAGAAACTCAATCTGTTATCCTAAATTTAATGTTAAAATCGTTGCAACTCATGGTGGAATTACCGTTGGAGAAGATGGCGCAAGCCATCAGGCGTTAGAAGATTTGTCAATTATGCGCTCAATACCAAATATGATGGTAGTTGTACCGGCAGATTGTGCAGAAACCGCAGAAGTAATTAAATTTGCAGCTCAATATAACGGACCTATGTATATAAGAATTGCAAGAACAAATGTGCCAGATGTTTTTGATAAAGAAACATATAAATTTAATCCAAATAAGGCTATTGTTGTAAGCGAAGGTAGTGATGTAACGTTGATTACAAACGGCGAAACATTAGCTGAAGCTATTGACTGCGTTGAGTTATTAAAAGAACAAAATATTAGAGCAGAACTTATACATATGCCAGTTATTAAACCAATTGATACACAAACAATTGTGAAATCTGCACAAAAAACAAATAAAGTTGTTACAATTGAAAATCACTCCATTATTGGAGCAATAGGAAGCGCTGTGTGTGAAACTTTAAGTGAAAATTATCCAACAAAAGTTTTAAGAATTGGAACAAATGATGAGTTTGGACAAAGTGGTGAACAGCGTAAATTAATGGAGCATTACGGTCTTACTGGTGAAAAATTGGCAGAAAAAATTGTGAAATTTTTAGGAAAAAATTAAAATGATAAAACTTAGAAGTGTTACAAAAAAATATAAAAATAATGAATATGCTTTAAAAAATATAAATCTTGATATTGTTTCTGGTGAATTTGTTTTTTTAACTGGACCAAGTGGGGCAGGAAAATCAACTCTTATGAAGTTGTTATACAGAGAAGAAACGCCTACAACAGGAACAGTTATTATTGGAAGAACGAATGTTGCCAATCTTCCTGACGAGAGAATTCCTGATTTGCGCAGAAAAATGGGAATAGTTTTTCAAGATTACAAATTACTTCAAAATCAAAGTGTATATGAAAATGTAGCGTATGTAATTCGTACTTTGGGAATGAGTACAAAGGATATTAATGCAAGGGTTCTTAGTGCATTAAAAATTGTTGGATTATCCAGTAAGATAAAATCAAAACCAACTGAACTTTCAGGAGGAGAACAACAAAGGGTATCAATTGCAAGAGCTATTGTAAACGGACCGCCGCTTTTAATTGCAGATGAACCTACTGGAAACTTGGATCCTAAAAATTCATTAGAGGTTATGCATATTTTAGAACAAATTAACAAAAATGGTATTACTGTTCTTGTTTCAACACATGATCATGCAATGGTAAATTATTTTAGAAAAAGAGTTATAACTCTTGAAAATGGACAAATTGTAAGGGATATTCAAGCAGGTACATATGAGTAGAGAAAACGCTAAAAGTATAATAAAACGCAAAGTAAAATCACATTTGCCAAAAACATGTTTAACAGAGCTTAGAATTTTATATCGTTTGGCAATGGAGACTATATATGGAATTAGGCGTACAGGATTGATGAATATTGTTATTGTTTCATCTATGGTTGCTATTTTGACTATTTTTGGTGCGTTGTTTCGCTCAACATTGTCGGTTTCTGCGTTTGCAAAAGAATTAGGCAATGTTTTAGAGATATCTGCTTATCTTGAGCAAAATGCTGACCATAAAAAAGTTGCTTCTGCTATTAAAGAAATAAAACATGTTCAAAATATAAAATATATTGAAAAATCAAAATCATGGGCAAAATTAAAGACCGAGCTAGATTTAGCTGAATTGGATAATCCTTTGCCTGATACATTGCATATAAAAATTGATAAGCCAGAGAATATTCCTGCAGCTTTTGAACAAATAAAAAAAGTTAAAGGAGTGGAAGATTTAAATTATGCAAAAGATACTGTTCAAAAAATGCAGATATTTAATAATGTGGTTAGCACAATGACAGTTATCGTTATTGCGGTTATTGCTTTATTAACTATTGTTATTATTAATAATACAATTCATGCCGTTATTCAACTCAGGAAAGAAGAAATAGAAATAATGAGGCTTATGGGCGTTAGTAACTGGTTTATAAAAACGCCGTTAATTGCTCAAGGCGCGATTTATGGATTTACTGGTGCGGTGTTATCATTAATCCCATTGAATGCTGTTCAAAAAGGATTAGTGCAAGTTCATCAGTTCTTTATGATTCCATCTCCGGTTTTAGCTACCAATATTGTTGTTTTTGTGTTATTTATTGTAGCTATAGGATTTGGAGCATTAGGTAGCTACTTATCAATCAAAAAACACTTACAGGTTTAACAATAAATGGATGCAACAAATAAACTAATACTTAACTATAATGATATACCGGCAATGCCAAATGTAATGGTAAAGGCATTAAACGTAATTAAAGATGAGGGGGCTGGATTGAATGATCTTGCGGATGTTATGTGCTATGATCAGGCACTTACAACACAAGTTCTTCGTCTTGTAAACTCCGCGTATTACGGTTTTGCGCAGCAGATTACTTCTATTAATAAAGCTTTACCTCTTATTGGTATGGATCAAGCTAAAAATATTATCATAACTTTTGCAATGAAGCCAATGTTAACTTCGCGTGGAGGAAAGGACATGTGGGAGCATTCTATTAGAACTGCTGTAGCATGTGAATATTTGGCTAAAGAATTTAAGTTGATGGATTCATCTGATGCTTTTGTAATTGGTTTTTTGCATGATATTGGAAAAATCGTGTTAAATATGAAAAACCAAGCTGTTTATAAAAAAATCATGGAATTAGTTGGACGTGGTGCAAATATTTTGGACGTAGAAAATATGTTCTTTGGTACAAATCACTGCGATGTTGGTTTTTTACTTGCTAAAAAATGGCAGCTTCCTATAATCGTTAATAATGGTATTAAATATCACCATAATCCTCAATTTTCAAGCATGGCAAATTTTGCTTATATTATTTATATTGCGGATAAATTAGCTCAAGCTCGTGAAGAAGATGTTGTTCTTGAAGAACATATAATGAAAGATTCAAATATTAAAATTGATGATATTCAATCTTATAGACAGACAATTTTAACAAAAGCTGGAATTTTATTAACGAGTTTAGCTCATTAGAATAGTAATATTTTTATTATAAAAATTTACTATTTTGATATTTTTTTAATCTTTCTTCTAAGATATTTCTTTGCTGTTTCTATTGCAGTTCTTTCATCAAAGAATATATGATGTTTCCCAATTTGTTCCGTAATTTTATGATTATCAAGTTGTTTTTTTATTTCTTCATTTTTAATTACCAAAAATAATTTAATTCGTTGTGAATGGAGTCTTATGATAATATCTTCTAAGGCGAAAATTGCAGAGATATCAAGTTTTGCGCCAGACTCATAGTTTAAAATTAAATATTTTGTACCTAAAAGTTCATCAAACTTTGCAACTACTTGTGTTGTTGAACCGAAGAAAAATTGTCCATCAATATGCACTACACGAATTTTGTATCTAAAATCTTTCATTACACTCGCTTCAAGGCGCATAATTTCAGCATCTTGAACATCTTTTATTGCAATATTTGTTTGGTTTGCTATTCTTTTTGCATATAAAATTGCTGCTAAAACAATTCCAACCCCAATTGCAAAAATTAAATCGTGAAATACGGTTAAAAAGAAAACAACTAAAGCTACAATTAAATCATCTTTAGGCGCATATTTAATTACTTTTAAAAATTTTGTATCAACAATATCATATCCAATTTTTATCAAAATAGCTGATAATACAGGAAGCGGAATTTCTTGAGCATAAGGTGCAAAATATAAAATTACGGCTAATAACATGCCAGAATGAACAAAGGCACAAAATCTTGTTTTGGCTCCAGCTTTAACCGCGGCAGCGCTTCTCATAGTTGCGCTAGCTCCAACGATACAACCAAAAATTGAACAAGCTATATTCCCAATACCGTGTGCAATTAAAACTCTTTTTGTATTATGTTTACTTTTTAGTAATGAATCTATAACCAACGTTGTTAAAAGAGTTTCTACAGAACAAATAATTGCAATAATTATTGCTGTTGGAGATATTTGAATAAATTCATCTAATGTTATATTGGGGAAATTTATTTGAGGTAAATGGGTTTGAATTTCTCCAATTTTTTCAACTGGTAATTGTAATACATTTGCAAGCCAAGTAATTAAAATTAAGGCCAATACTTGAGACGGAAAAACACGGTTTAACCATTTTGGCATATAAAATATAATCATTAGAGTTAAAAGTGCTAAAACTAAAGACTCTGCTGAAATATTAGAAAAAATTGTATTTGAATTTTCTATAGTCTGAATAGGTGATGCGTACATTTTATGACCTAAAATAGGCGCAAGTTGAAGGATAATTAATATCATTCCAACACCATTCATAAATCCTGAAATTACCGGATACGGAACAAATTTAACTATTTCTGTAGATTTTGTTAAAGATAGAATTATTTGAAAAACTCCTACAAAAAACAATATAGCTAAAATTAATTCCGGTTTACCCGTATATAAAGCAATAGCAGATGCAATTACAATAGTTGTCGGTCCACTTGGACCAGAAATAAGAGGATATTTGCACCCAAAAATCCCAACAACTATAGACAAAATTATTGCGCCCCAAATACCAGCAGATGCGCCAAGCCCTGTTGCTACACCAAAAGCTAGAGCCTGCGGTAATGCAATTATCGCTGCAAGAATTCCTCCTAAAAAATCTCCTTTGATTGTGTTTAAAAAGTTTTGTATTTGTGGTTTATTTAACATGTTCATAATTATAATGGTACCAGAAAATGAATATTTTTATAACCGGCACTGATATAAATGTTGGAAAAACTTTCATAACCGCAGCATTAGCGGCATTAATGCAATCATTAGGCTATAAAACTGGTGTTTATAAACCTTTTCAGTGTGGTGCTATCGAAAAAAATGGTTTTATGATGGCTCCGGATTTAGCTTATGTAAAACAAATAGACGCCTTTGTTGATACAGCTAGTACTTATTTAATGAAAACATTGTCCGCTCCAGCATTAGCAGCAGAAACAGAAAATATTTATATTGATTTAAATAATATTATTCGCGATTATACTTCATTGAATAATAAGTGTGAATTAGTTATCACGGAAGGAGTTGGCGGATTGTGTGTGCCAATTAATCCTTCTTTTTTAATGAGTGATTTAGTTAAATATTTGAATTTACCATTGATAATTGTGGCTAAACCAGATTTGGGGACGATAAATCATACACTTTTGACTATAAATCAAGCAAATCAAAAAGGGTTAAATGTGCGCGGTGTTATTATAAATAAATACCCACAAGGAACAGATAATATTTCAATTCGTACGGTTCCTCGTTTGATAGAAGAATATTCTGATGCTAAAGTGATTGGTATTATAAAAAATATTGAAAATATTCAATTTTTAGCACCTAGTGCTATGATTGATATTATTTTAAATAGTGTAGATGTTGAAAAAATATTTCAAATTACTATACCAAAATTAAATATGGGAGTTTAATTATGACAAATTTTATCGAAGTTTCACCAAAAGAATTAAATGAAAATACTTTTAAATTAATTGGTAAAGATTGGATGGCTATAACTGCTCAAAATAATCATGGTGATGTTAATACAATGACAGCATCTTGGGGCGGGTTAGGCGTTATGTGGGCAAAGGATGTTGCCTATGTTGTTGTACGTCCTCAGCGTTATACAAAAGAATTTATTGATGAGTCTAATAAGTTTTCTTTATCTTTTTTTGAAGAAAAATATAGGGATAAATTGAAATATTTTGGTACTGTTTCAGGTCGAGATGAAGATAAAATTGTTTCATCGGATATGGTTATTAATTATGAAAATAAAATACCATATTTTGCAGAGGCTAAAGTTGTAGTTTTATGTAAAACTTTATATAAACAAAACATGAAAAAAGAATGTTTTGTTGATGAAAAATTAACTAACCTATGGTATCAAAATGAAGATTATCATATGCTTTATGTAGCAGAAATAGAAAAAATTTTTATAAAGAACAATTAACAAATTAACCACAAAACAAATCTATTAATTATAGGATTTTTGCTCAAAAGATTTTACTAATTCATCTTTTTGTTTACGAGTTAGTGTCTTTTTTATTCTATATTCTTCTTTTTGAGCTTCTTGTTTCGTTTCAAATTCTTTATAATAAGCTATTTTTACAGGTTTAAATGCTCGGGTATATTTAGCAGCAAGACCTTGTTTATGCTTTTCATATCGTTTTTCAAGGTTATCTGTATAGCCACAATAATAAGTATTTTTTTCAGTTAATAGAATGTATGTGTAATATTTTTTGCTCATTTTCAAATATTTCAACTAATTCATCTAATAATTTTAAAATTATTTCATAATTATCTTCGGTTACGAGTTTACCACGATAAGCACTCCCACCTCTTATACAACGAATATAATATGGATAAAATTTTCTAAAAAACTTAATACCGTTTTCTTCTCCTCTATGATTGATTTCCCAAGCGAGATGAGACTTTAGAGTTTCTATTTTTTCTTTAAATGTTTGCTCTGGTAAAATTTCACCAGTTTCAAAATAATGTTCAATTTGTTTAAATAAATATGGATTGCCAAGTGCTCCGCGTCCAATAGCTAAACCATCAGCATTAGAAAGCTTTAAACATTCAATAGCGCTTTCAATGCTAACAATGTCTCCATTTGCATATACAGGAATATTAACTTCTTTTACCAATTTGGCTATTTGCGCCCAATCTGCTTTGTCTGCATACATTTGGCTGCGGGTTCGAGCGTGTAGCGTTATTGCAGAGGCGCCTGATTTTTCCATAAGCTTTCCAAATTCAACAAAATTTTTTGTGTCCATTGTCCAGCCTAGTCGAAACTTAACCGTTACTGGTTTTTCAATGTTATCTTTGATAGCTTTTACAATATCTGCAGCTAATTGGGGTGTTTTCATTAAACCTGAGCCATCACCACCACACACAACTTTTTTTACTGGGCAGCCCATATTTATATCAATAAAATCTGCTCTTTTTTCAAGTATTTTTGCTGCTTTTGCCATTAGGTGAGGCTTGTGTCCTGAAAGTTGAAAAGCAAGTGGAGATTCAAAATCTGTAGAGTCAAGAATTTTGGCATGTGGGTTGTTTACCAATGCCTCTGAGCTTAGCATTTCTGTAACAAGTAAACAATCTTTGTTTACTTGTCTAACCATACTTCTAAGAACGGTGTCTGTTATTCCCGCCATAGGCGCAAGCATCAATCTTGAATTTAGTTCTTTATTTCCTATTTTTATTTTATTGGTTTTCATTTTTGCTTAGTTCTTCAATTCTGGATTGTGCGTATCTTGTGTATTCATTTGCTTGTTTTGTAACTTCTAAGTATTTTTTAAAATTCAATAATGCTTCTTTGGGTTGATTTGTATGTTCTAAATCAACTGCTAATGCATAATATCCTTCTGGAATTATATCAGAAATTAACAACATTTTTTTATATTCTGATATTGCTAAAGAATATTTTTTTTGTGCATCAAAAATCATTCCTTTGTAATAATAAGCAAATGCGTTGTTTTTGTTTTGAGAAAGGATATTGTTTAGAACACTTAAGGCGTTTGTATATTGACCTTTTGAGTAAAAATCTAATGCTCTTTGTAGGTTTCCTTGTTCTTGTTGTTCGATAACATAGTTATATAGATCTTTGGCCAATTTATTATTTTGATTTAATGAAACAGCCTTACCTAAATAACTTTTGGCATTTTCCCAATCTTCTAAATTTAAATATGATTGACCAAGATATAAAGCTATATCAGAATTATTTGAGTCTTTAATCATTGCTTGTTTATAATATTCGATAGCTTTTTGGTCATTATTTAATGCTTGATAGCAAGAACCAATATTAAGATAGGTTTCAGCTGTTTTAGGCTCTATTAATTCATACTGGGCTATAGCCTCTTGAAATTTTCCTTGTTTGTACAAATTAGAGCCCGCAATTAATTTTTCGGTGGTAGAATCCGCCTCTAATTCATTTAAATAATTTGACAAAGCTGAATTATTTGGATATTTCTTTAATCCTTGGTTTACAATTTTTGATGCATTGTAAAAGTCTCTTTTTTGTTTGTATGCTTGAGCTAAATTAATATACGTATCACATCCTCCTGCGTTGTGTTGTATTGCGAGATTATAATTGGAGATTGCTTCATCAATTCTATTTTCTTTATGTAGAAGATATGCATAATTATAGTAAATAGATCCATCTACAGGACCATTTTTAATAGCTGTTGCGTAGTTGTTAATCATCTTTTGTGGAGTTGCTACTTTACTCATATTTTCTAGCATTAGAGTTCTTATTTCTACATCATTTGGTTTTAATGCCAATAATTTGCGAAATTCATCAGTCGCCTTTGAATATTGTTTTGACTCACTCAAGCATATTGCTTTATAATATCTAGCGGCTTCATTATTTGGCTCAAATTGTAAAACTTCATCATAAGAATTTATTGCTAATTGATATTCTTTTTGATTTTGATATAAAGTTCCAATATTGAATCTTGTTGTTAAATTTTTTGGGTTAATTGCTTTTGCTTTTGAATATTCTTGTAAAGCTTTAGGGTAATCACCTAATTTTTGATAAACTGCACCAAGGTTAGTATGCGCTTCTGCGTTATTTGCGTTTAAACCTATTTTTTTAATCCAAATACTTTCTAACTCAAGCATTAGTGCTTTATCATTTTCCGCAACACTTAACGTATGGTTGTATTCCTTATTGGCAAGTTCCGCCTCCCCTAAAGAGTCATATGCTTTTGCGAGTTTTAAGTGGTTTGATGCATTGTTATTATTGATTTGTAATGATTTTTTAAAATAATCTACTGCCTGTTGAGGATTTCCCAATATTGTGTATAATTCGCCAATTTGAGTATAGCAATCTTCTTGTATTTCAGTGTCTTGAGAAGATTGTATAAACTCATATGCACTCGCAGCAAATTCACCTTCGGCTCTTATATTCTTAGCTATTTGATATCTGTTTTTTAAGTTAGTAGCAATTTGTGTTTGTCGATATAATTGATTTAAATTGTTTGTATTATCTTTAATTGCGGCAATTGCAGACTCATCTGTTAGTTTTATACCATAGTATTCAAGATAGAACAAGGCAGAGCGTAAATCATTCATCGCTTTCATATATTCTTTTGATGTATTATTATAATATGTTGCCCTAAGTAAGTAATTATTTATTAATCCAATTCTAATATTGTTTGCATATGGATTTAATCTAAGCCCCTTTTTTAGCGACTCAATTGCTGTTGAATATTGATTATTTTTTGAATAATATTCAGCTTTTTCAAAATATGATTGAGCAGCTAATGAATCTTTTTGTGAAATTGCAGCTTGTGCATTAATTGTAGTTAACCCACATAATAAAGAGGCTATTAATACTTTTTTAAACATAAAATCCTCATAATATATTAAACTCTTATTTATTTTATACTAATTTAATCTTTTTGGCTATATTTAACAATATACAGTTGATTATTTGTTCTATTTATACATTTTTGTTATAATTTTTTTGAAGAAGAAATAAGGCAAGATTAATGAGAAAGTACACAAAAAGAGAAGTAAAAGAATATAATTGGTTTAGAACATTTTTTCAATTATTTGTATCTAATTGTATTTATGGATTTTATTACAAGATAATGTATAGGCTTGAAATTCAAGGCAGAGAAAATGTCTCTAAAGATAAAAAATATATAGTTGCAGCAAATCATATGTCTGCAGCTGACCCGTTCTTAACAATTGTCGCAACACAAAAGCCAACAGCTTATATGGCGAAAGAAGATTTGTTCCATTCAAACTTCCTAATGACTTTATTTTTAGATTGGCTAGGTGCTTTTGCTGTAAATCGTGACAAGTTAGATGTATCAACAATAAAAACAGCCCTTAGTGTTAAAAATTCTAAATGGGATTTGGGCTTGTTTCCACAAGGCACTAGAGTTTTAAATGGAAAAATAGAAAATGTTTCACGTGGTTTTGCGGCATTAGCTAAAACAACAAAAACAGACATTTTACCTGTTGCGATTTTAGGTGCGGATAAGAAAACTAAAATCCCATTTACCGGTAAAGTTATTTTAAAAATAGGTAAGCCAATTCCTGTTTGTAATGATATTAATGAAATGGTTGATAAATGGGGTGACTCTATTTCAGAATTGACTGGATTTGAATATGTAAAAGATTGTGAAGCTCAAGTAAAATAATTTAAGGAAGAAAGTATGAAAAGAACTAATTTTACTAGAAGATATCAAGCTGAATATAACTGGTATAGAATTTTTACTCAGTTTCGTGCCGTGTTTACTATATGTAAGCCTTTTTGGAGCCTATTTTATAAAATAGAAATTATTGGACGCGAAAATATTCCTAAAGATAGAAAAGTTATACTTGCAGCTAATCATATATCATACTTTGATCCTTTTTTAGTTTTTATGTCAACTAAAAAACCGGTTGCATTTATGGCAAAAAAAGAATTATTTGAAAGAAGTTCAAGAAATACGTTAAAGTCAAAAATACTTGATAACTGGAGAATTAGTTGGCTAGATGGTTTAGGTGCATTTTCAGTAAATAGAGAAAAATTGGAAGTTTCTACTATAAAAACAGCTAGAGATGTTCTAAAAACTAAACGTTGGACATTGGGTATTTTTCCACAAGGTGGAATTCGCAAAAATAAAAAAATAGAAAATGTTAACAAAGGTTTTGCCGCATTAGCTAAGATGGTTGGTGTTGATATATTGCCAATAGGTATTACTGGCTGTGAAAGTTATAACTGGGATATGAAGCATAAAGCTAAAATTACGATTAAGATTGGTAAGCCAATTTCATCTAAATTAGAACTTGATGAAATATTAAATCAGTGGGCGCATGCAGTGGCAGAACTTTGTGATTATGAATGCGCAATAGGTAAAACACCTGAAGAAATTAGCGCTTAATATTTTGTAATAAAAGGTTATTTTTTTAGAAATTTGGGTATATTACTAATGTAGTAGTAATAAGAGAAATATCCAATGGCAAAAGTTCTATTATTGAACAGTAATGAGAAGCCGCTTCACATTACAAGTTGGAAGCGGGCATTGGTATTACTTATTAAAGGAAAAGCAAAGTGTGCAGAACATATTAACAGTATCGAAGATTTTATAGAGATAGAAAATCAATATATTCCTAGAATTATTAAGTTAAATTATGATGTGGCAGTTCCAGATAAGGAGCTGCCATTTTGTCGTGAAAATGTTTTTATACGTGATAATTATACTTGCCAGTATTGTGGTAAAAAATTTTCATATTCGGAGTTAACATTAGATCATGTTTATCCAAAATCTCGTTTTGGTCCTGATATTTGGGAAAATATTGTTGCTTGTTGTAAAGATTGTAATCAATTTAAGGCAGATAGAACACCCAAAGAAGCGGGCATGAAGCTTTTGCGTAGACCATTTAGACCAGAAGATTATTTGGATTTTGAATTGAAAAAATATTCAAAAATTGATTCTGATTACTGGTTAAATTATTTAAAAACAGGATAAAATTAAAATTCATTAAGAATTATTTTCCAAGTGTCCTCATAAGGTCCGCTATATTTTTCAGCTTTTTTTAAAATAGTTTCAGGGTATTCGTCATATTTATTTCTGATTTTTCTAATACGAGTTAACGTTTCAGGCTGATAAGCAAGCGCGTCTTTAATTATGCTTTGACCTTTTCTGAATCTATTATGCATTGGAGTATTCCCGATGTTGTCAGTATGTGTATATATTTGGGCTAACAATGCTGGATAATCAGACATTGTTTCGTTCATTAATTTTAGTCCATCTAAAGATAGATAATGAGCAGGTAATTGTTTTTCTTTATTTTCTGTTAAATAAGCAGTAATTAAAATAGTTGGCATTTGTTTAAGCGCATTATGAAATGGTTCTAGTTTTGAGTCTGGAATTTTTTCCATAAAAATTTTCCCATCTTCATCAGGCGTTTCAATCATTTTAACTAAAATTTTATAATCGTTTACGTGCTCAAGTGTGGTTTTCATTACATTTTCAGACATTGAGAATAACAAGCTTCCATTTTCAGGCTCAATGAATGTTTCGCTAATTAAATCAGGACACTCTTTTATTTTATTCAATATAAATAAAAGTTCTTTATCAGAAATTATTTGTTCTTTAATTCTTGTCTGTAGCCCAGGGCGGATATATTTTTTCTTTAATTGGGCTTTTTTGTGTTCGTATTCAAGTTTTTGTTCAACAAGACGCAATTGTTCTTCTTCTTTGCGTTTTTCTTTTTCTAAACGTCGTGCTTGAGCGGCTTTAGGGTCAAATGTTTGCGTAGAAGTTTGTATTTTTTTTCTAAGCGCGTTTTGTCCTTTTAAGTTTTTAGTGTTTTGTTGATTAACTTTTGTTTTTTGAAATTGTTGTTTATTTTTATCTTTTTTTTGTTTTGCACCAAAAGATACAACATCTTGAGTAAGCAAATTATTAAATTTTATCCCCCAAGTTTGATTTTTTTGAGACTTTTGGGGAGTTTGTGTTTTTGTATTATTAAAATTTAGGATATTGCAATTTAAGATTTTCATATATCTATTAAATACCAAAAGAAAAAATTTTTTGCTAGAAATTTATAAAATATTTAATTCTTTTTTTTAATCATATTTTGATGTTTAAATCGTGAAATATCAACATTTTCAACACTTTGAACATAATTATATAACGATTGAGTTAGATTTCTACCTGTTTGAGATTTTGGAATAATTAAAAAATCTCCATTATTATTCTTTGCAAACCAGCATTCATTTTGTATTATCCTATCTATTTTTGTTTTTGCGGGTGTAGAAATTCTTTTTTTTAACCACAAAGTTAACAAAGATACATATTTTTTTGTTTTTGTTCGTTTTAAAATTTTTGAGAATTCATTTAGTATCATATTAGTTCTTTTATAATTTTCTCTACTTCTTTTTCTATTTCTTCTAATGATTTATTTTCGTTAATAATGATAAAATCAGATTTTTCTTTTTTAATTTCTTGAGAAAGTTGTGAATTCATAATTTTTTTTATATGTTCATCTTCAAAATTATTTCTTTTTTTTATTCGTTCAAATCTAATATTATCCTTTGCATATATGAGCATTATTTTATCAAATAAATATTCAAAATTGCCTTCAAAAAGAAGAGGAACATCAACCAACACAATTTTTTCTTCTTTATTTTTGTTAAAAAATTCATGAATTTTTTCAATAACAATTGGGTGAATTATTTTTTCTAATTTATCTTTTTTCTCTTTATCCGAAAAAATAATTTTTCCTAATTTTCTTCTATCTAAAATATTGTCTGTTAAAATATCATCATCTCTAAAAGTAAATAATATTTTATTTTTTATATCATCATTTTCAAGTAATTGATGCACAAGAAAATCTGCACAAATTGTTTTTATGACTAGTTTTTCAAATATTTTTCTTATGTAAGTTTTGCCTGAAGCAATATTTCCAGTTAGACCAATTTTAATCATAAATTTTACCCTAATCGATTTGAGTTATATTTTTATGATACAATATAAATCACAGAAATAGAATAGAGGTTGGAAATGAAACATACAATATCAGTTTTGGTTAGAAATGAAGCGGGTGTTTTGTCGAGAGTATCTGATTTGTTTTCAGGTCGAGGATATAATATAGAAAGTTTGACAGTAGCTCCAACTCTTGATAATGAGTATTCTCGTTTAACTATTATTACTACTGGACAAGATTCTGTAGTTGAGCAAATTACAAAACAGTTAAATAGACTTATTCCTGTTGTAAAGGTTGTTGATTTAAATTCATTAGAACATATAGAAAGAGAACTTATACTTTGTAAGGTTACAGCAAAAGAAGATGCACGTTCTGAAATATTGAGAATAGCCGAAATCTTTGATGCTAAAATTATTGATGTAACTAATAAAATATATACAATACAAGCCTTTGGAGATAGTAGGCAAATTAATTCTTTGATTGAATTGCTTAAACCTATGGGAATAAAAGAGCTTGTCCGTTCTGGTAAGGTAGCCATTTCTAGAGAAAACCAGTTTGTTAATGTTAAAAATATTTAGTAAATAGTTGGTTAAAATGGAAAATATTTCAAAAGCATTGTTTATAAATTTTGGTGGGATTGGTGATGAAATATTATTTTTGCCGACATTACAAAGCTTTAAAAACAAATTTCCTAATACCAAAATAACCTTAGCACTTGAGCCAAGAAGTAAATCAATTAAGGATTTAACCCCTTTGATTGACGATGTTTTGTTGGTTGATATAAAAGGAAAAAATAAATATTTTGAATTGTTAAAACTTGTTTTTTTAGCGAGAAAAGGGCATTATGATATTGTTATTTCTTCCGGAGGAAATAAATTAATATCTGTTTTGTTGTTCTTGATGGGGATAAAAAAACGCTACGGATATAATACGGGAAAATTAAGTCAAAAACTATTAACAAAAGCCGTTCCTTTAATAAAAAATCGTTATGCCGGAGAAATGTATCATGAGTTGGTAAAATCTTTGACAAATGATGATGCTCAATTGCCTAAAATAAATACAAATTTCAACCAAGAAAAAGAGCTTAATTCTGTTGTAATTCACCCTGGGGTTAGTAAAATGAGCGTTTCTAAAAATATGGTTAAAACATATCCACCTGAAAAATGGATTGAATTAATCAATATTTTATTAGAAAAAGGAAAAAAAGTTTACCTTGCTGGTGGTCCTGATGATGAAGAATATATAAAAGCAATTAGCGCTAATTTTGATGAAAACAATACTAATTTTGTTAATTATTATGGAAAAACTAAAAATATAATGGACTTGGCAAAATTAATTGCATCAAAAGAAATTTTAATTTGTTGTGATTCTGCGCCAATGCATATAGGAGTTGCTGTTAATTCAAAAGTTTTGGCAATATTTGGTGCAACTAATGAAAAAAAATTAATTCCTCAAAATAAAAATTTTGTAGCTATAATAAACGAAAATTGTTCTTGTCGTCCTTGTTTGTGGGATAAACGCAGTACAACTTGTGATAAATTGGATTGTTTAAATATTCCAGTTTCGAAAATTATAAATCTATTGTAACAATTTCTTAATATTATATACGTAGTATAGCAATTTTATATACTCGTAATACTTTATATACATGTAAGTGTATGGGGTATTTCATTAAATGAGTATTTTAAGAACAGCAGTACAATATGGAGCAACAAATCACAACTTGATAAACGTTGAGATTGATACTGCTTATGATTTTGGAGATGGAAACCATACAATTGAAGTAAGCGGCGACAAAACAGATATTAAAACTGGTAATGGAAATAGCAACATCAAATCATACGGAAACGAAGCTAACGTAACTACAGGAAATGGAAATAATAAAATTGTTTCTTATGGTAGTGATGCCTCTATAACAACAGGTAGTGGTAATCAAAAAATCACCTCTATTGGTGATAATAAAACTATTGTTACAGACGGCGGAGACGATGATATTACATTTATTGGTGATGGTTGTACGCTAGAAGCCGGAGATGGAAACAATAAAGTTATTTTCTGGGGTAATAATACAGATATAAAAACAGGTAATGGCGATGATGATATAAAAACTTTTGATCAAGTATATGATGAAGAAGATTATTCTGATTTAGCGCAAGCATTTATTGCAACTCTTCCTACAGGTGTGTGGGAGGATTGGAATAGAATTGCAAGACATCAGATAGACTACATCTGCAAAAAATCTCTAATGTCAAAATCACAAACTTGGGTTTATGAAGATACATATGATGTTTATACAATCTTCTCTCGTTATATCAACGGACTTAAAAACGTAAATATTGATATGGGCGGAGGAGAAAACACCGCATCTCTAACAGTAGACAAAGCAAGTTCTAATATCGTAGATAACGGTAAAAAAGTTAATTTATCTAATTCAAACATTAAATTTAATGAAGATGATTCATTAGATACAGTTTTAGACAAACGAAATGAAACAAAATTAGATGTAAAAACAAAATCTAACACTCGCTGGGGCGGCGTGTTTGTTGCTGCCGCAATTGCTACTATAGCAACAATTGCGACTTGGGGCGCAGCCGCACCGTTGATGACTGGCGCATTAGCAGCTTGTGGCGCAAGTGCTGCAACTGCAACTACTGTAGGGACGGTTATCGGCTGTGGACTTGGGGCTATGGGTGCAATTGCCGGTTCTATCTCCCTATCAGAAATAGGATATAAAGCTGCAACTGGACAAACATTACATACTGGTGATTGGGTAAATGCAGGGGCATCTGCATTAGCCTTTGCTGGAGGATGGGCTGCCGTCGCAGGAAATGCAATGAGAGGAACTTATGCTGCATCACAAGGCGATTATGTTGGTGCGGCAGTTAGTTTCGCTGCTGCAGGACTTGGTGCTACTGGGGCAGATTGCTTAGGCTATGGAACAGTAGAAGGAACGGATCAGTTATCTACTATTGGAAAATTCGCACATGGCGTAAATTTAGCTGCTAACGGTGTAAATATTGTAGACAAAGGTATTAAAATAGCAGAAGGAGATGCTAAATTTGGTGATTGGGCATCATTAGGTTCTAGCATAGTAAGTTCTTGTTACTCAGGCTCTTCACTTGCTTCCGGTAAGGATACTTGTTTGGCTATAAAAACTGAAAAACCTAAAAAAGATGAAAAAACAGAAACTACAGGTGGTAAAAATGAAACAGCAGATAAATCGGTAACAGAAAAGCCAACTAATGTATCAGGTAAAAAACCTGCTGTTACTAATAATAACAATCAAAAATCTCAAGACGGTGCTGATTTAAATGGTAAAGACCATATTGTTGGTACTCCTGATAAAAATGGTGGCGCAACCGCTGGAAATTCCGCAGCTAAAGATCAACACTGGACGGATTATGTAGGCGATTGTGTCTCTGATGTAGTAGAGATTCCTGGCATATTAATTGGTAAATCTATTTCAGGACTTGGTAGTTTTATTGGTAAAGATAATATGGTCGGGGAATTTCTTGTCTCCGGTGGCGATAAAATAACTGGTATTTCAAAATGGATGGGAAATATTGTCGGAAACCCTTGGGATACCGTGTCTTCATTGTTAACTTCTACAAATAATGTTAAAACTGAATCAAATGATGCATCTACCCCCGCACAATCTCAAGAATCAAAATGGGATAGATTTGTTACCAAGGCAAAAGAAGTTGGTAGTGATATGGTAGATGAAGCAATAGAAATTGGTGGTAATATAGTTGATGGTGCTTGTGACGCATATTATGCAGTTACCGGTGCAACACATCCTATTACTTATTATGCAAATATCAACGGTACATTAAATCACACATTTAAAAATGATGAAGAATACGATGATGAACCATTGATTAGGTGGTAATAATCAAAAACATTATACATAAATTGTCATGCCGAACATGTTTTGGCATCTGTCGGAAAGATAAGCGAAGTTATGTAGTAATGAAGTGTGCGTCGTTTTGACGCACCGTAAGTACTTTGGTGAGGTTTTGTTAGGGATGCTGAAACAAGTTCAGCATGACGAGTTTGGTAAAGGAAGTAATGGTGCAATAAATTGCACCCTACGTTCTTAGGTCTTTTTTGCTTTAAAAATAATGATTTTTTCCCTAACTCATCCGACAGCTCCCGAAACGAGTTCGGGATGACGACCTTGGACTTGTTTTGTAAGTTTATTGCTTGGATTTTATTTTCTAAAAATTTTGAATAATTAAAATTTATTAAAAAAATTCAAATTTTTATCAAAAAACCACCCCACCAAGGACTTCTCCACCCCGCCATATCGTCATGCTGAATTTATTTCAGCATCTGTCGGAAAGGCATACGGTGAAAAACTTAGGCCTTTTTTTCTTTAAAAATAATGATTTTTTCCCTAACTTATCCGACAGATCCCGAAACGAGTTCGGGATGACGTTCTTAGACTTATTTTTCTTGATATTCGCCTAAATATTAACCAATCGCGTACCAATCGGCAATAATCTTGAAAAAAATTAAAAAAACATGCTAAACTAAAGCTATGGATGAACTTTTTTCGCGTAATATAATGTATTGGGGCGAAGCAGCCCAACAAAAGTTAAAAACAAAGCACGTAATGGTTTTTGGTTTAGGTGGCGTAGGTGGCTATACTGCGGATGCTCTTGTTAGAGCAGGGATTGGCAAGATAACGCTGGTGGATTTTGATGAGGTTTCAAAAACTAATATTAATAGACAGCTTGTCGCACTTAATTCAACCGTAGGGAAAAAGAAAACAGAACTTTTTAAACAACGATTGGTAGATATTAACCCTGATGTAAAAATCAATGTTTATGACACTTTTTATGACGAAAAGATTAATCAAGAAATTTTTCAACAAAAACCCGATTATGTGGTTGATGCTATTGATACAATGCGCGCAAAGGTTGAATTGCTTGTATATTGCAAGCAAAATAATATCCCAGTTTTTTCTTCTGTTGGAGCAGGAAATAGAATTGACCCAACACAACTTTATATTGCTGATATATCAGAAGGTGATAACCCTAACTGCGCGTTTGTTAAGAATTTGTTATATAACTTAAAAAAACACAATATAGAAGAAGGAATTACCTGCGTTTTTAGTAGGGAAAAACCTAAAAAGCCGATTACAAAAGAGTTTGGACTTATCGAAACAGGAGATAAAACAATAAAAAAATACTCTCCATCTTCCACTCCTTGTGTGCCTCCTGTGGCTGGCTACTTCCTTGCGTTTAGTGTAATTCGGACAATTATTAAGAAATGTTGACAAAAAGGGGCTAAAGTTGTATCATTTATCATGATTTAAGTCTATGATTGAAAAGTAGATAAAAATTATATATAATAGATGAATAGAAGTTAGTATAAAATTTTAAGGATTTTATGAAAGGCGGAAAAATGACAAAAAGATTTGGATTTACTTTGGCAGAGGTATTGGTTACCTTGACCATTATTGGTGTTGTCGCATCAATGACAGTTCCTACTTTGATGACAAATACATCAACTCAAGAAATGACAGCTGGTTATAAAAAAGCAATGTCTACTCTAAACCAAGCTATCACTATGCAATATGCATTAGAAGGTACTGATATGAGGGATTTTGATCCAACTTTAACTGCTCCAGGCAATGCGAATAACGAAGAAAGTTTGGCATTTATGTTGCGTAATAGATTGCAAGTTACAAAACACATAACTGGAGATGACTCTAGTAATGAAAGAGGTAATGAAAATGGAGGTTGGGAAGGTACTGCGGATGACGGTGGTATCGCTTCTGCTGCTGTGTCTTCAAATGTAATGTATTTAGCTGATGGTACAGTTTTAATGTTCCCTACTGCAGCAACAAGATCTGGACTTTGTACTCTCAATGGTGTATTGCCAGCGGATGGCGAAGCTATTCCAGCCGCTGCGGAAGCTGAAGGTGCGTTAAACGAACAAGGTAACACAGATTGTTTATATTCTATCTTGGTTGACGTAAATGGTGATAGAGGAAATTGTACTTGGGCTCGTAATAACGATAGAGGTGTTAGGAATGGGCGTTTAAACCCTGGTGATTGTTTTATCTTTGACGTGTATCCAGATGGTGTAAGACCCGGAGACTGGATGGGTGTTCAGCTTATGGCTGGTAAAACAAGAGTTACAGAAGAAGCTAATAACAATGAAGGATAGCCAGTAGGGTAGACTTTAGTCTACCACAATAAAAACAATAAACAAAATCAAAGAATGTATAATAATAAAACCACGGTGACCCCACCGTGGTTTTTCATTCCTCCCCTCCCCTTTCCTTCCCTTTCCTTTCCTTTCCTTTCCTTTCCTTCCCCCCTATATCGTCATGCTGAACTCGTTTTGGCATCTTTAACAACACCCTACCAAAAGTCATGCTGAACATGTTTTGGCATCTGTCGGAAAGGCATACGGTGAAAAACTTACCTTTTTTGCTTTAAAAATAATGCTTCCTTCCCTAACTCATCCGACAGATCCCGAAACGAGTTCGGGATGACGATTTTGGATATGTTTTTTCTGTTTATCGCTTGGACTTTATTCTTCCAAAAATGCACCGCAAAATATGTCGAAAAACAAGAAAGTCGGTTGCGCATACCTGCCTAACTGCGTTGCAAACCCGACGTAAAATCTCCCCTTGCTCAAAATAAAAAAATATTATAATATTAAAGCAATAATTGTAGGAAAAGAGGATGTAAAACATGATAAATAAAATCGCAGATAACCTTATGGCAGTTGAAAATGGGGCAATCGTCAGTGCGATAAAATCTCTTTCTTCTAAATTTTTGACACCCAAAACAAGTTCTTTCCATAAAAACACCTACATGAGCAAAAGAAAAGCCTTTTCTGTCGCAGAAGCTACTATAGCTCTTTTAATCGGCAGTGTAGCGCTTGGCATGGCCGCTCCTATGATTACAAAGCAAATCAAGACTCAAAATATGACTGATACTCAATTTAGAGTTATGAACAATAGAAACCAAGCTTTATTAGAACGAATTAACGAGTTGGAAGAACGCATTGAAGAGTTGGAAAATGTCGAAAATAACGGTGTTCCAGCTGGAACAATAGCATTTTTTGAAGCCACAACTTGTCCTGATGGATGGTCAGTAGTAAATGCAAAATATAATGGGCGTTTCCCTAGATTTGCAGGTAATTATGATATTTGTGATAAAGATGGAGAGAATCCGGATGGCACTTGTAAGAGTGCTGTTTCTTCTTCTGTAGTAAACAATGCTGTTAATCTAATGAGCGGGGATGCGATTAGAAATATTTCAGCATCAATACTTAGATGTTCTGGTGCTAGATGTCAATTATTTGGAGAATATGCTGGTGTAGACGGAGCATTCAGCGCAACTAGAACAACATCTGGGGCTTTTCCAGCTGCAGACCACGATGATTATTATTACGATTTAATACACAAACTTACTTTTAACGCTTCTTTAGTTGTCCCAACATCAATTGAAAATAGACCTAAATCTATTACGCTACTAGGATGTAAAAAAAATTTAACTAACAAAAAGCCGATATGATTTTACATATCGGCTTTTAAATTTTATTTTTATTTACGAAATCGCTTCTACGCATTCATCACAAAGAGTTGCGTGATTTGAATTATTGCCTAATTTTCTATATTTCCAGCAACGTTCGCATTTTTCGCCTTCTGCTTTTGTAACGTAGATTGTATAACCTTCTTCGCTTAATGTATTTAATACATTTTCAGGTGCTTTTTCTGTTATATAAGCTTGAGAAGTGATGAATATATTTCCAAGTTCATCTTCATTAGCAAGAAGTGCTTTTTTATTTGATTCATCTTCGCTTTGAACAAAAACAGCGACTTCTAATGAGCTTCCCACTTGTTTATCAGCTCTTAACGGCTCAATTGCTTTTGTTACAATTTCTCTTAGTTTCAAGATTTTTAAGAAATCTTCTTCTAACTTTTCATTGTTCAATTTTTCATCATATTTTGGCCAATCTGAAAGCAAAATACTTTCCAAACCTTGACGTTGACACTCAGGTGTGTTTTTCCAAATATCTTCCGCTTGGTGCGGCATTACAGGAACAAGTAATCTTACCAAAGTTTGCAAAATTGTATATAGAACAGTTTGGCAAGCTCTTCTTGATTTTGATTTTTTGCCCTGAGTATAAAGTCTATCTTTAACAATATCAAGGTAGAATGAGCTTAAATCAACTGCTGCAAAGTTTTGTAATTGTTGGAAGTATTTGTAAAACTCATATGCTTCAAATGCTTCTGTAACGTTTTTAATCAATGTATTTAATTTATGAAGTGCAAATTTATCTAGATTGTTTAATTCTTCATAAGGCACTGTATCAACTGCTGGGTCAAAGTCATAAATATTACCCAATAAAAATCTTGCAGTATTTCTTGTCTTTTTAAATATTTCAACAAGCTGTTTTACAATTGTATCGCCTATTTTGCAATCATTTCTATAATCAACGGATGCCGCCCAAAGTCTTAGTACGTCAGTACCATAAACTTTAATGATTTCTTGTGGCGCAACTACGTTACCGATAGATTTAGACATTTTTTTGCCTTCACCATCCATTACAAAACCGTGAGTTAAAACGGATTTATAAGGGGCGATTCCTTTAGTAGCAACCGCAGTCAATAATGAAGATTGGAACCAACCTCTGTGTTGGTCTGAACCTTCAAGATACATTTCAACAGGTGCTTCACCAAGTTCTTCACTTCTGTTTTCAACAACTGCGCGCCAAGTTATACCACTATCAAACCAAACATCCATAATGTCTGTTTCTTTTGAGAAATGGTTTTTACCACATTTTGGACAAGTAAATCCTTGTGGTAATAAGTCTTTTGCTTCGTATTTAACCCAAGCATCAGAACTTTCTTTTTCAAAAATATTTGCAACATTAGAAATTGTTTGAGGAGTTACAATGATTTCACCGCAATCATCACAATAGAAAACAGGAATAGGCACACCCCAAGCACGCTGACGAGAAATACACCAGTCAGAACGTCCATCTACCATGTTAGAAATTCTTTGCTCACCAGAAGATGGAATCCATTTAACTTTTTTAATTTCTTCTAATGCTTTTTCTTTAAATTTATTTACTTTAACAAACCATTGAGGAGTTGCTCTATAAATTACAGGGTTTTTACATCTCCAGCAATGTGGGTATGAGTGAGTTATATCATTTTGACTAAGAAGTGCACCTTCTTTTTCTAACATTTCAATTACAATTTTGTTTCCTTTGTAATATGGAACACCTTCTAGTTCTGGTACCAATGAAGTCCAAACACCTTTTTCGTTAATTGGAGAGAATACTTCTATACCATATTTAACACCAACTTCCCAGTCTTCAAGACCGTGACCAGGCGCTGTATGAACGCATCCTGTCCCCGCTTCTGTTGTAACGTGGTCGCCTAGAATAATTGGTGATTTGCGATTATAAAGTGGGTGAGTGGTTTTCATTAATTCAAGTGCTTGACCTTTAATAGTTTTTCCAAGAACTTCAATTTCATTTTCTTCCCAATTTACGCCGTTTAAGAATTGACCTAATAAATCTTGTCCGATTAAATAAATTGTATTGTCTTTTTTAACTAAAGTGTAATCTAAACGCGCATTTAAACAAATTGCCATATTTGATGGAATTGTCCAAGGAGTAGTTGTCCAAATAACTGCGTAGATTTCTTTTTCTGTTTCAATTCCTGCAAGAGAAGAAATTTTAACAGCATCTTCTTCATCAAATTTAAATCTTACATAAATACTTGTTGATGTATGATCTTGATATTCAACTTCAGCTTCAGCCAAAGCTGTTTCACAAGAGGCACACCAGTAAACTGGTTTTAATCCTTTTTCGATATATCCTTTTTCATACATTTCACCAAAAACTCTAACTTGTTCAGCTTCAAAATCTGGTTTAATTGTTAGATAAGGCTCTTCCCAATTTCCTAAAACGCCTAAACGTTTGAAGTTAGCTTCTTGTCCTTTTAAATTAACTGCTGCGAATTCACGACATTTTTGACGTAATTCTAACGGAGTTAATGCAGCACGTCCGCCTTTTATATTTTTAACAACGGCGTTTTCAATTGGCAAACCATGCGCGTCGTACCCAGGAACATATGGAGCATAAAATCCTGACTGAGCTTTGTACTTAATAAGAATATCTTTAAGAATTTTGTTCAAAGCGTGTCCGATATGGATTTTATCAGAACTCAAATATGGAGGTCCGTCATGAAGAACAAATTTATTAGCTTTATCTCTTTGAGCTAATGTTTTTTCATAAATATTATTTTCTTCCCAAAACTTTTGAGTTTCAACTTCTTTAACCGCTGCATTTGCTCTCATTTCCAAAGTAGTTTGAGGCAAATTTAATGTGTTTTTGTATTCCATTTTAGTCTCAGTCATTTTTTCTTCCTACTTTACTAATTCCTTATTTACATTCTATTACAAAAATAAAAGTTCGTGTATAATTATATTTAAATTGGGAGAAATTATGATGACTAATTCTAAAGATAAATTTTGGTTAGCATTTGCCTCAATTGAAGAATTGGGTGCGGGGTTTGTTTTATCGCTATATAATCATTTTGGCTGTATTGAAAATGCTTGGACAATTTCAAGTTCTGAAATAGTTGATATTGAAGGAATAACTAAAAAACAAATTTCCTATTTTTTAGAAAAAAGAAAAAATATTAACCCTGATGAATGCTTTGATTTTATAAGCAAAAGAGGAATTAAATATTTAACTTTTGAAGATGAAAAATATCCTAAAATGTTAAAAGAAATCTATAATCCACCTGCGGTTTTGTTTGTAAAAGGTGATTTAGATATTTGTAATTTAGAAAAAACACTGGCTGTCGTAGGCTCAAGAAAAGCTAGCAACAGTGCAAAAGAAGTTTTAAATAAGATATTGTTAGAGTTTTCGGGAACTGATTTGTGTGTTGTTTCAGGACTTGCTGCCGGAATTGATACGGTTGCACATAAATCAGCACTTGAAGCGGGATTAAAAACAATAGGCGTTATCGCAAGCGGTTTTGATTATTGTTATCCAACTGCGAACAAACAACTTTATAAAGATATAGAAGATGGAAACGGCGCTATTTTAACTGAATATTGGCCGACAGTTGAGCCTTTAAGCTTCCATTTTCCACAAAGAAATCGAATTGTTTCGGGTATTTCTTATGGAACATTAATTGCAGAAGCTGCGCTAAAAAGCGGTGCTATGATTACCGCTAATTTGACTTTAGAACAAAACAGAGAATTAATGTGTATTCCGGGTTCACTGACTAATCCAAACACAGAAGGGATTTATAAGTTATTGCAAGATGGCGCAACTATGGTTACTTGTGCCGATAATATTATAAACGCACTTGGGTGGACATTGAGTAAAAATTCTCAAGTGAAAACAAATAGTTTTGAACTTGATGATAAAGAAAAAATCGTTTTTGAAGAAATAGCGATTGAACCAAAAACTTTTGATGATATTATGAATTTAACAGGACTTAAGTTTGATGATTTAATGTCTGTCTTGACAATGCTAGAGCTTAAGGGCATAATTAAACAAACGGATGGAGAGAAATACGCATCTTGCGTGAAAATTTAAAGATTATGGCAACAAAAACAACAACAAAAACAAAAGAAACAGCTACAAAAGCTTCTAAAGGAAAGATTTTAGTAATAGTCGAGTCTCCTGCAAAATCTAAAACAATTAAAAAGATTTTAGGTGACAGATATATGATTGAAGCAAGTTTTGGTCACGTTCGTGATTTAGGAAAAAAAGGAATGGGCTTTGATGTGGAAAAAGATTTTGAGCCTACATTTGTTGTTATTCCTGAAAAGAAAAATGTTGTTGATAATTTAAACAAAGCTGCAAAATCAGCTGAATTAGTTTACCTAGCATCCGACCCTGACCGTGAGGGAGAAGCTATTGCATGGCATGTCAAAGAAATTTTAAAAGTGCCAGAGTCAAAAATAAGAAGGATTGTTTTTAACGAAATAACACCTAAAGCGGTTCAGCATGCCGTTGAAACTCCTCATGAAATCGATATGAATTTGGTTCACGCGCAACAAACAAGGCAAATTCTTGATAAACTTGTAGGGTTTAAAATTAGCCCTGTTTTGTGGGAAAAAATGAAAAACTACAAACTTTCTGCGGGTCGTGTTCAAAGCGTTGCTTTGAAAATGATTGTTGAAAGAGAAGAATTAATTGACGCTTTCGTTCCGACTGAATATTGGAGTATTAATGCTGATTGCGTTAAAGATAAAATTCCTTTTAGCGCAGAATTAACAAAATACAAAGGCAAAAAAATTGAAATTGCATCAGAAGATGAAGCAAATAAAATTTTAAAAGAATTAAGTGCAAAAGATGTTGAATTTGTAGTTTCAAATATTGCAGAAAGAAATACGACAAGAAAACCATCTGCACCTTTTATTACATCAACTTTGCAACGTGAGGCTTCATCAAAATTAGGTTATGGCGTTTCAAAAACAATGCAAACTGCACAAAAACTATACGAAGGTATGGAAATCAATGGCGAACCTGTTGGTTTGATTACATATATGAGAACGGATTCTGTTCGTGTTTCTGATGATGCACAAGCAGCAGCAAAAGATTTTATTGTAAACAACTATGGTGGAGATTATTACCCCAAAACTCCTAATAATTATGTAAAAGCAGGCAAGAAAAATGTTCAAGATGCTCACGAAGCAATTCGTCCTTCTTATATTGATAAAACACCTGAAAGCATTAAAAAATATTTAACTGCTGAACAATATAAACTTTATAAACTTATTTGGGAAAGATTTATGTCTTCTCAAATGGAAAACGCAACTATTAAAAACAAAACAGTTGAAATTAATGCAAAAGATTATCAATTTAGAGTTGGTACTTCAAAAGTTGTTTTTGATGGTTTCTTAAAATTGTACCAAGAAACACCTGATGAAAATAATGAAGAAGAAGCATCTATTAATAAAAAGATGCCTGATTTTAAAACAGGTGATAAGGTCGAGCTTAAAAAGTTAAATCCAAAACAACACTTTACTCAACCACCTCCAAGATATTCAGAAGCAACGTTAGTTAAAGCATTAGAAGAATACGGAATTGGTCGTCCATCTACTTATGCTTCAATTATTACTAAAATTCAAACAAGAAATTACGTTGAAAAAATTGAAAAAGCCCTTGCGCCCACTGCATTGGGAAAAACTGTTTGCGCTCAATTAAACCAGCATTTTACAGATATTATGGATTACCAATTTACTGCAGGCATGGAAACCAAATTGGATAAAATCGCGGAAGATAAAGCAAAATGGGTTAAAGTTTTAAAAGATTTTTATGTTCCATTTATTGCAACAGTTGATGAAGCAAAGAAAAATATGGAGCTTGTAAGAATAGAATCTGATGTAATTTGTCCAAATTGTGGGAAGAAAATGCTTGTAAAAACAAGTCGTTGGGGTTCTCAATTCCTTGGTTGCGAAGGTTTCCCAGTGTGCAAGACAATGATGTCTTTGGATGGAAAAACTCAAGAGCCGGCGCAAGAAGAAAAAGCTGATGAAAAATGTGAAAAATGCGGTGGGGAAATGCTTATTAAGCGCGGACCTTATGGAAAATATTTGCAATGCACAAATGAAACCTGCAAAAATCGCAAAAAAATTGTTCAAACAACAGGTGTTAAATGTCAGGAAAAAGGTTGCAATGGCGAATATTTAGTTAGAAAATCACGTTTTGGCAAATTGTTCTATGGTTGCAGTAATTATCCGGATTGTACGTCTGTTTTATGGAATGAACCAATTAATGAAAAATGCCCAGAGTGTGGACAAATTTTAGTTAAAAAAGTTCAAAAGAAAATGCCTAAAATTGCTTGTTCAAATAAGGATTGCAAATATATAAGAGATGCGCAAGGAGAACAAAATGATTAAGCTTGGAATTATTGGATATCCTTTAGGGCATTCGTTATCAAAAGTTATGCACGAAGCTGTTATGAAAGAGCTTGGAATGGAGGGTGTTTATGAAATTATGGAAACCCATCCGGAAGATTTAATTCAACAAGTAAAAGAAATTAAAAGACACGGATATATTGGTTTTAACGTAACTATTCCATTTAAAGTTCCAATGACTATGATGATAGATGAGTTTGATGAGTTTTCAAATCTTGCAGGTTGCGTAAATACGGTAAAAGTTTTACCTGATAGAACTTTAAAAGGTTATAATACTGATATTTATGGGTTTAAGACGGCCATTTTAGATGAACAACAAAAGTTAATACGTGGCAAAAAAGCTGCGATAATAGGAACAGGCGGTGCTGCCCGTGCCGCTGCGATTGGGCTTTGTGATATTGGGGTAAAAGAAATTGATTTTTATACCAGAAATATTGTAAATGCCAGTCTTATGGTTAATTTTTTAAGAGAACAATTTCCAGAAGTTACGTTCACATCTAAGCAAGTTCAACAAATGAGAGATTTTTCAGATGTTGTTATTTTGGTAAACGCAAGCCCTGTTGGTATGAGAGGTCAATCAATGGATTTAACACCAGTTGACTCGGATGTTTTAAAAACAATGCGCTTTGGTGCTATTGTTTATGACATTATTTACAACCCAAGAAAGACTATTCTTTTACAAAATGCCGCAGCTTTAGGGCTACAAACAATTGATGGGTGTGAAATGCTTATTCATCAAGGTGCTAAAGCGTTTGAAATTTGGACAGGTAAAAAACCTAATATTTCAACAATGAAAATTGCATTGCTTGAAAATTTAGCGAAGTAAGGTGTCGTGTTTTTTTTGTTGGATTTCATACGATCTATTTGCTTGGGGCGCGTCATTTAACCAACAAAATAGAACAATAGCTAGCATAGCATTAAAATTGACTTAATAACTTGAGATACAATATTGCCCTCTTTTTCTGTCATGGCGTTTAATAAATCCATAATTTCTTCGTTGTTTTGGCTGTTAAGGTCTCTAAAAATAAAAAGTTTGTATTCCGGGACACCAAGAGCTTTAGCTAATTTAGGGAGGTTGTCAAATTTTATGGAGTTGTGTCCGTTTTCCCAATAACTTACTGTTTTTTCAGAATACCCCATAGCATTAGCAATATCTTCTTGAGATAACCTCGTCATAGTTCTTAATTCTTTAAATCTTTTTGCGAAACGTTTTCTAAATTCCATAGTAATATTATTATGACCATTAAATTTGATTTTTGTAATCCAATATTTAAGCATTTGTATGCTCAAATATTGCCAAGGTGGGTAATTGACAAATAAATAATAACTTTTAACATGAAATGGGAAATGCTCGCTCTCTCTCTCAGTAATGTAGGTTAGATTTTAATCTTCTACAAAATTTAACATTCCTCAAATTATCTAAAAGCAAAGGTGGACTAGAGTTTACCCTGCATTCTACATCTCTAATAATTAAAAGTTATTTAGTAGGGAATAGTTACCGTAAATTCAGTACCTTTATTGGGTTCTGATATAAAATCAATTGAGCCTTTGTGTTTTTCTATGATTTTTTTTGTGATGGCTAACCCGAGTCCGGTTCCGACGCCTACGCCTTTTGAGGTAAAGCCGGCTTGGAAAATTTTGTCTTTATGTTCGGGGGAAATTCCGCAGCCTGTATCTTGTATTTTAATTATTAATTTTTCACATTCATCAATTGTTGTTATAGTAATTTTGCCTGTTGTTTCAATGCTTTGGCAAGCATTCATTAATAAGTTCATAAATACTTGATTTAGCATATTTGGATAACATTTGATTTCTCTAATGTCGCCATAATTTTTTTCGATTTTAACTTTATTTTTTGTTTCATGTCGCATTAAATCTAGTGTTAAATCAAGCTCTTTATTTATATTTGCGTTTTGAAGTTCTGCTTCATCTAGTCGTACAAATTGTTTTAAAGAAGTTACAATTTTACTAATGCGTTTAATTGCTTCTTTATCAAGTGCGTTTAGTTCACTGAAAGTTTCTAGTAATGTTGAGTTTTCTATGTTGTTTTCCAGTTTTTTAATGAGTTTTTCTAAAATAGAATTGTTTGAATTTATTGATGCCAAGGGTGTGTTAATTTCATGCGCAACGCCAGCTATTAGCTGACCTAAAGATGCCATTTTTTCAGAGTTTATTAATTGAACTTGTGTTTCTTTAAGTTCTTTTAAAGTTTCTTCAAGCTGGATGTTTTGTTTGTTTATTTGTTCAAAAAGTGAGGCTTGAACAAGTGCGTTTGCAAGTTGTAGTGAAATTGCTTTTAAAACATCGTCTTCGTGAGGAATGCTGATTTTTTGATAAGAAAGGACTACAATTATGCCAAGTAGATTTGATTGATGAAAAATAGGGATGATAATTCTATATGTATTGGTTTTGAATGTTTCGTTACTTTCATTGTATTCTTTTAAACATTTAGAAATATGTACGTTTTTAGAGGTAATAGAATGATTAATAGACTCATTAAAACTAATTATTTTTGAGTCTTCTGCTTTAAATTTAGATGGTAGGATGTGTTTTATTTTATAGCAAATGTTTTCTTTTGTTTCTTCTGTTGTATCTGTATTTAAAGCAAAATATGCTTTAAATCCACCGAGGAGAATATTTAATTCTTTTAGAGCAGAGTTTATTATTTTATCGATGTCTACAGATTCTCTAATGATATTAGAAAATCTATTTAAAAGTGCCATTTTAATGGCTTGAGCTTGAGCTTTTTGTTGAATTTCTGCATATTTTTGATTTTCTTTTAATAAATCAAGATACTCATTTTTTAGGTTAGCAAAATTTTTAAGTAGTCCTTCATATTTATTTTGTGCAGTTGTTTCAGCAAAAGTTATAACAATTAGTTTAGGAGTTATGTAGGAATGAATGTCAAAATGTAAAAATTCATTTTTATTTATTTCATAGGTTGTTTGAGCAAAAAATGTTTCTTTTGAGTTGAGAGCAAATGTTATAGGGTTTTGTTTGTCAATGTTTTCTGAATTTAAAAGACAAATATCAAAGAAAAATCTTGTCGCAAATCTATCTAAATTTTTAACTACTCCAAAAACGCGTTTAAAAGAGTTGTTTGTGTATACAATTTCTTTATTATAATCAAGAACAATTACAGGAGTTGTTTGGTTGTCAAAAAATTTAATATTATGCATAATTCTTCCCTAATTTTTAATTAGATTATACCATTGAGAAGAATTTTTATCTAATTAAAATTAAATATTAAAAATAGTGAAAATGCAGTTTTGATTAATATAGATGCTTATGTAAAAGGCCCAGTTGCGTTTAGAAATAAGACAATTGAGTTAATGGTTAGGATTAATTCATTTTAAAATAAGATGTTCTTGGGTAAAAGTATTATGAAACTATGATTAAGTGTTATTATAACTAGCAAAAAATTATATTAATATTTAAAGTGTTTTCTCGGGCTGTGTCTGTTTTGCTTTTTATGTCTTATATTTTCATTTGTTGAATGTTTATTCTTTATATTAGAAAATATATATTACAAAATGTAAAGATAGGGGGAAAGGCTTTTTAATTCTGTATAAATCTATTATTGAAGAGTGTGGATTATTTATGTTTGAGGCAATTAATAAATAATATTTGTTTTTATATATTAGTAACAATTATTTATTTTAAAGAGAGGAGTTTTTATGAGCGGAGTACAACTAAAATTAAATTCAGTATGTGTAGCAGAGTCAAAGGCTAAATGTGAACAAAACACAGAACCGCAAAATGAATCATTTATGCGAAGAGCAGGTTCTACTATTTTTAATGGCGCAAGAAGTGTTGCGAAAGGGGTTGGAAATGTTGCAGCTGGTGTTTGTGATGTTGCAGTTGGTGTTTGTGATGTTGCAGCTAGCGCAGTTGGCGTTGTCGGAGATGCTGTAGGCGCTGTTGGTGATATTTTTAGATCAGATGAAGCTGACCAAGATAAAAAAACAAAAGGCTTAGATCTTGAGTCTTAGTTTGTTTAAAAAAGTTTGTAATTTGAGTGTTATCTAACAATTACTGACAAGAATTAACAAATAAATAAAATCAGGATGAAATGTTCTTTCATCCTGATTTTGTTTGTTAATATGATATTATTATATTAATTTATTAAATATTAAAAACAGAAAAAATGTAATGATTTAAATATGCAATGCCAATACCTAAAAGAGCGCCAACGAAAACTTCAAAAGGAGTGTGTCCTAAAAGCTCTTTAAGTTTATCTCCGATTAATTCAGGTTTGTGTGAATAAATATCTTCTTTTATTCTGTTAAGCACGGCTGCAATTTTTCCTGCAGAACGTCTTACTCCAGCGGCATCATACATTACAACAAGAGAATATCCAAGTGCAATTGCAAAAGTTACAGAAGTAAAGCCTTCGATTAATCCAGCGGTTGTTGCAAGTCCTATTACACCCGCAGAGTGAGAACTAGGCATTCCTCCAGTTGTTGTTAATATTTTAAAATTGAATTTTTTATTTTTAATTACATATCCAATAAGTTTTAAAACTTGTGCAACTATTGCTGCAAATATACCGTTGAATATGACCTCTAGCCCGTTGTTGTACATAATTATTTTATCCTTGTTTCTATTAATTTTGTAATGTAAATTAGTAATTCTGAATTGTATTTTTTTATTATATCACAGCTTTCTAAAATAAGCGAATGTAAAGTTTCTTTTGATTTTTTTATTCCATAAATTGCAGGATACGTTGCTTTTTGCGCGATTTTATCTTTTCCGGGTGTTTTACCTAGAGTTTCAAGTGTAGATGTTTCGTCTAATAAGTCATCTGCAATTTGAAACGCAAGCCCTATTTTTTGAGCGTAGATTGTAAGCTCTTCAATTTGTTCTTTTTTGGCTCCACCTAAAATAGCACCTGCTCGAATAGGAAATTTAAACATATCTGCGGTTTTATGTAGATGAATAAAGCTTAATGTTTTTTCGTCAATTTTTTTACCTTCGGATTCAATATCTACAACTTGCCCCGCAATAATTCCATATACTCCAGCTGCTTGCATAAATTCATTAAGTATCATTAGTTTTGTTTCTGCTGAAATTGTATTTGGAGTTTTTTGTATAATTAATTGAGGTGCAAAACTTAGTAAGGCATCTCCCGCAAGGGTAGCAATAGCTTCGCCAAAAACTTTATGGTTTGTCAGTTTTCCTCTTCTATAATCATCATTGTCCATACAAGGCAAATCATCATGGATTAAGCTTTGAACGTGAAGCATTTCTATTGCGCAAGCTGTCGGCAAAATTTCTTCAATTTTGTCGGAAAAAAGCTTAAAAATTTCTATTGTTAAAATTGGTCTAAGTCTTTTGCCGTCTGCTAAAACAGAATATCTCATTGAGTCAAAAATTGAATAAGGATATTCTTGCGGTATATATTCATCGAGTTTTTTATTTATTAATTCTTTGTATTCTTTTAATTTTTTATCCATTGTTTTCTTCGCTATTTTTTATTGTTTGTTTTTCTACATTTCTTGATTTTTCACGGTTTTTTGTGCTGATTTTAGCAACTTTTTTATCGTGTAAAAATTTAAAATTATTTTCTTTTTTATGTCCTTGATGAGCAATTTTTTCTTTATATTCTTTGGCTTCATTTATAAATTCAGTATAGCTTTCATATCTGGATTGAGAAAAAGTATCAATATTTTCTATAATTTTACATCCAGTTTCTGTTGTGTGAAGGCAATCTGAAAATTTACAACTATTTTTGTATTTTCTAAACTCTGGGAAAAGATTTTCAACTTCTTGGGGTAATAAAAAATCAAATTTTAAATAACTAAACCCAGGTGTGTCAATGATATTAGCTTTTTTACCGTTTGATAATGTTAGTGGAATAATTTCACAATGTCTTGTTGTGTGTGTGCCTCGATTTGTTTTTTCACTAATGCTTTTTGTTTTTAAATGTAATTCTGGATTTATCGCGTTTATAAGTGTTGATTTCCCAACACCTGACATACCACATAAAGCTGAGGTTTTTCCTTCCAAAATTTCTTCTAAGTCATCTATTCCAATTTTATCAAGCGCAGATGTAAAAATTATTTCATATCCAAGTTTTTCATATACATCAAAAACATAATCAACAATAGAGTCATCTTTTGCAAGGTCATTTTTGTTAAAGCATAAAATTGGTTTTAAATTGTGATACTCGCAAAGACATAAATAACGATTAAGCTGATGAACATCCAATTCTGGTTCTTTTATTGCACTAACAATGATCATTTGTTCAATATTTGCAACTTTAGGGCGAGGAATAAAGGATTTTCGCGCTTCAATTTGTGAAATAAAGGCTTGTTTGGATTTTTCATTTATTTCCTCAAGTACAACAATATCACCTACAACGACTTCTTGTTTTTGTTTTTTTAATGTGTCTTTAAGTTTACATTCTATAACTTCGTTATTGCAATGCACATAATAAAAATCACTATGTATTTTAAAAACTTGGGCAGATTTAATCATAGATTTATAATATCACGTGTTTTTAAAAATAGCTATAATTTTATACAGGAACATGTGCGCTATAAACTAAGCTAGTCCATTCTGTAAAGTAGCTAAGTTGGGTTGCTGAGCCACAAGGAATATAAATTTGTCCAATATTTTGTAATGGAATTCCAAGCGCATTACATATTTCTGCTTGAATAATGTCTCCATTTGTTACAATAATTATTCTTTTCCCTTTGTTTTTTTCTATTAATTCAGAAATTGTATTTCTAACTCTTATGCTGAAATCTGCAATTGTTTCCCCATCATTGCACCAGTAATTAGCTCTGTTTTTGTGATATTTTTTTATTTCTTCAGGGTATTGTTTTTCGATTTGTTCAAATGTTAAACCGTTCCATTCTCCGCTTCTTCTTGAATATAAATTATCAATTATTTGAAAATCTTTTTTGTATTCTTTTGCCACAAATTCACAAGTTTGCATTGATTTAACATCAGGACTTGTGTAGATTTTATCTACTTTGGGTGAGCGTTTTTCTACCCATTGTGCAATATTTTCAGCTTCAATTTTTCCCACTTCATTTAGTGGGGGATAATTTAGCTTATCGCATAAACGATTTTCTTCCGTGTAGATAGTCGAACCGTGTCTTATGAATGTAATTTTGCATTTTCTTTTAAACATATTTTTAGTATAACATTTTTTTTATTTTTTGTAATCTATTTTTTTGATTTTGCTATAATAAATATATGGAAAAATCGTTTCAAGTATTAGAATTTGATAAAGTTTTAGAGATACTAAGTAGCTTTGCTTCGTCTGAATTAGGAAAACAAAGATGCTTGGTGGCTCAAGTATATGAGGATTTTTCAAAAATTAATAAGGAATTGGTGTATACTTCTGAAGCTCGTTTTTTATTAAATCAGTTTATTGAACCGCCATTAGATTATATTTTAGATATAAAAAAAGCAGTGGCGGACGCCAAAAAAGGACTAACATTATCTGCTCAAGAATTAGTCGACATTTCTAAAGTTTTAAGAACTTCTAGATTAATAAAACGCTATTTGGAACGAAATTCAAATGAAGCTGCTATATTGGCAGAATTTTTTGATTTATTAGTTGATAACAAAGAACTTGAAGATAAAATTTATGATACATTTGATGCAGAGTTAAACATAAAAGACAGTGCCTCAACAGTTTTAAAATCATTAAGAAACTCATTAAGAGATTCTGAACAAAACCTAAAAAATGAAATTTCTCGATTATTGAATAGCCCGTCTTTTGTTGATAATTTGCAAGATACGGTTTGGACGACCAGAGATGAGAGGGTAGTTTTTCAAGTAAGAGCTGAATGTAAAAATAAATTAGGTGGAATTGTTCATGATACTTCAGCTTCAGGGCAAACTTTTTTTGTTGAGCCCAAACAATTAGTTCCTTTAAATAATAAAATTAGAGAGGTTAAAGTTTCAATTTTGGCTGAAATTCAAAGAATTTTAGCAGAATTGTCATTGTGCGTATCGCAAATAGCTGGAGATATTTTAACTAATTTAGATAATCTTGTAGAATTAGATTTTATTTTTGCACGAGCTCGATATTCTTTAAAAAACGATTTTGCCTGTCCTGAAATATTAGAAGAAAAGAAAATTGATTTAAAAGGATTAAAAAATCCGGTATTAATGAGTGTTACAAATGAAGTTGTAGAAAATAATTTTTATTTGGACAAAGAAAAGAATTGTTTGGTTATAACCGGTTCAAATACTGGAGGAAAAACCGTTTTAATTAAAACTATAGGACTTATGGTTTTGATGGCAAAAGCAGGGATGCATGTTCCTTGTTATGAAGCAAAAGTTTATCCTTTTAAAGATATATTTGCTGATATTGGAGATGAACAAAGTATTGTACAAAGTCTTTCAACTTTTTCATCTCATATGAAAAATATTATTAGTATAATAAATAATTCTGATGATAAAAGTTTAATAATTTTAGATGAAATTGCAGCAGGAACAGACCCACAAGAGGGTGCATCAATAGCTCAAGCTGTTTTAGAAAATCTACAACAAAAAGGCTCTTTTGTGCTTTGTACAACGCATTATGGTGAGTTAAAATCTTTAGCTTATTTAAAAGATGGATTTAAAAATGCATCTGTTGAGTTTAATACTCAAACGCTTTCTCCAACATATAAACTATTAATGGATATTCCAGGTGCGAGTAACGCTATAAATATTTCTCAAAATTTGGGTTTGCCTGTAGAAATTGTTGAAAAAGCAAGACAAATTCATTACACACAAAAAGATAAAACCGCTGAAGTTTTACAAGAATTACAACAAACTCAACAAGTTTTGTCTCAATCTGCAAAAGAAGCCCAAAGATTGGAAAAATCAGCAGGAGATTTGAAACAAGAGTATAGCGAAAAAGTTGAAGAAATTAAAAAACAAAAAAAGAAAAATATTGATGTTTATAAGAAAAAATATGAAACAAGAATTCATAATGCAAGAAAAGAAATAAAAGATATTTTAGATGAATTAAGAGCAGAAAAATCCGAAAAAGTTGCAAGACGTGCTTATGCTAGACTTGCGCAGTTAGAACATAAAGCACGTCAACAATTTAGTGATGAATTAGATGAAGTTTCTCAAAAGTATCAAAAAATTGACTGGGAAAATGTTAAAATCGGTGAAAAAGTTATTGTTAAAGGGTTAGACCAAAAAGCGGAAATTATTTCTCTTCCTGATAAAAATAATAATGTTCAGATACAAATGGGACTTATAAAAACAAAAGTTAAAATAGATAAGCTTGCAAAATATGATTCAAATATTGCTAAAAAACCGATAAAAAATACTTCGTCATTTGTTTCTTCTAAAAAGTTTGTTTACAATAGATATGATTTATCTCAAACTTTAGATTTGAGAGGGTATAGAGTTGAAGAAGCACTAGATGAATTGGAAGCATATTTAGATAAAGCAAGTCTTGCTAATTTGACTCCAGTTTATATCATTCACGGGCATGGAACCGGCGCTTTGAAGTCAGTTTTAAGAGATTATATTTCAACTTCTCCTTATGTTTGTAAATATCGTGTAGGTGAACAAGCAGAAGGCGGAGATGGTGTCACAGTTATTGATATTAATTAGTTTTTAAAGCTTCTGTAATTTTTTCTTTATAGAAATTTGTTATTTCAATCATTGCGTGTAGGCTTAATGCTAAAACATCTACCTCATCTTGCCATTTTATGAATCCGCAGTCTTTAGGAAAAATTACCAATGGATTGTTGGGAAAATCTTTGCAAATATCAGGTCTATTTTCATAATCGGTGCAAAGATTGTCTTTGCCAAGTTTTGGGCAATGATAAAAATATATATCATTATCATTTGGATATTTGCTTTCAAGTAAATCAAAAAATTCAGGATAATATTTACGAGCTTCTTCTTTATTCTCGTAAGGAATAAAAATAGAAGTAAATTGTTGGGAAAAAATATCTCCATTTTTTGCTCGTTCTTTGAGTTCTTCGTACGAAAATTCGCTTGATGCTAATCGACAACATGCCGCGCATTTATTGCAGTGGTATTTTTCGCGAAGGTTATTTATTTCATTTATTTTGTTTTGTATATCGTTAGAAATTTCTTTTTCTAGTTTGTTTAAGCAGCTTTCTTGCCAAAAACGATATAGACACTCCTGAGGTAATTTTTGTGTAGGGTTTTGTGGAAAATGGGGACAATTATTTGAGTATATACTGCATTCTTTGCAGGTCAGACGTGGCTTTTGGTTGTTAAATCTTACTAAAAAAGCTTCATTTATCTTAACAAACATTTCGCGGTATATACTTTTTTTCTTTTCTTCGTTTTGAATTAAATTCGTGTTATTCATTGGTTTTTAATGTTTTTTATCCCTCGTTGTAAAATTTTGTAAATATTTGAGTATATATCGTTTAGATAAGGCAATATATACTTTATTTTTGTTTTTATTTATATATAGAGATGAGTTTATCATTAGGATATCACAAATGGCAATTAAAGAAAAATTAGTTCAACATTTAGATTATAAAAAGAAAATTGGTGAAAATGGCACTGAGAATAATGTTCAGTTGCAACAACACCAAAAAACTAATCAATTGGCGAATATGTTGGCGGGTAATCAAGGGGCTGCTGATGTTTCTAATGTTCAAAAAAAATCAAGTGCTGGACAAACTCAAGGGAAATCAAGTGTTTGGAATAATTTTATAAGAAACTTTACTTCTGATAAAAATAATTCAGTTAATGGTGGAAGTCTTTATGATGTAAATCCTTTAGAATTGCAGCAAGCTGAGTCTATGACTCTTAATGCTAAAAAAATGTATCAATATGATCTTAAAAATAATTATAATCGTTTGAATATGAATAACAGCATTTTTGGAAAAATGTCTGTAGATAATAATAAAGATGTTTTAGAAAATGTTAATGATGTTTCTGAATATGGAACTCAAGCATTTGCTTCTAAAAATTTAACTGCTCAAAGTGCAAGAGGTATCTTTGTTGAAAGAGAAGACAGAACTTTGGACAAAGAAGGTTTTGCTCAATATCAAACTGAGCAAAGAGCAAAAGGTTCTTTGGTTTCAAGTCGTGATATCGGAAAAGCTGAAAATACAGCAGAAAAAGCTGAAGATACAGCAGGTGATGCAAGAGATGACAAAGATGATGCAGTTGATGAAAAAGATTCATCAGTAAAAGAATCTAAGCAAACTCAACGCAAAGTTACAAAAAATGTTAAAAAAGCTGATAATGGTTTAAATAAAGCTAATAATCTTTTTGCTCCGGCAAAAAACAGTAAAGAAACTGCGCAGATGTCTCAAGAAATGCCGACTGAAGCAGCTCAAGAAGTTCCAAAATCTTCTAATAAATCAGCAAATACAAATACACAATCTGTTGAACAGGTTTCAGTTCAAGAGGTTGCATCTAAGCAAACTGAAGCGATTGAAAAAGTACAAAAAGACGAAGCAGATAAACAACAATCAGAACAAAAAGATAAAGATTCTGAAGTTGCAGCTGTGTCTGCTAAGTTTGAACAAATTAATGCTGAAAAAGCAAGTGCAGAGCAACAAGTTCAACAAAGTAATGAAGAAGCTGCATCTTTATCAGCACAAGCTCAAAATGCAAGCCAATCAGTAAATGAAATCGATGGACAAATCGGTGCGGTTGATAATAATATTTCTTTAGCTCAAGCAAAAGCACAAAGTGCTCAAAATTTAATGCAAGAAGCACAAAAGAAACAATCTAACTTTAAATCTTTATCATCTTCCGCTAATAGCGCAGCTGCTAAATACAGAGAAACAGCAAAAGATGCTAAAGTAGCTTATAAGGGAGCTCAAGCGCAAAATATAGCAGGACAAGTGATGAATGCAATGGGACAAGCAATGTCTGCTGCTGGTCAAGGTACAATTACGACTGGAGATGGGTTGCAAGCAACTGGAAAAGCTGAACAAGCAACAGGAAAGGCAATGATGTCAAATCCATTTACAGCGGCAGCAGGAGCAGCATTGCATGCATTAGGTATTTCTACTGATGCCTCCGGTAATATAACTTCTACCGCAGGTATGGGTATGAAAATGGCAGGTATGGCTACAAGCACAGCAGGACAGCAAATGAGTGCTCAAGCTCAACAAAATCAAAATGCGGCTAAGACAAAAATGGATACAGCTAATAAACAAGCAAGTGCTGCAGCAATGCGCTCCGCAGCTTTAAATGGAATGGCTTCTAATATGGCTGCTAAAATGGCTAATTTTGAACAACAAATGACCGCTTCTCAAAATGAAGTCTCCACCTTGCAAGGTCAAAAGTCTAATTTGACAACACAAAAATCTCAACAAGTTCAAATCGCTCAAGAATCATCATCTAAAGCTCAAGCGGCAAAAGCTAATGCAAATGCAGGAAAAGAAAGATTAGCAAATGTTGTTTCTTCTGCAAATACATTGGCTCAAACAGGTGATGCGACTTCGGTTAATATCAACAAAGGTGAAGTAAAAACCGTTGGTAAAGTAAACGAGTCAAGTGCTGGAACATCAGCAATGACAGGTTCTGATGCAGTCGTTGGTTTCGGTGGATTTTCAAGTTTCAGTGCGTTACAGGCTTTTGCTAATAACAGAACAATGGGTGGCTCAAAAGCTTCTGCTATGAATCAAAATGGACAAAAAACACAAAACGATCAAAATGCTGAACAAAAATTGGCTCAAAATCAAAATGGTCAAGCTACTCAAAATACACAAAATACAGAACAAGTTAATAAGAAAAAATTAGGTTAATATAAAATTTTGTATTCACACATTATGTCTTCGTCAAATTTTTTGAGTTCAATTAATTTTAAATAAAGTGAATTGTTGATATCTTTTATATCAAAACCTTGAGCAAAGCTTTTACCTTCGTTGTCGGCTAAGATTTTTGGTGCAGTAAACTGTATTAATTTATCTACTAATTTTTCTTTTAAAAAGGCACCGTTTAATATACCGCCTGCTTCTATTAAAATTGAGTATATTCCAAGTTCATAAAGCTTTTTGGTTAATTCTTGCAGTTCGATTTTACCGTTTTTAGCTGGCAGGGGTAATATTTCCACATTGTTAGGATATTTTTTGTTGTCTTTTAAAATTGTAGCTATATAAACTTTAGTTCCATCATTTGTATAAACTTTACTATTTGGTGAAGTTTTTAAGTTTGTGTCAAGGATTATTCTAATTGGATTTTTCCCATTTTTTAAGCGGCAGGTCAAAGATGGATTATCTGTAATTATGGTTGATGATGAGGTTAAAATTGCATCGTATTGGTGGCGTAGTTTTTGGACTTTTTTGCGCGCTTTTTCACCAGTTATCCATTTAGAAGACCCTGTTTTTGTTGCAATTTTTCCATCAAGAGTTGTCGCTGTTTTTATAGCTATGAATGGACGTTTTTTTGTTTGATTTTTAAAGAAGATTTCATTTAGTTCTTCGCACTCTTTTTGTAAAACGTTAGTAATTACGTTTAAATTGGCATCTTTACATTTTTTAATTCCATTTCCTGAGACTTTAGGATTTGGGTCTAGGCATCCAATGACAACGGTTTTTATTCCACTTTTGATTATTAAATCTGCACAAGGAGGAGTTTTTCCATAATGGGAACATGGTTCAAGCGAAACAATAATTGTTCCGCCAGAAAGGTCTATTCCTTTTTTAAGCGCATTATTAATTGCGTTTACTTCTGCATGCGCTTCACCATATTTTTTATGGTAGCCTTCGCTTACAAAATTTAAATTTTTATCCAAAATAATAGCCCCAACCATTGGATTAGGTGATGTGTTGCCAGCCGCTTTTTGAGCCAGCTTAATACATTTTTTCATATATTTTTCATAAATTTTTATGTTTTTATCTGACATCTTTGAAAAATTCTTGGCTAATTATTTGAGAATATTTTTTACCTTCATTTAATGAGATTATGATTTTTGTTTTTCCATCTACTTGGGTTGCGCCAATTATTCCTTGAATATCAGAAATTGGTAGGTTAACGGCATCAGCGCTAAACTTAACATATGGAACGGATTGACCAAATACAAATATTGAACCTCTTTGTATAATTTTAACGTCTTCAAGTCTAATAAATTGGTATTGGATTTTTTGTGCTAAATTTTTAATTTTTTCATCTATTTCTTGAGTTTGAAAGTCTTCTTTTTTGAGTAGTTTTTCATTTGGGTCATTGGCAATAATAAATTTCTGACCTGTTGCGTTATGTTCTGTTAGTATTGCTTTTACGCCTAAAATGTTAATATTTTTTTTGATTGTATATTCTTGATTTATTTCAGATAAATCTGCGATTTTAGCAGCTTTTTCTTGCATTTTTTCTTGAGAAGGTTTTTTTAAAATACTATCTAAATCGATATATTTGTTAAGAAAATCCACGCCACCAATTGTTTTAAATCCTATTGCTGCGAGGATTAAAATTATTATTTTTATTATACTTTTTAAGCATCCCATCTTAAAACTCCTACATATTAAATTGCTTATAAAATAATTTTATATTAAATTGTTTTTAGGTGCAAATATTTATGAAGGGATGTAGTGTTTAATGAATAGTTTTGAGGTAGATGTAGAGCTAGCTCCACCGATGATGAAACAATTTTTGTCGGTTAAATCGAGACACCAAGATATGATTCTGCTATATAGATTGGGTGATTTTTATGAGTGTTTTATGGAAGACGCTGTTAGTATGTCTCGTGAGTTAGAATTGACATTAACTGCTAGAGATGGAGGTGCACTTGGTAAAGTCCCAATGGCAGGAATTCCAGTTAAAGCAGTTGATAATTATTTACCCAAATTATTAGACGCAGGATATAAAATAGCCGTGTGTGAACAATTGGAAGATCCATCTACCGTAAAAGGGTTGGTGAAACGTGATGTTGTTAGGATTATTACAGCAGGGACATTAATTGAAGATAATTTGTTAAAATCCAATGTTAATAATTATTTAGCGGCGTTATTTGAGGATAAAAAAGCTGAAAAATGGGGGCTGGCTTATGTTGATATTTCAACCGGTGAATTCAAAGTTACTCAAGCTTCTTACGCTCAAGCTTTGGCTGAAATTGCAAGAATAAAACCAGTAGAAATTATTGCACCTAGTGTTGCTCAATCTTTGTTGCCATTTCAAATTGTGAGAGAGCAAAAAGTTGATTTGCCAGATGAAATTGTAAAAAATTATAATTGTTCTTGTGTTGCGGTTAACTTTTTTGACGAGCAAAGAGCTAAAATCAATATAACAGATGCTCTTAAAATTCATAGTGTTGATGGGTTACCATTTGCGCAGTATAAAGCGGGTTTCTGTGCAGCTGGGGCAGTGTTACAATATTTAATTAATACTCAAAAAGAAAGTATGCCACAAATTTATGGTATAGATACATATGATTTGTCTGAATATGTATTGATGGATTCTTCTACTAGAAAAAATTTGGAGTTAATTGAAACTGTTCGAGATAAGAAAAAATATGGTTCTTTGTTGTGGGCTATAGATAAAACAAAGACAAATATGGGTTCAAGACTTTTGAAAAAGTGGATTTCTCAGCCACTTAAGGATATCAAAGAAATTTCACGTCGTCAGGATGCAGTTGATGCATTGATTTCTGATCCACAAACCAGATTATCTTTGAGTGGTTTGTTAGAAAAAGTTGTTGATATTCAGCGTTTAGCGACTCGTTCTAGTAATGGAAGTATTTCTCCTCGGGATTTTGTTTCTTTGAAAAATACATTATCGTTGCTTCCGGAATTTGTTAATGTTTTGAGAGAGCAAACATTAGATTGTTTTAAAATTTATGATAATGTTGATAAAATTGTAGATTTTGCTCAAATAATTGATAGAACGTTAATAGACGAGCCACCAATTACAATAAAAGAAGGCGGATTGATAAAATCTGGTGTAAATGCTGAGTTAGACTATTTTAAAGACTTGTTGAAAAATGGTAAGCAATGGCTTGAAGATTTTGAAGAAAGAGAAAAAGAACGAACTGGTATAAGAACTTTAAAAGTTGGTTATAGCCGTGTGTTTGGGTATTTTATTGAAATTACAAATTCTAATTTATCTCAGGTTCCTGCAAATTATCTTCGGAAGCAAACATTAACAGGGTGTGAGAGATTTATTACAGAAGAATTAAAAAAACATGAGGATGATGTTCTTTCTGCTAGTACAAAATCAGCAGAGTTGGAATATAAAATCTATTGTGATTTGAGAGAGTATTCAAAAGAGTTTATTGAACCAATAAGAGAAATTGCTCAAAATTTGGCGCAGATAGATGTTTTGCTTTCATATGCATTATGTGCAATAGAAAATCAGTATACTAGGCCAATAGTTGATGAGTCGAATGAATTATTAATAAAAAATGGTCGGCATCCGGTTGTTGAAAAGATTTTGTCTTTGGGACAGTATGTTGCAAATGATTTGAAATTGGTCGGTGGTGATGTTTCAAGTCAGGATGCTGAATTTATGATTTTAACTGGTCCAAATATGGCAGGAAAATCAACATTTATGAGACAACAGGCGTTAATCGTTTTATTGGCGCAAATTGGTAGTTTTGTACCTGCAGAGTATGCCAAAATAGGGATTGTTGATAAAATCTTTACTCGTGTGGGGGCAGTAGATGATTTGTCTTTAGGTCAATCTACTTTTATGGTTGAAATGAATGAAACTGCTTATATTTTAAATTCAGCGACTGAAAAAAGTTTAATTTTACTTGATGAAATTGGTCGTGGTACAAGTACATATGATGGTGTTGCTATTGCTTGGAGTGTTGCTGAGTATATTAGCCAAAAAATTAAGGCTAGAACTATTTTTGCTACTCATTACCACGAACTTAATGTTATGCCTCAATCGTATGCGGGGATTAAAAACTATCGTATTACAATTGCTGAAAATGATGGTGAAATTGTCTTTTTAAGAAAAGTTGTAGAAGGATCTGCTTCAAAAAGTTATGGTATTCAAGTTGCCAAGATGGCAGGATTGCCAAAATCAGTTGTTGCTTCTGCTGAAAAATTGATGGTGAAAATGCAAAAAGATTTTTCTAAAGATTTATCAAAAGGTAAGACTGTTAAAAATTCTGGTACTAGTACCCCGCAGCTTAGTTTGATATTTGGTGGCAAGGAATAAGTAACGTATAAAAAGTTGGGCAAAATCGAACTCTCTCTATGTTAAAGTTAGGCAGGGGGGCTAAAATGAAACCGCCTTGTGCCTGGAGTTGCATTTTGAGCTGGTTGCTTGAAGACCAACGGAGTTGGCGCTCCACTGAACCCCTAGTTAAGCGACAGAGTCGCTAATGTGTCGACTTCGTCGTCGCTCGGCTGGCTGGGTCAGTATAAATTGAAGTGCTATGCTCCGCTAAATTATAATTTCCCCCAATTAAACCACCATAATATCTATTGAAAAAATTTTATATATTTGTAAAATTATTTAAAAAAGGAGAACATTATGACAGAAAATTATGACAACAACTACTCTAATGAAAATCATTCCCACCACACAAACAAATCCTCTTGGTCGGATGGAAACAGCGAAATGATTAAAATTTTAACGGTGGCTCTCAGTTCATTTTTAGGTGCTTTTTTAGCAATAGCCTTACTAGGGAAAATGCTAGTAAACGAACCCTCACAAATATCCCCTCAACAAACACAACAAAATACCGGAACTATCACCAATGAGTTTGACGAAGATGATTGGCTAAAAGAAATTAACCGTGATTTTGAATTAATGTCACCTAGAATGGTTATGCCTATTGCTACGCATAAATTAAACATTGTTAAATTTGAAGAAAATGATAACAGTTATAAAATTACTATTAATTTAAGTAAATTTCACGACAATGAAAAAAATGTAATTGTTGATGTAAAACCTCATTCTGTAAAAATTTCAGGTAAAGCGTCAACAAAAAGTGACAAAGAGCAAAGTTCGTTTTCTTATATGCAAGAAATGCCTCTTTATAAAAAAGTTGATGTCGATGATGTAAAAAAAGAAAAAGTCGGTAATAACTATATTATAACAATTCCATTTGAAGATTAACTAAAATAAAAACCCCACCAATAGAGGTGGGGTTTTTAATATGTTTTATTTGCCTATTTTCTAACAACTTTAATTGCACAGTCAGGGCAAGTCATTTGACACATACCACAACCGATACATTTTGATGCGTCAGGTCTAACAACAGGAGTTTCGAATAATCCCAACTCACTGTTATCTTTGTTAGGTTCTGAAATAGGTTCCAAACATTTTACAGGGCATTTTGCAACACAAAGGTAGCAGCTTTTGCATAATTTGTTGAACAAATACCAATCAGCTTTTCCTTTTGCTACATCTGCAACTTTAATACCTGTATATTTGATATCTTCTTTAGTCATTGTCATTATATAATCCTCCAAATTATACAGTTGCTTCTTTAAGAAGGTTCATACCAACTTCAAGAGCTTTGTAGTTTTTAGTTCTTAATTCAGGTTTAGCTTCGAATTTTTTACCCAAAGCATGCTCCATAGCATTTTTAATATCATCTAATTCAAGAACTTTTGTAGCTTCAAGAATTACACCCAAGATAATGATGTTGAAAACACGAGCACCCAATTCAGGGTTTGTGTTAGCCAATTCATTAGCATTTACAGGAATAATTCTTTTTGCTTTAACTTCAGGTTTTTTTGTACAAACAGATGAATCATAAATTACTGTTGTGTTTTCATCAACGTAAGTTGAACATCTGTCGATAGCTCTGTCAGATACCATAATTACGATATCAGCTTTAGAGTATCTAGGTTCACCGATTTTTTCATCAGCGATTTGGCAGAAAGCGATAGAAACACCGCCTCTTTGCTCTACACCGAAGTTAGGAATATATAATACTTGTTTGCCAGCTTCATAACCAGCTTCTACCAAGATTTTTGCAACGGATTGAACACCGTGTCCGCCTTCACCAGCGAGTGCGATTTTTGTTCTTGCCATATTACACCTCTTCCTTTTTAGCAGGAGTCATAAATTCTTTAACTTCAAAGAATTCTTCCATTTGTTTAAGTCTTTCTAAAGTCTTAACGTTGTTAGTTCTCCAGTTGTTAGGACAAACTGACAATACTTCAACAAATGAGAACCCGCCGTTTGCAACGTTTTCCAATGCTGTTTTAAGAACTTTTTTAAGTCCTCTAACATTACCCATTGTAGAACGAGCAACATAAGATTTTTCACTATCAGCAATCGCAGCAATCATTTCTGCACCTTTAGCTGGTTTACCAGTAACAGAACAATCACGACCATAAGGTGTTGTTTCAGTTACTTGACCAGGCATAGTTGTTGGAGACATTTGACCACCAGTCATACCGTAGTTAGTGTTGTTAGCAAGCAAAATCAACATGTTTTCGCCTCTAACCGAAGCATTAACTAAGTGTTGTGAACCGATAGCTAAACCGCCACCATCACCCATATATGCAATACCAACTGTACCAGGGTTAGCTCTAGTTACACCATAGATAACAGGAGTTGTACGTCCGTGGTGTGTTTGAACTGTATCAATGTTCATATAGTTCCAAGACAATAATGAACATCCGATATCACAACCAAATACAGCTCTTTCGTTTAAGCCAAGTTCATCAATAACTTGAGCCAATGTTTTTAATATTGTACCGTGACCGCAGCCAGGGCAGAATTTGGAAGCTCCGACTTCTGCGCACTGTGCTTGAGCTAAATCAGGTTTTACTTCTAAAACGTTTGCCATTTTATTTTATCTCCTTCATTTCAGTTATACAGTAGCCGGTTCTTTAACCATAGCTTCAACTTTTTCAACGATGTCATCACCTGTAACACCAACACCCATTTTGAACAATGTAGAATATGGTGTAGTCAAGCCATAAAGTTTTTCTAAGCACATTTGAGCCAATTGACCATCAGCTGATTCTGTAAACAATACTTGTTTAGCACGTTTAACAGCTGCTCTCATTGGATTAACTGGAAGAGGTCTGATAGTAATTGGTCTGAATAAACCTGCTTTGATTCCTTTAGCTCTCAATTCATCAATAGCTGTCATTGCTGAACGAGCTACGATACCGTGAGCGATAATAAGAACTTCTGCATCTTCTGCTTTGTATTCAAAGTATTCTTCGATTTCAGGAGAAATTCTTTCGTATTCTTCTTTGTAAGCGTTTAAGTGTTCCATCAACTCTTCTTCAAGGTTGAATGTGTTTCTCCAGTGAGTAGCTGGTCTATCAACGCCTACTTTACCTTCAGCTCTTAAATAAGCTTCAGTAGGAACCATAGTAATACCACGAGAAGCTGGATCATAAAGAGTAACAGGCTCTCTCATTTTACCTTGGTAACCATCAGCTAACATATAAGTTGGGAATCTATATTTCCAAGCTGTATTGAAAGCTTTAATCATATAATCGTACAAATCTTGGTGTCCAGCTGTTGAATAAACAATTCTGAAGCCTTCGCCGTTTCCACCAAAACAAGTTAAACGAGTTTCTTGTTGCGCATAAATAACAGTAGCTGTAGATGGGCCACCTCTTTGCATAACTGCACAAACGAATGGCAATCTCATCATTTCTGCCATTGATTGTGGGTCTTGCATAATAACGTTACCAGGACCAGCTGTTGCTGTAAAAGCACGTTTTCCTGCTAAGATACCACCCAAAGTAGAGAAACCTGCAGAGATTTCATCTTCTGTTTGCAAGAAACCAGCTTCTGTTTTTGGAAGCAATTTACACCAAGTGTGCATGATTTCGTTTTGTGGGGTGATTGGATAACCGTACATAAATTCTGCTTCCGCAGCATTTGCTGCGTATGCAATTACTTCATTTCCGGTTAAAAACATTCTTGTGTCTTGAGTAATTAATTTTTTTACCATTTTTTTCACCTTTTTATGTAGTAATAGATACATTAATTAGTTTTTAAGCACCGATAATAGCTAAATTTCTATCCTATCAAGCTTTCTGCTTTTCAGTTTAAGCTTCTTAAGTCTCTAATTTTTTGCACCCTCGGCGCCTTACTCTTAACAATATTTTACTACAAAAAGATTTTAAAAGACAACATTTATTTTTTGTGTAAAATGATAATATGAAAAAGAAAAGTGATAAAGATTGGAATGTGTGTGTTTTTTGCAAATATCGCAAAGATTGCGTTGCAGGTGCAAATAGAATACGAGGACTTGCACCAAACTCCCCAATTGTTTTTGAAATCGGTTGTTTTAATTATGAAACCTATAGAAACCAAAAGGCAACTCAAATGAAATTGTTTTAAGCTAACTCATTGCTAACCATAAAACTCTTTTTACTGGTCTTGCAATTATTACAGCTAAAACTGAAAATACTAAATCATAGATAATTTTAATACCACTTTGTATAGCTATCATATCCATAAAAAAGTTAAAGCCATCTCTTTTAAAAATAATAATTATTGCGGTATACATAATACCTATGAAATGAATTAGCAGTACACCAAAAAATGACGCTTTTAATGCATTTTTAAAGGAAAGTCTGCTGCTTAAAATGCTGCCAGATATTACAACTGCAGGCAAAAATGATAAAATATATCCAAAATTATACTCGAAAATATATCGCCAACCGCCGCCTAAAGCAAAAACAGGTATCGATAGTATGCCAGCTATAATATACAACAACACAGATAAAAAACCAAAACTGCCTCCTAATAATGCAGAAATGAAAATTATTATTGGAATTTGTGGGATATATTTATAGCTCATAAGAAAATTCCAAATCCCGCTACCTGATTGTTCTATATATTTAACAGGATGAATAATTGCATCTACAGGTAATTTTGTTTCCATAAATGATAATTTAGTAAATGTTGCAATTACAATAAGAAAAGCACAAAGAACTACTACAACTAAAACACCAAAAGTTAGTCTGATTTTTCCATTATTATAATCAAATTTTTTAATTTCAGCTTCTAATTGTTCTCTATGATTCAAAACAAACCTCTAAGAATTCTTGTTCTTCTAATATTTTACTATATATAGATTTAAATTTATCATGCCAGATGTTTTCTGTCCACATAATTAAGGCATCTTCATTGTTGTCTTGATAATATCCTTTTCTCGTTCCTAATGAATTAAACCCGAATTTTTTATACAGGTTGATTGCAGGCTCATTAGAGACTCTAACTTCAAGAGTGATATATTTAATCATGTTTTTATAACAATCATCAACAAAACCTCGCATTAGATTTTGTGCAATTTTTTTTCGTCTAAAAGTAGGTGAAATCGCTAATGTTGTAATATGTGCTTCATCAATAATCATCCAAGCGCCTAAATAGCCTAACAATTCATTGTTTTTGTCTCTTGCAATATAATATTTAGCTAAGTTGTTATTTAATTCATTAACAAAACCATCGCGTGACCAGTGATGTTCTCCATATGCTGCTGCTTCAATGCGACATACATCATCTAAGTCGCACAATTGCATGTATTTTATACTGATTTTTTCTACATTCATTGTTTTATTGTACCATTAAATTTATTTTGTGCGTCGCTAATTCCAGAAATTAAAAAACATTTTACTGCATCAACACAAACATCAATAACATCTTTTAATAATTCTTGTTCGGAGGCTGTAAATTCTCCCAAAACAAATTTTTCTGCAGGCATGTATGGGGGTTGAGGCCCTATTCCAACTTTTAATCTTGTAAAATTTTTATTCCCTCCTAATGATTGAATAATTGATTTTATCCCATTATGTCCCCCATCTGAGCCATTTGCCCGAAAACGTAGGCAACCCATATCTAAGGATAAATCATCATAAACAACTATAATATCTGAAATATTAATTTTAAAATATCCCATAATAAGTGCGACTGCCTCTCCGGATAAATTCATAAATGTTTGAGGTTTAACCAGCAAAACTTGCTCAGTTCCCCAAAGTCCTTTTGCAATTTCTGCTTTGAATTTGTTTTCCATAGAAAAATTAACGCTTATTTTTTCAGCTATTTTGTCTAAAATTTTAAAACCTACATTGTGTCTTGTGTTTTCGTATTTTGTAGTTGGATTACCCAAACCGATTACAATTTTCATTTTTTAACCCTTTTTTATTAAGTCGTTTGTAAAAATTATAACAGATTAACATTCAACAACCTACCAATTTAATTTTTCTTAAAAACAATTAATCATATAAGTAACGTTAGATGGAGGAGTATCATGACAGCCAAAAACAAATCTATAGTGAACCTTAAAAGCTCTGAGAAAGTGGCATTGTTCCTCGAAAAAAATAATTTGCATAAAAAAGATTTTGCAGAAATGATAGGTGTCACTTTGTCATATGTATACAATTTAATAGATAACACAATTAGTTTTTCAACAAGAGCAACTACGCTATCACGCATAGCTACAGTAATGGATGTAGATCCCGAAGAGTTTGATGAATATAAAATTCCACAAGAGCCTATTTTAATGGATGAGTCAATAGAATTTTTAAAGCAAAAACAACAAGAAAAAAATATTTCAACAGTACAGTTTTTAAAAGCTTTTCCTAGAAAAAAAAGGTTAGAAATTGTTGATATTTTAAGAGGCGCAAATCCAATTCCACTGGATTGGAAAGAATTAACCTTAATAGCACAAGTATTAGATATTAAAAAAGAAGAAATTTATCCTTATTGGGAAAGTCGTTTAAGAAATTTAATGCAAGCCGCTGGTGTGAATATGCAGATAAATGCCGGGTTAATTAATACAATGTTTAGTTGTGCTAGAGACTACATTGAAACATAACAAAAAACTCCATCTTTTATGATGGAGTTTTATTTTTCATCTTCTTCATTTTGGTAAAGTCCAAATTGTTTTAAATAATATGGATCCATTAATAACCCTTGATTTTTTACGTACTGATAAGAATATCCTGGGGTCATTATTACATCTGCAATATCATCTTTCTTTTCATCAAGTCCTGTTATGCCAAACTTGGCAGTAACATAAACAGTATCAGCACCTGTGCCTTTATCAATATGGTTATTACTGTATTGTGAATATATTACATCATTACCGCCTCCAGATGAGATGGTATTTCCCATACCTACATTAATAATATAATCCTCATCGTCTCCAGAATCAATTACAACTCCGCCAGCGACAGATATTACTGCATTACTACCATCACCAGCAAGTATCAATGTGCCATTTGCGTAGTTTTCTATTGCTTCATCCTTATATGACCCAATAAAAGCGTTACCATAGCCTTTTCTGTCACTTGATTGGGCTTCAAATTCTGCCTTTGTGTTTAATACATCTTGAACTAGTGCTTCGCGTACTATCATAATAACTCCATTACTACTTACATTTATATAAAAACAAAATATATATAAAAATTGCCTAAATCATATATAAAAACTTCAAGTTTTGTTACATTTCTGATGGCAAAAAAATTTTTTTTTATTTGTTATAAACTCAAGATGCAATGTAATAATTCAAGAACAGTTTCATTTGGCTCAATAATTCAAGTATCAAAACTTGCATATGCAAGGGAGGTTGTTGATAAATTGGATATGCCTAATATTAAAGCTCCTTGGACTATTTATCAATCAAGATATTTAAAATATGGTTTATCTGAAGAAGCAAGTCATTGCACAATGGGGGTTATAAAGAATGAATTTGGAGATGGATTTATGTTTCATCTTAGACCCGGAGCATCAAGCTTAAAGAAAATTTTTGAGCACTTATACAAAGCCGTTAATAATCTAAAATATGGAAATGATTTAACCGGAATACTTGTCGGTGGAAATTCTGGATATAATCCAAGTAAACAACAATATCTGAATTTACAAAGCATGTTTAAAGAATTAAACATCAAATATTCAGCTCTATTAGGTCAAAATGATATCACTTCACCATTTCCTGTTTTACCATATTGCAATATGTACTTTAACGGCAACCAGGATAAATACATAATTTGTCCTGTTGCTAACAAAATCAAAAGTTTACAAATTCAAAATCTAAAAGAACTTTATAATTATTTTGATACTATAATTATAAATAAAAATGATAAATTAAAATTCAATTAATAATCAATATTTACTTGAGAAAACTGAACAATTTTATTTTTACCGCGTTTTTTTGCGTTATATAATGCATGTTCAGCATATCTAATTAAAGTATTACCATTTTCTTCAACATTTTCCAAAAATGGGAAAGATGAAATTCCACCTGAGATAGTAATTTGATGTTTTTCTTCTTCTCCTGCAGGGATAAATTCCATTTTTTCTATATCGTGTCTAAATCTTTCTGCGAAAAGAAACGCATTTTCTTCTGGCGTATTTGGTAGGAGCACAACAAACTCTTCATCACCATAACGAACAAGGATATCTTCTTTTCTTATTAAACCTTTTAACATTTCTGCGATACGCTTGAGCAAAATATCACCCCAATCGTAGCCATAAATATCATTAACAACTTTGAAGAAATCAATATCAAATAATACGCATGATAATTTTACGCCATAACGCTTAGCTCTAGAAAGTTCGCCTTCCAATCTGTCTTGCAAATATTTTCTATTATTTAATCCCGTTAATTCGTCAGTTGTAGCAACAAGACGGATTGTATCTCTCATTTCTCTAATTTTAATCAAGTTTTTAATACGTATATTTAATTCTTCTTTGTTTACTGGGTTGAAAATATAATCATAAGCAACTGCGCGAATAGTAATATCTGTAATTATTTTATCGTTAACTATTAATACTGGAAACGCAAATTTTGTGACCATAGCAATATCTTTGATTTTTTGTTCTGCCACTTCAAATATCAAAACAGAAGGGTTTAAGTTTGCATAATCTTTTACGTTTTCAAATTTTTCTATACGTATATTTAATTCATCATTTTCTATTAATGATGTAATATTAGAATGACCATTTTCTGTGTAAATAACTACATTTCGCATAATTACTATCCTTTTAATTTACTGTTTATGTTTATATTTTAACAAAATTTATAAAAAAGTACAGCACAAAGTTATGCTAAATCATTAATTTAGATGATAAATTTCGCAAAGACTAGTAAATACAAGGCAAAACAATCTTATTTAAAAAGTTCCCATATGCAAATTGTTACAGCCGTGCTAAGATTTAATGATTCTACTTTATTAGAAATAGGAATAGTTATTTTTTTATCAGCTAGGTTTATTGCTTCAGGGCTTAAGCCTGTTGCTTCAGAACCAAACATTATTATGCTTTTTTGTGGTATATTTAGCCCAATTACATTATGTGTATCCTTTTGTGGGACAACAGTTGCAAGAATTTCGTGTGAAGGGAAGATTTGTTTTAAATTTGTTATATTTTTAATTGAAACAAAAGGAATTTTAAAAAGGTTTCCAACTGCACTACGAATAGTTTTTGGATTGTATACATCAACTGTATCACCAGCCAAGATTATTCCTTCTACACCCAGTGCGGTACAGGTTCTAAAAATTGTTCCAAGATTGCCACTGTCTTTTATATTTTCTAGCAAAACTATTTTGTCTTTTGAAATAATATCCTTCGTTTCAAATTTAATTTGTTTAGCCACAGCAATAATTTCCGGAGCGCTTTCTGTTGTTGAAATTTTCTTCAAAACTGCTTCATTTGTCAAAAATATATTTTTAAATTGTGAATAATTGGCAGCTTTTTCTTTTAAAACAAAAACATTTTCAAATTCAATATTTAATAAAAAGGCTTCTTCTATAGCTTTTTGTCCTTCAATTAAAAATAAATTAGACTCATTTCTGTATTTTTTTTGCGCAAGTTTAGCAACTTCTTTTACCAGATTATTTGTTGTACTTGTAATTTCCATTTTATTTTGCCTCCGCTTGCCAGTTATTAAGCCATTTTAATTCTTTTTCGCTCAATAAAGTTCTATCAATTAATTTTTCTTCAAATCTCATTTTAGAAAAAGATTGTATTTTGTTGTCTTTAAAATAAACAGTGTTCTCCAATCGTACACCACCAAAATCAGGATTGTATGCCCCAGGTTCAATTGTAAAAACTTGTCCTTCCTGTAATTTGCTTTTTGCTAATTCTGAAGGAGAAATACTAGGTGGAAATTCATGAACACTAATCCCAACTCCATGTCCTGTTGAATGATTAAAGTTAAAACCTTCTAATTTTGCATTATTAATTATATCTCTTGCAATTTTATCAATATCAAAACCGGTTAAATTTTCTGTGATTTTTGTATTATACGCGTTTAAATTAGCTTTTAAAACCGTTGTATAAACCTTTTTTGCCAATTGAGAAGGCTCTCCAACGCAGAAAACCCTTGTTATATCTGTAGAATATCCGCCTTCAAAATATGCCCCGCAATCCAATAATACCAAATCACCATTTTTTATTTCCGTGATTGCGTTCATATCGGTTGCATAGTGAGCCAAAGCAGAGTTTTTACCACTTGCAAGGATTGTATTAAAGCTCAAAGATGTTGCACCATTAGCATAAAATTCATTTTCTACTATTTTTACTAGTTCTTGTTCTGTTAATGAATTTGAAGAATTTACTATATCAGATATTTTTGAAACAACTTTATCTGTTCTTTCAAAACATGTTTTCAAATGATTAATTTCTGCTTCATTTTTAATTGATTTTTTAATTTCTATATTATCTTCTTTTAATTCAATAGCTTTATCTTTTACTAATAAATAATCACCATAAGAAATATTCTTAGCTACGTATAATATTTTGTTTTGAGTTGTTTTTAAGTAATGATAAAATTTATTCAATTCATCGGCATAAAAAACTTTGTAAGATTCTTTTTCTATAATCATTTTTGCTTTAAAACAAGATGAAAAGTTTTTTGAATAACTTCTTTTATTTAAAAGCCAAGCAATTTGCTCCAAATTTGAAACCAAACGAGTTTCATTTAAAGTTAAATTAGATTGAATTTCTTTGATTTTGTCTTCGCTTGATTTCCCTGCAATTTCAAGGGGAATATCAATAATTGGCGCGTTTTGACTTGTTTTTGGTGTTACAAAGTCAAAAACATAATCTTTGTTTAATGGACAAATTTCAATATTTTTTTCAGTTAAATTGTTTTTCAAGGAATTATAAAAATTAAGTGAGATTTTAGGTGCAATAATTGCCAATTTTGAATTATTTTTAAGTTTTTCTTTAAGGCAAGACAAAAGAGTTTCACCCAATTGCATTTTTATAACATTAACATTTTTGTAGGCTTGTTTATCTGCTTGCGTGTGATAACGACCATCAACAAATAAATATATTTCTCCATTTTTATCTAACAAGGCTTCTCCAGTTGAGCCAGAAAAGCCTGTTAAATAATATCTTGCGTTTTGTTCAAGCTCGTTATATTCAACTAAAAATTCATTTGTTGAATTTACAAGTAAATAATCATAATTATTTTCTTTTAAAAAATTAACGAGTCTTTGAACGATCATTTTTAGCCTTCTTTGCCTGTTAGTTGAATTAAATGCCAACCAAATTGAGTCTGAATAGGTTGTGAAACTTCATCAACTTCCATAGAAAAACATGCATCTTCAAAAGGTTTAACCATTTGACCTTTTCCAAAGAAACCCAAATCTCCACCATTTGCTCCAGATGGACAAAGAGAAACCATCGCAGCAGCATCTGCGAATGCTAATTCTCCGCTAACAATTTTTTCTCTTAATTCAATGGCTTCTTGTTCTGTTTTTACCAATAAATGACTTGCTCTAACTTGTGTATTCATTTTTTCTCCTTTGAAACATTTTTATTTCTACTTCGTCATTTATTGTATCATGGTAAATTGATTTATAAAAATTTGTCATTAAAAAAAAATAATGTAATAATATATTAAGTAATAGGAAAAGTTGGGTTTATGAGAAATAAAAACAAGTATTTTAGTATATTAATATTAGCTCTATTTTTTGGAAGTAATCTTGATTCTGATGCCATAAGTTTTAGAAAAAAAGACTACGAAAAAGATGTTCAATTAATTAGGATGGATAAAAGTCTTGATATGAAAACTTTTTCAGTTGAAAAAGCTGAAGAACTTGCTCAAAAATATAAAGATATTACAAAAGATTTAAGAATAATGCTTGCCTTGGATATAATGAAAGAATGCGCTGCAAATTTTTCAAGAAAAGCAATTTTGGGGAATAATCTTACACAGCAGCCAATAAAAATTGAGTTCAAAGACTTGTTACAAATGGGTGAGGCTTATACTGATTTTGATGCATTAGGATGGAAAAAGAAACAACGATTGTATATTTACATTAACCAAAAACATTCAGATGCGCCGCCTATCGCCCTAGCGTCTCTTTTGGCTCACGAAGCTTTGCATCAAGATGAATTTAATTCTATAAATGAAGAAACATATGCTTGGACAATGGAAGCAGCTGTTTGGACACAATTAAGTGAAGAATATCCTAAACAAGCAGACTCTAATCATCCTTTAGTTATTAGAGAAGATATGCTTAAGAAGCTTTTTATAAAAGGAAATTATACGGATAAGTATATTAGAAAAACTGTTTCTTCTAACCCTGGATATAATAATTTACCTTCTCGTTCTCCGGGATTTGAAGATAGATTGTAATGTTTTTTAATATTTTTATAAATTTAGTCAATATTTTCTAAAAAAAATACTTTATATATTCAAGAGGATTTTATGAGTAAGCATGGGCTTATTCGTTTTGTTAAACCTGGGAGGACTTATGGACGTAAAAATTAAATTAGATTTAAATATAAATCTTATAAAATTAAGATTAGCTCTATTGTCTATGAAAAAAATAACAGTTTAATTTTAGACAATTTCTTTTTACGGTTGAATTATAATTTAGCGTGTAAAAAAATTAAAATTTTTGCTTAAAATACAAGATTTTGCTGTTTTTGCTTACCCTATTGGCTATTATTAATAGTTGATGGAACGTGTTTTTGATTACGAAAATGTTTATTAAAAAGAGGTGAAATAATTCACCTCTTTGGTCTGAAAATTTTTTTAATTAATTTGAGTCGTCAGAGCAATTAGACATTAATATTTTGTTGATAGGATTGCCTGCAAGAACCCAAGGATAAACCATTTCAAACGGTTCTACAACAAAATCAATAAAAACTGGTCTGCGAGCTTCAATTGCTTGTTGAAGAACAGGAATAATATCTTCTTCTTTTTCTACTCTAAATCCTAGCGCACCGTAAGCTTCTGCTAGTTTTACAAAATCCGGAGCAGATATTTTTGTTTGAGAATAATGTTTATCAAAAAGTTTTTCTTGCCATTGACGAACCATTCCTAAATAACCATTGTTAATAATACAAGTAATTACTGGAATATTATATTCTACACAAGTTGCAAGTTCTTGTATATTCATTTGAATAGAACCATCACCAGCAATATTAAGAACAACGGCGTCTTTATGCGCAATCGATGCTCCGATTGCCGCAGGGAAACCAAATCCCATTGTTCCCAACCCGCCTGATGTTACTAGCTTGCGTGGTTCGTTAAATTTATATATTTGAGCCGTCCACATTTGATGCTGCCCAACTTCAGTTGCAACGATTGGTTTTAGGTCTTTTGTATGTTCATATATTTTGTTTATTACAGTTAGGGGATTTAATTTATCTGAATTTACTGCAGGACACGCTCTTTTCTGTTTCCATTCATTGATTTGTTCAAACCAAATATCTTTGATAGAAGCATTAGTTTCGTAATCGTTTCTGTCAAGTTCTTCGAGCATTTGATTAAGAACGATTTTGGCGTCACCAACGATAGGAACATCAACTGGAACGTTTTTAGAAATCGAACAAGGGTCAATATCTATATGTATAACTTTGGCGTCTTTTGCAAAACGTTTCAAGCATCCAGTTATTCTATCGTTAAATCTTGTACCAACAGCAAAAAGCGTATCACAATGAGTTACCGCATAGTTTGCCCAGTAATTACCGTGCATTCCTAACATTCCCAAAGATAATTCGCTATTAGCTGGATATGTGCCAGTTCCCATCAAAGTATTGCAAACAGGAATATGTAATCTGTTTGCTAACTGAGTTAGTTGTTCACTAGCTTCAGAAGCAACAACACCGCCACCTGATATAATTACAGGTCTTTCTGCTTCGCATAACATTTGTAATGCTTTAGAAATTTGTCTTGGGTGTCCTTCGTAGTTTGGATTGTACCCAGGAAGCTTTATTTCTGTTGGATAAGAGAAAACAGTTTTGTCGGTCAAAATATCTTTTGGCATATCAACAACGACAGGTCCAGGTTTTCCTGTTGTTGCAATATGGAACGCTTCTTTTATTATTCTAGGTAAATCATTAACGTTATTTACCAAGTAATTGTGCTTGCAGCAAGAACGAGTAATACCAACAATGTCTGCCTCTTGAAAAGCGTCGTTACCGATTTGATTAGAACCGACTTGTCCAGTAAATACAACTAAAGGATATCCATCGTAATACGCATTTGCAATCCCAGTAATGGTGTTACATGCACCAGGTCCAGAAGTTACAAGAGCAACCCCAGGCTTACCGGTAGTTCTTGCATAACCTTCCGCCGCGTGAACGGCTGCTTGTTCGTGTCTAACTAAATAATGTTTTATATCTGTATCATTGTATAAAGCTTCATATATAGATAATATAACGCCACCAGGGTAGCCAAAAATTTCAGTTACGCCTTCTTTTTTAAGGCATTCCAAAAAGATTTTTGCGCCATTCATTGTTGTAGTCATTTCAGCTGTTTGTAACATTTTTCTCTCCAATATTCTTATAAATCCTTTAAAGAATTAGTTTTATTATAGCATTAGAGAGATATTTTTCAATATAATATTAATAACGGTTGTTTTGTGAAAGTTATGATTTTGCGAATTAAATTAGATTGACGGAATAATTGTAAGGTGCGTCGTTTTGACGCACCAGTTATTTAAAAAATTTAAAATATCATGCACCTGTTTTTTATATGCTTGTGTTAAACTTGCTACTATTTACAATCTTTAATCAACTGTTCAAGTGTTAGTTTCGTAGCTTCATAATCGTTTGCGGATATGGTTTTTCCTTTGTGCAATTCATTTATGTATGCATTTATTGCGGCTTCATCGTTACCGTATTTTAATTTTTTTCTTTTGTTCTTCAGGCGAAAGTTTCTTAAACCCTTCTGCTTTCGCCGTAGACAATGTACTTAAGTACGCCTGTAAAGGCGCTTCATTGATTGACATAAATATCCCTACCTTTCATCCGCATAATTAAAATACTATATGAATAACTTATCGTCATATTTTTTGATTACTTTGATTATTTTTACAAAAATTAATAATTATTTCCTTGCGAAAAAGCATGTCAGTATTGAGTTGCGCATGATTGTTAAGCTTTATTAAGCGGCATGAACGTCCTATTTTAGGGCGTTTTGAAAAAAACTTGCTTTTTTGAAAAAAATATTTAAAAAACATGTTGAAATTAATTTTTCTTTTGCGTAATATGAATAATGTGAGTTGAATAACTCAATTGCCGAATCAAAACAATCTGGATTAAGAAAATTTTTTAATTTTATTTAAATTACTGGGTTGACAAATAGAATTGACGGTGATATGATTTCTTCACTAAGCGAAAGTTTAGTTCGAAATTAAAAGGAATGGCATAAGGGATGAAACTTTAAGCTGACCTTGTATGAGAGAAGAAACAAATAGAACATTGACAAGAGAATAGCTGAAAACGACGAAGAAATACCTGTTGATTTAAAAAGAAATGAACGGATAACGAAAAGAATCGCAAGCGAGAGCTAGCGAGTGAATGAGTCGAAAATCGCAGAGATGCGAT
>JAZUBS010000034.1:0-132386 GCA_045638605.1 Candidatus Gastranaerophilaceae bacterium
TTGAGTATTTGTAATAATATCCGCACCATCTCCGCCACCTAAACCACCTGCGTAGCCATAGTTTTCAATCAAGTCGTTGCCTGCGCCGCCATTGATATAACTAGCATAGCCGTATGCTTCAACAACAATCGTATCATCCAAATCACCTGCATCAAAGTAAATATTTTGTCCATCAATTAGGACATTATCTGTCTGGTTGGAGTGAGCGGTGATTGTTAGGTCTCCGATTTCTGAGTTAAACACAATTTGACCGTCGCCATTCAACCCGTATGATAGGGTTGTAGACGCACTTGTGTCGCGGTTTTTGATTGTATATTTGTATGTTTTGCCGTCTGCGCCGACAACTTCGATTTCTTTTGTCTCGCCTGCAGCAAGATTGATGGTTTTTAGCCCGCCTTCAATTTCAAGGGTTTCAATTTGAGTGATTTTATTCGCCGCTTGAGCCGCATCAATCGAGCCAGCCCCAAACCCACCGACGGATGAGCTCGCCCCGACAAAGAGGTAGTCATTCAAATGCGTGTCTGTTTCCCAACTATTTTGACCATAAATCTCACCCTCAACTTTACCATAGTTGTAAATCGAGTCGTCGCCTGCACCGCCATCTATATTTGTTGCTGTTCCATAGTTCCAAACAGTATCATTTCCTGCCTCCAAGCCAATAGTTGTAGACATTTTACTATAATTATAAAGTATATCATCACCACTTCCACCCAAAAGGGTTCCCACAGACGCGTTTGCTGCGTTGGTGATAGTATCTGCACCATCTCCGCCTGTAATACTCCAATTAACCTCACCCTCATTGACAATCGAGTCGTTGCCTTCGTCGCCAAAAATCATACTAGCTGTACCATTAACTATGATTGTATCATTACCTAGTCCTAATGCGGTTGAGGAGCCAACGGTTCCGTCTATTTTTACAAAATCATTGCCATCTCCGCCCAAAATATAACTTGCGTATACATTTTGCTCTATAACGATATTATCATTTCCACCTGCACCCATTGCATGGCTTGATATATAAACATTTTTTAGGGTAATAGAGTCATCTCCGTCTCCTGCTTCAACTGAGCGAATTCGTCTAGCGGTCTCATATCCCTCTACATATATCGTATCATGCCCGGAACCGCCCAAAACACGAACATAGTTACCTAAGCTACTTTTATATACATTTATATAGTCATCCCCTTCTCCGCCGTTTATATCAAACTGAACCGCAGCTCTTTCTTCAATATTAATCGTATCATCCCCATTTCCGCCTTCGATATTCGCATATACGACTGCGCCTGTTTTCACAGTGATAGAGTCGTTTCCGTCTCCGCCTTGGATTAAATAAGATTGGTATCCATACGCGTCTATCACTATCGTGTCATCCAAATCATTCGCATCAAAAGAAATCTTACCTTTTATGAGCACATTATCTTTTTGATTTGCATGAGCTTTTATAGAAACACCGCCATCTGCGCCGCAAGCAAATATAATTTGTCCATTTTCAACTTTGTATTGAAGAGCGCTAGAATTATAGACCTCATTTTTTACATCATATTTATAAATCGAGCCATCAGGCATTTCAATTTCAAGAGTTCTTGTTTCACCACTTTCGACTAAGAAATATTCTTCTCCAGTTTGAGTTTCTAGAGTTTCAAAACCTGTTAAATAATCAGCACCAATACCCATATGGGCTCCACCAATTATCGAGTTAATTCCTGAATAAATATGGTCTTTAGATGATGTGTCAGACCCGTTTGCATCTCCACCCAGTGCAAATCTAACCTCACCATAGTTATACAAATCATCATCTCCTGCCCCCATAGCTACAGAAGTAGTAACCGCACCCAAGTTATTGGTAAGCGTATCATTGCCTTCTTCCGCGTAGACAAAGTCGATTATACCATCGTTTTCAAGCTCATCATCGCCTGCGCCTGCGTTAATGGTATTTATAGTGCCTGAGTTTGAGATAGAGTCGTTTCCAGCGCCAGCGTCGAGGTCATTGAGGTAATCAAAGTTCAAAATTGTATCTAGCCCTTCACCTGTTGCGATAGCTTTAGTTAAGCCATTGTTAGTAATAGAGTCGTTTCCATCTCCGCCTTCGATGATGTTTCCTGCAAGAATGTTTATCGTATCATCAAGATCATCCCCATCAAACGAAATTCCTGAGCCGTTTATGACTACATTATCATTTTGAGAGCTCAGTGCAACTATGTCGAGGTTTGAATTTGAGGTGAAAGTTACAACCCCGTTTTCAAGACTATAGCTCAAAGTTCCTTCTGTGCTTATATCTCGGTTATAAACAGAGTATTTTTTACCATTTATATCTATAGTTTTAGACGCTGAGCCAGCTAAAGTGATGTTATCACTTAATTTTTCAAAATCCATAATCTTGTTCGCACTTGCATTTATGCCGCTTTCATAAACGTCATTTGTTGAGGTATCTGGGGTTGCGCCTGCTTCATCACCCAAACCTCCAAACGCATTATTGATAAATCCGTTGTTATAGAAATAGTCGTCACCATCTCCACCTTGGATAGTTACAGTAACATTTCCGTTGTTTATAAGTGTATCATTTCCCGCCCCAAGCGAAGCACAGTAAATTGTTCCACCTTCCATAACGGTGATTATGTCATCCATATCATTTGCACTAAATTTAATTCCAGCTCCAGATAATGAGACTTTGTCGACTTGACCTGAATGTGCGCTTATATGAATGCTATCATCCGAGATAAAAGAAATTTCACCCGTAGTTTTGTCATAGGTATAATTAAGCGTTGCGCTTGTATCAAGATTATCAATGGTAACATCATATTTATTTGAGCCGATTGTTATAGTTTGAGTGCCTGAAGTAAGGTCGATTGTACCAGATTCAGGGTATTGGATGTTTTCAATTCCTTCTACAAGCGATGGATAAGTCGTTGGGGTAACAACCAATGTGTCAGCGCCGTTTTCGCCATAGAAAGAACTATCTTGAGTTCCATAGTTATAGAGTATATCATTATCAATGTCACCCCTAAAAGAACCACTTCCATAGTTTTTAACAGTATCGTTTCCTGCACCTAAAGCTATAGTTGAATTTCCGTAGTTTTCAACATAATCAGCCATATCCCCTGTATTTAAAACAATTCTAGATCCTTCAGCGATAAGGATGTTGTCTTGTTGCGCACTTGCAGCTGTAATACGAATAGTATTTCCATCATTATTACTTTTAAAAGTTATTTGTCCAGTAGTTTCATCTATTGAATAGTTTAGAACAACATTTTCAACTTCTGCTCTAATTGTATAACTTTTTCCTCCGATATCGAATGTTTGGTTTGAGGTTGTAATATTTAGCGGAGTGAAATTATCATATACATTTTCTACATTTGAAACCGAGCCAGCTTGAGCACGTGCACCATTATAAAGCGAGTCAGTACCATTGCCGCCATCAATACTACCGGCAACAACCCCGTTGTTTTTTATCATGTCGTTTCCAGCATCACCAGTGATGCTGTATCCGCCATTTGTTACCTCACCGTTATTCGTGATAGTATCTGCATCCGCACCGCCTTCGATTCGATAAGCCGTTTTATTGTTTGTTATATTATCTAAACCCGCTTCGCCTAACGCATGCCCGATTTCACCGTTATTTATCAAGGTGTCGTTTCCTGCACCCAAAGAAACTGATGAAACATACGCGCCTTCTAGGACTGTCACTTTATCATTTCCGCCGCCAGCATTAAATTTTAATCCTGTTCCAGATAATAGGACGTTGTCAGTTTGATTTGAGTTATCTGTAATGCTAATTTTAGCACCAGTATTGTTAGAGAAAGTTATTTCACCTGTTACAGAGTCAACGGAATAGGTTAATTCTGCCCGAGCTGAGCCCTCATAGAGCTGAAGCGTGTATTTTTTACCATTGATTTGTAAAACCTGAGCAGATGTTGTTACTTTTACAGAACCTTGCGTTCCGTTTGCAATAATATTCTCAACCCCGCTTTGAGAGCCGTATTTGGAGTTGTTTCCCATATACAAGTAGTCAGTTCCCGCCTCTGCTTGAATAGCGGATTTAATCTCTGCGTTGTTATAGATATAGTCATTTCCTGCGCCTGTTGTAAGAGAAGCTGTGATTGTATTGTTGTTTATAATAGTGTCGTTTCCAGCGTCAGTGTTGAGGTTGATAAGGGTTCCATTATTTGTTACAGAGTCATTGTCTGCTCCTGTATCGAATTTTGTAACCACAGACCCTTCTGTTATCTCGATTTTGTCAGCTTTGTCTACTGTATAAATCTCAATATTTTTTCCATCGAGTTTTAAGTTATCAGTTTGTCCGTTTGCTGCAATTATGTAGAAATTATTTCCACTAAAAGTTATCTGACCAGAAGCAGATGTAGAGTACGTAAGAGTTCTAGACTCGTTTGAGTTGTTATTTTTTACATAATATTTTAGCCCATTTATTTGTAATACTTCACCAGCTCCGCCGGCAAAATTAATCGTACCCTCTTTACCTACATTGCGAAAAGTTGCCCATTGTACAACTTCTTCTGCGTTTGTAATTGGGTTAGGAGTCGCGCTTATTGCATTGTCTGTTACTTTGTCATATCCTTCACCGGCATCAATTGTTATCAGAGATCCATCTTTATTGATAGTTATTGTGTCATTACCAGCTCCACCTTCAACAGTACTTGCACCTTGAGGAGAGTTAACAGTTATGTTATCATCACCATCTCCGCCATAAACTTTAAATGCAGCGCCAACACCTGAACTCCAAGTAATCGTGTCATTTCCTGCTCCGCCATCGGCTGTGGCGTAGACTCCTGTTATACTGTCGTTTCCCTCGCCCCCATTAATAACAACACTATTTCCCCACTGAGTCCCAGTAAAAGTATCATCACCTACGCCTAAAGAAATTGAAGAATAGTTGCCTTTATAATAATTCAATCCGCTAAAATTATAAACAGAGTCTTTTTCATCTCCGGTATTTAATATCCCATTATTCACCGCAAATAAAATATCATCTTCTTGCCCATCTGCTGCCATGATAGTAAAACTATCACCTACAAAACCAAGCCGCTCCACTCCGGATTGATTTGCGATATTTCCATAAATCAAAGTAGCTTCAGTAGTTCCGTGGTTTTTTACAGTATATGTTTTACCGTCTATTGTAATATCTTGGCTTGCACCAGCTGCAATGAGAATTTTTTCGGGAGTTGATGTAAATCTATAACTATTACGTCCGCTATGCCCATTTACAACATCATTTCCGGATTCATCCTCTAAAAAGCCTTCACCACCTGTAATTGTATCCTGACCTGCACCTGAGATTATATAAGATGCATTTAAACCGTAAACATTAGGATTTTTAAGGACATCATCCCCTGCTCCTAGGGCATAAGTAGAATAAACCTCAGCCCAAGGCGTATAAATCGTATCATTTTCATCTCCTGTGTCGATGTGGCTCCATTTTAGGTTAGAATATAAATTGTCTGCTTGTCCGTCTGCTGCGATAACTTTAAACTCTTGCCCCGAAAAATACATTCTACCAGTATTTGAGTCAATGCCATAAGTTAGTGTGTTTGCAGTGCTTTTTGAATTTGTGATTGTATATGTATAATTATTACCCGCCTTGTCTTGCAAAGTAATCTCTTGAGTTTGCCCCGCACCAAAGGCAAGCGTCAAGAATTCGTCAACTATCATATTCTTTTCCGTTGTACCTGTTATTGTGTCATTGTCTCCACCAGTGCTGACTATAGCATCCGATGCTACCTTAAGAACTAAAGAGTCATCCCCAGAACCTAACCCAAGAGAAGCCCCCCCAACACCCAGTGATATAACAATGTCATTTTCATCTCCGGTATTAAGTGAAGTTAAAGAACCTTTTATTATTATATTATCAGTTTGTCCATCCTCTGCAGTTATATAAATTTTGTTGATGGATTGTCCTGCAAGCATAACCGTTTGACCAGCAGAATTTACACCTGTAGCAAAGTTTCCATAACCGTAAGAACCCTCTAAATTTTGAACATTATATGTTTTTCCACCTAGTGTTACATTTTTTGACGAGTAAGTATCAACATACTCCCCATCTGTACAGATCCAAGAAGAATGAACACCTGTTATTATATCATTGCTATCCCTATCTACTACTACGGTATTTGAGCCGGCTAAAGTTGTAGAATTGTATGTGCTAACTACACTATCAACACCTGTGCCTGTATCTAAATAATAAGCGGCTTTACCTGTAAATGTGTCGTTTCCTTCACCCAAATTAAAATATTGACCTGAAGCATTTACACTGTCTTGACCTGAACCTGTACTTAGATGATGTAAATAATCAGCCGTAACTGTATCATTTCCATCTCCGGTTATTACAATACTGTTTCTTGCAAATGACCCAGTATGAGAAATTTTCAAATTATCAGCCTGATTATCACCTGCTGTTATTTGAACCCCATAAGGACCGCCTGAAACATTTATACTTATTTCCCCGCTAGCATTCGTACTATAAGTTACTGTCTTAGTAGTTTTTCCATGGTCTAGCCAAATGTTTTCAAATAAATACTTTTTGCCATTTATCATTACAACCTTTGACTCACCAGTTGCGACAGTAAAAGAACCCTCTTTTCCTCCATCTGTATAATTATCCCAATCAATAATTCTTTTTTCTATCTCTTGAGTTTGAATAGTTGTTGACCCTGAAACCGTGTCATTGCCATCTCCGCCAAAAAATCTCGTAAAACAAACAGACCCGTTATTTGAAAGAGAGTCATCACCCTTACCTCCAAATATTGTATTATAATGGCCAGACCGAGTTGAGTTGTTATTTATAATTGTGTCATTACCATCACCCGCATCAAGAATTGACGCAGATGCAAGAGTAGAAATATAAATCTCATCATCGCCTGCACCCAAAGAGAAAGAAGAGTAGCTCCCAGCAAAAAAAGTTACTGTATCATTTTCATCACCTGTATCAAGAATGGAACTATTACCGCATTTGAAAACAATATTATCAGTTTGTCCATCATGTGCGACAATAGCGACTGATGAGCCGCCTGTAAAAGTTATTACCCCTGCATCATCTAACGAATATGTTAAACTCCTCGTTCCATTCAAAGAATAAACATCATACTTTTTATCCCCTATAGTTATTGTTTGAGGTGTATTTTTGTCAGTCGAAGTAACATTCACCGTGCCAGAGCTCACAACTGTAGCTGCAGCTGTTGCAATTCCTTCATTTCCTGTTTCTGACGCTACAGCCACGCCAGCATTGGCGTTTAGGGTTGTGTTTAAGGCGTTTGCTTGAAGGGCTGCGTTTTCTTCTTCACTTATGCCATCTAAGGCTACTTGAGGGCCGGTTACGTATTGGGTTGTTTCGGTTTCGGGGTCGTATGCTGAAGTTGCCGCTGGCTCATCCATTGATGGGTCATACGCCGCCACCGCACCGCCATCTACCTCCCCGCTGTCAGGCTGAACTTGGTTCAGTATCTCTTGCGAGTCTGATGAAGTGGTTGCTGCCGGTGCCGCCGCTGGAGCATCGCCAAGACGGTTCAAAACTTGTCCCGCCGCTATTGTTACTTTACCGTCTGTGTATGTCTGCGTTTTATCCAGAGTTTTGCTGCTCGCAAAAAGATTTACGCCCTCGTACTCGCATTCATCACGTAATTTTTTTGCTTCCGCAAAAAGCAGGTTAATTTTTTTCTGATTCTCTTCTCTCTCACTTGGGGTCAAGTATTCCTCTGTGCTTTTTTGCACAAGATCTTTTATCTCCTGAAGATACTTATCCATGCCCTCAAGCGACCCGTCCGCCTGCTCCAAAATCTTCAATGCGTTTTGGATATTCTCGTTTGCTGTTGATATCCCGCTAATCTGTACCCCTAATTTTTGTGAAATATAAAATCCCGCTGTATCATCCCCAGGTTTGTTGATGCGCAACCCCGTAACCATCCTCTGCATCGTCGTTTGAAACGACTGGATGTTCTTTAGTAACGTATTTGCGAGTTTTAGGTTTAAGACGCTATTGTCTATTGTTATCACGGGATTTTATTCCTTGTGGACTATGTTTACGTGGTTTTAAAGTTTTTGTTTTTTGTTTATGTGGTTTTTGTTTTTATGGTCTTAGGTTTTGTGTGTCAGGCGATGCCTGAGCTACAAACTATGGTTACGCGGTTTTGCGGTTTTGGTGTCGCGTGGTTTCTTCCCGTCATCCCGAACTTGTTTTCGGGATCTGTCGGAGTTTTTGTGTCGCGCTGTTTTTGCCTTTTTTATGCACAACAACCCAATAACATAATCGACAAAATTTCTTTTTTCTTTAATTTTTCATCCAATTTTTAATAAAAATCATCCGTATGAATTAGAATTGTAGGTTACAATGGCACGCGATAGTAATGTAGGGTGCGTCGTTTGACGCACCGCAAGGACTTTGGCGAGGTTTCGTTTGGGATGCTGAACATGTTTTGGCATCTGTCGGAAAGGCATACGGTGAAAAATTTAGGCCTTTTTTGCTTTAAAAATAATGATTTTTTCCCTAACTCTTCCGACAGATCCCGAAACAAGTTCGGGATGACGTTCTTGGACTTGTTTTGTTTGCTTATCGCTTTGATTTTACCCCACCAAGGACTCCTCCACACCGCCCATATCGTCATGCTGAATTTATTTCAGCATCTGTCGGAAAGACAAGCGAAGTTATGTAGGGTGCGTCGTTTTGACGCACCGACTATTTTTCAAATCTTGTGGTGCGTCTAAAGACAGCACCCTACTATTTGCTAATTTTTGATTTTATTTACACCGCTAAATTATAATTTAGAATGTAGGGTAGACTTTAGTCTACCTTTATTTTTATATAATTTTGGAACAGCTAAACTTTGCGGTAGATTAAAATCTACCCTACGTTCTACAAGCTAAACTTTTTTAATAAAATATTTTTTCTCAGCCAAAAGATATTTTATATTATCTCAAACTTTTGTAGTAAAATAACAATGTTAAATATATTGAAAATAATAAAATTATGATAAAAAAAGCAATAAAACAAATAATAGAAGATATACATACAATTTATAAAAACGATCCAGCGGCTGCAAACATATTTGAAGTATTAGTATGCTATCCGGGCTTGCATGCGCTAATTGCACATAGAATTTCACATAAATTAAGATACTGGAAAATCCCCTTTATCCCTAGATTAATTTCACAAATTATGAGATTTTTTACAGGGATAGAAATCCACCCAGGGGCAACAATTGGTCGTAGATTATTTATTGACCACGGGATGGGTATTGTAATTGGAGAAACAACAGTAATCGGTGATGATGTGCTAATTTTTCAACAAGTTACGCTAGGTGGAACAACAATGACACATGGAAAACGCCACCCAACTATTGAAAACAACGTAGTTATTGGCGCTGGAGCAAAGGTTTTAGGTAACATCACTATTGGTGAAAATTCTCGCATAGGGGCTGGTTCTGTCGTTATTGATAATGTCCCCGAAAACTCAACCGTTGTAGGCATCCCCGGAAAAGTTGTGCACCAAAGAATTGTTGTAGATGGTCAATTACAACACAACAGAATACCTGATCCAATTAGCTGTCAACTAAATAGATTAAAATACGAGTTAATAGACCTAAAACAACAAATCGATGAATTAAAAAACAAATAAATACTAAAAATAAATGGAGACGGTGAGATTCGAACTCACGTCCGGAATGGGTAAACGAAAATGTCTACATGTTTAGGTAACTTTTGAGTTCAATTTAGTATGGAAAGTACCCAACCTTAGCTAAATCTAAGCAGTTTTAAGCGATACGCGCTTTGAGAAAAGTCTTGATGCGGTTAATTCTCATCACCGCATTGCGTCTTGCATAATTGACCCTAGCCAAACGGCAAGCTGGTCGGACTAGAGTGCTGAAACTGCGACTTAGGCAGCTAGAGCTTGTGCTCTTGAAAAATCAGCTTTTACAACGTTATTAGCGTTTATTTTAGTTGCTCGTTTGTAACGCAGAACAGCGCTGCGACATGCAATCGGCATCTACCGGATCACCCCGTCAAATCCAAAACGTCCCCATATATTAGTTTTCAATGTGCTATATTTTTATTATAACTTATATTTTTTAAAAATCTACTCGTTTAAAAAATCGCTTTTAATATATTTCTCATCCCTTCAGAAAGAACAAATATTAATTCTGATAACGGTTTTATTGTTTTAAACAGCTTAAAATATTCAATTGAATTATGTCTGATATTTAATTTGTTACATTTTAGTAAATCAATGTAATTTCCATTTTTGATTATGTTTATTACGACAGGATGAATATTAAATGATTTTAAAAGTTCATTATTTGAGCAATAGAGTAAGAAATCTTTTTTAAGTTTATAAAATTCTTTTTTAGATATAAACATTCTATAAAATTCAAGTTCTTTTACTTTTAAAAGAGTTTCTGTTTGTTTGTCATAAACTTGTTTGCAATTTGCAGTGTTGTCAGTTATATTAGCTGTGTTTTTAAATAAAGCTTGAGCTATAACGGAGGCATAATCATATAACCTTAGTACCAAATTTTGTGTTTTATATTTTAAAAAGTTTAAGGAATATGCAGGGGTATCAAATAGATAATTACTTAAAAATAATGATGTTGAAAAAGCTGAAATAATAGCTTTTGGCTGTTGTTTTGAAACATAGGCTTCAATTGGAATAATTGTGTTAGGAAAATCTTGTATTAATTCGGATGAAATTTGTTTTTTTATATTCGGGTAAAACGGGATTGCGCAACGTGGGTGTTCTTTGAATAAAACTTTAATATCTTTATTGATAAGATTTTTTATGCAATCCGTATACATTTCAAGTTCTTTTTCGTAAGTTATTAATCCTGTTGAATAAAGTTCTTGAGCGCATAAAATAACAGTATTTTTATCATAAGGAATATTTAAATCTTGTGATAATTTTTGATATAAATCTTTGGTGTTTTGAGGATTTATTTGAACGCATTTAAGGTTTGAATACCTAGTTTCATGCGCAGCAAATCCATTTAAATAGTTAAAGAAATAAAGTGCTTTTGGTTTTTTGTGAAACAGGAAAGTCAAATCATGTTTTTCATATGAGCTTAAGCCGTCTTCAATCAAGAAAATATCTGCATTTTTAAATTTTCGACTTATGGTTCTGTAGTCAGCTCCGTTGAATTGGAAATAAAGTTCATTAAATTTTTTTATCTTTATAAGATTGGAAAGTTTTTGGGGTGAAATATTTAAGATAATGTTATTGCAGGCTAAATCATAAAAGTTTTTTATATTCGTATTTTCTTTTAATAAGTTACAAACAGCTTTTAACTTCTTGCTGTTTCCTAAATAAATATAATAATTTTCCCATCCATCCTCGGGTAAATCTTTTAAAATTGAAATAATGTTTATTGCGTTGGAAATACTAAATCCTACAAAAAGTCTTCTTTTCACAAAAACCTCACATTTATAACTATCTAGATTTTATAACAAAAATGGTTATATTTATCTGATATTAACATTTTTTATGTGTTTTTCGAGTTCTTTTTGCAAGAAAGAAAATTCTTCGTCGTTAAATATTTGAGCTTTACTATAATCAGCATCCAATAATTTTGTAGGGACAAATTTTTGCAAATAATATTTTTTTGCACCTTTTATCATTTGCCCAATTTTTAAAATATCATCTATGCTTAATATATCTTTAACTACAGTAGTTCTAAATTCATAATCAACATTACTTTGCATAATAAGTTGAATACTTTTTTTAATTTTGTTAAAATCAAGCAAATCTTTGCTAAATCGAAAGTATTTTTCAGGACTAGTTTTTATATCCATAGCAATGTAATCAATTAACTTTTCTGTTAACAATTGCTCAATAATTTCAGGATTTGAACCATTTGTATCAAGTTTAATCAAAAAACCTAAACACTTAATTCGTTTAATAAAATCAATTAAATCATTCTGACAAGTTGGCTCACCACCACTAATAACTACCGCATCAATTTTACCAATTCTTGTTTCTAAAAAATCTATAATATATTGTTCCTTAATAAGGATATTTCTATCCCCAAAAGAATTCAATTCTGGGTTATGGCAATATGGACAAAGAAAATTACACCCCTGAGTAAAAACAATCGCAGATAATTTTTCTGGATAATCAACTAATGAAAATTTTTGAAATCCACCAATTATCATACACTTATTCTTCCACCTTAAATGTTTTTCTAGATTTAAACTCAGCTTGCTTTCCTATATTCCATTGTTTAACTGGACGAATATATCCAACAACACGAGAATAAATTTCACATTCTTCTCCACATTTTGGACAATAAGCTTGCTCTCCTTCAATATATCCGTGATTTAAACAAGTACTAAATGTTGGAGTAAAAGTAAAATATGGTAATCTATAATTTTCACATATTTTTTTAACCAAATTTTTCAGAACTTTAATATCATAAATTCGCTCTCCTGCAAAAATATGAACTGTTGTGCCCCCTGTGTATTTTGTCTGCAATTCATCTTGATGGTCCAACACTTCAAAAATATCATCCGTATAATTCACAGGAAGCTGAGTTGAATTTGTGTAGAAATTATATTCAAAAGAGCCACTATTTGCACATTTTATTTGTGGATACAATTTTTTATCCAACGATGCTAATCTAAACGATGTCCCTTCTGCTGGAGTTGCCTCTAGATTATAATTATTTTGAGTTTCTTTTTGATAAATTTTTATTATTTCTCGCATAAAATCTAAAACCTCACATGCAAATTGTTTTCCCTTTTTACTTGCAATATTTGTATTTAGCAGATTTTCACAAGCCTCATTCATACCAATTAAACCAATTGTCGAAAAATGATTTTTCCAATAAACCCTATATCTAGCTTTAATATCTTTCAAATAAAATTTTGTATAAGGATACAAATTTTTATCCGTATAATTTTCAATAACTCTTCTTTTGATTTCTAAACTATCCTTTGCAATATCCATTTTATTTTTTAAAATTTCAAAAAACTCATCTTTTGAATTGGATGTATATGCAATTCTTGGCAGATTTATAGTTACAACCCCAATTGAACCCGTCAGTGGATTTGAGCCAAAAAGCCCACCGCCTCTATATTCAAGCTCTCTATTATCAATTCTTAAACGGCAACACATAGAGCGAGCATCTTCAGGATTCATATCTGAATTTATAAAATTAGAAAAATTCGGAATTCCATATTTTGCAGTCATTTCCCACAATCCATCTATTGATGGATTATCCCAATCAAAATCTTTGGTGATATTGTATGTTGGAATTGGAAAAGTTAAAACACGACCTTGCGCATCACCTTCCATCATTACCTCAAAAAAAGCTTTGTTTATTAAGTTCATCTCATGCTGAAACTCACCATAAGTTTCATTTTTCAACTCACCGCCAATTATTATATTCTGACTTTTATAATAATCTGGCACAGTTAAATCCATTGTTATATTGGTAAACGGAGTTTGAAAACCAACACGAGTAGGCACATTTAGGTTAAAAACAAATTCTTGCATTGCTTGTTTTACTTGTAAATATTCAAGATTATCATACCTAATAAAAGGAGCCAAAAGAGTATCAAAATTTGAAAATGCTTGAGCTCCTGCGGCTTCTCCTTGCATCGTATATAAAAAATTAACGGCCTGCCCCAATGCAGTTCTAAAATGTTTAGCCGGTGCACAAGCAAGCTTTCCTTCAACGCCTTTAAAACCTTCAAATAATAAATCTTTTAAATCCCAACCAACGCAATAAACACTAATATTATTAAGATCATGAATATGAAAATCACCACATTCATGAGCTATTCTAATATCTTGAGTATAAATTTTATTTAGCCAATAATTTTTACTAACATTTGCAGCAATATAATTATTCAAACCTTGAATTGAATAAGTCATATTTGAATTTTCATTGACTTCCCATTCTGTCATATTGATATAACCATCTACTAAGTCAATATTTTCTTGATTAATTTTATTTAGGTTCAAATCAGACATGCATACCCCCTTCTTTCATTATGAACGATTTATTTACAAATACAAGCTGGCAAGGTTTTATGCTTTGTTAAATTTTACAAATTCTTTTAATTAGACAATGTTGAGCATCCTACTGCATACCGGATGTTCTTTAAGCGTTTGATCTAGTAGTGTATGTCGTTTCGACGTCTCCTGCCTAAAATCTCATTGTTGATTTTACAGTCCACGTATCCACCAAAAACACTAACAATAACTCTTCAATGTAGTCAGTGATAACGAGAGAAATATCTACATTTCTTTCTGACTCTGCCGAGCAAAAGGTGACTTAATGTCACGTTTTGCGAGAGGGAGCCGAACGCCGTTAATATTTACATAAAAAAAACTCCTTATAGGAGTCTTTTTAAAATAGCTGGGGACAGATTCGAACTGTCGACCTTTCGGACTCTGCCGAGCAAAAGGTGACTTAATGTCACGTTTTGCGAGAGGGAGCCGAACGCCGTTAATGTTTGCATAAAAAAAGCTCCTTATAGGAGCATTCTTAAAATAGCTGGGGACAGATTCGAACTGTCGACCTTTCGGGTATGAGCCGAACGCTCTCACCAACTGAGCTACCCAGCCATTATATTTCTATTCTGTTTTCATTCGGCTCAGTCGCTTCGAGCGTTGCTCTCACGTATCTAAATCGTTCACTGCGTTCACTTCAAGAGCTACCCAGCCATTCAATAATATTATTCTCCTACAAGCAAAATAAATTTTCAAGTATTTATTTTAAATTCATTAAACCGTATGCAACAGACTTAGCTGGAACTTTTGTGCTTAGGCGATTTTCAACCATTGCTAATTCTTTTATCATTTTGTTTTTATAAGAAAAATCAGTAAGAATTTTGATTGTTTCTGCTGCGACCATGCCTGCTTTTGATTTATTTTGAATTAACTCTTGGATAATATTTTGCTGCATGATTATATTAGGCAAAGAGACTTGTTTAATGCATCGCACCATAAGATAGATTAGATACAAAATCCAAGGTCCTTTATAACTGATTAACATAGGGGTTTTGTATAACGCTGCTTCAAGCGCAACAGTACCAGATGCAAGAATTAAACTATCAGAAAGTTCTAACAGTGGATAATTTTCATTTTGGACAATTTGTATATTACAATTTTTAGGCAAAAACTGCTCGATAACATTTTTTTTAAGATTTGGAGCCAAAGCAATTACAAATTGAGTTTCAGGCAATTTATTTTTTACAATATCAGCAGATTTAATAAAAGTTTTCAAAAGATTTTTTATTTCAAAAACACGACTTCCTGGGAATATAGCTACCAATTTTTTACTTTCATCGAGCCCGTATTTTTCAAAGAAGGCATGCCTATTATGATTTCTCGATATTTGATGAACAAGCGGATGCCCAACAAATTCATAATTGATTTTATTTTCTTCATATAAATCTTTTTCAAATGGAAAAATACAAAAAACTTTATCAATATTTTTCTTTACAGTGTTAATTCTCCATTTGCGAGATGCCCAGATTTGAGGCGGAATATAATAACAAATTTTTATATGGGGTAATTCTTTTTTAATAACTTTAGAAATATTAAGATTAAATCCGCCATAATCAACCATTAAAATAACATCTGGTTGAAATTCTTTTAGATAATCAACAACTCGACGTCCTAAATTCACATGATCCATAAGCATTTTTACAGAAAAACCAACTGAATTCATTTTTGAATGATCAGAAAAAAGCTTAACGCCTTGTTTTTTTATGTTTTCACCACCAATACCATGCACAATTAAATCAGGATTGAGTAGACTCAATTCTTTAACGACATCAGCAGCGTGTCTATCTCCAGAATGTTCTCCAGTTATTATAAAAAGCTTTTTCATACAGCCATTACAACAATATTATTTTTATCAGCAAACTCAATCATTTGTTTTTGGTTAACAATAATCGTTTCACCAGCTTCTAGTGCCAACAAATTTGCACCATATTTTTTCATAGTTTTAAGTGTTTGCAAACCAACTGCAGGTATATCAAAACGAGTATCTTGTGTAGGTTTAGCAACTTTTACAACGGTAACATCTTTACGATGAGCTATTTTACAACCACGTTCAATACACTTATCAGTTCCTTCAATTGCTTCAACAGCCATAATCATTTTGTTTTTAATTACAACAGATTGACCAACATCTAGTTTACCCATTTCTTTAGCTAACCAAAAGCCATAATCAACATCTTCTATTTGTTCAGCTGTAGGTTTTTTGGCAGTCAAAACTCCATGTGGAACCATTAGGTTTTTAATGAAAATTGTTTGATCCAAAACCGTAATCCCCATCTGCTCAAGTTGATCAACCAAAATCAACATAACAGCATCATCATTTAATCTTGAAGCTTCTTTCATTAATTTAATTGCTTCAGAATCAAATTTCGGGCAACGAAGCAACATACCTTTATGAACTTTTCCAATAAATGTAAGTTGTTTAATATTTTCATCAATCAAAGCTTGTTTTATTTTTAAAATTTGTCCAGGTCCATAATTATATACTTTTGAACAAATTTTTGTTAATTCTTTTCTATTATCAGCTGATAAAGAAATCGCAATAACCTCGCATCCATTTTTTTTAGCTGATTGAGCGACACGAATTGGTAATTCACCATCACCAGCAATAATGCATTGTTTTTTCTCTAATGTGATAGACAAACCTAATCTCCTCAGTAAAGTCATATGTGCAACCATTATAATAATAACAAACAATAAAATCAATAATTTAAAAATTCTTAATTTTAAAAGTTATTGATTTTGTTTTTTTGTCTATGCGCACTAATTGTTTTTTAAAATATTTTGATGGGCAAGAATTGTAGTATTGTTTTGAATGTTGAGTTGTCAGGCGATACCTGACGCTTAAACTTTTTTACAACTCTGAAGAAATTTCTGACGAAAAATTAAACTCGAACAATAAAACATCTAAACACAATTGAAATCTTGAACTAAATTTTATTTTTTGGATAAATTTTAAACTATACTCAAATGCTGGGGTTAAATTAACATTGCTAAAATTTTGTTATTCTCAAGACGCTCTATTTTGCAATTATAAATTTTATTTCTAATATCTAAATTACTAAGCGCGTAAATAGTTAAATAATTTCGTGTTAATCCTTTATAAATCCCATTTTCAGGCTTTTTTGTTCGTTCAAAAATAACCTCTTGCTCTGTTCCAAGGTTTTTTAGTATAAATTCATTATATTTTTCATTAACAAGTTTTCTTAATCTTGCTGCACGAGCAACTTTGATACTTTTATCTATTTGGTTTGGCATATTAGCAGCAAGCGTGTTTTTTCTGATGCTATAAGGGAAAACATGAGCAGTTGTCAAACCTGATTTTTCAATGTTTTTATATGTCGTTTCAAAATCTTCATCGGTTTCATCAGGAAAACCTACAATAATATCAGATCCAATAAAAGGTAAATTGAATTTTTCGTTTATCATATCAATTTGCGCCAAATAATGCTCAACGCTGTAATGTCTATTCATTGCTTTTAGAGTTTTATTGCAAGCGGATTGCAAAGACATATGAAAATGTGGGCAAAATTTTTCTGATTGTGAAAGATGGTTAATTAATTCATTATTTAATTCAAATGGATCTAATGAACCTAATCTAAAACGTTTGATTTTCGAATTCTCAATCAGTTCAATTAAATTTATAAACTTTTTGTTTGGGGTTAAATCCGCGCCCCACTGTCCAATGTGTATACCAGTTAAGACAATTTCTTGAAAGCCGTGGTCTAAATATATATTAATTTGCTCTTTTATGTCTTTAATTTCGCAACTACGAGAGCGTCCTCTAGCCTTCCAAATTGTACAGTACGAGCATTGATTATTACAACCATCTTGTACTTTTAAGTATGCCCTTGTTTTGCTCGAGGTTTTAACTTGTTGATAAATAAATTCCTTCTGTTGAAAAATGTCTGAAACATTAATCCCCGAAGATAAATTAATATATTTTTCTATGTTTAATTTTTCAGAATTGCCCAAAACTAAATCTATAAAATCGTATTTTTTTAGGTTATCTTTTTCAAGTTGCGCAAAACAACCGGTCAATATTGTAAAAATATTAGGATTTTCGTTTTTAATTTTGTTCAGAAGCTTAAGAGCATCATTATCCGCTGTAGAAGTAACACTACAGGAGTTTAGTATAAAAATATTTGCGACTAAAATATTATCAGTCTTAACAAAATTAAGGCTTTCTAGCTTTTGCGAAATCAAGTCTGATTCAATTTGATTGGTTTTACATCCCAGTGTTTTTATGCAAAATTTTTTCATTGTAACAATTTCTTAATAAATATATCTAAACTAGCAAAAAAATACGTGATTAAGTATTATACTAATAGTGAATTGTGTAACAAAGGTAGGGAAAATGCAAGCAATTTCTTTCGGTAATATGCCATCAGAATACAGAGTAAGCCCAATTCGTCGCGAAGATTATAAAGAAGCGAAACAAAATCGCGAAAGAATGACGCGTCAATTTGAAGAACATGATAATCTAAGACGAGCATATATGGAAGCTGTAAGAACTGCAAATTTGACTGACAAACAGCTTTTAAGTATTGCCAAAAGTGATGCAAGCAAGGATGATAAGTATAAGTTTAATACTTATGCCGCTACATTAGTTGCCGTGCCTGCAATCGATACCTTCATGAATGGGGTTACTACTCAAGCTCCAAAACTTTCAGGAAAGCTAGGGGCAATGGGCAAAGCTGCAGTAGGTTGGGGCGGTGTTTTTGCATTAGCTGGGTTGTATGGTGCCGCTGTTCAAAAAGTTACAGCTATTTCACCAACAATGCAGAAATTTGAAGAAAAACATCCTGTATTAAAATCATTGCTTAGCTTAGCAGGATTTGCGGCATTGTTAATCGGTGGTCAAAAAGGTATAAGTAAACTTGCAGAAGTTTTACCTAAGAAAATGCCAGGAGTTGCTGCGGATATTGCTAAGTCAAAAACGGCTATAGCTGATTTTATCAATAACTCAAAACTTAATACCAAAATTTTAAAACCAATGAAAGACAGTATTGTTGAATGGGCGGCTAAACACCCAAAAACAGCAAGTACACTATTTGGTGGGCTTTCTTTGAGTGTTCCTTTTATGGCAATAGGTGCGTTGTTTAAAGCCTTTACTGAAAAAGCAGAAAAAGCGGAACAAATTAAAGATACTTATAATAAATTAGCACAAGTTAGAGACCAAAGTAGAATCGCAGTTATGATGGCGAATATGAATGCAAAAACAGAGCCGGTTACTAAAATAGCTAATCAATATGAAGCTTTAAATAACAACGAAACTGATAATGATGTTGATGTAACTGATGAAGCGAATGTTGAACATTTGGACATAGAAGCATAAAATTAAATTTTAGTTATAAAAACGCTACTTTTTTAGGTAGCGTTTTTTATTTGAATTTTTATTAAAAAAAAGGAATTTTTTTAATAAAAATTTTTTATATAAATATCAGGTTAGTTAGTTGGATTTTAATATGCTAGGTCTTACAAAATTAGTAACAAAGTATTCGAGTAATATTTCAAAATGGATAACATCTCCGATAACAACGGCAGATAAAATTAAACCATTTATAAAATTAGAAGGGATTAAACCATATTCGCTGGCAAGTGACAAATTTGAACAAAGTCAAAAAACATTGAAAGTTTTTAATAGTATAATTTTGCCCCAAAACGGAGTTCATTTAATATCTCCAGAATTCAACGGATGTCATGGGGTTGTGATAACTACTAAAAATGAAGTTTTTATGACACATTTTCCACCTTGCATGCTTGATAGATTAAAAAAATCAATTATAGATGGAATTAAAACACTAAAAAATAAAGCTCAAGCAAAAGTTTTTTATATAACACCAACAGATATCTCAGGTCAAATTCCTAAAGAGTTTGATTATTATACAAAATTAATAAAAAAAGAAATAAAAAATTTAGATATTAAACATCATTCGTATCCAAATAGAAGCAAAGGAAAAACATACACATACGAAATTTTCGAAAACGAAAACAGCTCAATGGTTTCACAACTTTATCCAGTTAAAAGATAAAAACATTTAACACAGATAGCACAAACAAGCAGTTGACAAAACAGGTAAGTTTATTGTTTAATAATCTTCGTGGACAAGACAGATTGTTCCAAGATGAAAAGTGAATATAAAACTGAGGGCTTGTGGCACTCTGCCGAGCAAAAGCTGACTAAATGTCAGGTTTTGTGAGAGGAAGGTAGCGCAGGACTAAAATAGGGGCTTGTGGCGCAGCGGTAGCGCAGAGGACTCATAATCCTTTGGTCGCTGGTTCGAATCCAGCCGGGCCCAATTATTTAAAAAGACGATAAGACAATGGTTTTAGCCATTGTCTTTTTTGTTAAAAAAGCCGTAATTAAGATATTGAAATTTATGCCTTATTTATTAAAAAAACAACTAGAAAATAAGTGTAATTTTTACAAAAATTATCATGCAATCATCCATGAAGAGGATGAATAAAAAACAGTGATATCAAGACGTTAAGGCATGTCATTTAAAAGGTTTAATTTTTATTAAGCTTGGTTACATGTTAGTTAAATTTTTGCTATAATAATGGTATCAATTTGAAGAGAAAAACAAAGAAAATGGCATTAGCTTCACTACATATAAGTTAGAGAGCATGCCCAAATTGAAAAATATCTTGGGACAGGAATTTAGGAAAATTAATAACTAAAAGTTATGAATATGGCCGTATTTCTGACTTTTATTAAAAGGAGATTAGTATAGTATGCAAAACTTAAATAATGGAAGTGTTGTAAATTTAGGAACAGCAAATTTTGGGGAGACAAAACAAGATTCAACTATGAGCACCCCACGCTCATTTGAAGCAATTAATCCTTTGTCAAATGTTATTGGATTAACTCCAAAATTAAGCTTGAATAATATAAAAGTTGTTAAAAAAGATGGAACAAAAGAAGATTATAATGTTCAAAAAGTAGTTTCTGCTGTAAAAAAATCCGCTGCAAGAATGCTTGTTGAATTCAGCGAAAAAGAACTTGAAGAAATTTGCCAATATGTAAATTCAAAAGTTTTAGAAGCAAAGCAAATGGAAATTGAAATTTTCAAAATGCACTGCATTGTAGAAAATGCTTTAGAAACTTTAAACCCAAAAGTTGCAAAAAGCTACAGAAATTATAGAGATTATAAAATTGATTTTGTAACTATGCTTGATAAGGTTTATCAAGAAAGCCAAAAAATCATGTACGTTGGAGATAAAGAAAACTCAAATGCTGATTCAACTTTAGTTTCAACTAAACGTTCTTTGATTTTTAACGAATTAAATAAAGAATTATACAAAAAATTCTTCTTAACAGTACCAGAATTGCAAGCGATTAGAGATGGATATATTTACATCCACGATATGTCTGCAAGACGTGATACAATGAACTGCTGTTTGTTTGACGTTGCAAACGTATTAAAAGGCGGTTTTGAGATGGGTAACTTATGGTATAACGAACCAAAGTCATTAGATGTTGCGTTTGATGTTATTGGTGATATTGTTATGGCGGCAGCTAGCCAACAGTATGGTGGTTTTACTGTACCTGAAGTTGATAAAATTTTAGAACCTTATGCGCAAAAAACATTTGAAAGACAATTTGCTAAATATACAGAGTTAGGATTGTCTGATGAAAAAGCAAAATCAGAAGCATTAAAAGACTTACAAAAAGATTTTGAACAAGGTTTTCAAGGTTGGGAATATAAATTTAATACAGTAGCTTCATCAAGAGGCGATTATCCTTTCATTACAGTTAGTGCTGGTTTGGGTACTAGTGAATACGAAAAAATGGCTACTATGGCAATGCTTAAAATCAGAATGGGCGGTCAAGGTAAGAAAGAAAACAAAAAACCTGTATTATTCCCTAAAATTGTATTCTTATATGATGAAAATATTCACGGTGAAGGAAAAATCAGTCATGATTTATTCCAAGCTGGTATCGAATGTTCTAAAAAGGCAATGTATCCAGATTGGTTGTCATTATCTGGCGAAGGTTATGTTGCAGAAATGTATAAAAAATATGGCAGAGTTGTTTCTCCAATGGGTTGCCGTGCATTCTTATCACCTTGGTTTGAAAAAGGCGGTATGGAGCCTGCTGATGAAAATGATAAACCAATTTTCGTTGGTAGATTTAATATTGGAGCTATAAGCTTACACTTACCTATGATTTATGCAAAAGCTGAAAAAGAAGGCAAAGATTTTTATGAAGTTCTTGATTATTATATGGAATTAATTAGAAATCTACACATCAGAACTTATGAATATCTAGGAGAAATGAAAGCATCAGTAAACCCATTAGCATATTGTGAAGGTGGTTTCTTGGGTGGAAATTTGGGTATTCACGATAAAATTAAACCATTATTAAAATATGCAACTGCTTCATTTGGTATTACAGCATTAAACGAATTGCAACAGCTTCACAATGGTAAATCATTAGTAGAAGATGGTAATTTTGCAATTGAAGTTATGGAATATATTAATGCAAAAGTTAAACAATTCAAAGAAGAAGATGGCTATTTATATGCGCTTTATGGTACACCAGCTGAAAATCTTTGTGGTTTACAAGTAAAACAATTCCGTAAAAAATATGGTGTAGTTGAAAATGTTTCAGACAGAGCTTATGTTTCAAACAGTTTCCACTGTCACGTTAGTGAAAATATTGGACCAATTGAAAAACAAGATTGTGAAAAACGTTTTTGGGATTTGTTGAATGGTGGTAAAATTCAATACGTAAAATATCCATTAAACTATAATACAAAAGCAGTTGAAACACTTGTAAAAAGAGCTATGAAAATGGGCTTCTACGAGGGCGTTAATTTATCACTTTCTTATTGTGATGATTGCGGACATGAAGAGTTGAATATGGATACATGTCCTAAATGCGGAAGTAAAAACCTTACTAAAATTGATAGAATGAATGGATATCTTTCATATTCAAGAGTTAAGGGCGATACTCGTCTTAACGCAGCAAAAATGGAAGAAATCAAAGACAGAGTGAGTATGTAATGAATTATCATAATATTACAAAAGAAGACATGCTAAATGGCGATGGCTTGCGAGTTGTATTGTGGGTGTCGGGATGCAATCATCATTGCAAAGGTTGTCAAAACCCAATCACTTGGGATGAAAAAGGTGGATTGCCATTTGATGAAGAAGCTGAAAAAGAATTATTTGAAGCTTTGGATAAATCCTATATTGATGGAATAACATTTAGTGGCGGAGATCCATTATTTCCTGCAAATAGAAGCGAAGTCTTTAGACTAATAAAAAAATGTAAATCACTTTATCCACAAAAAACTATTTGGTTGTATACAGGATATACTTGGGAGCAAATAAAGGATTTAGACGGGATAAATGATATTGATGTTGTAGCTGAGGGTGAATTTGTAGAAGAGTTGCTTGATAATAATATTCAATGGGTAGGTAGTTCTAATCAACGAGTTATTGCAGTAAAAGAAACTTTATCATCCAACAACATTGTATTACACGTATAAAATATTAAACTATAAGAAGAGCCTGCGCCTTTAAGTGCAGGCTCTTTACTCTAAATATTTCTTGACGATGTTTTAAAAATATGTGATAATTAGACATCAATTTATTATTTATGAGTAGTGGAAAAGAAAAGGAGAATAACTCAATGAAAAAATTAAGAGGTGTTTTAGCATCCGTAGGCGCTGCGTGTTTGATTGCAGGAGCTGCTGTTGCTGAAGATCAAAATGTTCAATCATATGCACACCCAACAATGTTTGGTTCTACTGCACAAGAAACTATTTCTGCTGATTCTGTTTATACAGTTGGTGGTAAAATATTGAAATCAGAAAATGGACTTAGCATTACTGGAAAAGAAAATGTTGCGGTTGATGCTTGGGCTAAAAGTGTTTTAGAAACAATCGAAAAAAATACAACAGAAACTGTTTGGAACAAAAAAATGCCTATTTTACGTTCTGAGTTAGCTGTAGTTTTAGCGGAAGGGCTATCTATTAAGCAAACAGCACAATCAGAATATAGCGATATAGATTCAACTTATTGGGCAACAAAATGGATAGAAAAAGTTTTGGCTGCTGATGTGATGATTGGATATCCAGACAAAACATTTAAACCAGATCAACCAGTTACTAAAGCAGAAGTTTTTGCAACTATTGCAAAACTTATTGATGTTAAAACAGATAGAAGCTTGTTAGTTCCAACATTGAATGGATATGAAATGAAATATATTCCACAATGGGCAATACCTGCAACAAAAGAAGTTGTAGCATCAAACTTATTGGCATCAGTTCCATGCGCGAAAAAAGTTGCAAATGAAGAATATTTAACTAAAGAACAAGTTGCATATTTGGTTGGAAGTTTAAGAACATTTATGACAACTTCAAAAACACAAGTTTCTGAAGTTGGCGCAAATAGCTTTGCGGGTGCGACTTTAACAATTAAATTAGATGAAAGATTGAGCGCTAGAACATCAAACGTTGGTGAAAAATTCTCAGCAACAACAACTCAAGATGTTGTAATTGGTGGACAAGCATTCCCAGCAGGTTCAAAAGTTAAAGGCGAAGTTGTAGAAATCTCAAGACCAGGAGTGAAAAATCCAGGATATATTAAAGTTAAATTTAATACAATTGTTTGTGATGATATAGAAGTAGCATTCCCACAAAACATATCAGAAGCGCAAGCTGATAACACTAAAAATGCAAACTTTGTAGCTAGATTGTTTGGTGCACCATTCTCAGCGGCTGCAAGAATTACAGGTGTTGCAGGAAGAACTGTAGGTTCTGGTGTTGATATTGTAGGAAATGGATTAGAACAGTTTGGTGATAATTTATCAAACGCTTTTGTAAACACATTATCATTACAACCAATCGCTGGTGTAAAAAGCCTTGGAAATAGTGTTGTAACTATTGGAAAAGGAATTTATGATATTGGTAAATTGGCAGTAAGTGGTGTGTTTGGTGTTGTTTATGAATTTACTGATGAAGTAAAATACTTGATTTTACCAAGTGCATCAAATAATTCTAGCCTAAACCCAGGTGAAGAATTGGTTATTGTATATTAATAAATACCTAAAAATTAAAACAGAGGGTGATATTCATCCTCTGTTTTTTTGTATTCTATTTTAAATAATTAATTTTTAATAAATTTTTTATGACTTTTAAAAAAATAATCTTAAAATGAAAATATAAAACAATAACTATTTTAGGAGGGTCAATAATGATTGACTTTAACAGACTTACTGATTACACAAAACAAATTATTTATGCCGCACAGCAAATAATGGTTAGATATAGAAACTCTCAAATGATGCCTGAGCATATAGCATTGGCTATTTTAGAAGATGACGAAGGCGTTTCAAAAGATTTTATTTGTGAATTAAAATTAGATAAAGGAAATTTTAAATCACAAATTATAAATAATATTGAGCAACAACCTAAAATTTCTAATATGTTATCGGCTCAACAGCTTTATTTGTCTAATGAGACAAATTTGCTTTTGGATATATCATCACAAGAAGCTGATAAGTTAAAGGATGATTTTATTTCTATTGAACATATTTTATTAGCGATGACTCGCTTAGATAATTCGTTAATACAAACAACGCTTAAAAAATCAGGAATAAATACTGAAACAATTTTAAAAGCAATGAAAAAAATAAGAGGTAATAAATCGGTGAATTCAAAAAAGGCAGAAGAACAGTATAAAGCTTTAGAAAAATATTCAACAGACCTTACTGCTGTGGCAAAAAAAGGCAAACTAGATCCTGTTATTGGTCGAGATGAAGAAATTAGAAGAGTAGTTCAGGTTTTAAATAGAAGAACAAAGAATAATCCTGTTTTAATTGGCGAACCTGGTGTTGGCAAAACCGCAATAATTGAAGGTTTAGCACAAAGAATTGTCAGGGGAGATGTTCCTGAAAGTCTTAAAAATACAAAATTAATTGCCCTTGATTTGGGTGCATTAGTTGCCGGTGCAAAATTTAGGGGTGAATTTGAAGAACGATTAAAAGCTGTGCTAAAAGAGGTAGAAGAATCAAACGGTGAAATAGTTATGTTTATAGACGAACTTCACACGGTAATTGGCGCAGGCGGTTCTGAAGGTTCGATGGATGCTGGAAATTTACTAAAACCTATGTTGGCAAGAGGTTTATTAAGATGCATCGGAGCAACGACTATTAATGAATATCGAAAATATATTGAAAAAGACCCCGCTTTAGAACGACGTTTCCAACCTGTTATGGTAGATGAGCCTAGTGTTGAAGATACAATAAGTATTCTTCGAGGTTTGAATGAAAAATATGAAGTGCACCATGGGGTTAGAATTAAAGATTCTGCCTTGATTGCTGCAGCAAAGTTGTCTGATAGATACATAACGGATAGATTTTTGCCAGATAAAGCAATTGATTTAATAGATGAAGCAGCGTCAAAATTAAGGATTGAAATTGATTCTATGCCAGAAGAAATTGACTCTATGATGCGTCAAAAAATTCAGCTTGAAATAGAAAGAGAAGCTTTGCGAAAAGAATTTGATGATGATAACAATGAAAAAATCCAAAATCTTACAAAATCAATTAGTGATTTTGATGAAAAAATAAATAAATTAAAGTCTCAATGGGAGATGGAAAAATCTCTTATTCAAGGTGAAGCAAATCTTAAAGATGAAATTGATGCAACAAAACATGCTATTGAAATAGCAGAAAGAGATGCAGATTTACAAAAAGCAGCAGAACTTAAATATGGAAAGTTAATAGATTTAGAAAAGAAGCTTCAATCAATTCAAAACCGCGAAGCAACAAAAAATCATTTATTAAAAGAAGAAATTGATGAAGATGATATTGCCCAAGTTGTGTCTAAATGGACGGGTATTGAGGTAAATCGACTAGTCGAAAGTGAAATGCAAAAACTTTTAAGAATGGAAGATTTCTTACATAAACGAGTGATTGGGCAAAATGAAGCAGTTGATGTGGTTTCAGATGCAATTCGTAGGGCTCGTTCAGGGCTAAAAGATCCTAAACGTCCAATTGGTTCATTTATTTTCTTAGGTCCGACAGGTGTTGGAAAAACTGAGTTGGCTAAGGCATTAGCTGAATTTTTGTTTAACGATGAAGATAGCTTAATAAGAATTGATATGTCTGAATATATGGAAAAACATACTGTTTCAAGATTAGTAGGTGCACCTCCTGGGTATGTTGGATATGATGAGGGCGGGCAACTTACTGAAGCTGTACGTCGAAAACCTTATTCTGTTATTCTTTTTGATGAAATAGAAAAAGCTCATCCTGATGTATTTAATATAATGCTTCAAATATTGGATGACGGAAGATTAACGGATAGCAAAGGACGTAGTGTTGATTTTAAAAACACGTTAATTATTATGACATCTAATATTGGGTCAAGTATAATTCTTGAAAACACTTTATCATCAATGGTTTCAAGTGTGAATTATGAAGAAACAAAGACCCAAGTGATGGATATAATGAAACAACATTTTAGACCAGAATTTTTAAACAGAATAGATGAAATTATATTCTTTAAAGCTCTTACTATGGCTGAATTAGCACCAATTGTAGATATACAAATTGCTAATTTAAAACAACTTCTAAAAGATAGAAATATTAACATTGACATTACAGAAGAAGCCAGTGAGTTTCTTGCACAGCGAGGATTTAACCCGATTTATGGCGCAAGACCTTTGAAACGAACAATTCGTCAACTAGTAGAAAATCCATTATCTAAGAAAATTCTTGCACAAGAATTTATGCAAGGTGAAAATATAATAATAGATATAGAAAATGATGAAATCGTTTTTCGTAAAGGATAATTCAAATCAAATCTTTACAAAATTTTAGTAAAGACTTTGCAAAATTAAAATATAATGCTATAATAAAATTGTAAAAAGGAACCGCGAAAGCCGTTCCTTTTTAACTTGAATGGGGCGTTTAAGTCTGAGGGTTTCGTGTTGATACGCTAAATGTCAGCTGGGCGTGAGCGGATTTATTAAACCCAAGGTTTAACCATCTTCACATTATAAAAAGTTTTAGTAGGAACAAGGTACAAAATTATGTCTGGAGAAACTTTTAGCAAAAAAGAAGTAATGAAAAATATCTATCCATTGATAGAAAATACTTGCATGAGATATAATCTTATTCCGTTAGAAGTAGATTTTGCAAAAGAATCAGGTCGTTGGTTTTTAAGGATTTTTATTTATTCTACAGATCATGACGTAAATCATAAGGATTGCGAAGATATTTCTCGTTCTTTGAGTGATTTCTTAGATGAGTTAATTCCTGTAAAATATTACCTTGAAGTTAGTTCTCCAGGGTTAGAAAGAAGATTTAAATCAGAAAAAGAATATATAATTTTCTGTGGAAAAGTTATAGAAATGAAATTAAAAACACCGTTAGATGGTGAAAAAGAAAAACATTTTAAGGCATTATTAGTAGATTATAACGAAAGTACAGGCGTAACTGTAAAAAAACTAGATGATGAAAAAGAATTGGTTATTCCTTTAGACAATATTTTTTCATCACGTTTGTGCTTTGAAGAAAATGAAAAACAATATAAAAAGGAGATAGATAATGATTAAAATCGGAACAGCATTATTTGAAGCTTGTGAACAGCTTGAAAGAGAAAAAGGTATCACAAAAGCAGCTATTATAGATGCATTGTGTGATGCAATGGTTACTGCTTACAAAAAACACATCAAAGTTAGAGAAGCTACTAACGTTGAAGCGATTTTGGATGAACAATCCGGTGAAATTGGTGTTTTTAGAACAAAATTGGTTGTTGAAGACGTTCAAGATGCTGATTATGAAATTTCACTTTCTGATGCTCAAGAAATTGACGATGAAGTTGAATTAGAGGACGAAGTTAAAATTGAAGTTACTCCAGAAAACTTTGGTCGTATCGCAGCTCAAAGTGCAAAACAAGTTATCACTCAAAGAATTCGTGAAGCTGAAAGAAAGCTTGTTCTTGATGAATTTATGGATAAAAAAGGTACTTTGGTTACAGGTATAATCCAACGTGTTGAAAACCGTAACGTAATTGTTAATATCGGTAAAACTGATGCTATTATGCCAGCAAAAGAACAAATCCCTGGAGAATACTATAAATCAGGTACAAGAATTCGTGTATTTGTATTGAATGTAAAAGAAACAAACAGACTTCCTCAAGTTATTGTTTCTCACGCTCATGCTGAAATTGTTAGAGAATTGTTTGAACTTGAAGTTCCTGAAATTGAAGATGGAATTGTTGAAATCAAATCAATTTCTCGTGAAGCAGGTTACAGAACAAAAATTGCAGTTCATTCAAACGACCCGGAAGTTGACAGCGTAGGCGCTTGTATCGGACCTAGAGGTTCAAGAATTCAAACTATCGTTGGTGAATTGAAAAACGAAAAAATTGATATCGTTCGTTATTCTGACGATCCTGTTGAATATCTTGTAAACGCACTTTCTCCAGCAAGAATTGTTTCAGTTGATATTCTTGTAGATGATGAATTTGCACACGAAGCATTAGTTGTTGTTCCTGATGATCAACTTTCATTAGCTATCGGTCGTGAAGGTCAAAACGTAAGATTAGCTCACAAATTGACAAATTGGAAAATCGATATTAAGAGCGTTTCTCAAATGGAAGCTCAAGAAGCTATCGCTCGTGAACAAGCTCCATACGAAGAAGAAGTTTACGAGGAAGAAGAAATCGATGAAAACTCAATCAGCGATGAAGATGATTTTCAAGAAGAATATGCAATCGACGAAGATGATATTCAAGAAGAATTAACCGAACAAGTTGAAGAATAATTGAGTCGAGTATTAAATATTAAAAGAGGTTTTCCATGTTTTTGGATAAACCTCTTTTGTTTAGTGGGTATTAATAAAAAATTGCTTGTATATTATAAATTTACTTACGATTGTTTATATTCATGTAGAACCCAAGGCGCATTTTCCTCGTTTGAATCCTTACAAATATAATGTCTTGTGCCATCTTGTGCATATATTACACAAGAACCATCTAATTTAGTTCTATATTCAGTTATTGTTCCAATTTTACTCAAGTCTATGCCTTTAAACTTTCCTTTCAGCTTAGCTTTTGCCTCATCAGAATTTTTAACTTCAATTTTTTCTTTATCCGTATTTTCATCTAAAGCAAATGCTTGTTGGGTCATTGTAGTAGTTTTATCTCCTGTTTTCTTAGACACTACACCATTTTCACCTCTTGTGTAGGTCGTTTCTGTCGCTTCTGTCTTGCCTTGTTTTGGAGTATAAACTGTTCTTGAAAGGAACATATTGTTAGATGGGTTATATGTTGTTTTTCTTTCAAAAGTATCATTATTTTCGACCGTGTCTTCGTAAACCGTTGTTGTTTTGTCCTCTCTATCAGTTTCAGTTATTGTTTTGCCATCTGCGGTTATTTTTACACTCGTACCGTCTTTGAAGTTAATAGTTGTCACTCCGTCTTCACCCGTTACAGGTGTACCTTCAATACGTTTGTCTGCATAATTATCATTTAATGTTTTTTGAACTGCTTCAGGTAAGTTTTTATCCTTGCCTTTAGCATCTTTACCTATAGAGTGTCCGCTTACAGTTTGACCAAAAGTTGTTTTTCTTTTGTTTTTTACTGCTTCTGTTTCTGCACCAGCAGATAACTTATCAACATCTATACCTTTTAGCATGACACGCATAGCTTTTTCCGCGTCTCGTTTATTGTTTTCAATCTGTTTTTGACGTTCTTTAAATTGGTTATGTTTGTCCCCGTATAAACCATTCCAATCATAGTCCATTGCATTATTTAATTCGTAAAACGCTTTTTTCTCCGCCTCGGTGTTATCAACCTCTTCATCCTCACGTCCTTTGTATTTATCAGCGGATGCGGTCTTTTTGTTCTCACTTTGTATTGCTTTAATTGCTTTTCTCATTTCGTCTTCAGAAAGCTCCCCATTTCCATCTCCACCTTTGGCCTTAGAATCCCAAATGGAGATACTTCTACTCCCTGAATTAGTTGCAGACATAATAGCCGCATTAAATACAGAGGCTAATTGTGTGCCTTTTAATTCTTGTTTTATTGTAACCCCTGATGTTGGTTTCTGAGAATCTATTTTTCCGGGTTGTACTGCTCCAGGTACTTGTGTTGACATATTCTATCCTTTCTTAAATAAATTATATATATCAATAAAGTATTTATGATATAAATAATTGCTTTTTTGATATACAAATATTAAGATTTGTAAATACAAAATAAATTTACTTTCAAAAGACATTTTCAAAAACCGCACAATTATTGAGTTCTATGCATATATATTTGTTCGGAACGTAGGGTGACTTTAGTCTACCTTTGCTTTTATATAGTTTCAAAGATATAAATTTTAAGAGAAACTGTAGAGTGCAATTTATTTTTTTATCCTTGTGGTGCGTCAAAACGACGCGCCCTACATTCCTGAAACAAGTTCAGCATGACGGTTTAGGTGGGGTTTCGTTTAAGATGCCGAAACAAGTTCTATAGTTGTCACTATAAGTGACTTACTAATAACAAAACCAACACATTCATTTTCAATTGTAACAAATTCGTAACAAAACACATTCAAACTCTAAAGTTTTTAAAAATTATGCCGATATATATATTACAAGGAGCAAACCAAGTAAAATCGGTTAAACAATTCTAAGTAAGTAAAGTAAGTAAAAGTTAAGTCTGAAAAGGGGAACGACAATGAACTTCGGTATCAACAACGGGATATCCGCAATAGATTCTGCTGCAATCAAAGAAGTTGCGGGACAAATATTCTCAAATGCAACCAAAAAAGACGTGCAAGCGTTCAAGGTTGACTACTCAAAGTTCAACCGTGCATCACTTGGTGCGGACTTGTACGGTTCAAATTTGAACATAAATCAAGTTCAACAAATCTCTGTTAGAAATGCTGGATTCGATTTAAACTTTCAACAAAATCAAGCAATTGTTGCAAGTGTTCAATATTTGAACAAAGTAAACGCCTACAACGCTTACGGTGTGCCATTAAATATGGATGGCAAAATTAATCTTCCCCAAGAAGAATTACGTCAAAATTTGAACACACAAAATTTTTTCCAAACTCAATCAGCTACTTTGGTAGATGAAACACCAACTCTGTTTGAAGGCGGAGAAAACCAAGGTTCAAATCCATTCAAATTCATTACTCTAAACTCAGTGGACTCTAATGAGAATGAACAAGACTCCCAAAACGCTAGCATATTTAAGCTAGCATAACGTTCCACTTTTTACTTACTTGTTTACAAGACAACCTTCCAGTTGTCTTTTTTTTTATGTAAATAAACAATTATTTAATATTTTTATCCACGATTGGAGCAATAGCTTGAAGTTTTTGATAAAGCTCATTAAATTGTTCTGGATAAAGCGATTGAGCGCCATCACACAACGCACATTCTGGACAATCATGAACTTCTATCATCAAACCATCTGTACCGGCTGCAACTGCCGCTTTTGACATCGGTGCAACTTTATCTCTCAAACCTGTACCATGACTTGGGTCAATAATAATTGGCAAATGGCTTAATTTTTTAACAACAGGTATCGCGCACAAATCTAAAGTATTTCTAGTTGCTCGCTCAAATGTTCTAATCCCTCTTTCGCAAAGAATTACATCTCTATTTCCACCAGACATAATATATTCAGCAGACATAAGCCATTCTTCGATTGTTGCAGATAAACCTCTTTTTACCATAACAGGTTTATTTACATGCCCCAATTCTTTCAACAAATTAAAGTTTTGCATATTTCTTGCACCAACTTGCAAAATATCCACATACTTTTCAAAAAGCGGGATTTGAGAAATCTCCATAACTTCTGAAGTAACAGCCATTCCATATTTATCCGCAACTCGACGAATTATTTGCAACCCTTCTTCTCCCAATCCTTGAAACGCATAAGGAGACGTACGAGGTTTAAAAGCGCCGCCTCTAAGTATTTTTACACCATATGATGAAAGTTTTTTAGCAACAGCTTCCATCTGTTCTTCTGACTCAATAGTACAAGGTCCGGCAATTATTCCGGCATGTTCTCCTCCGAATTTCACACCATTAACTTCAATTACCGTATCATTTTGCTGAAACATTCTACTACAAAGCTTATAACTAGAAGAAATTTTAATGACTTCTTTTACGCCATCTAACAATTCAACATCTCTTGGATCAATAACTTTACCACCAACAGCTCCGATTACTGTATGTAATTCTCCGTGCGAAATATGCGCATCAAAACCTTTACTTTTAATTAATGTTTCAACTGCTTTAATTTGCGCTTCACTAGCGCCGTGTCTCATTACTATTAACATAATCTAATTCCTTTTAATATTCTTAATATTTTAATTGTAAAACAAAAATTAAAAACTTGTAAGTCTAAAATACATAGTATATTTGTTATTACCAAAATAATACACTATTTCCATAAAATTATTATCGAGTTGTTGAGCCTGAATAAAAGAGGTCGGTGGGTCTATTTTTTTCGTATTTTCAAATAAATTATCAAAAAAATGTGCTATTTTTTTCTTTGTTTTTTGTGTTTTATTTAATTTCTTTTGAGGAATTTTTCCCTTATAAGTATCTTCTAACACAATTTCTGTATCAACTACCGGAATAATATACTTAACTTTTCCGCTAGCTTTGAAAAATATATAATCCTTATCTTTTATATTTCTTGCTGCTAACAAATAATACCCAGGGGGGATTGTTATATCTTTAAAATACAATGTTGTTGATGTTCTAAACAATGGATAAGGAGACCAAGCATAATTGAAATAATCCTCATCCTGATATGGATCTAAATCATGCATTAACTTAATTTGCGGCATTTGAGCCTCATTATATAATCGCTCATAATCTTTAGCCGCAAAACAAGGGTTTGCACAAACAAATATTAAAAATAAAATCATTAACTTCTTCATACTTATATAATAATAAAACTTTAAAAAATATCAAAATGTTGCAATTTGTTTAAAAAGTATTATTATTTAATGTATGAAAAGATTTATTGCAATAATATTATCAATTTTATTTACAACTCAATTTGCTTATTCATACGAAGATGAATTGAGGGCACCAATGCCTATTTTATTACAAAAAGGCGCTTTTATTAAAATAGTTAATATCAGAACAATATCAACTGCTATTGCAGATGAAGGCGATGAAGTAAGCTTTATTGTTCCAACTGATATTTGGTGCGCCGATGCCTTAATATTTCCTAAAAAAACAATATTTTATGGTTTTGTCGAAAAAATATATGAACCAGTACAAGGAACAAATGCAGCAATAAAACTAAAAGTAAACAAAGCAGTACTACCAGATGGAAGAGAATATGAATTAATCGGTTTTGTTACAAAAAATGGGGATGAAAAATTAGGCGGAGAGCTTACAGCACCTATGGAATACACAAAAATTCCTCATTATATAGAATTCAGAACGGAACTCTCAAAAGGTGTTTTGCAATATGTTCCTGGGAAAAAAAGATTTTTTGGCAATCATTTGGTAATAAAACCAGGGCTTGAATTAGTTTTAGTTCTAAGCGAAGATTATAATGCTACAGTAATCAATTTTTAGCAAAAAAATATAAATTGAAGTATAATATAAATTAAAGTAATTTGGAGGAGCATGATATATGAAAAAACAAATTGTTAACGCAATAGTATGTGTAGTAATTTCTACCGCCGCGTACGCAAATCAATATCCACAAACGTACAATCAACCATATTATAATGCAAATCCGTACTCTAACGCTCAAGCGACCCTAAAAGGTTCGGTATTTATTGTTCCTGCTGGCTCCCAGTTTCCTGCAACGACAACAATGGAATTAAATTCCGGTAATTTACTACTAGGTCAAGCCGTAAATCTTTCATTGGGACAAGATTTTTATTATGATAACAAATTAGTTGCTCCTGCTGGAAGTATCATAAACGGCTCAGTTGTTCATCTTAAAAAAGCATCTTTTGCCGGCAGAAATGGACAATTACAAGTTAGATTTACAAGCATAACAACTCCATTTGGTCAAATGATACCAATCTCAGGACAAATCAAAACAACAGATGCCACCGGCATACTAAAAGGTGGCACCGCAATGGATACAACTAAAGATTACGCAAAAGATTTAACAATTGGCGCCGCAGGAGGCGCGTTAAGCGGACTAGTAATGGGTGCTGTTTCTGACGGTTCTGTTGGAAAAGGTGCTGCTATAGGAACAGCAATCGGCGCTGGACTAGGACTAGGGAAATCAGTTATTGATAAAGGTCACAATGTTATAATCCCTGCAAATAGCTCAATTGCAATAGAAATTACTCAACCAATAACAGTAAACTCTGCCCAAACATATCAGTATTAATCCATTTGGGGGTTATGAATAATTAATTTTTTAATTATTCTTTTAACAAACATAAATTTAAGAAACAAGAATTTAAAAATGACAATTTTAGGAAAAATATCACAAACAACAGAAGATAACGAAAATCAACAAAAAGGTTTTGTTGTTCCTCGTTTATATCAAAAAAAAGAAGAAGGCGTATCGTTTAAAAACTCACTGTTTTTATCATTTCTTCTTCATCCTGCATCTGTCGCTGCTGGATGGTTAATTATATTCATTTTAGCCTTGTTAGGAATTCATTTTGATGTTTTATCAAAACCTCAAACTCCTCAACGAGATATCGAATTTGTATTGGTTAATAACCCAGAAGCAGAACCTATCAACAAAAACACAAAGAACAGAGCAGATAGAAATACTCAAGCCGGAGGGAAACACGACCCTAAAAAACCGCAAATCGAACCCTCTCCAGCTCCAGGGGCACCTAGTGTACCTTCAGTGCAGCAACAAAAACCTGTGCAACAACCAAAACAAAAAGTTCAAACACCTAAACCTCAACCGAAGCCACAGCAACAACCTGTAGCCAAAACGGTTGAAAAACAAGTTTCAAAACCTGCTGAGCAACCAGCACCTAAAAATGTAACACCTAAACCAGTTCCGCCGGCACCAATACCGGCACCAACGGTTAGTACCCCAAAAGTTGTTGACGTACCTAAAAGTGCAATGCAAATTCCTGTACCAAAAACAACCGCACCAAAACTAGCAGGCTCTTATGGAGGACCTGTTACTGGCACAAAATCAGGAATTGGCTCAACATCAACTGGCTCATCTAGTAGCGTAAATACAAGACCAGCTCCAACATTTACCCCATCATCAACTAGTTCAACATCAGGTTCTGCTGGTAGATTTTCAAGCGGGCAATATGGTAATGGACAAGCTGGAAATCCAAGCCCAGGAAACCCAAACGGTAGACCAGGAATAGATGCAATAAAAGAACCAGACTTTGGTCCATATATGAGAGAATTACAACGTCGTATCAAAATGAATTGGGATCCTCCAAAAGGAAACGAATCAAAACGAGTTGTATTAATGTTCAAAATCGCTAGAGATGGACGATTATTATCTTGCAGAGTTAGTCGCTCATCAGGTGTTCAAGCAGCCGACAGAGCAGCAATTTCTGCAGTAGAGCTAACTGCTCCATTCAAACCACTGCCCCCTGAATTTAAAGGACAAAGTGTGGATATTCAATTTACGTTTGATTACAACGTATTTGGAGCGTCAAGATATTAAAAAATGAGATAAATGAGGATATAAATTATGGAATTATTATTACATTCAATTAAACTAGACTGGCCAGTATTATTGCCAATTTTCGTCTGTTCAATATTGGTAGTTGCAGTTGCAATCAAAAAGATTTCTTTCTATCAAAAAAACAAACGAGATATTCAACCATTTATTAAATCAATGCATGCTGCTTTATCTGCAGGCAACATTGAAAAAGCACAAATGCTAAGTGAAAATTTAGGCGGAGTTTGTGGCGGAGTTGCTGATGAAGCATTAAGAATTTTCGTTGATCAAAAATCTGGTTTTTCTCGTTCTTTTGATATTTCCGCTAATTTTGCATCTCGTGAGCTTGAAAAATATTTAACAATACTTGGTACAATTGGTGGGGTTGCTCCATTTCTAGGGTTGTTTGGTACGGTTGTCAGAATTCTATACACATTCCAAGACCTAGCAACACAAGGTAACCAATCTGCAGCAGTTGCAATGGGTATTGGTTCTGCTTTGATAGCAACCGCATTTGGTTTGGGCGTTGCAATTGTAGCTGTTGTTTTCTACAACTATTTTCAATCTGTTGTAAAAAGATTTGAAGATGACTTCCAACTTATCAAACTATTATTCTTAAGTTTTACGGATAGTAAAAATGAAACTTCTATTCAATCAAACGTATAGTCTCAAATTTTGTAGGATAAATTATGGCATTTAGTTCAAATAAAAAAGGAAAATTATTTACAGAAATAAATATCACACCGTTAACTGATATTTTCTTGGTCTTACTAATCATTATGATGGTTATAGCCCCTAGTTTTCAGTCAATGGACAACAATATTTCTGTTCCCGAAATAAATAGTGGGATTTCTGTAGAACAGAAAAATGCTACGATTTCTATCACAAAAGAAGGTTCTTACTATATAAACGGCAAATCAATTCAACCAGAAACCCTTGTCGCAGAGCTTGAACAACTTAAACCTACTTTAGAAAAAAAAGAAGTTGTAGTTAAAGCTGATAAAGATACAAAAAGTCGTGAAATAATGAATGTAATGAATTCCGCACAAAACGCGGGTTATGAAAAATTAATTGTTGCCGGTGAACCACTTACAAAAAAAGAACAAAGAAAACTAAAAGAAAACTCGCAAATGTCTAACTACACAAGTGCTGTTCCAGAAATTGAACCACAAGAACAACAAAGACCACGAGTAAATATTCCACAAGAGGGCTAAAAAATGTCATCAAAAAGACGAGATTGTTTTAATGAAATAAATATTACACCACTAACCGATATTTTCTTAGTGTTACTAATCATTATGATGGTTATAGCACCTCTTTTAGACGAACAAGGGCTCAATCTTACAGTACCTGAAAATGTCGCAGAAGAAAAAGTTAAAGAGTCAAAGATTTTAACTGTTTTGGTGGATGAACAAGGTCAATATTTTATAAACGAAGAACCAATTTTAGCTAAAGACCTAAGTTCAATTATTAAATCAAGCCTAACTCAATATCCAGATGGTTTAATGATTCAATCTGATGGAGAAGCAACTCACGGAGCTATAGTCAAGCTGATGGACGAAGCAAGAAATGCTGGCGTGAAAAATATTTCAGTTTCACAAATTTAAATTGTGTTAGTCTTTTAATGCACCTTAAGTTACTAATTGCCAAGCAATGTCTGAGCTACAACCTAACGCCCTAGGATTTTATTTATGCCAAGTTTTTATGTATTCACTCATTGATTCACGAGTTAAGGTCTTTGAACTAATAGGACACCAAGGCGCAAGCGCGTTTTTAATAAATCCTTTAAGCCCTCTTCCTATAGATTTTATTTTAAATGATAATACTCCATTAGAATTTGCGTTAATCAATAAATTGTAATTGGCTTTCTTTTTAAATTCAGCAACAACTTCCGATGAAAGGAGTTTACATGTTTGCGTTAGACCAACTTTTAAAAAATTTTGTTCATTATGAAAAACAACACCTCTAAAAGACATTGAATTATTATTTGTATTATTAACTGCGGCTAATTTCATTTTTTATTCCCTTATAAATTATATATCTTGCTTTTCTACCTTCGTTAACAGATTAAGATTTTCTTTTTCTTTTACTTTTTCTTCTGTTTGAATTTTTTGTAATCTTATTTTTCTAGTATTAGTATCAATTTTTTCTTGAGCCTTAGCCTTTTTATATGCGGCTTTACTAGGATGCCAAATATCTATATAATCCTCACAATCAATTTTACTAAGTGCCGTTGTATAAAATCGTTTCCAAGGAGCGATAAAATTAGTAATAAACCCATATAAACCTCGTCCTACTGATTTTATTTTATATTTAAAAATCTTTTCCTTAGTATTTGTTGTTATGTGTAAGTCAAAATCCTTTCTTTTAGAAAATTCTTTTACAGCACTAGTATTAACAAGATTATCAATGACTTCAGTGCTTAACTTTACTAAGTCTTTTTTATTGTGAAAATAAACTCTACCAAAAGAAGTCGTATTATTTGTTGTGCTTATTGAATTTATTTGCATATCTTCCCCCTAACAAGACATACTTAGCATATCCCTAACGTCTTCTAAAATCAATTCTTTTTTAAGTCTGAAATTTGTATAAAGTTCGTCTAGCGGAGTTCTGTCCGTAAATTCTTTTTTAGCACCATAGCATAAAACTTTCATATCTGAGTTACCATAAAAACGAGCAATTTTTTCACCAAACCCACCATTTAAAAGTCCGTCTTCTAAAGAAATTACAACGGAATGATTATGTTTTAATTCTTCAAGCATTTCTTCATCAATACCTGTAATAAACCTAGGGTTAATCAATGTTGCGTCAATGTTCAATTTTTCTTTCAATTCAGATTTTACTTCTTTTGCTAAATGAAAGAAATTTCCAAGACCTAAAATTACAACTTTTTCCCCTCTTTCTTCCATTTTAAACTTATTTAAAATAGAATAATCAGTTTTGTCTTCAATTCCTGTTGAAATAACTTCGCTAAAAGGCACACGGATTGCCAATGGGTGAGAATTTTGTTGATAAGCATATTCTAACATTGCAATATATTCTTCTTTACAAGTTGGAGCAAGATAAACCATATTTGGAATATTTGAAATTAATGGAATATCAAAACAGCCTAAATGAGTACAATCTGCACTAGAAATCACCCCCCAATAAACAAGCATTGTCATTGGTGATTTGTTAAGACACAAATCTTGTGATAATTGGTCATACGTTCTTTGAACAAACGAGCTAAGTATTGCTAAAAATGGTTTTGAGCCAGTTTTTGCCATAGCTGACGCGCAAGCAATTGCATGTTCTTCTGCAATACCCACGTCCATATACTGTCTACCCAGTTTTTCTCTAAACTCTTTTGTAAATCCAGTAGCTCCAGGAGTTGCTGGTGTTATTGCCATAAGTGTTTTATCTTCTTTGGCTTTAGCAAGAATAAAATCTGTTGTAAGTTTTTCGTACGTTTCGCACGCCATTACTTGAGTATTTTGGGACTCATCCAAAATTCCAGGGCAAACCCAATGGAATTTTTCTTTATTTTGTTCTGCTTGTGATAGCCCACAGCCCTTAAGTGTCCTTACATGTACGATTATTGGATGGTCAATATCTTTTACTTTTTCAAAAATTTGAATTAATTTTTCAACATTGTTACCTTCATCAACATAAATATAATCAAACCCGATAGTTTTAAAGAAGTTATTTGTTGCTTTTCCTTTAGTATCACGCAATTCGGCTAAATTTGCATAAATTCCGCCAAAATTTTCTGCAATTGACATATCATTATCATTTACAACAATAATCATATTAGAGTCTAAAACGGCAGCATTATTTAAACCTTCAAGCGATTCTCCTCCTGTCAAAGAACCATCACCAATTAAAGCAATCACGTTATGTCTTTCATTCTTTAAATCCCTAGCTTTTGCAACACCTGTTGCCAAACTAACAGAGGTCGAAGTATGTCCAACAGTGAACAAATCATGTTCACTTTCTTGAGGTGCCGTGTAACCAGTATATTTTAAATAATTTTGCGGATTTAAAAAGCCCTCTTTCCTACCTGTTAAAATTTTATGTGGATAACATTGATGTGAAACGTCAAAAATAATTTTATCAAATGGTGAATTAAACACATAGTGCAAAGCCATCGTAAGCTCTACAACTCCTAAATTTGGTGCCATATGACCACCTGTTGTGTTTACTTTTTTTATTATTAATTCCCGCATTTCTTGCGCTAATTCTTCCATTTCACTAATTGATAAAGTTTTTAAATCTTGAGGTGAATTAATTTTATCTAAAATCACAATAAACTCCTTTGTTATCTAAACTTGAAATTATTATACAATAAAATTTATGTTATAATTCACCTATGAAAAAGAAAATCAGATATTCAGAATTTGAGCAAGTAGGCGTTACAATAGAACAGTTTGTAAAGTCGTCTAATTTAACTGGGAAACTGAAAAAATATAACCTTACAAAAGTATGGGGGCAAGTAGTAGGAAAACGATTTGAAACTCGTTCTTATCCTGCGACTTTATCAAATAAAACACTAAGAGTTGCCTGTGAAAATGCACAAATCACAAGCGAGCTTACATTGTCAAAAAGAATGATAATGCAAAAACTTCAACCGCTGGCTATGGCTATAGGATTGGATATTCAAGATATTATTTTTTCTCATAAAATTTGGAATCCTTCTGAAAATAACTAAATTTAGTTACAAAATTTCACAATTTTTTGAAAATTAAGCACTTTTTTGTGTTTAGTTTTTTTATAATTGTATGACTAATATAAAACCTATAATCGAAAATTTAGTAATCAAACCATCGCAAAAACATTGTGATAATTTTGTTGGCAAAATAACAGGCTCAATAGAAGAGTCTTCGAGCGGACCTCAAAAAATTTATGCCAAAAATTTAAATGCTTTAGGTGTTTCTATACGAAAAAATTTTTCAGCTTTCAACAAATCTGAACTTGATAGCCGCGCGCAACAATTTACAAATAAGTTTTTTGATTTTTTACAACTTCAGCCGCAACAAAAAGCTGTAGAGTACGTTTTAAAAGCATTAAATAATAAAATTTTTAAGTTTGTAGAAGCGTTGAGTATTGATGTAAGAAGGTACGACGAAAAAATCGCTCGGCTTAAAAATATTGTAGGTGAAGAAAATTTTAATACAAAAATTTTACCTGCTTTTAAACAAAATTATTCAAAATATTTAGATAACCTATGGTTAAATGAAAATACATCACTTGATTATTTATTTACATTAAGACCAGATTGGTCTTTTAGAAAAATTATGACCAAAATGGATTTTACAAAGACAAAAAACTTTGGTAACTTACCAGATAATTTTGTCTCAGAAGAAAATTCTTCTATTTTATTTAATCGTTTATCAGAGTTAGCAAAACAACCTAAAACTCAAACATTAAATATTCCAGATTTTAACATTAATGGAACTAATTATAAGATTTTTAGGTTTACAGACGGCGCAAACAAACAAGGTGTTTTCCTTGTTAGTAACGGAAATAAGGAATATGTTGTTAAAATAAACAAAGCTCCATACATGGATAGCGAGATAATGCCTGATGGAAAAATTAAAGCTTATCCTTCTCGCGAAATATTTTTGGATTATTTTTTAACGAAAAATAATTGTGCAGATGTTCCAAAACTTCATTATTATAGATTTGATGCTCAGAATAAATCTAATATAGCTATTTATGAATATATAAAACCAGATAAAGAAATGAATTTAAACCAGAATGTAAAATTGTTTGATTTAGAAAAATTGAAGGTTAAATTTAACGATACTAGAGGTGATAATAATATAATTTATCAAAATAAAAAACCTTTTTGCGTAGACAATGACGATTCCATTATATCAATGCCTTTCGACTTGTACAACTGGAATTATCATTACACAAAAATGTCTGCTTTAACTATACCATATTAAAATTGGCTAGAAAAATTTGCAAAAGACACAAAAATATTTTGTGGCAAAAGCGCGGTAGTGTCTAAACGATCAACTTTTAAAATTGCATCTAAAATCCCATTTATTTCATCAGGGTTAAATAAGAAATTTAATAAGCATTGCTCGTTAATATTCATACCATTCCTATCTTCTAATCTGTAATTAATTCTACCAATTCTCTTTCTTGACTTACGCGACTTAAAATTTAGCTTCGTTAGCGTAAGCTACATTATCTAGTATCGTCAAAAGCATAAAAAATAAATCACTCAAAAGTTGATTTTGTTTTTAAATTTTAAAACATTCAGAGGATAGAACTCAATTTTCTAATATTTTATGATGATATTTTTTATAATTTGTTTTGTTTTTTTGGTAGAATAAAAAGAAAAAAGAGGATTTGATTATGTTATTGGGTGTAAATATTGATCACGTTGCTACATTAAGAAATGCTCGCGGAGGTGAAGAACCTAGCGTTATAGACGCAGCAATGATTTGCGAAAAAGCTGGCTGTCATGGCATAACAACACATTTAAGAGAAGATAGACGACATATTAAAGATAAAGATGTGAATGCGCTTAGACCAATTTTAAAAACTAGATTAAATTTAGAAATGGCAGCAACTGAAGAAATGCAAAAAATTGCACTAGAATTAAAACCCAATAACTGCTGTATAGTTCCAGAAAGAAGAGAAGAGGTTACAACCGAAGGTGGACTTGAAGTTGCCGGTCAACTTGAAAAAATAACCCAATTTGTAACGCCCTTAGTTGATGCTGGTATTATTGTAAGCCTATTTATTGCGCCAGATGAAGAACAAGTTAGAGCTTCTGCAAAAACAGGAGCCCAGTTTATAGAACTTCATACAGGTTCTTATTCAAATGCTTATGGGACACAGAACGAAGAAGTTGAATTTAACAGACTTAAAAATGCAGCTAAATTAGCTCAAGAGTTGGGGCTTAAAGTTAACGCCGGACACGGATTAAATTATGAAAATGTCCACAGAATGCATGAAATTGAAGGATTGTATGAATTAAACATTGGTCATAGCATAATATCTCGTGCAATTTTTACAGGACTTGAAAAAGCCGTTGAAGAGATGAAAAACTTGATTGCATAAACATTTATACGGACCTCATTTTAAATTTTACATTAATTTTTTAATAAAATTGTAAAGATTGTAAATTTTTACGCAATTTATTTGCACAAATTGTTTTTATATAGATAAGAAGTGTTAGTAAATTAGTGTGGAGAAACCATGTCAGTAGCAGCGGTTACATCAGCGACAGCATTAGCAACAGCAGCAACAACAATGACAAAATCATTATGCTTTGTGGGAACTAATACCGACAAATTCAAAGATGGTCAATATGGCCGTGGCTTAGTCGCTATTGCTCAAGCCGCTAAAGCTGGTGAAGCATTTGCTCAAACAGATTTAGCCGGTGCCAATAAATTGCAAGCTGGCGTAGACCATTTAGGAAAAGCTGCAAAGACATCAAAAACGCTTTCAGCTTGTGGCAAAACACTTAAATGGCTTAAAGCTAACATTAACCCACTTATAACCGTTTGTGTCGGTGCCAAAATTATAACATCTAAAAACAAAGAAGAAGCTTTATTTGAAGATGGCACAGGTTTAGGTTGTATGTTTGCTGGAGAAAAAGCATATAAGTCTTTAGCAAAAACAAACACTGCACAAAACATATTTCTAAAAACAGAAAAATATGGAAACAAGATATTTAAAGGAGTCAAAGGGGGAAAAGCTGGGAAAATTTGTGCTGGAATAATTGAAGGCTTAGGATTTGTTGCAGCATCAATAGGAGCTTATGCAGGAGGGGCTAAACTTGGAGGCGCAGTGTACGATATTAAACAAGAAGCTAAGTTAAAAAAACAAGCTAATTTTAGGGCAATCTGCTAGGTCTCAAGTGTTATTTCTATTTCAAAAAATCTGTTCCAAGGAAAATTGTAGCAGATTTTTTTTTGCTTAAAATCTAAAAATTTTTCAATTTTTTCTATATATGGTGACATTAAACGCTTAATTTCTTCACAATTAGGCTTGCTTACAATATTTTTAAGATGCAATCTACAATTTGCTTGATACGCCCAATCATCTGCAAACCTGATAAATTGTTGCGCTTTAAATGAGTCAATATTTACTTGACATTGAAGCTTAAACACAGCAGCGCAAATTGCGCTACCTAAAGAATTTGCACTAGTGTTCCATGCTGCAAATCCGCAATAATTATTAGTTAAAATTTGCTTTTCAAATAGTTTCTTAACAAATTGATTATCTGCACCATTAGCATATGCAACATCGATTATGACAAAAGGTTTATTAGGTAATGAAAAATCTCCACAAAATGGCTCTGTTGCAATATCCATAACCAATTCACCCTGCTCATCTTTGAAATTATTTATTATTAATAGCAAATCCGCATTTGCTTCCGCAGGTGATAATGTTGCACCACACAATTCAATTTGCCCTTTTACGGAATCCAAAATTGAAACATCTTCATATTTTGAAATTAAATTTATTTCTTCAGGTCTTAAAAATTTAGGATAAATTTTTAACTTAGATTTTTTAAAATCACACAAAGCTTTTGACATTAGACTTAGCGGTATTTCATCTGCACCAGTTTTTACAATCGCATTTGATTTATCTGTTATGATTTTTTCTTGTAGTTCTTCAGCTTCTGCTACATTTATACCAAATTGTGCGCAATCGTCTTTTGAAAAGACTAAGTATTTAAAAACACCTTCTTTTTGTAATTCCAAATAAAGTTTATTTAACTCAAAATTACGTTTTCGAGTAGAAAAATAATCTTCTAAAATTTCGGTTGGGATTATTTGTCTAATACAAGAAAATTTTGCATTACTATCATAGGATTTTGTTTTTTGGGCTTTATGAAGATTAAAAGAATAATCAAATATTTTTTTTCCCCAAATATTCCAATATTCTTTTTCTTCTTCATTTATATTATTATTTGAAATCCGCATTATACTCGAACACGCATAAGCCGTTATTCCTTTTTCTGTAATAATATTTTTAAGGCAATTTATTCTTTCTTTTATAGTTTCAAAATTATCATTACTTCTTCTTGATGAAACCAAACCACCATATGCAATAGTGTCTAGTGATACAATTAAAATATCAATTTCATTAAGCTCTTTAAGCCAAGATAAAATTTTATATATTTGCGCGCTGGAAGTAAGCCCTCCTAATAATTCGCGAGGAGGAAGATACAATTCAACATCTGTGCAAAAATCAATAATATCTTTTGGCAAACTATAGCATACTGGTCTATTATCGATAGGTATAAGCGCAATTTTTAACATAAATTTATTCTATTTCACATTGAAATAAAAATCAATTTAAAGAAGATTATTGTAAAAAATGGTTAGCATATTATTTGCAAAAAGGTGTTTTTATGATACATAAAGTATATAGTTTTTAAGATTAGAGATTGCTTATTATTTGTAAATTTTTGTTACATGTTTTCAGCTAAAATAGCAAAGATAAATATTTACAAGGGTTTAGCATGATAGAAAAAAAACATGCGAATGTGAGGTTAAGATGATTTCTGCTGTTGGTCCACAGCAATGTACAAGAAACAAACCAAGTGAGTTTATTATTACTCCAGAGATGGAAGCTGAGTTTATGAAGTCCCATGCACATGTTGTTTCCGGTGACCCTATTAGCCAAGCTCGATACACCATGGATAAATTTCAAAACGCAATTTCTTTGTATCCATTAAAAGGCATGACAGGAAGTGTAAATTCAAACTTTTATGAGTTTTTAACAATGGGAATGGTTCCTTATTTAATCGGCAGCGGCATGATGATTGCTATTTTTAATGCTGCGACAAAATATTTTAAACCAAGCGAACAAAGATTTGCCAATCAAGTTGGACGCAAAATGGCGTTGGGCGTTATATTTTATGCTGCACTAAAAACTCTATCTAAAAAGTTTATAGAATTACCTATATATTTAAAAACCGGTGTAGATATAAATAAACCTTATAAAGATATGAAAGCTCAATTACCAGAAAATTCAGCAATGATTAATAACAATGTAAAACTAGTTGAGCATCATAAAGTATTTGAGAGTGTAGATTTTCCTCGTTGGGATTTGTTATATGATATAGAAAAAGACGAACCAAGAAATTATTATTATGATAGAATTGCAAAAAAAATGGGACTAGGTAAGAACTTACCGGACTCAGATCAAGAAGTAAAACCTAAAATAAAAGAAACTGTGATTAAAACAAGAACATGGTCAACTATATCTTCATATATGTGGGCAGGACTTGGCGTAGCATTAGCAGCTCAAGACAGTTGGAATGAACTTTTTGAGGAAAAAACTACTGAAATCAAATATTTTTCAAAAGATTTTGCTAATAAATTTGGACAAGCTTTTAAAAAAGCAGTAAAACAACTTTTAGAAGGTGGACCAAACAAGCGTCCAGGATTAGCACTAGCAGGGAAAATATATACCGCCACGACTGTTGCAAGTACTCTTTTTGGCATAACCGTTGCATCTTTTGATTTCTTTGGCAAGCATGCTGATATTAAAGACGCAAGAATAGACTATAACAAGGATTATACGGTGGGTTAGATGAATATATTAAATACAATAATACAAAAACCTAACACTAACATATACCCTGTTAAACCTCAAGAGAAAAAAGAGGTTAAACGCAATGTTTTTACACCGATTGATACAACAAACCTGATAAAACCCGATAGACCAACAAAATCATATATAATTAACGACCCATTTTATATGGCACCAGTTAATTTTTTAACAGATATAAAAGAAAATGTTGTAAATATTGCAAAAGCAACAACTGGCAAATCAAATGACCATGATTTAGGCAGAATTAATGATTTTTCAATGAAAGCTGGAGCATTGGCGTTAGCTGGATATTTATTTGCTCATGGTAAAACATCATTATCAAAGTCAATGGAATTTGTTGGATTTGGCACATTTTTTGCATCTATGGCTCTATGGCCTAAATTATTTATTCAAGCACCATTAAAAGCAATGTATGGTATAGATGTTCATCAAAAATATATGGACAATGAAGGTCGTAAAAAAATGTTCTTCCAAGACCCTCAATATATTCCTTGGGACTTATATACAGATGAACAATTATCACAATTAGGTGATCGACTTGGTGTACCTAGAGATATCCACAATAGAAATGAAGTAATAAAAAAGAAAGCACATAAAATAGCATTACAAGGAAATACCCTATGGATGTTAACGGCTGGTTTTGCTACACCGTTGATGAGTGCTTTAATGTGTAATGGTATTGAAAAAATTGTTACACCAAGAAGTGAAAGAACAAGTTTCCCAAATAATATTTTTGGTGCATTTGCGTCTAGCATAGAAAAAATGCGAATTGATAAAATTGAAAAGATGATGAAAAATCTTGATAATAATGTAGCAAAGAAAGTTGCAACATTGGATGATTCAGAATTGAGTTCTTATCTAAGATGCTTTGAAGGATCTGAAATGGATGAAGTTGCATTTGATGATCTTTTAGATAAAATGCAAAGTAGCACAGATGTAAATGAGTCCGCAGCAAAAAGAGCTCAGGTTATGGAATTATTTGAAGTAACCAAGGTAGAGCCAAAGGCAGATGCTGAATATATTGATGAATTTTGGCAAAAATACAATGTACAAAAAGTTGCAAATAAATATCAAACAACTTGGAGTGAATTATTATCCAAAGAACAATTAGAAGCATTAGCAAAAGAAAATGGCGAAACTGTTTCAGTAAGAACATTTTGGGAAAAATTAACAGCTTATATTGACTCTAAGCAATTTGGTATGGATGAAGGGCTTGTATACAAGACAAATATATCAAAAATTATAGGTGATTATAAAACAACCGAAAAAAGAATAGTTACCAAAGATTTTATTCAAAATGTTTTGCGTTTAAATAGAAAAATTTATGAGCACTCTTTACGCTTGAACGCAATGGATAAGTATTATGACTTGTTTATGGGCAATGACTCTATTATTGTTAATCGTCGTACAAATGTACAAAATGCGTTTTTTAACTCTTTAGAATATACAAAAAAAGAAATTGCACAAGCAAGATTACAAGGAGTAATGCCATTAGAACTTTTACAATCGAAAATAGAAGCACTAGTAGCAAATATCAAGCCAAAAGACGGCGAAGAAGCTGTAGACGCAACTAAATATACAGAAGCAGTAAGAAAAATTCACAGAGCAATTCTAGATTTTGATACAATATTTTTGCCAGATAGTCCAGATGGTTCCCCACAAGGTGTTAAAAAAACATACCTTGATATGGTAAATAAATTCATAAAAAGAGAATCTCAAATGTTTGAAGACGCTGGTTTTACAAAAATGAGTGAACGTATAATTGGTTCAAAAGAAACAAATCTTGGTTCTTTAGGCTCAAATATGATAGATAGAGCAGTTCGTCGTATAGATGAAATTAGAGATGGTATGTATAAATTACTTTATACTCTAGATTTCTTTAGACGCACAACTGACATAAAAAAAGGAAATATACCGCAGTCTGAGTTTGTCCGAGCATATAAAAACTTTGATTTTAATAAATATAATCAATTACCACATGAATATTCTGATAATGCACTTTTAGATGAAATACAAAAAATGAAACGAATAATGCTAGAAGCAACAAGTTCAGAACATGTTACTAAATTAGACTGTAAGGAACGTGGTATTTATGTAAGAATGATGAATTTACTTTATTCTACAAATTTAGATGATATGACAAATAAAGCATTAGGTGCAATTGGAGATGACGCTTCAAATGCTCATAAACTAGGAAATACAACATTTATTCAATCATTTAAAAAGACAATAAATGAAGTGTTAAATAATTTAGGTGATTTTATTTATCCGCATAATGATAGCTTAGTTTTAAATACCAATGACGAATTAGAGAACCTTAAAAAAGTAAGACTATCTGGTGATGCTGGCGTTAGAGATTCAAAAACAGCTGAAAGCATTCTTAATTCAGCTAGAGACTGGGCGTCTCAAAAGTATAATTCATCTAAATGGTTTGGAAAGTTTGGCACTATGGGCGTTGTTTTAGTTGGCGTAACCTTGTTGTCTCAGGTTTTCTTCGGCAAAATAAATAAAGAAGATTTAGAATATGTGCGAAAGGATAATAATTAATGCTAGGTTCTATTAGTCAATTTAATAGTTTAAACAATCCTAAAGTTAAACATGTTTCATTGGGAAATGGAATTGCGCAACCACAAGGGAGTAGTTCCGAATCGACTTTGCAAAAAACTTTTGAGCTTGCAAATATGCCAACGACTAATATGTTAGCGCAATATGCTAAAAAAGTAGAATATTCTAAACCAATTAACTTGTTGCAACCGCTTGAACGATATGAATGGAAAAATGATCTTAGAACTTTAATTCAAGATAATAAAGCCGTAATATGGGCAATGATACCTAGAACATTTAATGCTAAAGATACTGATAGAAATGATTTAATTCAAGAAGGCGAAGAAAAAGGAACTTTTCTAAATGCAATAGGAAGATTGGACGAACTAGTTGCATTAGGAGTTAATACTTTGCATGTTTTACCAATCCATCCCCCTGGAGAAATTAATGCGATGGGACTTTCAGGGTCTGTCTATGCTCCATTAAATATGCTAGAAATTGATCCAGAACTTAGAGATGTAAATAATCCAAGAAGCGTAAAAGATCAATTTAAAATGTTTATAGATGAATGCCATAAGAAAGGTATTCGCGTAATGTTGGATTTGCCTAGTTGCGCATCTTGTGATTTGTTCCACGCTAGACCTGAATTAATGGCATATGAAAGAAATGGCGAAGCTAAAACACCTCAAGGTTGGAATGATATTAGAATGTTTGAACCTTGGCAAGATGAAACAAAAAAAATATTAAACCCTCATCTTATTGAATTGCATAAAAAATATGTGGATATGTGTATTGATTTAAAAATAGATGGGATAAGAGCTGATGTAGCCAGAGCTAAACCTACAGAGTTTTGGGATATAATTATTCCATATTCAAGATCCAAAGATCCTAACTTTGCGTGGTTAGCAGAAACATATACCTATGAAGATGCTTCTCCTCAGTTAAATATGATGTATGATAGACCTAAAGATTCTTTAAAAGCTGGTTTTGACACATATTATGGTCAATATCATATTTTTAATGAATGGACAAAAGCTCAAGAATTAATAGATTATGTTAAATTTAATTTGGAAATGTCTCAAGAAAAAGGATTAGATGCAAAAAAATCTTTGATAGGTTCTTTTGCTACGCATGATGATATTTCACCAATGTACCATGGTGGAGTTGATTATTGTAACTTAACAACAGGTATTCAAGCAACGTTACCGATGTTGAACCCTTATTTTGTTGATGGATTTCAATCTGGAGACGAATATTTATATCAATATGAAAACTCAATAACTAAAGACCTAGCCCCAAATAGCGAAAAAAGAAAATATGATGTTCACCGTGGCAAATTAGATATATTCAATCATTCAAGAAAACCAGCTGGAGACAATCCGGAAATTGGTGAATATATGAAATCCGTAATGAAAGTTCGCAAAGAACATGAAGATGTAATAACAAAAGGTTCTTTTATTCCTTTAAATACAACAGAAAATGCAGATGACCAAATTATCACTTATGCTCGACACTTAAATGGTAAAACATTGTTAGTTGTGGCAAACAGAGATGTTAATAAACGTCAAAAAGGTGTAGTTGAAGTTCCTGGACTTAAAGCAGGAACAAAACTCGTTAACTTGACACCTAAGTATGGTGAAAACAGCTATTTCCAAGTTCGTCAAAATGGAAAACTTTCTGTAGATATGGGCAAAGCAAGATTTCACTTGTTTGAAATAGACACACCCAACATTGAAAACTCTGGACTAGAAGTTTTGAGGCAAAAATTATAAATGAAAGTAATTTCAGTTGATGCAAAAAACCAAACGAAAAATTTAAAAAGAGACTCTTTGATGCGACACCCATTTGGAGCCCCACTAAAACAAGAAAATGACTCTTTTAACAACAGTAAACAACACGCAAAAAACCTTTGTCGCTTTGTTGCTCTATGCGGTTTTGTTATTGCAAGTATTATGCTAATTTTTAAAAAGAAATAAAACACGAGATATAAAGAGGGTAAATTCTAATATTAGAATTTACCCTCTTTTATTATTTAATTAATTATTATTGACCTAAGTATACTAAACTTTGCATAACTTGGTTAGCGGTGTTAAATACCCTACTGTTTGCTTCAATAGCACGCTGAGCAATAATCATATCAGCGAATTGTTTTGTTAAATCAACGTTAGACGCTTCTAAACCACCGCTTTTTATCCCGCCAAAAAGACTTGAGTTTGCAACGCCATAGATAGCTTCACCGGTATTAATCCCAATACTAAAAAGGTTGTTTCCTTCTTGCTCAAGACCATCTGGATTCATAAAATGAGCTAATTGGATTTGTAGGTTTCCAACAGTTGCAACATCTTCACTAACTTTAATTTCTTTACCTCTCATTACAACACCTTCACTTGTTGTATATTGAAACTCCATTTGAGTAGTTCCATCAATTTGCATAACTCTTAATTTATCACCATTTGAATATGTTACTTCAATTGAACCATTTTCATAAATTTCATAACCAGAAGCAGAAAGGTCTAATTGTTTGTTAACACTAGGACTAAGCGAGCCTGTCCAGTCTAAAACTTTTGATTGAATAATACCATTTTTATCAGATTCTCCAACTTCCAACTCAGTTTCTGTTAAAAAGTTAGATGTTCCGGGAACCATATTCATTGAAGTTGCTGGAGCTTCACATTTTAGCTGGAATTTACCATCTACTACAGTGGCTACTACTTTATTATCCAAAGCATCCGGCGCAGCTGTATTAAAAGCGTTGTTAAAAGCATTACATATTTCATTAAGCGTTTTTGCGCCAGTAATATCAGTGGTTACTGAAAGTTCTTGAGTATTTCCTGCATCATCAGTATAATAAACCATTACACCAAAAGTACCTTTTGTAACTCCATCAATACCGTTTAACTTAGTTATATCTTTAGAACCAGCATCAGCGTTAGGAACAACTTCAGAGTGCACAAGTTGAGGAATTCTAATCGGAAAATCATCACTTGTTGTACCAAAAGAAGAATCAGTTCCTAAAACTTTGAAACCGTTAGGATTTACAAGAAATCCTTCTGTATCAACAGAAAAATTACCTGCTTTAGTATATCTCATATCACCACCTGGAGTCATTACCGTAAAAAATCCATTACCCTGAATCATCAAATCAGTAGTAATACCAGTTGATTGAAATGTACCAGTATTAAAATTTTGTGAAATCTGAGATACTTGTGTACCATAACCAACTTCTTTAGGGTTAACACCACCACTTGTCGGAGTTGAAGGTGAACCTGCAGAAAGTTGTCCATAAAAAACATCTGCAAAATTTACAGAAGATTCTTTAAACGCAACTGTGTTCATATTTGCAATGTTGTTTGAAACAACATTGATTTGTGTTTGTGCAGCTGACATACCGCTTGCGGATGTGTACATTGCTTGTGACATTAATTTATTCCTCCCATATATATTTAATTATTTTATATTAATTTTTCATTTTTATTTTCATTATTTGATGACGGATTTGCTTCAACACCAATCAGTAAATTAATCGGATATTCTTTATCTCCAATAACCAACTGCGCAGAACCGCCACTAAACGTAACTGCTGAAACCTCTCCTGATATTGTTCTTGTTGTATCATTAGGGTCAGTTAAAGTAACATACTCACCCATTAAAGAACAAGCCTGCGTAACTTGTGAACTTACATTTACTGCATCATTCAATTTTTGTAACTCACTAACTTGAGTAAACGCAGCCTGTTGTGCTAAAAACTCAGTATTGCCTACAGGTGCAAGTGGATCTTGATATTTTAATTGTTCCATCATCAACATCAAGAATGCATCTTGTCCTAATTCTTGAGAAGCGCCATTTTTTGCTAATTCCTGACCTTTCATTATATTTGTGTTACTTTGCATTTGCGTAACTTGATTTTGAATACTTGAACTCATTTATATTACCTCTTCTCCCATTTTTGTTTAAACCATAATACTTATTGAACCACTATTATTATCTTTTATTTGTTCTGGTTCCTTTGTTTCTGTATTTTCAATTTCATTTACTATATTGCTGGAAGCTTCTTCATCTTGAAAATTGTTTTCAGAATTGAAAGCATGCGAATTTCCAGAATTTTTTTGTTGATTTTGGTTAGATTGATTAGCTGCTTCGCGATTAAATTGTTCTTGTTCAAATCCGAAACCTGCATTTTGAGATGCTGTTGTTTCTTCAACTTTTACACTGATATTGTTAACATTTACACCTTGAGAAGCTAGCGTGTTTTTTAGACTCTCAACACTTTTATCTAATAAATCCTTCACCTGAGCTGTATCTGCAACTAGCTTAGCAACAATACCTTCTTTGGTTTGTGTAATTTCAACAGAAACTTTGCCTAATTGCTCTGGTTGTAAAATGATATTAACTTTATTTACTATGTTGTCTTGCGGTAACGTTAATTTATTGTTAATTTGACTCAATATTTCATTATCAGATAATTGTTGAGTTTGTGGTTGTTGTATTAAACTTGTATTCGTTGTAGCTTTTAGATTAAAATCAACATTTGAATTAGTTGATAAAACATTTGTTGTATCCGTTAGATTTTGACCTAATTGAGTCAACTCAAAAGTTGTTGTTTCTGTAGTATCCACAGATGCATTTTGTAGAGACATTTTTATAATATTTTCTTGCGCATTTCCATGTTGATTTCCTGCCAAGTTAGAAAAACTTTGACCGTTCTCATTGTGCATTTTTTGCTTATCACTAGATACAACTGATTTCACAACAACATCTAAATCTTCAATAACTTCTTGAGAAATTTTGGAAGTATCTTTTGTTTCAGTTTTTGTATTGACACTTAAATCATCAACGGCTAGCTCTACAACATCATCTGCTTTAACCAATGTATCATTGCTTAAATCCTGGATATTTGTATCTTCAATTAACATATTTTCACTTGACTCTACATTCAAAATATTATTATCCATATTGAATAATTTTGTTTGTTTTAGACTATCAATCGTATCGTTAGATTTTATAGCCAAATCCGTTTTATCTATTATTTTTTCTGTAGGTTTTAAATCACTTTTGATATCATCTTGACCTTGAACAGCTATTTGCGCCTCAATATTTTGTTTTTCCACCTTAGTTGTATCTGTTTTTACATCCAACACAAACTCGGTTTCTTTCTGAGAGCCATCATCAAGCATTGTGTCTTCTATATTAGATATTTCATCAATATTTTCTTTTGTTTCAATATCATACTCAGAATTTTCTTCATCATTATTAGTAAAAGATGAATGTCCCAATATTATATTATTTAATATATTTTCAGATAATTTAATATTTGTATCCGCACTTAAATTTGAAGTTGTCTGACTTTTTTCAAATTCAACATCTTCCACCGCAACAACTGCTTCTTTGTTTGTTACATTTTGTTCAACATCTGCTTGAGTCTGTTCATCCACTGTGCTTATTTCATTATTTTCTATTATTTGATGTCCTTGATTTGACTCAACACGATTTGAACTAACATTACTTGTCTCAATTTGTTTTTTACTATCATGAAAAACTGTGTTTTTAGTAGTTCTTTTCTCAGCACCAATAAAAGACTCGCCATTTTTTAATTGAGCAGCGTCTTTAGACACATATTTTGATTTAGCAGAATCCAAAAGATTAGAAAATTTTTCATTTCGACCATCATCTAATAAACTTTGATTTGTTGTTTTAGACGCATCCATTCTTTTAGTAGTTGTTGGTATCAAATTTTGCAATATTTCTGTAGTCATAATTTTCCTTAATTAGCCCTTATATATCGAACAGTGGCTATCTCATCTAACTCTCGATTTTCATACGCAAGAAACTCTTTATAAAATCTTTCTTGGTCTTTTTCTTTCAGGTTTTCCAAAACTTTTTTCTCTTTTAAAGCCTCATTCACTTCTTCTCGTTTTGCCTGAACAAAGTATTCAATGTTTTTAATTTTTTCACGTTGTGCAATAATTTTTGTACCAAGATTTCCCCAGTAACCACGTGAATTTTGAATTTCAAACAGACTTTGTGGTGTATCCATTGAACTGATTTCAACGATTTTACTTTGCAAGGTGTTTTGCTCAATAATAAGCTGTTTTTCGATCTCAACTTCTTTGTTTAAGGTGTCAACAATTCGAGCAAGCTCCAATAGTTTTTGCTCTAATTTTTTCGCCTTGATATCAAGAACAGTCTGCAGTCTGAACTTGTATTTCTTCAATTTTCCTCACCTTCAAAGTCTATTTTGATACATTTTATATTAACGCATGCTTTACAATTTCACGTCATACAAATTGAGGATTTTTATTTTTTATGTATAATATTTGTATGTTTTTAGATAAAGCAAGAATTAAAATTTTATCAGGCAAAGGCGGAAACGGAATGGTCGCTTGGAGACGAGAAAAATACGTCGACAAAGGCGGTCCGGCTGGTGGTGACGGCGGAAAAGGCGGTGACGTCTACTTAGTTGCAACCACTGATATTTCTACTCTTTTGGATTTTCAGCATCAATCTATATTTAAAGCTGAAAACGGAGAAAATGGTCGTGGAAAATCTCAACATGGACATTGCGGCAAAGATATTTATATAAGAGTTCCATTAGGTACTATTGTTAAAGATGTCACAACCGGTAAAGTTATTGCAGACTTAACAGAAGATGGGCAAGTTGTATTAGTTGCAAAAGGCGGACGTGGTGGACGCGGTAACGCTAGATTTGCAACCTCTCAAAAAAGAGCCCCACAGTTCTGCGAACCTGGAGAATCAGGCATCGAAAGAACACTTGATTTAGAATTAAAACTTATAGCTGACGTTGGTTTATTAGGAATGCCAAATGCCGGTAAATCAACTCTTATAAGCGTTATAAGCTCAGCGAAACCTAAAATTGCAGATTACCCATTTACTACACTTGTTCCAAATCTTGGCGTCGTAAAAAAACATGATGGAGACAGCTATGTTGTTGCGGATATCCCTGGATTAATAGAAGGAGCTTCAGAAGGAACAGGGCTTGGACACGAATTTTTGCGTCACGTAGAAAGATGTCGTTTTTTATTACATATTGTTGATTTATCATTGGAAAACCCTATGGAAAATTACAAAAAAATCAACGAAGAACTTGCAAAACACGATACAAGATTAAGTGAAGTCTATCAAATTTTAGTTTTGAACAAGATAGATGCGATTACGGAAGAAAATAAAGAAAAATATTTAAACGAATTTAGGTCTGTAGCCAGTGATGTTTTCTTAATTTCAGCAGCTACAAAACAAGGATTAAACGAGTTACTTAATTTTATGGCAACAAAAGTTGATGAAATTCCAAAACCTGAAATTGAAGTTGAAGTAGAAGAAGACGATGCTGCATTTGACAATGATGACAGTGCATTTAGTGTTTATAAAGTTGATAAAAACAGTTTTGTTATTGAAGGCGGTAAATTGTTTAGACTCGCAAATGTTACAGACGCAAGGAATGCAGAACAGATTTATAGATTTCAAAATATATTAAAAGCTATGGGCGTTTTTGAAGCTTTAATTCAAGCAGGTGCAAAAGACGGTGATAACGTAAAAATCGGACATATTGAATTTGATTATTATGAATAAATAATTTTATAAAAACATTTAAATAGATAAAAAAGGTGCGTATAATCGCACCTTTTGATTTTTATTTTCAATTCACTATTTCAAAGCTTCGACTGTAGCATTTAGGCTTTCCACGTCATATACGTTAAAAGTTTTAACTTCTGCATTAATCTTTTTAACAAGTCCTGTTAAAACTTTACCTGGTCCTATTTCAATAATAGTATCTACGCCATTTTCAACCATATTATTAATAGTTTGAGTCCAATAAACAGAAGAATAAATTTGTTCTGGCATTTTCTTTTTAAAATCCGCCCCCAATGTAGTCTCTGCAGCGTCCGCATTAGTAATAACAGTACAATTTGCATCATTTACGTCGAATTTATCAACAAAAGTTGCAAATTCATTAGCAGCATCTTTCATCAACGCACTATGAAATGCACCGGAAACTGGCAGAGGAATAACTCTTTTAGCTCCCGCTTCTTTTAAGTTTTCACAAGCTTTTTCAATAGCTTTAGTTTCACCTGTGATAACAATTTGTGCAGGTGAATTATAGTTAGCAACAGAAACAATGCCTTCACTTTGCGCAGCATTAACACATTTTTCAACTTGTTCTTGCGGCATTCCTATTACTGCAGCCATAGAACCAGTTGCAGCAGCATTCATTAACTCTGCACGTTTTTGAACTAATTTTAAAACATCATCTAAATCCAATGCCCAAGCCGCATACAATGCTGAATATTCTCCTAAACTGTGTCCTGCTACATAATCAGGCTTAATATTAGTTCTCTCTTTAAATGCTTCTAATGCCGCAATAGAAGTTGTTAAAATTGCAGGTTGTGTATTAATTGTTTGTTTTAAGTCTTCATCTGGACCTTCAAAACACATATTTGAAATACTTTTACCCAAAACCACATCAGCTCTATCAAAAACTTCACGAGCTGATGAAAAATTCTCGTATAAATCTTTTCCCATCCCAACAGATTGAGAACCTTGTCCTGGGAATACAAACGCTATTTTACCCATAAATATCTCCTTTTCTATAATAGTATTATTATCTCAAAAATTTACTTTTTATTCAAATTCTTATCTCATATTTGAATAAATGTAAATAAATTTTATTTTTGCGCAATTTTTATTTTAAAAAACACTTTATATAAATAAGTGGAAGTGGAGGCTGTTTTATGACTAATACAGTGGATTTTTTTACTCAAGGTTTTTGTGAAAATTACGCAAGTAATTTTTTCAAAAATGGAGAATTACGACTCGATTTAGTTGAAAAATATGGTTCTAAGTTTGGATTATCAAAAAATGATTTAAAAGGTAATGAAACTATTTTTGAATTAGCACAAATTATTTTTGAAAAACAAATAAATAATAATTTTGGAGGAACAGACCCTATTAAAAAAGGAATTTCTCAAAAGAAAAACTCTATCTTCCTTGAAGATAAAAAAATTCAATATGGGACAAACGATAAATACTCATTAGATGTTGTTGGTCGAGAATTTTTCGACACAAAAAATCGAAAACTACAAATAATAACTTAATTTTTAACTTCAATTCCTTTCAAAAGAAAAGTCGACTTAGCAATAAGTCGGCTTTTTAGTAAAAGTAGGGGGCGTCGTTTGACGCACCGCAAGAATGTAGAATTGGATGCAGTAATGGTAGGGTGCAATTTATTGCACCGCAAGGTCTTTTGCGCACCGCAAGGTCTTCACCGTCATCCCGAACTCGTTTCGGGATTCCATGACGATGATGTCAACTAATTCAAGATTTTGGGATTAAATGGTTTTGTGGATTGTGCTCGGTTGGGATGTAGAAACGAGTTTTGCCTGACAATTTTGATGAGGTTTGTTAGAGATGCCCAAACAAGTTCAGTATGACGATTTTGATGGGTCGGAGGGGAGTTTTAGTAGCAAATAGGTGAAATTTGTTGGGGTATATTTTGTGGTGCGTCAAACTACACACCCTACTTTCTGGAAAAACAAATAAAAACCTTTTAATTTTTAATTTTAAAAAGAATTTACATCTTGCATTACTTGGTTTTTATAAGCAATCAAACATTTTGCAAGCTGATCAGGACAACTAGTATTTTTCGCCCCACAAGTTATTCCACTTAATTTTGAAATAACATCATCTATTTTCATACCTTTAATAAGTGATTTTATACCATTTAAGTTCCCATTACAGCCACCTAAAAATTCAGCATTAAGAATAATATCTTTTTCTACTTCAACTTGCATAATTTGACAACAAGTGCCTGTTGTTTTGTATTGAATTGTTTGACCCATAATAAACCTCATTTTTATAAATATATTAAAATAATAACAAAAATAAAATTTATTATGTAAAATATTATACAAATACGATTGTATTTTTTTGAAAAATTTGTAAAAATAAAAGGAAAGTAATAGGTCTTTAAATTTAAATAAAAGTTCTGCACAAAAAATGGGAAGAAGGAGTATTATGTCTAAAGTCAATCCAATAACACAAAACTACGCATATATTAAAAGAACACCAAGTTTTAAAAAGAACTTATATCATCAAAATATTGAAACAGCAAAAAAAAATAAAAGTTTTATAACAAAAAAAAGAGTAATCTTAAGTATTGGATTAACTGCGGCAATAGTCGGATTGTATTTATATTTCAGAAAAGAACCAGATAAGGATTATATGGCTAAATTAAGAAGAACAGTCGTAGCATAAAAACAGTGTTTTAAAATTTATTATTTAAGCTATAATTATATGGTATATTTTTGGAGCTAGAATGATTAATTTTATAGATAAATATTTTTCAAATTTAAAAACCTGTATTGATAAAATTGATAAAAAAGAAATAGAAAAATTTTTAGAAATTCTTATTGACGCAAGAGATAACAACAAAACCATATTTATTATGGGCAATGGCGGCTCAGCTTCTACTGCAAGCCATTTTTGCTGTGAACTTAACAAGGGTGCAAGTTATAACAAAGACAAAAAATTCAAAGTTATTTGTTTAAACGATAGTATTTCAACGATTTTAGCTTATGCAAATGATGTTAATTTTGAAGATATTTTTAAAGAACAATTGAAAAATTTTGTACAAAAAGGTGATGTAGTAATTGGAATTTCAAGCAGTGGCAATTCAAAAAATATATTATCCGCTATTGAGTATGCAAATAAAGTTGGCGCAATTACTATAGGATTGACGGGTAGAGATGGCGGCGAACTAAAAAAACTTTCTAAATATAGTGTTAATCCTAACTATGACGACTTGCAAATATCAGAAGATATTCATATGATAATTGTGCATTTGATATATCGTTATTTAATAGAAAAATAAATTATACTTGTTTCAATCCTGCTAAATTAGGATCAAGAAGGCGTCTACCAACTTCTTCAAATTGGATTGAACAAAGTGTTTTGTTTCCATAATTCATTATCTTTTCAATAACACCCCGTCCATATTTTTCATGGTAAATAATATTCCCCTCTGTAAATTCTGGTTCTATTTCATTATCTAATTCTGGAACAGAATAAACAGGGATTGGCTGTGAAGAATATTCATCATCAGATTTTTCTTTATCCTCAGGGTCATACTCTTCCTTATATTCTTCATCTTCAAAATTTTCTTCTTCAAGACTCTCTTCATCATGTTGAATTTCTTCAATTTCATAAACAATAGATTGTTCTTTTTGTTCTTCAGACGTTTCTTCTAACTCATTTTCATAACTTAATTGAGTTTCTTCTTCAATCTCATCTATATTTATACCTTGTTCAATATCTCCAACATTATATTCTTGCATATTTTTTTGTTGTTCAATATTTTCCTGAATTTCGTTAAATTCTGTTTGCTCTTCTTCAATTTCAATATTATTTTCGTCTAAATCTTCGTTAGTATATTCAGAATCCAATTCGTCCAACATATCTAAATCAGAGTCTTCAAACACAAATTCTTCATTATTTTCAACAGCTTCTTGCTCTTGATAAGAATCCATTTGCTCAATAAAATCTAAATCTTCATCTGTTGTTTTAAATTCATCATTATAATTTTGTTGCGAAATAGAGGTTTTATTGTCTTCTATAGAAACATTATTTGATAACTGTTGATTTTGCGGCACCGAATAATTTTGTGCACCTGCACGATACAATTTATCAACATCTTTTTGTATTTGTTCTTCTATATAATCAGGTGCCATATTTGAGTCTATATAGGTTAATCTAACAAGGAATGATAAATACAAAGTATCTTCACCACAAACAACATATTCGTCACGATTTAACTTTTGAACAAATGAACTATAAATTGCAAAATCATTCAATAATTGAATAGGTGGAAATAAAATCATATTTTTAGCAATAGATTTCATCACATTTACATATTGATGAGAATAACAAGATACTAAAACAGGATTTATATTTTGATTGTTATATATATCCAAAATAGTTTTCTTATCAGAATTATCATCTTCTAATTTTGCAATAAATAAACATTTTTCATTTATGTTTTTTGCTAGATAATTCAAAATCAAACGATGCCATATAAACTCAACACAAGTTGCATCTATCACTACAATATCGTTTTCTCTTATTGCTTGATTTAAATACTCAAAATCTGATTTATTTTCTGCAAAAATACCTTGTTGCGCATATTTTACAAATTTATTCTTAAACAACATTAACTCAGGAATTTTATTCTCTTCATACTGTGAATAAATTACACTTTTAATAGTAGAAAAAGGCAAAAAACCTGCGCTCAAGGTTTTAATATACTCCTGTAATTCAATAATAATATCTTGAACTACAGCTTGAGTCGACAAAGACTCTTCTTTTAACTCTGTTTCATAAATATAATTTAAAGTATCGTAAGATAAAGGTAATTTAAAATCTTCTCCCGGAGTTACATAAAAAGCATTATCAATTTTTAAACAACCATCAAAATCGACTAAAACTGTTTTCTTCCCTAATTTTGAATTAGAATAAACTAAATTATTTGCAATTACATTATAATTTGCATAATCGTCCATCAAAATTAACGGTTTGTTTTCTAAAATATTTTTTTCAGTTTTAAACAATACATTATCATGTTGTGCTAAATAACCCCATTCTACAGCAGAAACTCCTTTTTCACACAACATTGAAATAACTTGGTCTTGAGAAACCAACGTAATTTCCGCGCCAGTAGAAGGACTAAACCCGATGTAAGGATTAATTTTTCCTGTATCATCCACTGAAAGACAGCCTTTTAAAACAGCGATATTTATATCTTTTTCTTTAGATGATTCTATACCAATAACTTGGGTTAAAATCGACTTAGCGCCTTCTGTAACCAATAAAAAGTCAGATAACAACAAACCGTTTTGAAACGGAGAATACGCCAATTTTAATATATCATTCCTTACTTCGATTATCTGCACAACTAATTCTCTTTAATTATTGCTAAATTAATTATACATAAAAAAGTAAAAACGTAAAGCCTTGAATTGTATTAAAAATACAAAATTCCTAATAAAAATAGATGATTTTTAATTTTCATTCAATTTTTTATCAATATTAAGCAAGGCGGTCAACAAAGGATCAATCGAAGGTGAAAATGGCGGCGCATACGTCATATCAAGATTAACTAAATCACTAACCGTTTTATTACTCATAATAGCACCCGTTACAGTGTTTATTCTTTTATCTGCATCTCCACAGCCTATTGCTTGGGCACCCAAAATCTTTTTTGTTTTTTTATCAGCAATAACCTTTATTGTTATATTTTTGACTTCTGGCATATAACCGGCTTTATCTTTTTTAGTAATGGTTTCAGTTATAACCTCAAATCCATTTTCAATTGCTTCTTTTTCATTGAGTCCTGTTTTTGACATAGTAAAACCGTTAAAACGAGTGACAGCAGAGCCTAAAACTCCTGAAAAAACTTCTTTTGTCCCAGCCAAATTTATGGCACAAGTTCGCCCTTCTTTGTTCGCAGTAGAACCTAGTGGTATCCAGCAAGGTTTTTGTGAAACAATATGAGTTTTTTCTGCACAATCGCCAATTGCCCATATATTAGGAATGTTTGTTTGCAAATATTTATTTACTTTAATTGTATTTTTTATGCCAAATTCAATACCACTATTAACAATATAATCAGTAGTAGGTTTAACCCCAACACACAAAACAACAAAATCGGCTTCTATTTCTCTGCCATCTTGCAATTTTATAGCCTTAACAGAACCATTTTCACCAATAAACTCTTCTGCAATAGAAGATTTTATTATTTCAACCTTGTCAGAAGATATTTCTAAAATGTGTTTTTCAATTTTATCTGACATATCTTCATCAAAAACATTTATAATTTGCGAAGCCCCTTCTATCAACTTAACATTTAATCCATTTCTAACAAATGCTTCTAATAGCTCAATTCCAATATAACCTGCACCAATTATTGCTGCAGTTTTTGATTTTAACATCTGTTCTTTTATTTCTATGCCATCATTAACATGTCTTAAACTAAATATATTCTTTAATTCAATATTTTTTAAATTTGGAATAATTGGCTTAGCACCTGTTGCTAAAACTAATTCATCAAAGTTATCTTCAAAAATTTTATTATTTTCTATATCCAAAACTTTGATTAATTTTTTATTTGCGTCTATAGAAAGTAATTTATGTTTAAGTTTTAAATCAATACCTGCTTTTAAATAGTCTTCTGGTTTCCTAATAATCAAATTTTCACTACTTTTTATCTGACCACCAATAAAATAAGGTAGCCCACAAGCTGAATAAGAAACCATATTTTCTTCTGTATAAACAAGAATATCCCACTTGGGTTGTTCTCGTTTAAGCTTAAACGCACACTTTGAACCTGCTGCAACAGCACCAATTATTACTATTTTCTTTGTCTCATTCATAGTAAACATTTTTATTTATTTAGAAAAATTTTTCATCACTCAAATAGGCTAACTTTTTATAAACAAAATACGTCATATCAATGAAAAAACAATTACATACTTGTCAAACACAAAGAAAAAAGCTATAATACCACTGTTGAATACAGCTTTGTATTCATTATGACAAACTAGGAGATACCATTATGTACCAAGATGAAAAGCTCATTTGTGAAGACTGTGGAGCTGAATTTATCTTCACACAAGGCGAACAGGAATTTTATGCAGAAAAAGGTCTTGTTAATAAGCCAAAAAGATGTCAAGATTGCCGTAAAGCAAGAAGACAAAAATCTAAAAAAAGACTTTATGACACTGTTTGCTCAGCATGTGGTGCAGCAACTAAAGTTCCTTTTAAACCAATTGAAGGAAAAGAAGTTTTTTGCAGAGACTGCTACGCTAAAAACAAATAGGCTTTTTGTTTTTAATAGATTTTTAAAACCCCGATTAAATCGGGGTTTTTTGTTGATTTTTAATTTTTGTAAATTAATTAGGCAATTTTTCCGCTAAAAATGTTTTTATATAAATAAGGTAGTTAGGGGTAATATGACTAATTTGAATTTACATAATTATAATAATCAATATCCAATCAATGCTTATCCGCAACAAATGGCAGCGTATACTCCTAATATGCAAGGCGTACCTCCTTCTATGCAAGGGTTGGATTATGATACATTAAAACTTCAAACGCAAGACAGTGCGCTTGGTCAAGCAACAAGACACTACAGCACTGAAACCCCTGAAGCTACACTAAGCACAATGTTAAAAAGTTTAGCCTGCAGTTTATTAATGAGTATCGGATTTACCGGCGCAACAAACTGGTTAATGAGTTCAAAAAAAATAGCTGATGGGGCTTCTAACGCGAAAGACTTCGCGCAAACAAGATTGTATAAAGCCGGACAAGTCCTTGATGATAAAATTGGAGACTCAACAATTGTAAAAGGCGTACAAAACGCTGCAAATGGAATTAAAGGATTTTTCTCTAAAATTACGCCAGCACCATTAAAAGAAGCATTTGCCAAAATGCAAACAGGAAGTATCGCTGTTTGGGACAAACAAGGTATGTTCCATTTAGGAAAAGGTGCAGAGGCGTTAAATGATTTTGTTGATGCAACAACAAAAGTCCCATCTGACAAAATTACAGCATTATTAAAAAACAACGGTGCTGGACACAAAGTCGATGAAGTTTTAGATATTATTAATAAAGTTAAAAAAGGTTCTATTCGCGGCACTGCAGCGTTTGAAAAGTTGTACCCGATATTTGATAAAATGCCGGCAAAAGAATTAGCAAAACTCAATGAGCAGGGTTGGTTTGGCAAACTGCTTGGTTTGAAAACGGACTTAAGTAATGGCTTGCATAAAGCAAAATTCTTTAATGGTTCATTGAATAAAGCCCAAGGTCCCGTTGCGAAATTATTCCAAAAAATGTCTGCCCTTGTTGGTGAAGCATCTGGAAACGGCGTTTTAGGCGGAAAAATGGCTCTATTTATGGGCTCATTTGGTTTAATGCAAGGCTTTACTGCTGCAGCCAAAGCAGAAAAAGGTGACAAGCTTAAAGCCTTTATGGAAGATTATATCGGATTTACATTAGGTTCTTATTTAATGTCATTCGTTGTTGGTACTTGGTTTAACAAATTCTTAGGTGTAACTGAATTAGGTATGGATGTCAATTCAAAAGCATTCAAAGATATTTGTACAAAATTAAAGCTAGACCCTAAAACAACCAAACGAGTCCAAGAAGCAGTAATTGCATTTAACAAAGAATTTAAAGATATTAGAAAAGCAAAAAAAGTTATAGAACAACTAAAATCTGGTAAAATTACAAAAGATGTTGCCTATAAACAAATCAAAAACTTAGTAGATACAAAAAATCTAAAAATTGATAATTTGTATGAATCAATTTCTCAATCACGATTGATAGACAAAGTTGAAACTAGGATGGCAGAATTTGGAACCAAGGGAACTCTTCGTCAAGCAATAAAAAATTCTATGAAGTCTAAATTAACAATAAAAGAAGCCGGTATCGGTAAATACATTGTCCAAAAACCACTTGAATTAATGGGTAAGTTGTTCTCTGTTGGTCGTTATAATATGATGGATGGCAGCAAATTCTCATTCAAGAGCATAAGAAAAGCCGCATCACGTTGGGGTGGAGGTATCGGTAGAATGATACTTGTAGGATTTGTTTTAGTTGAACCATTTAGAAAAGGTTTTGTAAAACTTTCTCACGCTATTTTTGGTAAACCTAAAAACTCAACATTAGATGATGGTAAAAAAACGAAGACTGAAGAATTACCAAACCAACAACTTGCTCAACTTCAGCAAATGGCACAACAGCAACAAACACCTCAACCACAACAAATTCAACCCGCACAACAACCTATGGCAGCTGCTCCAATGAACAATTCTCAGCCAATTGCATCTGCGCCAATAAATGCACAAACTCAAAACAAAACACCAACGATTGAAGATGAAATAGCAGCAACGGAATTAAAACGTTCTTATATTCCATCTGCTCAACCCTCTCAGTTTGCGCTTCAAAAAGATCCAAGAGAAGCAGAAGTTGAAAATGCAATCTTAAAAGCACAAAAAGCTGAAAATGCTGCTCAAAACTTTTTATCTAGCGGATTTTAATTAATAATTATATTTAAAAAAATAATTTATTTTGAACTGAACCCCTAAGACAAAACACAAAAATTTGTTTTAGGGGTCGTTCATTTAAACTTCAATGTTTTTATTGGTTTTACAAAATCAGAAATCCTGTTTACAAAAATTTAATATTTATTGACAAAATCGAAAATTAGCTTTAGGATTATTATACAAAAGGAGAAGAATATGCCGTCTATTAAACCTGTATCCAATATTATATTAACTCAATTTAAAAAGAATTATTCTAAAGTTTCATTACCTCAAACGCGAGTGCACGATTTCCACGCTGATATAAAAACAAAAAAATATATATCTGACCCTTTTGCAGATGATGACGATGATATTATTGTAGGTTCAGCTGGTGGCGATAGTTGGTCTTTTTGTGGAGACTTAGAACTTGGTTGTCTTCCTCTTCTAAGTTTTTAATATAATTTAAATTTTTATGTCTATTGATTTATCTATAGAAAAATGCTTTAAGTACACTTATATAAAAAAAAGCAAACAAGATGAAAAGTCTGTTTTCAGTGGATATCTAAGTGCACTACCTAAAGATTTTATATATCATTATCCCCCAAATATCATTTGGAAGTTGACTTCTGCGTGTAATTTAAGATGCAAACATTGTTTTTATTATACAAATAAATCAATGTTTAATACACAAAACGACCTGACAAAAGAAGAAGCGTTTAATCTTGCCAAATATTTAGTTGATGAATTTAATATTTTGTCTGTTTTGTTAACTGGTGGAGAAGCTATGTTAACACCTTATTTTTTTGATTTACTAAAATACTTTAAATCTAAAAATATATGTGTGAATTTGTTTTCAAATGGAACATTAATTACAGAAGAAATTGCTGATAAACTTTCATTATTACTCAACCCCAAATACGATAATATTCAAATTAGTTTAGATGGACCAAATGCAAAAATTCATGATATTACAAGAGGAGAAGGCACATTTTTTAAATCAATTAATGCTATAAAACTTTTAAATCAAAAAGGACTTAAAACAACTATTGCCTGCACAGTGACGTCTGAAAATGTAAATTCATTAGAAGAGTTTTCTCAAATATATCAAAACTTCGATATAAAGGAATTGCGTCTAGGAAAATATAAAGTTTTTTCGGAAGAACAAGCATATTTATCACCAAATCCAGATGATTTATTTGTTAACTATGCCAAACTGATTAAAAAAAACATACCTGTTTCAAAAAGTTTTTTTACAGCTTATGATTTTCTAAATTATCCGCTTGGTGAAGAACTATTTAAAAAATATAATCCGCCCAAAAAATATGGTTGTAACAAACTATGCCATAATCACAATAAAGTTTTTATTTCAGCAGACGCAAAACTTTATTTGTGTACAAGTTCAGAAACCGCAAATTTATGCATTGGAGATTTGCGAAAAGAAAGTTTTGAACAAATATGGGCTCAAAGACATAACCATCCACTATTCAAACCAAGAGTTGATTTTGTTTGTAAAAAATGCCAATATAGTAAATGGTGTAATGCTGGATGTGCGGCTTTAGCATGTTTAAACACGGGAAATTCTTGTAACGCGCCTACTGAATGTTTATACCAACACAAATTGGAGAAAGTTAATGTTTAAAAATGATACTATTCTTGTCCTAAACAAAAATGTGTTAAAACGTTTTGAACCAAACTTAGAAGATGGAACTCTTTTTTTATTTAATGTGCAAACTGAAAAATATTGGAGTGGAAATGCGGCTGTAGATTGCCTCATTAGAATGTTGGATGGTCAAAATACACTTCAAACTATATATGATTACTTGTTTGAAATTTTTGAAAATTACACTAAAGAAGAAATCTGTGAAAGCTTTGATAATATTATTAAAATACTCTTAGAAGAAGGTTTTTTGGTGATTAAAGATGACATTTAAAGATATAACAAAAGAAGATGCTAAGATTTTTATAAAAAAATTTGTTAATCATAAAAACAATAAATCACCGGAACTTCGTTTTATGGAGCACATTACAAAAAGTGGAATAAAAACCTTTTCAACGCCTTACAATGTTTCTTGGGAAATTACAGCTGGATGTAATTTGAGATGTAAACATTGTTGTTTTGCCAAAGAGTCATATAACGAAAAAAACGATGTTCCAACTAATATTGCTATAGATTTTGCAAATCAACTTGTAGATAATGATTTAGTAAAAATAATGCTAACCGGTGGTGAACCATTCTTGAGAAATGATTTACTTGATATTATTTCCACTTTAAAACGTAATAATGCAATAATTGAACTTACAACTAACGCTACTTTAATAAATGAAGATAATGCAAGAAAATTATCAGAATTGTTTAACCCACTGTATGATTTTGTTCAAGTGAGTCTTGATGGAGCAACTGCACAAACACATGAAAAAACTAGGGGCAAAAATACTTTTCAAAAAGCTATTGAAGGAATTAAATTGCTTATAAAAAACAACATAGTCGTAACTATTAACTGTGTTGTTACAACTGAAAATTTGTATGAAATGATTGAGCTTTACGAGCTTGCAATGGGCTTGGGTGTTAAATTGATAACTTTTAGCCGTATCCATTCAGAAGATACTAATTTAATTCCGGATAAAGATATTTTGTTTAAAGAAATGATAAAATTGCTTAAACATGAAAAAGACGCACTTAAGATAGATTTGAGGTTATTCAACATTCCAGAACTAATCTCAATTCCATTAATAAAAGATAATTTACCAAACAAAAACACAAAAATTATGGATTTTTCATGTAATAAACGTGAAAAACTCCACATTAGAAAAGATGGCGAAGTTTTTTTATGTCTTTATGCTTCAACAAAAAATGTCCTACCATTAGGCAACATAAAAACAAACACGCTAGAAGAAATTATCAATAATGCAAATACAAACCCTTTGTTTCAAAGACGATTTCTTAAAGATACAAAATGCAACAACTGCGCAGGACAATATTATTGCAAAGCAGGTTGTCCAGTAAATGCATATATTCAAAGTAATACAATTAACGCTATAGATTTATCTTGCCAAAATTAAACTACAATATTTTCATTACTCATTGGCAAAGTTTTTACATTAAACTTTTTTTTGATTTTTGTGTCTAAAGAATTAGATACTATAGCCATAACACAAGAAATGGTAATGCAGCTCAAAATTGCGGTAATTGTACCAATTCCGGTCTTTTTAAGGATAGATGGAGGTTGTTCTTTTGAAAATTTATTTACAAGCTTACTTCCCAAAACAAAACCAATAGGAGCAGATGCAACTACAGCAATCCCATCAATAAGCGCATTTTTATCATGCATTTTTTTATATGAAGTTACAAATTCATCTTTTTGATTATTTGGAACAATTAATTTTCTTTGTATATATTTACTATAATTCACAGTATACTCTGTATTAGTGCCATTTACACCACTCTCTTGAATTCGTATCGTCATATAAAACCTTTCCACGCAAAATCTTTTATTGTTATAATAAGTGAAAATAAAATATTTTGATAGAGCTTTAACAATAATTTACAAAAATCAAAATCGCTTACAGAGGAAATATGCAAAAAATAGAAATTGGAAAAATATATCAACATTATAAAGGTAATGAATACAAAATTATAGCCTTAGCAAAACATTCAGAAACTTTAGAGGAAATGGTGGTCTATCAATCAATAAAAGATAAGCAAGTGTGGGTGCGACCAATATCAATGTGGAATGATATTATAAATGAACACAAAACACTAAGATTTACTCTTAAAAATTAGTTATTATAAATAATAACAAAAGACGAGAAGCCTGAAGTTCTCGTCTTTACTTAATAAAAATATTTGAAAGAACTATCTTGAACAAATAGTTCTTGCTGCATGGATACCCGATGCTGACGCTTGAATGAGTCCTCTTGTAACACCTGCGCCATCACCAATTGCAAACAAGTTTTTTACACCTTCTGTTTCTAGTTCATTAGTTAACTTAACTCTTGCTGAGTAGAATTTAACCTCTATACCATACAACAATGTATATCTTGAAGCGGTTCCAGGTGCGATTTTATCAAGCGCATAAATCATTTCTATGATACTTAACATTTGACGATAAGGAATAACCAAGCTTAAATCTCCAGGTGTTGCACAAGTAAGCGTTGGTGTTATTATGCTTGATTTTATTCTCTCTGGAGTTGAGCGTCTACCTTCTAGCAAGTCACCAAATCTTTGAACAAGAACACCGCCCGCAAGCATATTTGCAAGACTTGCAACATGTTGACCGTATTGAATTGGCTCCTTAAACGGTTCAGTAAATTTCTTACTCACAAGTAATGCAAAGTTTGTATTATTTGTTGTTTTTTCTGCATAACTATGACCATTTACGGTGGAAATTCCGTTGTAGTTTTCTTGTACAACTTCACCATTAGGATTCATACAGAATGTTCTAACTTCATCACCAAAAGTTGGCGAGTAGTAAACTAATTTTGATTCATAAAGTTTTGAAGTAAGTGGTTCAAAAACAGGAGCTGGAAGTTCAACACGAACACCAACATCCACTGCGTTGTTTACAAACCCAATTTTATTTTTATCAAATTCTTTTGTTAACCAATCAGCACCTTCTCTTCCTGGCGCAATAATTGTATATTCAGCACGGATTGTTTCACCATTATCTAAAACAATACCTTTTACTTGTTCACATTCTACAATCAAATTCTTAGCGCAAACATTGTTTATTATTGTAATTTTTTCATCAAGATAATCTTGCATTCCTTTCAGTACATCAAGACTTCTTTCCGTTCCAAGATGCCTTACCGGAGAATGAACAAGTTTTAGTTCAGCCAACGCTGCTTGTCTTTCAATTTCTTGGAAAACTTTTTTGTCTGTTCCAAAAACTTCATCTGTTGCGCCAAATTTTAAGTATAAATCATCCGCATATTTTATTAAATCTTCAACTTTTTCACGAGACATATAATCAATAAGATGCCCACCAACATCTGGAGTAAGAGTAAGTTTTCCATCAGAAAACGCACCGGCTCCGCCCCAGCCGCAAAGAAGTCCGCATTTTTTACAAGTTGGGCATTTTTCATAGCCTTCTCTTAAAAGGCATTTTCTTTTCTCAATTTTTTGTCCTTTTTCAATTAATACTACTTTCCAATCCGGTTTAAGTTTAGTAATTTCTAAAGCCGCAAAAATCCCAGCTGGACCAGCACCAATAATCGCTACGTTATACATATCTAGACTTCCTCACTAAAATATTCTTACTTACATATTTTACCTTTAAAATCTTTGTATGTCTATTGAGAATTATTTTGACTTCATAATGTAAAATTTGATTAATTGTAATTTATTATCAAGAATTTTATAATCTATAGTTTTTTACAGACAAATTATAATTTAGCGGTGTAAATAAAATCAAAAATTAGCAAACAGTAGGGTGCTGTCTTTAGACGCACCACAAGATTTGAAAAACAAACGGTGCGTCAAACGACGCACCCTACATAACTGGCGTTGCCAGCATAAGTTGAAATACGTTATACTGCTAAATTATAATTTAGAATGTAGGGTAGACTAAAGTCTACCTTTATTTTTATATAATTTTTGAGCAGCTAAATTTTTCGCTAGATTAAAATCTACCTTACGTTCTACCCTACGTTCTGTCGGAATGACTTACGAAAAAATTTTTATTTGTTTATTACCGTTTAACCTAGTGGTGCTTTTTTTATTGTATGTTTATTTTGGATTTATTATGCTTCAGGTGTTTCTTTCTTTTTAGTTGCTAAATATGTGCCTAATCCAAGCACAGCCGCACCAATCGAACCATAAATTGCAGCATGTTTGAATTGGATGCTTTGAGCTGCTTTTTTAAATATTTGTCCGTCTTCGTCATCACAATTTATAAATGTTTTCTTTGTACTATCCCAATAATCGGCAAAATGTTTTTTTAATTTATTCATACAATCAACATAGCCAGCTTTTATATCATTTTTAATTTCGCCAATAGGTTTGCCCAAAAAATCTTCATCAATCTCCTCACCAGGACGGAATTTTAAAGCAAGGTTTTTTATTTCTTCATTTGATTTTGCTTTTTCAATATTGTTAAGAAATTTTGGGAAACCAGGCTCATCTATATCAATAACTTTTTTAATAAAGCTATCTGTTGGCACGCCATCTTTTGTTAAAAATGGTCTGGATAAATATCCATAAGCCGTTCCTACGCCGCCACCAATTACGGCAGCTCCTGTTGTATAAATACCTGCGTTGCTGTTTGCGTTGTTTACACCACTAACTGTCATAAAAAGGTCCTTTCGTTTTTCATGAAAAAATGTATTTTTACTATTATATACGCAAGAAAACATGAAAAGATTTATAATTGCTAATAAAATAAAATAAAACAAAATAAAATTTGTATAATTCAGTGGGGGCTTGAAAAATTTACATTTACAATTTGTAACAAAATTTGCTCAAATTCCAATTATGATTTAATTGGAATTTAGTAATGTAGAACGTAGGGTAGATTTTCATCTACCACAAAATTTAGTAATGTAGGGTGCGTCTATAGACAGCGCCCTACTGTTTGCCAATTTTTGATTTTATTTACACCCCTAAATTATAATTCAATATAAATCAAAATCAAAAATTCAATTAAATTAAAAAAACCGACAATTTTTTATATTGCCGGTTTTTACTTAATCTTTTATAAGAATTAACCGATTTTTTCTGCTAATTCATCATCTATATCAACGTTAGAATAAACATTTTGAACATCATCATGTTCTTCAAGTTTTTCTAACAATAATAAGATTTTTTTAGCCGTTGCTTCATCAGTAATTTCTAAATCATTTTCAGGCAATCTTGTTAAATCAGCACTTACACTTTTAAAGCCTTCAGCTTCAAGTCCTTCAAAAACAGATTGGAAATTTTCAACAGAAGTTATTACTCTGTATTCTTCTTCATCTTCTTCAATATCATCAGCACCAAAATTGATGGCTGCTTCAAACAATTTCTCATAATCAGTGCTTAAATCAAAGGTAAGAAGCCCTACAGGTTTAAACATCCAGCCAACACACCCAGTTTCGCCTAAGTTGCCGCCATATTTTGTGAAATAACTTCTAATATCACCAGCAGTGCGGTTTCTGTTATCTGTCATTGCTTCAATAAAAATAGCAACTCCGCCAGCGCCGTATCCTTCGTAAGTTAACTCTTCATAGTTATCTTGGTTTGATGCACCAGAACCTTTTTCTATAGCTCTTTTAATATTATCTGCTGGAAGTCCTGCTGCTTTTGCCCTATCTATTGCGGTTTTAAGACGAAAATTTGCACTTGGATCAGGTCCACCCATTTTTGATGCGACCATTAATTCTCTTGAAAATTTTTGAAATTCCGCAGCTCTTGCTGAATCTACTTTTGCTTTTTTACGTTTAATTGTTGACCATTTTGAGTGTCCTGACATGTATTTAATCCTTTTTTACTAAGTTCGTGTTTTTATTGTATTATAAAATTATAAAAATGAGAATAATTTATAAAGAAGGTAAATATGAGTAAAGTTGAATTGGCGTTGGAAACATTTAAAAAAGGCGAGTATAATGAGTCGTTAGAACTTTTTAAAGAAGCTTTGGCAATTGATAATAACAATCCTCATATTTTAAATAATATGGGTTTATGTTATTTATACTTGGAAGATGAAGAAAATGCTGAAAAGACTTTTCTAGAAGCACTTGCATTGGATGACAAAATTGTTCAAGTTTATATTAATTTAGCAGATTTATATTATCGTCAACATGAGATGCTAAAAGCTATTGAAATTTTACAAAATGGTGTATATAAATTGCCTGATAATCCAGCATTGAGACATTATTTGGCTCGTGTTTATATAGATGATTCTAGATACGATATTGCTATCGACCAATTAGATACAGTGTTAGAAATTTCACCTAAAAATTACGACGCATATTGGGATTTGGGTAGAGTATATTTTGAACTTGGGGTTTGGGATATGGCTATAGCAAATTATGAAAAGGTACTTGAATTTGTTGATACAAATCCTCTTATTTATTACAATGTTGCACTTGCTTATGAAGCAAATGATGAAGTAGATAAGGCTATCTCAAACCACTTAAAAGCAATTTCTGTAAATTCTGATTTTGTTCATTCATATAAAAATTTGGGAGTTCTTTTTCTTGCTAGAGGAGAAAAGGAAGACGCTAAAGAATATTTTGAAGATTATATAAAATTTGATCTTCCTCAAGAAGAAAAAGATACGATTTCTGGAATATTAAAAAAACTTAATTAAGCTTAATTTTTCTATCTAAAACCATTGCGAAATGCCTATATTTGTGCTATTATGAGGCAGATATTTTAATGGTCATTTTTTTTACAAACGAGAAAAGCTAATATAGGAAAATGGAGACTGAGTATTATGAAAATTGAGTTTTTGTCTTCACGATTACATTCTATTCAATCTAATCACAATATTAGTCAAAAATTAACAACTAGATGCCCTCAAAATTTAAACAATTCAGAACGATTAGGTCCGGTTGTGCGGATAAGTTTTCGTGGTAATTTTGATAAAAATGCCAAACAATTTATTAACATAGCTGCAGAAGATAAAGGATTAGGTCTTAAAGAATACAGTAAAGGCGGCTTAGCCGTTGTTGTAAAAGAAGCAAATGAAAGTTGGAATAATACTCTAGATGCTGATTCAAGAGTTATCTTGCCTTACCACGCCCCAGACAACGCCGGAGGAAATGTTAAGGTTTTAATGAAAATTGAGTATGATAAAAATGGCAAACAAATCCTTAGAGCTAATACAATGGATATAAAACCCGTTCCTGTGGATTATAGGTTGGCTGATGGTGAAATTTTTATATTGCAATCTATTCCCGATGAAAATGGTGTTTCAAAATACTTACCTATTGAAAGATTAGATATTCATGGATATGTGAAAACGTTTGAGAATAATAGTTTAAATGTTATAAATGAACCATATCAATTATTTAAAGTTATAGAACCTAATGCATCGAAAAATACTGTTACAAGGTATTTAATGCATACACGTAATTTAGCACGGGTAGCTCATTCATATGGATATTCCGCCACAGATAATATTGATATGGCAGCTTATGGAAAAAATTTAAAATCCGATTTATTATATTCTATTCATAATAAAGCAATAGCCGATGCCTTACCAAAGTTAAATACAGAAAAACATGGCTATTTTAACCCTGCTAATATATGGCTACATGATAGACAGGCTTTTTCAACATTGATAGATATTGCAGATAGAAGTAATTCTGGAGATGCTTATTATAATGGCTTTAAGATACATTCTACTTTTCATAATAATGGACGCTCGTATCAAGGTTTTTACTCTGACCCGTTAGAATTCTTTAGAATAGTTGCAACTAATCGTTCAATTGCAGAGTTGAAAATTCATCCTCGGTATAATGAATTAAAAGAAATTGAAGCACGACGCATAGCCGGTAAAATGACAAAAGATGATATAAATATAGCAAAAGAAATATTGAAAGATGTCATCGATCCTTATTTAGATAGCGAAGGAACTTATAATGTTACAAAAATTGCTTTACATGGAGCAAATGTAAATCCTAATAATATGACTTGTGGGACAGTTTCTTTAAACTATGGCAAAGAATCACGTTGCGCTAATACTTATGATATAACACTAGGATTAACAGATGATTTTGCAAAAACCAAAACAATTGATATTACTAACGGTTCTTCTCAAGCAAGTTTAGAATTAGATAACCCTTATGCCGATTTTGGACATGGAAAAAATGGACTAAGTGCTAATAAATCTACTTTTAATGTATTTAAGTATGATAAATCTGAAAAATTTTTGATGACACCTAAAGAAGTTATTGAAACTAAAAAAGCCAATACAAAATGGCTATTAAATTTAATAGGTAATGCAGATACAAGTAAAAATCAAAATGCATTATTAGATTTATTTTTTAATCCAGAGCAAAAAAAAGTTTTTTCAATTTTGGGTCAATTATCACCTTATAAGGATGGCGATATATTAATTATGGGATGGGGAAGACCTGATCCACAAAAGGGTATGCCAACAACACTAGAAGCCTTTCTGAAATTCTTACAAGATGAAACTGTACCAGAAGATATAAAATTAAAAACAAAACTTTTAGCCGGTGCTGGTGTTTGGGATGAAGGGACAAGAGATTGGAATAATATTCAAAAATTTGTAAGACAAATTCAAACAATGGATAAGGGAAAATATTATCATAATGTAATGTACATTAATGGTTTTTTCCCTAATAGATTAGCAGCTTGCGCAACTTATTCGCTTTTTACTTCTGTATTTGAACCTTGTGGTTTAACGCCATTAGAATCATATACAGCGCATACCCCTGTTATTTCTATAAATACAGGCGGAGCTCCAAATTTTATTAAAAGCTTAACATCTGAAGCAAATTCTGTTACAGATGAAACTGGATTCTTATCGAAAAGCCCATATCTATTGAATTTTGATAACAAAAATTTTTCTTATACAAATGAAGAAAAAATTCAATTGTCAAAGGATAAAAATTTTGATATAAAATGGCAAATTGTTGATAATAAACGCAGAGAATTAGCATCAGAAGAAATTTCTAAATGTATAAAAAAAGCCGTTCTTTTAGATCCAGATAACTATGAAAAAATGGTTGCTAATACTATGAAACAAAAAATTGGCTGGCATGAAAACTCGGCTTATAATATTGATTTACATACCCAAAAACTTATTGCTACAACAATAGACTACAATGAAATAAATAATCCTCTAAGCGCAAATGGACGTTATATGGGCGAAGTTTTTGAGGTTACAATAGGAGAAAATAGGAAATTAACCGGTGATTTTCTTAAACCACGTTTTGTTGAAAATCTTAAACGCTTAAGTGGATTTAATGAAAGATTTTCTGAAGCTATGAAAAAAGCTGAAATTATGCAATCGGCTAAGGCTACAAGATACGGGAAAATAGTTACAGCTTCAGCTCTTGGTATTATAGCATTAAGCACAGGCGTTTTGCTGTATTTAAGCAAATTTAGAAATTCTTTATCTATTGTTTCAGACTTGTCTAAAAACAAGCAAAAAATAGATAAAATAGCATAATATAGTAATATATTTGAGCTTTTTGTATAGCCAATTTACCAATATAAAAATTTTTAATTATTTTATAAAATTTAAGAAAAGGAGGATTTTATGAAAATAGAATTATATACAGTTGATTATTGCCCTTATTGCAAAAAAGCACTTAATTTTTTAAATGAAAAAAATGTACAATACACAAATTATGACATAACAGAAAACGAAGATGAGATGAGAAAAAAAATAGGCGAAAAATATGACTTACAAGGCTATGTGACTGTTCCTCAAATAATTATCGATGGGAAAAATATTGGAGGGTATACAGATATGATAAATTTATATAGTACTGGGAAATTAAGTTTTGATTAATTTTAAGATTAATTAAAAATCATTTTATTATAAACTTGACACTGTACCTTGTGTTTTATAATATTAATAAAGGTACGGCGGCATGGCCAAGTGGTAAGGCAGGAGCCTGCAAAGCTTTTACCCCCAGTTCGAATCTGGGTGCCGCCTTTTTATTAGAAATACTTTAATTGAAAGACATTTGCATTATGCGGATGTTTTTTTGTTTTTAAATCATCTAAATAAAGGATTAAAAATACAAAAAAATCGCTCATCCTGATAAAAAAGGGAGGGGATAAAATGGCTGTAAATACATATTATGATTACAATATTTTTGTTCCACAAAATAATGGAGAGCTATCAGACTCTATTTTACAAAACTGGACTGAACAAGCTTTAGAATGTTACAAATTATGTGGAAATTGCACGCAATGTTCTATTTCAAAGGGAAATTATTCATTTGTTTGTCAAATGTCGAAGGTAGTAAAAAAATTGTTAAGCACAGTCGGGCAACCAACACTGGAGGAGTAAAACAAAATAAGCACAAAAAACGGGCTAATCTTTTTATTAAGCCCGCTTTTTTTATCGATTTTTTACGTATATTTACTTAAAAATAAATTTTTCTAAATTTTTTCCAATATTGTAACGTTTTCTATATGAAAAGTATGACAAAACATATCAACAGGTTGAATATATTGTGCTTTAAAGCCATATTCCCTAAATAGTTTCAAATCCCTTGCCAACGTTGTTGGATTGCAACTCACATAAACAATTAAATTTTTACTTAACTGTGTTGATGTTTTAACTGCTTCTGGTGCTAGTCCTTTTCTTGGAGGGTCCACAATAACTACATCAAATTGTTTTCCTTGCTTTTTTAGCTTTTCCAGATGCATAGCTGCATCACCGGTCAAAATTTCAAAATTTTTGTATCCATTAAGTTCGATATTTTTTAATGCATCAGCAGTTGCAGGTGGATAGTCTTCCACACAGACAACTCTTTTGGCTATATCGCCTAAATAAATCCCAAAACTTCCAACACCAGAATACGCATCTAAAATTTCAGGGTTTTGTATCCTCTCAGTAATCATCGCTTTTACTGTATCTAAAATATTTTTTGCAGAATTTGGATTAACTTGAAAGAACGAACCAGCACTAACTTGATAAAGTTTATCACCAATTTTTTCTGTATAAAAATCTTGACCGACAATGCTTTTGGTTATATCACCTAATATAGAATTTGTTTTTTTATTATTAAAATTTACAAGACAGCCAATGACGTTTTTATAGGTTTCAAAAACTTTTGCCGCCAACGCCTTCACCTGATTTCTCAATTTTAAATCATTTACAACAAATATTACCAAAATTTCATCACAAGCAACTGAATGACGAAAAACAATGTGTCTTAAATCGCCTTTATGTTTAGCTTCATCATAACCTGAAACATTACAATTTTTAGCCTCTTCTCTTATAAATTCAACTATCTCATCAATTTGCACAGGCTGTATAGGACAATGTTTAATATTTACTAATTCATGAGTGTTTTTCTTGTAATAACCTGCAAGAATACGTTTTGAAACCTTTGTTTGAGCTACAGGGTATTGAATTTTATGTCTAAATTCTGTATTTTGTGGCGAAGGTATAACTTCTTTAATCTCAATTTCTTCACCTGCAAATTTTTTTATTGCTTCTTGAACAATTTGTTTTTTTTGTCTTAATTGCTCTTCATAGCTAACGTGTTGCCAACAACATCCCCCACAAACATTCGCCATTGAACATATTGGTTTAACTCGATTTGGGGACGCGTCTAATATTTCCAGAAGTTGAGCTTTAGCGTAATTTTTATTAACAGAAAGGATTTGCGCTAGAACTTTTTCTTGTGGGGCAACTCCTTCAATAAACACAGGCATTCCCTCATAACGAGCGAGTCCTGCACCCTCAAAAAGAAGTTTTTCAACAAAAAGCTCTAGCTTGTCACCTTTTTTCATTTTATAAACTCATAACCTTTAAAATATCATCAAGGTTTGAAGATGTCTTTTTAACATCAGCACCTGAATATTTAATTGCGCTATCTGGGTCTTTTAATCCATTACCTGTTAAAATACAAACAATTTGTTTGTTATCTTCAATAAGACCTAATTTTTTAGCTTTAATTACGCCTGCAACACTAGCCGCAGATGCTGGTTCCGCCAACACTCCTTCTGTTTTTGCAAGCAATTTATATGCTTCAATAATTTCGTCATCACTAACAAAATTAATCACGCCACCGCTTTTATCTCTAGCATTTTCAGCTTTTTCCCAGCTTGCAGGGTTTCCAATACGAATAGCCGTTGCAATAGTTTCGGGTTTCATAATTCTTTCACCTTTAACGATTGCAGCCGCACCTTCTGCTTCAAAGCCCATCATTTTAGGCAATTTTTTCGCTTTTCCTTGCTCAAAATATTCTTCATAACCTTTCCAGTATGCTGTAATATTGCCCGCATTACCAACAGGAATAAAATGGTAATCAGGCGCATCACCTAAAGCTTCTACGATTTCAAAAGCGCCTGTTTTTTGACCTTCAATTCTATATGGGTTTACAGAATTTACCAATTTTACAGGATATTTTTCAGAAATTTCTCTAACAACTTCTAATGCTTCATCAAAGTTGCCATCAATAGCAATAATTTCAGCTCCATACATCATAGCTTGAGAAAGCTTACCTAATGCAATGTATCCATCAGGGATTAAAACAAAAGTTCTCATTCCAGCTTTTGCGCCATATGCAGCGGCAGCCGCTGAAGTATTTCCAGTAGAGGCGCAAATAATCGCTTTTGCGCCTTCTTCTGCTGCTTTTGAAACAGCCATTGTCATACCTCTATCTTTAAAACTTCCTGTGGGGTTCAAACCCTCAAGTTTTAAATAAATTTCTCCATTATACCCGATTTCTTTTGCAAGATTTTCTGCTTTAACTAATGGTGTATTACCCTCATTTAACGTTACAACAGGTGTTGCTTCTGTTACTGGAAGATTTGCTCTATATTTATTTATTAATCCTTGATAATGTTTTTCTGTGCTCATAATTCACTCCTAGTCCATTACTCTTATTAAACTTTTAACTTCTTTTATGCAATCATTTGCTTGTAGTTCTTCAATGGCTTTTTGTATATCTGATTCCAAGGCTTCTGCGGTTATTACAACAACTTCAGCGCTTTGTGCTTCAGTTTCAGCTGCATCTTTTTGTAATAAGCTTGCAAAGTTAATGTTATGTTTGCCGCAAATTGTACCAATAGTACCAATTACCCCGGGTTTATCATTAACATCCATTAAAATGTAATACTTGTTTTTCGTATCTGAAATATTAATAGGTGTTGCATTTTCATTATGGCAACAACGCATCATTGGAAGCATTGCAGTTGAGTTTTGCTCTAATTCAGAACAAATTGTAACAATATCACCAACAACTGAACTCGCGGTAGGAAACTCACCAGCCCCAGGTCCTGAAAGAATAACCTGTCCTACAGGAAATCCTTCTAATAATACGGCATTTGTTACTCCGCTTATATGCGCTAACGTATGGTTTGATTTAACCAACATTGGATGCACTCTAACATCCGCTTCATTATTATTCATTTTTGCTAAAGCTATCAACTTAATTTTGTAGCCTAACTGTTTTGCATAAGCCATATCTTTAGCTGAAATTTTTGTTATACCTTCTCTGTGAATATTTTGGATTTTTACTCGTTTTTTAAACGCAATCGTTGCTAACGTTGCAATTTTATAAGCCGCATCAAAACCTTCAACATCTCCAGTTGGATCAGTTTCTGCATAACCTAATTTTTGCGCTTCAGCTAAAACTTCTGAATAATCAGCGCCCTCTTCATCCATTTTTGTAAGAATGTAATTTGTTGTACCGTTTAATATAGCCGCAATTTTATCAATTCTGTTAGCTGATAATGTCATTTTAACTGGCATTATAATAGGAATTCCACCGCCAACTGCAGCTTCATACATTATTACAACGTTATTTTCAGACGCAAGTTTAAATAATTCCTCACCATGTTTTGCTAAAAGTTCTTTGTTGGCCGTTACTATATGTTTTTTGTTTTGAATAGCTGTTTTAAGCAAATCAAAAGCAGGATTTACACCACCTATAACCTCTACAACAATATCAATTTCTGGGTCATTCACAATTGAAAAAATATCCGTCGTTAACATGGCTTCATCAAGATTATCAATATTTCTTTTTTTGTTTAATGATTTTACTGCAATTTTTTTGATGTTAATGTAGTCAAAATTACGTAATGTCTTAACTACGCCGGTTCCAACTGTTCCTAAACCGATTAATCCAATGTTAACTCTCTTCATACTGTCTCCTCTTTTGTGAATTCTATAATTAAACCATAAATTTCAAATCTTGTCACGCTTTTATAGGTGTATTATTCACAATTAATTGCATTGATTAAAAATCAAACTTTACAAAAGTTAACATACCAAAGTCAAAATAGCAATTTTTATTTTTCAGGAGCATTAAAAAAAATGTACAAACTCCTCTATAAACTCCATAAACTAATTCTATCCATCTCGGCTTAAGGTTCACACCAGCCGATTTTTTTTATTGAAAATCTTGCAGTAAAAAAAGCAACCATCTTTCAAATCAGGATGGTTGCTTTTTTATCAATTTATAATTAATTTTTATGACAAATTATACCTTTTTTAGTGTATTCAATAATTTCTAATATTGATGAATCTAGTTTTTTGAATAGGTCTTGTTTTTCTTGAGGTTGTTTTGCCTTCCATTCATTAAACATTTGCCAGAATTCGTCTTTGTGAATTATGCAATTACCAGTTCCTACTCTTGATGCATACTTTTTAGTAAATTCTCTATTAAAATCAGCATATACTTCAGTAATCAAATCAGAAACCAATTGACCGTTTTTAAGTATTACATCAATATCTTTGTTTATTTTTAATTTATCTTCATCTGATAAGAAATTAACACCTTTTATAGATTTTTTACCAAAATGTTTACCTTGTCCCATTACTGTGACCATTTTTGTAGCTGCATCTGTTGCCATTTTCATATCAGTAGTGATTCCCCAGCTACCATCCTGATTATAGAACTTATGTTCGCAAGAGTTTCCTCCGAAACAAAGAACAATATTTGAGAACATTTTTTCAAAAGAACATTCTGAGTTTTCAATATCTGAAGCAAAAACGCATCCACCATAGAAACCTCGAGGATCTAAAGTTATGAAATTAAGTTTTTCACCTCTGTGCCAAGGTTGTCCTTTTTTTTCAGCCAAATCAAACATTATTGTCGTATTTAAAGCGTGACCGCATTCGTGTGAGGTAACCATTTCCTTTTCATATTGAGGCATATTTGAGATAGAGGGTCTGCCATATAAAAGCTGCAAAAAGGCTTCAGTAAAGTCACTTTTTTCTATTAATTTATGATTTCTTTCTTTTGCAATAGTTTGAGCTTTGTCTAATATTGTTAATATTTCGATATATGATGAATATTCTGTTATTAACTTAATGTGTTCTTTTATATTTTGCTGGTCTTGATTACTTCCAGCAAGTTTTATTCCTTTTTTATTAATATAGTAGTCAATAACTTCACTTCTTGCTTTTTCGTTATATCCGGGCGTTTCAACCTCAATTTTGTCTATAAATTTAAAAGATTTAGAAGTTGCTTCACCGATATTACCGGCATCAAACATTGACCCCATAACAATGATATTCAACCCTTGTTCTTGCGCTTTATTCATTTCTCTGATAAGTTGTGACATTGCTTTTTCGTGGTATTGTGAAACAGCTTCACCATATGAAAAATAATCAAAGTTTTCTACAAACAAAATAGTTGATTTATATGGATTTGTCTCAGCTTGAGCCTTAACCATTCCAAATAGCTTCTTCATAGAGGCTTCAGGACTAAGATTTACATCATCAAACAAATCAACATCTTTTGTACCAAAATCAACAGCGTTAATTTCAATATATGGTATTTTGGCTTCGCCGGCTATAGCTTGAGCCGTATATTTTCTTCCTGCTCCAACCGTACCGTCTTGAGAATAGATAATAAATCCTTTTGTTCCGATAGATTTATCTTTAATTCTGGAAACAATAGACGCAGCTTCTTTTTTAGTAGCTGGAACACCAACCATGTCTTTAAGTTTTACACCAGTATCAAACACAACTTTAATAGCAGCATCATTTTCTACAGGTTTAAAAATTTCTTTTGCTTCTTTTACATAATTTTGTACATCTTTTAGTGTTATTTTATCTTTATCTACATAGTACGCTGCAATTAATTCCATAACTTTTTGTGCTTTTTCAGGATATGTACCTTTTAATTGATTAGATATTTCAACAGCTTTATCAATCGCTTGTTTTGTAAAAGGCTTTTTAATTTTTTCCAAAAGTTTCGGTTGTTCATTAAACATTTTTTTTGCTTGAGCCATATTCATCAAAGGCATTGAAACTTCGCCAAAGTCCGAGAAAAATAATGACACTGTTCCTTTTGTACTTTGGTTATAATACTTGTCCTTGTCTGCCACCATTAAAAATTTAATATTCTTAGGTGCTTTTATAAATTCAGGTACATTTATCTCATCAATTGCCAACGCATTTAAACCTCTATCCATTGCAGACATAACCATAATATAGTTTTTATCTTTGTTTTTTCCTAGTTTATACATTTTTTGAGAAAGATAATTTATATCTAATGCGCCATTATCATTAAAATTAATAATCTCCGTATTCTTTTTGTTTAACTTACCAAACCCATCTTTACTATTTTCAAATACATGCAAAAAACTGTTTATTAAGTGACTTGGTTGAATATCTTTATCGTGAAGAATCATCATATTTGTACCTATAGCCAAGTTTTTCCAAATGTTCAAGGCTTTGGCATCATAAAATGATAAATGTGTACGCTGAGATAAAGGTTTTTTATCTAATTGAATTTCATCTTTTAAATCATTTCTAAAAGGTATTGTGATTTCTTTTTTGACCTTGTCATTGTTAGAAAACATTGCAGCTTCAAAAATTGTGTAATCATGAACAAGTCCATCTCCACCCATATCATCTTTTTCGTTTGCTTGGTTGTATAAACTATAAATGTCATTTAAAAAATCTTTTGATAGAGGTATATCTTTTGATTTTACAGATGTATTGATTATACGCATTTCACTTAATTTTTTATCTAATATTTCAATTTCTTTTTCAATAACTGGTTTGATTTTATCTCTTTTGTTTTTTTCTTTAAAAATATCATCCCCAATTTCATCTTCTAAAACTTCATAAGAACTAAAAGAAGATTCATCATTATAATTAACTTCTCCTGAATCTAAGTCATCAATATATTTTTTTATACTTTCCAATCCTGCTTTTAGGACATGAACTTGTGTGATTTGAGCATGATTATTCTTTTTCGCTATTAATTTCGCATCATCTAATAATTTTTCACCATAATATGAAAGGTTTTCGTCTATTTCCAGAGCTTTATCACAAACTTCTTCAGATTTTGTTGTTTTTTTCCCCGAAAAACTAACATAATAATTGTTTAAAAATTCTCCATTTACCGGGGCTTTAGCTGTATCGTTTATTTCTTGTGCTTGTGTATTTACAATTGGATTTGTCTTTTTATTAGTGTATTTTGTATTATTAACTGAAACCGAATACGGTGCTATTTTTTGAATCATAATCATTCCTTTTTTATATCTATCAATAGCTGTAAAACTCAAGCCAAATATAATTTGCTATTTTTATTAACTTTTATTAACTAGTAATGTAGGGTACGTCATTGCCAATATCGTAGACGAAGAAATGTGCCGTACGAAAGAGCAAAATCAGGCGGGCGAGCCCCCCCATTCAAAGCGTCTTGAAATTCCTTATCGCTCAGAAGTTTCGCCTAATGCCATCCGTGCAAGCAGGCTCATTTTCTTCGCTTACCAAACTAATGTTCGTCTGGAATTTCGCAAAACCACATTTTTGCATAGCGCTTGTATTTCAAGAGAGATATGCAGCCAGCTAGAAGTTTTATTTGAGCATAGCGAAAACTACAATTCTGCGTGCATACTTTGACTCACCTATTATTTTTTTAATCTTGAGGGGCGTCAAAACGACCCACCCTACCTTACTGCAAAGTATACATCATTTGACAAGCCAAAAGATTTAGACTATAAACTTTAACTTACTCACTTTTACCAAAACGCAAATAAAAAGACGTTCCTAAAAATTAGAAACGTCTTTAAATATTTTAAACAAAAGCTTACTCTTTCAAGAAGCTTTCATATTGTTTTGCTAAAAGATGCGTTTTAACTTGGTTTATCAAATCTAACGCAACCCCAACCATGATGATTAGAGAAGTAGCTCCGATACCTTGGAAAGTAGTTATATTAGTAACTTTACTAGCCAAAGATGGTATTAAAGCAATCAAACCTAATGCCATAGCTCCTATAAAGGTAGTTCTTGTAAGAATTCTATCTAAGGCTTCTGAAGTTGGTCTACCAGGCTTAACACCAGGAATTGATGAACCATGTTTTTTGAGGTTATTTGCAATATCCTTTGGTTGCATATTTGGCATAATTGACGCATAGAAGAAAGTCAAAAGCACAATCAAACCAAAATAAATTGCATAATAAGTAAATCCGGTAGGACTCAATACTTGAGTTAAGTGTTCAAATACAGTTTCCAATGATTTACCTCTAAACGCTTGTCCCAAAAACTGAAGAACAGTAGCTGGGAAATACAATATTGCAACAGCAAAAATGATAGGCATAACCCCACCAGGATTAAGTTTAAATGGAATATGCGTATTCATACCACCATAAATCTTATTACCAACCTGTCTTTTAGGGTTAACAATTATCACTTTTCTGATAGCTTCTTGCATAATTACAATCAACACCATTGTTGCTGCAAAAATACCAAGCAAAAGAACCAAGTTCATTTGCATACCTGCATCATTTGCAATAAGTTGTCCTGTTTTTGAAGCATAAACAGGAATACCTGCTAAAATACCTGCAAAAATCAATAAAGAACCGCCATTACCGATTCCACGTTCAGTAATCAACTCAGAAAGCCACATTACAAACACAGCTCCTGCAGTTAAAATAAGCATTGAACCAACAAAGAAAAGCCCTTTAGAAATTCCCGGCAAAATAGCCATTGGTGCTTGATGCGTAAGATAAGACAAGAACACACCACCTTGAAACATTGCAATAAATACAGTCAAAACTCTACTGTATTGAGAAAGTTTGCGTCTTCCCGCTTCGCCTTCTTCTTTTTGCATTTGTTCCCACTTAGGAACGATAACCGCCATCAATTGCATAACAATAGATGCAGTGATGTAAGGTCCAATTCCTAAAGCAATAATAGAAACTTTACCTAACGCACCACCAGAGAATAAATCTATGAAAGCGATTAAGTTATTTCCTGTTGCTAATTGAGCAAACACAGCATTATCGATACCAAATAATGGTACTTGTGCTAAAAATCTAAACACTGCTATTGCAAGTAGTGTAAATATTGCTTTTTCTTTCAAGCCCGACGCCTTAACCATACCCATAAGAGCATCAGGAGTCGGTTGCATGTAATTGTTTTTCATTATACTAATTCAGCCTTTCCGCCAGCTTTTTCAATTTTTTCTTTTGCAGATGCACTAAAGTGAGCTGCTTTAACAGTAACAGCTGTAGATATTTCACCATTACCTAAAACTCTCAAAGCTTTAGCAGAGTTACGAACTTTGCCTGCTTCTTGTAAACAGCACAAGCAAACTTCTTTCATGCCATATTTTTCAAGGTCAGAAACGTTAATTTCAGCGTATTCAATTTTGTTAATAACTTGGAAACCTTTTAATTTAGGCATTTGTCTGTAACCAGGCATTTGACCACCTTCAAAACCTCTTTTTGCAGAGCTACCTGAACGTTGCCCTTCACCGTTATGTCCACGACAAGATGTTTTACCATGTCCTGATGAACGACCACGACCTACTCTTTTAGATTTTTTAGTAGAACCTTCTGCAGGTCTTAAATCTTCTAATGTTATCATTTCTGTCATTTTTATATTACCTTTCGATTAGTTTTAACTATTTAACGATTTCAACTAGGTGAGAAACCTTGTTAACCATACCCATAACAATAGGTGTGTCATATTGTTCAACAACTTGGTTTACTTTTTTCAAGCCAAGGCTATGAACAACTTTAATTTGCTTTTCGGTTGAACCGATAAGACTTCTTTTAAGTTTAATTTTTATTTGATTTGCCATTTTTATTTTCCTTATATTATTTAACATCAAAGATGTTTAGTAATCCTATTAGCCAACCGACTAGTTAAGCATATCTTTCAATGCCAAGCCACGACGTCTAGCAACATCGTTGAACATTCTTAATGATTTTAAAGCTTCCATTGTAGCGTTAGCAGCGTTTAATGGAGATTTAGAACCTAAAGATTTGCTCAAAATGTTTTCGATACCAGCAAGTTCAAGAACTGAACGAACTGCACCACCTGCGATAACCCCTGTACCTTCAGAAGCAGGTCTTAACATTACGCTACCAGCACCTGAACGACCAGTGATAGGGTGAGGAATAGTTGTTTTGAAAATAGGCACTGTAATAAGGTTTTTTCTACCATCAGCGATAGCTTTTTGGATAGCTACTATAACTTCAGCAGCTTTTGCACAACCTACGCCAACTTGACCTTTTTTGTTTCCTACGATAACAATCGCACGGAAGCTTAATTTCTTACCGCCTTTAACAACTTTTGTTACACGGCTAATTTGAACAACTCTTTCTTCCCATTCTGAAACAGGTTTTTCAACTTCTGTTGTTTCAATTCTTCTTTTTTTACCACGTTTTTGTGGTTTTTCTGTTTGTTCAGCTGCAGCTTCAACTTCTACAGTTTCTTCTACAACTTCAACTACTTCATTTAATTTTTCTTCTGACATTTATTTTTCCTTTTTTCAATGTAAATGTACTACTACTTTAAACAAAAAAACATGCTCAATACGCGTAAGTTCTGATTTTCATCTTCAAGACCTTTGGGTAAGATCTTTGGAACCTAGCTGAGTGCATGTTCGAATTTTGGATTTTAATTTTCTGACTCTTTTATTATATTAAATAAATATTTATGTGCAAGTAATCAAAAAGTTATTGTAACAATGAATTAAGCAAAAATGCGGGTACATTTTGTTGCACCCGCATTTAATAATAAACTGTTTTTTTATTTATCTGATTTTATTCTCATACCGTAGAATGAGCGGTAAACAAAGAATAACGCTACAAAGAAGAACACTGTGCCTACATAAGGCGCATATTCTTTAAAGCTTTCTGAAATAGCGATTTCCATAGCTAACAAACCAAACAATGTTGTAAATTTAATAATTGGGTTCATCGCAACGGAAGAAGTATCTTTAAATGGGTCTCCCACTGTATCACCAACAACTGTTGCTTCATGCAAAAGAGTTCCTTTTTCAGCTAAATCAACTTCAACTATTTTTTTACCGTTATCCCAACATCCGCCTGCGTTTGCCATAAATACAGCTTGGAACAAACCAAATACAGCAATTGCAATCAAATAGCTTACAAAGAACGCAACTGGTTCATTTGAGCCAACAGGAGCTGAGAAAAACGCAAACGCTAACGCAAATGAGAACAATGCTATAAAGATATTAAGCATACCTGATTGCGCATATTGTGTACAAATTTTTACAACTTCTTTTGAGTGTTCTGTTGCAGCTGTAGCAGAACTATTATCATCAAGATTAATATGTTCTTTAATGTATTTTACAGCTCTGTATGCACCAGTTGTAACTGCTTGCATTGAGCTTCCTGTAAACCAATAAATAACCGCTCCACCTAAGATAAATCCTAGAATAGTATATGGGTTAAGCAAGTTCAAAATAGCTTCTGGCTGAATCCCCAAAGTATCTCTAATTACCAAGATTAATGAGAAAATCATTGTTGTTGCACCAACAACAGCTGTTCCAATTAATACTGGTTTAGATGTTGCTTTAAAGGTGTTTCCAGCACCATCATTAGCTTCTAATAATTTTTTAGCTTTATCAAATTTAGGTTCAAAACCAAAATCATTTTCAATTTGTTTATCAATTCCTTCGATATTTTCAATCAAAGATAATTCATAAACAGATTGAGCGTTATCGGTAACTGGCCCATAACTGTCTACTGCAATTGTAATTGGACCCATTCCCAAAAATCCAAATGCCACCAAACCAAATGCAAAGACAGATGCATAAACCATTAATTCTGATGGGATATAAAGGCTTGCAAAATAAGCAACAGCCATCAATACAACGATTGTTAAACCAATCCAAAAACCAGAGAAGTTACCAGCAACTAAACCGGAAAGAATAGTTAATGAAGAACCACCTTCACGAGATGCTGTAACAACTTCTTGTGTATGTCTTGCTTTTGTACTTGTGAATACTTTTGTAAATTCAGGAATTAACGCTGCACCCAAAGTACCACAAGAAATAATTACTGACATAATTAACCATAAGTTATTACCCATAGAACCTAATTGCCAATAGCTTACGCCAAATGTCATAATGATTGACAAGATTGATGTTATCCAAATTAAAGAAGTCAATGGAGCTTCAAAATCCATATCTTCAACTTTTGAATATTTAAATTTACCAATAATATCGTTAACTTTGTAAGCGATTACAGAAGTAACAATCATTAAGAATCTCATTGTGAAAATCCAAGTTAACAAAGGAATTCTTGATTCTTCTGATACCCCTAACAAAATGAAACTAACAAGAGCAACACCGGTTACCCCATAAGTTTCAAATCCATCTGCAGTTGGTCCAATAGAATCGCCCGCATTGTCGCCTGTGCAGTCTGCAATTACGCCTGGGTTTCTTGGATCATCTTCTTTGATGTTGAATTGAACTTTCATCAAGTCAGAACCAATATCAGCAATTTTAGTAAATATTCCACCAGCTACACGCAAAGCTGATGCACCTAATGATTCACCAATTGCAAATCCGATAAAACAAGCGCCAGCTAAATGTCCAGGAACAAAAAGCAAAATTGTAAGCATCAAAATCAACTCAACACTTACAAGAATTACACCAATGCTCATACCAACTTGAAGAGGTATTCCTAAAATATCATAAGGTTTTCCTTTTAGTGCAACGAAAGCTGTTCTTGAGTTTGCCAAAGTATTCATTCTAATACCATACCAAGCAACCCCATAAGAGCCTAAAATACCGATTACAGACCAAGCCAAAATCATTAATACGCCTTTTGCGTCAAGGTCTTGTAATACACCAAAGTAAAAACCAATACAAATCGCTATTAATACTTCTAATAATACTAAGAATTTACCTTGTTGAACAAGATAAGTTTTACAAGTTTCAAAAATCAAATTACCAACCATTAGCATTGATTTATGTGCTTTAATATTTTTTACATTAAAGTATTGAATAATACCAATGATAATACCCAAAGCACTGATTACAATACCAGCTACTAGTAGATTATAGCTGTCTTGATGCGCTGCAAATGATGGAACAACTAAGTCTGCTTCTCCTGCCAAAGCTGGCATTGTTGAAAAAAGCAGGGTACTTAGCATAGCAAACATTGCAAACACAAAATTTTTCAAATGTTTCATATATGCCTCCTATAAACTAATAAACAAATTTCATCTTAAATTATACTATATTTTACAAAAAAATGATAATTTATTTATAGGATAATTAAATTTTTAGCCTATAGGCTAATTATATTTAAATTATAATTTAGCGGTGTAAATAAAATCAAAAATTAGCAAACAGTAGGGTGCTGTCTTTAGCCGCACCACAAGATTTGAAAAATAATCGGTGCGTCAAAACGACGCACCCTACATAACTAAATTTTTCGCTAGATTAAAATCTTCCCTACGTTCTGGTATAATTGCAACCCTCTACACACGAAGTCAATTGCGACTTTATGTTTTTAAATCTGACATTTCTTGGCGAAACAACGAAAGAGGAGCCATTTGTTTGAGCGAAGCGAGTTATGGCTCCTTGGGTTGAGCCTTGAAATGACGAGAGAAAAACATCCAGTCGCTAGCCTTTTGCTTACTTTTGCGCAATGGCAAAAGTAAGTCGCAAGGGCTTCAGCCCGCGAAAAATTGTTTTTGAATTAAATTATATGTTACATTTTTCTTTTGTTGCGTGCAAAAGAAAAACGTAACGCAAAAAGAAAACACGCCGACCGTTAGAGAGAGTAACGATTTTGCTGGAATTTTTTAATGCTTTTTTTGCAAAAAAGCTCGAAAAAAATTCTGGCGCAAAATCGAACTCTCTCTATCCCGAAGTTAGGTCAGGTGGGCTCAAGCCGCCCCCCTGAAACCCCTTGCTAAAGCGGCAACGCCGCTATGGCGGAGATTTCATCTCCGCTATTGTCTCCATTCGTAAAATTTATATTTAAATTATCATGGACAGTAATGGAATTCATTTCAGCATCTGTCGGAAAGGCTTTCGGAGAATGATTTAGGGTTTTCTTTTTCTAAAGATAATAATTTTTTCCCTAGTTCTCCCTCCAGATCTCGAAACAGTCCGAAGTAGGTTTGTAACAAAATGTAAACGTAAATTTAAAACAGCCTCAAACCCTTATAAAATCGACGAATAGAATAGAATAGAATAGAATAGAATAGAAATCCCTATGACAATTTATAAAGTTCATTTGTTTTGTATAAATGTAAACTATGAAAAATGCGAAAGGGAAAAGTTATGTGCAATAATGTAGTTATGCGTCCGACAAGTAGGGCTTTAGCTGAATTACGTTCGGCAATGAATAAGGCCGCAACCGCCGTTAAGACAAGTCCACGACGTGATAAATTAACTGATATTTTAAATGAAATAAGTCTTAGAACAAATCCAATTTCTGAAAAAAATCGTGAACTTATTGAATATAGCCGATATAATGGGCAGTTAGTGCGCACATCAAGACGCTTGTACACAAAGCAAGAAATGTTAGACCTGTTTGCATACGAAAAACAGCGCTTATCAGGAATCATTGAGGATCTGAGCAAAGAGCGTACTGAGTTGAAAGAAGAATTAAAAAGATGGCATAGTATGATAGATCGTATTAAACTTGAGGGCGTAGATGCAAATTTAGCGTTTGCTAGTTCTTGTTTGGCTAAACTAAAAAGTTTGGATATCAATAAAGTACCTAAAATCGGTAAGTTTTATGATTATCATCATAACTCAGAAAATGTCTTTTATCGATCAGTTTCAAAAGAGGAAGTTTTAAAGATGTTGTCTCCTTCTGATGCAAAAGTTTATAAAATAGCGTGCGAAAAAGGTGTTGATTGGGATACCGCTGTTAATATGGCTAATGATATTGCTAATAATAAAAAACCTTGGTGGCGTTTTTGGTAATTTTGAAGGTTGAGTGAAACCCAATAAATTATGAATTTAGAATGAAAGGTAGACTTTGGTCTACCTTTGCTATTTTTATTCAACAATTTGTTGTATATTTTAAAAATTTTTATTAATTTTTGTAAAACTTTTCGAAAATTTATTAAGAAATTATTACAATTTTAATAAATTTTTGAAGTTAGCAATTGACGCCAAATCATGTTTATTATACATTTAACTATACACTAGCGGGAATGGGCTAAGAAGTTGGGGCTGGTGACTGAAACAAATAAGGTCAAGCCAAAACTAAATAACTCAAGCTAGAGAGGCGAAAAGCCAGTTCGTTGAAAATGGAATTAAGGATATTGCCTCACGTAGCTCCGCAAGTAAAGTTACTAAGTAAACAAAAGGTAAGAACTGAAATGAGTACAACAAGACAAAGAATCAGAGTTTGCTTAAAGGCATATGATCATAAGCTAATCGATGTATCAGCTGAAAAAATCGTAGAAACTGCGAAAAGAACTGATGCAAAAGTTGCTGGACCTATTCCTTTGCCAACTAAAAGACGTGTATATTGCGTACTTCGCTCACCACACGTAGACAAAAAGTCGAGAGAACATTTCGAGATGAGAATTCATAAAAGAATCATCGACATCTATGATCCGACACAACAAACAACAGAAGAACTTAGCAGAATGGACTTGCCAGCAGGCGTAGACATCGAAGTTAAGTTATAATTAACACTCTCCGGCTATGCCGGAAAAACATTAATATACCATGAAAATTGAATATTAATGTGATCTACGAGGGGGCTGCGATAAAAGAGGCGGCGGTTTGATAACCTAAGTCTGACGCAGCAACGGTACCCCGCGAGATAAGAGCCAACTCAAGGCGAAAGCTAAGATGAGGCGGACGTAGCGCTCACAAGAAGAAAGGTAGAAAAGTGACCAAAAGAGATTCAAGACTAGGTGTAATCGGAAAAAAACTTGGCATGACTCAAGTTTTTGACGAACAAGGACTCGCAATCCCTGTAACAGTTATCAAAGTTGATCCTTTGACTGTAACTCAGGTTAAAACTGTTGAAACAGATGGTTATAATGCGATTCAAGTTGGTGTTGGTGCTGCAAAAGAAAAACACCTTACAAAAGCACAAATCGGACACCTTCAAAAAAACAAATTAGATAATTTCAGATTGTTGCAAGAATTCAGACTTGACAACTCAGCTGATTATCAAGTTGGACAATCAATCGATTTGTCAGTTCTTGAAAACATCGAAAAAGTAGATGTTACAGGAAAATCAATCGGTAAAGGTTTCCAAGGTACAGTTAAGAGATGGAACTTCTCAAGAGGACCTATGGCACACGGTTCTAAAAACCACAGAGCTCCAGGTTCAATTGGTGCAGGTACAACTCCAGGCCGTGTTATCAAAGGCAAAAAAATGGCTGGTAACATGGGTAACGAAAAAGTTACAATCACAAAATTAAAAGTTGTTAAAGTTGATACTGAAAACAACTTGTTGTTAGTAAAAGGTGCAGTACCAGGATGCGAAGGCAGAATGGTAACAGTAAAACCGTCAAGAGTTAAATGGAACTCTTAGTAAGAAATATTGAGGAAACAGAAAATGTCAAAAGAAATATCATTACTAAGTACAAACGGAAAAAGTTTAGGTCAAATCGCCCTTGACGAAAATGTTTTTGGCGTAGAACCAAACATTCACGTTATGCACTTAGCTTTAAGAAGACAATTGAACAACGGCAGACAAGGTACTGCTTGTGCTAAAACAAGAGCAGAAGTGTCTGGTGGCGGGAAAAAACCTTGGAAACAAAAAGGTACAGGCCGCGCAAGAGCAGGTTCATTGAGATCACCTTTATTTGCAGGTGGTGGTGTAATCTTCGGACCAAAACCAAGAGATTACAGCTTCTCAATGCCTCAAAAAGCAAGAAGACTAGCATTGCGCTCAGCTCTTTCTGCAAGACTTGACCAAACAGTTGTGGTTAAAGATTTTTCTGAAATCACAGCTCCAAAAACAAAATTAATGGTTGAAGCTTTGAAATCATTAAAACTTGAAGGAAAAGTTCTTATTATCGCTGATACAAGAGCAGCTGAAAATCAAAACCTTGAATTAGCTGCAAGAAACATTCCAAGCGTAAAAATTATTTTACCTTCTAACTTGAACGTAAAAGATTTATTGGAAGCTAACAATGTGGTTATCACAGAAGCTGCAATAAAAGAAATAACTGAAAGGTTGTTAAAATAATGAGCAAGACAAAAACTAACAAGGAAAAATTATTCGACATCCTTAAAAGACCTATCATCACTGAGAAGTCTATGGAAGTCGCAACAACATTAAACCAATATACTTTTGAAGTTGCTAAAAATGCTACAAAAATTGAAATCGCTCAAGCGGTAGAAGCTGCATTTGCTGGCAGAAAAGTTACAAAAGTTAGAACGGTTTATATGCCATCTCACGCAAAGAGAATGGGTTACAGCGTAGGAAGAACTCAATCTAGCAAAAAAGCAATCGTTACGATTGAGGGCGAACCAATTGAAGAATTGATAGGAGCATAAAAATGGGTATCCGTGTTATAAATCCAACTTCTCCAGGTCAAAGAGGTATGTCAAAAAGCGATTTTGCTGAAATCACAACAGATAAACCAGAAAAATCACTTTTGAAACCTTTAAGAAGAAATGGCGGAAGAAACAATAAAGGAAGAATTACATGTCGTCACAGAGGTGGCGGTGCTAAAAGAGCATATCGTGTAATCGACTTCAAAAGAAACAAATTCGGCGTACCAGGTACAGTAAAAACTATCGAGTACGATCCAAACAGAAACGTAAGAATTTCACTAGTAGTTTATGCTGATGGTGAAAAAAGATACATTCTTACTCCACAAGGGTTGAATGTTGGTGACGTTGTAGTAGCAGGAACAGATGTAGAAATCAAAACAGGTAACGCAATGCCTTTAGATTTAATTCCTCTTGGTACTATGGTTCACAACATTGAAATGACTCCTGGCAAAGGCGGACAAATTGTTCGTACAGCTGGCGGTTCAGCTCAATTGATGGCGAAAGAAGGAAATTACGTTACAATTAAACTTCCAAGCTCAGAAATGAGAATGGTAAGAAAAGAATGCCTAGCTACAATTGGAACTTTGGGCAATGCTGAATTCAAAAACATGAAAGTAGGTAAAGCCGGAAGAACAAGATACTTAGGTATCAAACCAACTGTAAGAGGTGTTACAATGAACCCTTGCGATCACCCACACGGTGGTGGTGAAGGTAAAACAGGTCCTGGTGGACATCCAAAAACACCTTGGGGTAAACCAGCACTTGGTTACAAAACTCGTAAGAATAATAAACAATCTAACAAATTAATCGTTAGAAGACGTAAAAAATAGTGTTTAGGGGTTGTGATTAACCTCACACCCCAAAAACAAAATTGATAAAGACAAAACAAAACTAAAAGGAGATAATTAATGGCTCGTTCATTAAAAAAAGGTCCATATGTACTTGAGTCACTCCAACGCAAAATCGAAAAGATGAATGCGGCTGGCGAGAAGAAAGTCGTAAAAACATGGTCAAGAGCATCTATGATAGTTCCAGATATGTTAGGACATACAATAGCTGTTCACAATGGTAAAACCCATGTACCTGTATATGTAACTGAACAAATGGTAGGACACAAACTTGGTGAGTTCGCTCCTACAAGATTATTCAGAGGACACGCTGGTCAAGATAAAACAGCAAAACGTAAGTAAGATTACTAGAGGGAAACCTCAAAAATAAGGAAAAAGGACAATGCAAGAAGCAAAGGCTAAACAAACAAATATAAAAATGCCAGCACGTAAATTGAGACGTGTAATCAACGAAGTGCGCGGCAAATCAGTTGAAGAAGCTGTAAGAATTTTGCGCTTTATGCCATACTTCGCAGCAAGAGTTGTTGAGAAAAACTTGACAGCGGCAGTAGCTAACGCATCTGAAAAATTTGGTGCTAGCGCAGCAAGCTTGAAAGTGTCAGAAATCTATGCTGATGAAAGTATAACATTGAAAAGAGCAAGACCAAGAGCTCAAGGTAGAATGTACTCACGTATGAAACGTACATCCCACCTAACAGTCGTAGTAGCAAGTAAGACTAAATAGGAGAATATAAAGTGGGACAAAAAACTCACCCAAAAGGATTCAGAGTCGGTATAATCCAACCTTGGGAAAGCACATGGTTTGCTAAGAAGGATTATCCTGAATTCGTAGCAGAAGATGCTAAATTAAGAAAATTCATTAAGAAAAAACTATATGCAGCAGGCGTTGCAAGAATTCTTATCGCAAGAAAAGCTCAAAACGTTACTGTAACAGTTGTAACAGCTAAACCTGGTATCGTAGTTGGACGCGGCGGTCAAGGAATTGAAGAATTGAGAGCTGAAGTTCAAAAACTTATCAATAAGCAAGTTACGATTGATGTAGTTGAAGTAGCAAGAATAGATGCCGAAGCTCAATTAGTAGCTGAAAACATCGCACAACAATTAGAAAAACGTATCGCTTTCAGACGCGCTATGAAACAAGCTATGCAAAGAACAATGCGCGCTGGCGTTCAAGGTATCAAAGTTATGGTATCAGGACGTTTGGGTGGTGCTGAAATCGCTCGTTCTGAGTGGGCAAAAGAAGGAAGAATTCCTCTTCAAACGCTTAGAGCTGATGTAGATTACGGTTTCACAGAAGCAGATACAGTGATGGGTAAAATCGGTGTAAAAGTTTGGGTATTTAAAGGTAACTTAATGCCTGGCGAAATGGCTGATAGAAACATCAAATCTAAAAAAATTGGTCAAAACGCATCAGAAGAAAAAGCAATCGGAAGACGCGGTAAAAGAAGACCAAGAACAGATAAAGTAGAAGAATAATTAGGAGCGAAAAACAATCATGTTAATGCCCAAAAAGACAAAATATCGTAAAAAAATGAAAGGGAGAATGACAGGCTCCGAAACTAGAGGTACCGTTTTAGAATTTGGTAACTTTGGTTTACAATCAACTGAACCAGCTTGGATTACAAGCCGTCAGATTGAGGCTGCTAGACGTGCAATGACTCGTGAAATTAAAAGAGGCGGTAACGTTTGGATTAAAATTTTCCCTGATAAACCAATCACTGCAAAACCTGCTGAAACTCGTATGGGTAAAGGTAAAGGTAACCCAGAATATTGGGTAGCAGTAGTTAAACCAGGAAGAATGTTGTTCGAATTGGATTACCCAGAACGCGATACAGCAGTAAGAGCGCTAGAATTAGCTGCACAAAAACTTCCTATTAAAGTTAGAATCGTTGAAAAATAATAGGTGACATTATGAAGATACAAGAAATCAGAGAAATGTCAGTAGAAGAACTTGGCAATAAAGTTGTAGAACTTAAGCAAGAGCTATTCAACTTAAGATTACAAAAATCAATGCACAAGCTTGAAAATACAGCTAAAATCGGCGAAGTTAGAAAATCTATTGCACAAATTAAAACAGTAATTACAGAAAAAAGTAACTAAGGGGTTATAAAATGCCTAAAAAAGAAAAACAAGGAATCGTAGTAAGTTCTAAAATGGACAAAACAGCAGTTGTGAAAGTTTCAGAATTTGCTCCGCACCCAAAATATAAGAAAATCATAGAAACAACAAAAAACTACAAAGCTCATGATGCTAACAATGAGTGTCAAGAAGGTGATGTAGTTAGAATTATCGAATCAAAACCAATTTCTGGCGACAAACGCTGGGTGGTTGAATCTATCGTTGAAAGAGCAAAATAGTTTTGGTTAAAGTTTTCAACATAATTGGCAAAAAAAATTATGTTGAAACTTTAATTAAATAGAATGATAGATTAATGGCAATATGACAGAGTAGAACAAGATTTTACCTGTCCACTATTGAGAGACACAAAGCTCGAAAATGAGCAAGTAAAAGGAAAAAAGGAAAATGATACAACAAGAGTCTAGATTAGTAGTAGCAGACAACACAGGTGCTAAAGAACTTTTATGTATCCGCGTAATGGGTGGATCAAATAGATCTTTTGCTGGTGTTGGTGATGTTATCGTGGCGACTGTAAAAGACGCTAACCCTAATATGCCTGTTAAAAAATCTGAAGTTGTAAAAGCTGTAGTTGTAAGAACTAAAGCTGATATTAAACGTGCAGATGGTTCTGTAATCAGATTTGACGAAAACGCGGCAGTAATTATTAACAAAGATGGCAACCCACGCGGAACTCGTGTGTTTGGACCAGTTGCTCGTGAGTTGAGAGATAAGAATTTTATGAAGATTATCTCTTTGGCTCCTGAGGTAATTTAGGAGATACGACCATGATGAAAAGACAAGAAAAATCAAAAATCAATAATAAACTTCACGTTAAAAAAGGTGATAGAGTTATTGTTATTTCCGGTAAAGACAAAGGTAAAATCGGAAGCGTAAGTAAAGTATTCACAAAAGATGCAAAAGTAGTTGTTGAAGGTGTGAATATGGTAACAAAAGCAGTTAAAGCTAACCCAATGGCTGGTATTCAAGGTGGTTTAACTAAATTTGAAGCCCCTATGAATTGCTCAAAAGTTATGCTTTATTGCCCTTCTTGTGAAAAGGCTACAAGAATTAAATATGATGTAGTTAACGAGAAGAAAGTTCGTGTTTGCAAAAAATGCGGCGAACAACTTGATGTATAATTAATGTATGGGCAAATTGGTTTTAACTTTGCCTTTTGACCTTAAATTTTATGTTTGAGGTATAATAGAAGAAAAGTTGGAATTGAATTTGCATTCTACTTAAGAAGGAAAAAGAAAAATGACAACAACAAAAAATTTAAAAGAAAGATACGAGTCAGAAGTAAAAAAAGCATTAATCGATAAATTCGGTTATAAAAATGTTCACCAAGTTCCAAGATTGAATAAAATTGTTATTAACATGGGCGCAGGTGAATGTACTCATAACTCAAAATTAGCTGAAACTATTGTAAAACAGCTTTCTAAAATCGCAGGTCAAAAATGCGTTATTACAAGAGCTAAAAAATCAATCGCTACTTTCAAATTAAGAGAAGGTATGCCGGTTGGTGCAATGGTTACACTTCGTGGTCAAAGAATGTATGATTTCTTACAAAAACTTAACTGCGTAGTTTTACCTAGAATTAGAGACTTTAGAGGTGTTTCTTCTAAATCATTCGATGGACGCGGAAACTATACTCTAGGTTTGAAAGAACAAGCTTTGTTCCCAGAAATTTCATATGATGAAGTTGATGTGGTTCAAGGTATGAACATTTCGATTATTACTACGGCTAACACTGACGAAGAAGGAAGAGCTCTTCTTGCTGAGTTGGGTGTACCGTTTAAAAAATAACCGCATGCTTATTATAAATGCTTGAGGATTTCCTCAAGCATTGGATAAGCGAAAGTTAAACTAAAAAACAATAAACTAAAAGGAGATAAAATCGTGGCTAAAAAAGCGATGATAAACAAAGAACTAAAAAGAATGGAACTTGCTTTAAAAGGAAAATATCCTAAAGTAAGACTTCACAACCGTTGTTCTATTTGTGGCCGTCCACACGGTTATAATAGAGATTTCGGCTTGTGCAGAATCCACTTGAGAGAAATGGCTCACAGAGGCTTGCTCCCAGGTGTTACTAAAGCTAGTTGGTAGGTTTTTATTAATAGTTTAATAATTATCTAACTATACTGCTTGAAAAATTCATGTAAGTAGTTAGTTCAGAAGGTTTTAAGGGAAGTCCGCCTCAGGTGGTGAATATGTAAATATTCAACGCTCGAACTAATAAAGCAGAATTCTTTTAAAACTTTACTGGCAAAAAGAAAAGGAAAAAGAAATGAACACAGATCCAATAGCAGATATGCTAACAAGAATCAGAAACGCTAATATGGTTTCTCATCCAGAAGTTTCTATGCCTTCTTCAAAATTGAAAGTTGAATTGGCAAAACTTCTTAAAGCTGAAGGTATGATTACAGATTACGAAGTTAAAGAGTCTGGTAATTTTAAAGTATTGAATATCGTTTTGAAATACGATGAAGAAAACAAGCCTGTTATTACAAACTTGAAAAGAGTATCAAAACCAGGTTTAAGAACATATTGCAAATCTAAAAACTTACCTAAAGTATTAGGTGGTTTGGGTATCGCTATCGTATCTACAAGCAAAGGTTTGTTGACAGATAGAAAAGCAAGAAAAGAAAATATCGGTGGCGAAATTCTTTGCTACGTTTGGTAGTTAAATGATTGAATTGCCTAAGATAAAAAATTCAAGACTAGTATTAACAGTAAATAATTAAATTGGAGATAAAAAAATGTCACGTATAGGTAAATTACCTGTCGCTATTCCGGAAGGCGTAAAAGTTACAGTTGAAGGTCAAAAAATCACAGCAGTTGGACCTTTGGGAACTGAAACATTAGAATTGCGTTCTGAAATTGGTATAGCGCAAGAAGAAAATTCACTTGTGATTACTAGAACAAGTGATGATAGAAAAGTAAGAGCTTTGCATGGTTTGTCTAGAACTTTGGTAAACAACCTTGTAAACGGTGTTAAATCAGGTTTTGAGAAAAAACTAGAAATTGTTGGTGTTGGTTACAGAGCATCAATGCAAGGCAATGATTTGAACTTGGCTTTGGGCTATTCTCACCCAGTTGTGATTAGTGCTCCAGCAGGTATCAAAATCGAAGTTGAAGCAAACACAAAAATCCGTGTTTCAGGTGCTAATAAACAATTAGTTGGTGATGTAGCGGCTGAAATCAGAGGAAAAAGACCACCTGAAGTATACAAAGGAAAAGGTATTAAGTACGAAGGTGAATTTATCAGACGTAAAGCTGGTAAAACAGGTAAAAAATAGGCTTAAATTGATTAGAATTGGGTTAAATTTATTTAACTCAATTCTATCTTTTAAGAGGTTAGGGATAAACCTAATAAAGTACATAGTAATTAGCCAGTATAATCTATTCGCCAAGGCGAAATAGATTGGGTGAAAGGAAAGAAAAATGATTAAACAAGTAAACAAAAAAGCTCAAAACAGAAAAAGACATGCTAGATTAAGAGTTAAATTATCTGGGACAACTGAATGCCCTAGATTAGCAGTTTACAGAAGTACAAAACATATTTACGCTCAAGTTATTGATGACGTAAAAAGAGTAACTTTGGCTTCTGCTTCTTCAAATGATAAAGATTTGAAAGAAAAATTAGCTCACGGTGGAAACATCGACGCTGCAAAAATCGTTGGTGAAGCTGTTGCAAAAAAAGCTATCAAAGCTGGTATCAGTGATGTTGTATTTGACAGAGGCGGTTTCGTTTATCACGGACGTATCGCAGCTTTGGCGGATGCAGCTAGAGAAGCTGGTTTGAACTTCTAGTTTAAAATTAGTTGTTTATCAAAAAGGCGTGCCTTTTGGTACGTCTTTTGTTTTGTAATAAAAGTTAAAAAAATAGTAGTAAGTTTTAGTTTTTTAGCAATTTTTTGGCATACTTTGTTTTTATAAAAATATAATCACACATTAGATTTTTATAAATAAGAGGAGGTTGAATGAATACTGTTCAAAATTTACGTGCTGTAAAATTGCAGACAATTGGTCTTAATGATGCAAATGGAAGACAAAAAGGTTATGCTTATTTGTTAAATGAGAATATTTCTGATAGTGTGTCATTTGGTTCTAAGAAAAAAGATGGTGGAATTTTAAAAACATTGAAAACTTTGTTGATTGCTGCGGGGGGAACAGTTGCGGGTGTTGCTTTTTTTAAAAAAGGCGGAATCGCTAAAGTTAAAGGTGTTGTAAAAAAGCTTATACTTAAGTTAAAATCTAATTCAATTAAAATTAATTTAAAAAAGCCTTTGGGCAAAGATGATAAGGCTTTTTTTGATGGTTTAGCTGAAAAAATAAAAGGAGATGGTATTCCAAAGGTTAATATTTCAAAGTTTTTTAAAAACAAAAACTTTAAAAAAACACTTGATAACTTAAACAAATCTTCAGCGAGTATTAAAGCTAATGAAAGAATTGCTAAAAATAACGCTATAAGAAACGCTCGGATATCGGAGTATCAAAAATTTGCAAAAGAGCACCGAATTGGTAAAAATAATATAAAATCCGCACAAGAAAGTGCAAAAGCTATGCAAGAGGCGTGGGCTAAAGCGGGGAAATCTTAGTTAGTAGAAAATATGGTGCGTTCATTGCAGTCCTGAATAATTTATATTGGCGCAAGCCAAGCGTGCAGCGACTTTGCCGGTGCATTAACAAGGAGGTTTAGATGGGGCTCCAACTCCGTTGGTTTTCCCTCAACCAGCCTAAAATGTAATTCCAAGTTTAAGGTGGCTTTGTTTTCGCCCCTCTGACCTAACTTTGGTATAGAGAGAGTTCGATTTTGCGTCAGAATTTTTTTCGACTTTTTACAAAGAAAGCATTAAAAAATCCCATTCATTGTTTTGGAGTGTTTTATTTTGTCCTACTTGCGAATAATTTAGACTTATTGCTATAATAAAGTAATAAGAATATGTGCCCGTAGCTCAGTTGGATAGAGTAGCAGTTTCCGAAACTGTTGGTCGTGGGTTCGAATCCCATCGGGCATATTTGAAAAAGAGTGGAGTTATGTGCCCTAAAATTTCTATAATTGTAGCCATTTATAATGTTCAAGACTATATTGCAAAGTGTCTTGAGAGTCTTAGTTCGCAAACGTTGAAAGATATTGAGATAATTTGTGTGAATGATGGTTCTACAGATAAATCATTAGAAGTTATAGAAAAATTTGCGCAAAAAGATGAACGCATAAAAATTATAAATCAAGAAAATAAAGGTGTTGCTGCGGCTAGAAATGTTGGTTTAGAAAATGCGACAGGCGAGTATCTTCAGTTTGTGGACGGAGATGATTGGATTAATTTTGGGCTTTGTGAGCGTGTTTATAATCTTGCCAAAAAACATGGCAGCGATATTGTTATGTTTAATGTTGCGTTTTATGATAATAAAAAAAATTGTGTGATTAATGGGAAATTTTTTGATATAAAAAAATGGAAAAATCATGTTGATGAAAACACAATCCATACACATAATGATTGTAAATCTATTTTTTATGGGAATCTTTCCGCGGCAAATAAGCTTTATAGAAAGGGTTTTATTGATGAAATAGGCTGTAAATTCCCGCTAAATATCAGGTTTGAAGATCATTTATTTCATTTGCACAGTATTTTTTGCGCTAATAAAATAAACATTATTGATGAAAAACATTATTATTATCGGCAGAATAGAAAAAACTCTATGATGACGACATTAAAGTCAACTAAAATTGTTTACGATATTTTTGATGTTGATGATTTGATAGAAAAAATGATTAGAAATATTGGAAAGTTTTCTAAGCTTAAATATTTATTTTTTCAATATAAATATGAATCTTTGTCTCATTATTATATGGATATAAACTTTTTCCAAAAACCTACATATTATAAAAAAATGCAAACAGAATTAAGAAAATTATTAAATGAAGAGTATGATATGTCAGTTTGCAAAAAAATGGGAAATTTTTATTATTTTACAGATGTTTTGAATTATAATTGGTTTGTATTTTATTTAATGAGAAAAATATTGGATAACGCTAATTGGAATTTGCGTGAAAAAGTAGAGCCTTTCAAGAAAAGTATAGAAAAGAAATTTAATGGAGTTTTGAGTGATTGATGGATAATAAGATTAAAATTTCATTTGTTGTTCCAGTTTATAATACAGGAAAGTATTTGATGTATTGCTTAGCGAGTCTTGTAAGGCAAACATTAAGAGAAATAGAGATAATTTGTGTAGATGATGGCTCGATAGACAATTCTCGTGAAATTATGCAGGATTTTGCGTTTAGAGATGATAGAGTTAAAATTATTCTTCAGGAGCATAAAGGAACAGCTGCAGCTAGAAATATTGGTTTGAAAACAGTGAAAGGTGAGTATGTTCATTTTGTAGATTCAGATGATTGGATTTGTGATAATTGTGCAGAATTAACTTATAATAAAGCAAAATCTGCTGATTTTGATTTAATTTGTTTTAATGTTGCCAATTATGATAATAAAACAATGTTGGTTAGAGAAAACCAATTTTATCCACCAGAGTTTTGGCCTAGAGATGCAGAAAAAATGATTTTGACATGGAAAAATTATCGAAATCCTTTTTTGGGGAATTTTTCTGTTGCAAATAAATTGTATAAAGTTGAATTTTTACGTAAAAATAATATTAATTTTATTGATAATCTTTGGTTTGAAGATCATCCTTTTCATTTAGAGACATTGCTAATGGCGAAAAAAATAGGTGTTATAAATCGTTCTTTGTATTTTTATCGAAAAAATATAAAAAACTCATTTATGTCTACAATGAGAGCTGATGGTAAAATGTTTTCTATTTTTGATGTGTTCAATGAATTGTGGAGAATTGTTGAAAAAGTAGATTTGGTTGATGATTTAAGAAAAGATTTTGTTGAATATACGATTTGTCTTGGACTTAATATGTTTATTAATAGTTGTGCGTGGTCAAATAAGCGTAAGTTTTATTTGAGACATAGATTATATTGTAAAGATTTATTTAATGTTGTTGAAAATTATATGGTTTTAGTTCAGTCAAAAATATATATCAACTTTATGGAGGTTTTAAAACTACCTTGGTTTATGTTTTTCTTGAAGTATCATTTGACAGAATTTAGAGAAAAAGTAAAGAATAAATTAAAAGAAAGACAACAGCGAAAAAATGCAACAAAAAAATAATTTTATTACTGTATCTATAATTGTTCCGATTTATAATACTGAAAAATACTTAGAAGAGTGTTTAAAAAGTATAGTTACTCAGTCGTATCCGTATTTAGAAATTATTTGTGTAAATGATGGCTCGACGGATAAAAGTTCGGAGATTATAGAAAAATTTGCTAAGAATGATAGGCGTATTGTTGTAATAAATCAAGAAAATAAGGGGCTTAGTGCTGCAAGAAATGTAGGAACGGATAAAGCTCGTGGCGAATATATAATGTATGTTGATGCAGATGATTTTATCGAGGTCAACGCTGTTGAAGTTATGCTGAAAAATATTTTGACGCATAAAACTGATTTTGTTATTGAGTCAATTTGGAATTATGATGATGAAAAGCAAATGAGAGTTGAAAGAGAAGATAGATATTTTACTCTAACTTGGCTTGGACCTAATTTTAATAATAGACCTATTAAAACAGAAGAGTTGCTATTTAAGTTATATAATTTACCAGTTATGGCGTGGGGTAAGTTGTATAACGCTAAATTTTTAAAAGAAAGTGGGGTAAAGTTCCCAGAAGGTTTGATTTACGAGGACAATTTGTTTTTTACTGAATTGTTTTTTAAAGCAAAAACTTTTTCTATAGATAGACGTCAGTTGTACAATTATAGGATAAATGTTAAAAAATCTATTACAAAAGATACTGGAAAAAAATATAACCACATGATAATTATCATGAAAAAAATGGAAGAAGTTTTAAAAAAACAGCCTGTCTATGATGCAGTAAAAGAAAGTTTTATGCATTACAAAATACAACATTTGATGCGTTCGCTGGTGTTTGTAAACCCTAAATACGAATTTAAATATTTTTATGAAATAAAAAATGAGCTGAAAAAAATAGATATGTTTTATTATGATGAAGCTTTAATGTCATCGAAGCATTTTTATCCGATGTATTGTTGTGTAAAAAATGATAATTACTTAGTTTATAAGTACAAAAAAAGATATAAAAAAGCGCAATTGAGGCTCTAGACCTTTGGGTTTATATTGTGTGAAAAAATTCAACCTTCTGGATGATGAGAAAGAGGGGGGATTTGTAGTACCCTTTAGTTGTGGGAGGTTATGTCTTCTCGAAAATGGTAAGTAAAATAGAATACTTGGGGAATTAAGAAAGAAATGTCGATTGAAATATCAGGACTTGATATAGCTATTAGACGCATGCAGGCTATTGAAAAGCAGTTTGCTAATCTTTCTGATGCGGCAAATTCTTCTTCAAGTTTTCAAAATATTCTTGATGCAAAATTAAATAAAGTTGATGAAAATTCCCAAGGTAAAGTGTTTAAAAATGATAAAGCAAACAAAGTCGAAATAGATAATTTGATAGAAAAATATTCAAATAAAAATGGATTAGATAAGGATTTTGTAAAGGCTTTGGTTAAACAAGAATCAGGGTTTAACCCTAATGCTACATCTAAATGCGGAGCGATGGGTTTGATGCAATTGATGCCATCTACGGCTCAAGGTTTAGGTGTTTCTAATGCTTATGATATAGAGCAAAATATTGCAGGCGGAACAAGATATCTTAAGTCTATGATTGAAAGATTTAATGGTGATGAAAAATTGGCACTGGCTGCTTATAATGCTGGGCCTAATGCTGTTAAAAAATATGGCGGAATTCCTCCTTATCAAGAAACTCAAAATTATGTAAAAAATGTTTTGAGTATTTATGAAAACATGAAAGGAGGTAGCAAATAATGATTACTCCCGGCATGAATGCAGCTGCAAAAGGAATGTTGGCGTATATTGAGCAAAATGATGTAATTGCTAATAATATTGCTAACGTTAATACTACAGGTTTTAAGAAAAGTTCTTTAATTTTCAAAAATTTATATAATACGATGGTTGAGCAATCTGACAGAACAGAAAATGCAAAATATCGTCAATCAGAAGTTGTCGGAGAAATATCAATGGGAGCAGGTGTTCAACAACTTGTTCATGAGTTTTCTCAGGGAAGTTTATTAAAGACTGATAATCCTTTAGATTTGGCTATTCAAGGCGATGGCTTTTTCAAGGTTCAAACCCAAGATGGAAGTATCGCGTATACTCGTAACGGCTCATTTATGATTAATAACAAATATCAGCTTGTTACCGAAGAAGGTGATTTGGTTCTCGATACTTTGGACAAACCTATTGTTTTGAATACGGTTGAACTTCAAATGAGAAGCTACAATGATATAAATATTACAGAATCAGGACAAATTGAAATTAATCATGAAGGCAATAAAGTAATGCTTCAACAGATTGCTATTTGTGATTTTCAAGATAAAGAATTTATTCAATGGAATGGACATTCAAAGTTTGTTCCGCAAGATTATCAATATAATCCTGAATTGAAGGCGGAAAAGTTTTCAATTCAACAAGGTTCGATTGAAACATCAAATACTAACCTTGTAAATGAAATGATTGGAATGATAAATGTTTCAAGAGGATATGAAACTTTATCAAAATTCATGAAAGAACAATCAACAATGCTATCAACGGCAATAGGTGTTGGTAGACCAAATTTCTAAAATTATTGCAATAAGAGGAAATAAAGAAAAATGTTAAGATCATTAACAACTTCAGCAACCGGAATGTTGGCACAACAAAATAACTTAGACGTAATTGCGAACAACATTGCAAACGTTAATACTACCGGTTTTAAAAAAGTAAGAGCAGAGTTTCAAGACTTGTTGTCTCAAGTTTCTAGAACTCCGGGTGCGATGATGAACCAAGGTACGTTTCAGCCTGTAGGTGTTCAGGTTGGGCTAGGTGTCATGACTGCAGCAACTAATAGAATTCATACACAAGGCGTTATGGAATCAACCGGACGTCCTTTGGATATAGCAATTCAAGGTGAAGGTTTCTTCCAGATTACAAGAGAAGATGGAACAATAGCCTACACTCGTGATGGTTCGTTTAAAAGAGATGCTCAAGGTCAGCTTTGTACAACTGATGGGCTTTTGCTTCAACCATCAATTCAAATTCCACAAGACGCTACTGAAATTAGTATCACTTCTGATGGTAACGTAGCTGTAAAAATTGGTAATGACACTCAACAAACTCAAGTTGGTCAGTTGCAACTTGTAAAATTCCAAAACCCTGCAGGTTTGCTTTCAATCGGGCATAACTTGTATGTAGAAACATCAGGTTCCGGTACTCCAATTCAGGCAACTCCAGGACAACAAGGTATCGGGCTTTTGCAACAAAACTTCCTTGAAGGTTCAAACGTTCAAATTGTTGATGAGTTGATTAACTTGATTAAAGCAGAGAGAGCATTTGAATCTAACTCAAAAGTAATTAACACTTCAAGTGAAATATTAAGACAAACTAACCAAATTGTATAACAGGTAAAGGTATAAAATTTTAATGAAAAACATATTTAAGACAGCTTTAATAATTTTGACTTTAGCGCTAGTGCAAAATATTGTATGTGCGCAAACGTTAGATGCTGAGCATATTAAAGCGGAAGTTGTTAAAGCTGTTGAAAAAGATATGATAAGTAAAGGTTTTACTGATGTAGAAGTAAAAGTATTAGGTATTCCTTTTGCATCATTAGAGTTGCCTGATGGACAATTAAAGATGGTCATTGTTGAAAACCATGGTAGCGGATATTCAAAAAGATGTATAAAAGCCTTGAGAGTATACGTAAATAATAGCTTAATTCGTTCTTTTGGCGTTCCTTTGGAAGTAAAAGCTTATAAAGAAGCGCTTGTAGCAACAAAAGAAATTGGAATAGGAAAAGCTATAAATGCATCAAATGTTGTCTTGAAAAAAGTTGAAGTTGATGGAAATCATCATAATTTGGTTAGTATGGACTTGTTGGATGGTGAAGAAATTGTTTCTTCTAAGTTCTATAGAGCAGGGCAAACTATAGACAAACGTTTTTCAAAAATACGTTCTGATGTTCAAAAAGATGAAATGGTTACAGTTATTTTTGATATGCAAAACAATTTAACCGTTTCAATAAAAGGAAAAGCACTTGCAAGCGGTTCTAAAGGTGATATGGTTGCAGTGCAGAATGCTGATAATAAAAAAGTTTATTATGGTGAAATAATCAACAAAAATATTGTAAGAGTAAATATTTAGCTTAAGGTGAAATATGAAACAATTTACTAAAAAAAGTTTAATAATAATGATGATATTACTAGGCGTAGGCTCGACTTCTGCTTACGGTGAATCTTTGTTTACAATGTCAGCAATGCAAACATATATGGCTGAACCTAAATCATTGTTTGGTTCTGTTAGGGCAAGAAGCGTTGGTGATGTTGTCACTATTGTTTTGAATGAAACAGTCAAAAGTGCAGATACTTTGTCATACGATTCAGAAAGAAGTTCGATGACTACTGATAATTTTACAAATTTATTGAACAAAGTTTTACCGGGAAGACCATTGAATGATAAATGGAATGAATATGGTGGAGGAAATACTGTAACATCATCATCTTCATCAAATAGAAATTTGACTTTTCAAAATAGTATAACTGCTCAAGTTGTACAGCTTTTGCCAAATGGTAATTTGATGGTTCAAGGTAAAAAAACGCTTGTTAATGCTAATGAAAGAATAGATTTGTTGGTAAGTGGAATTGTAGACCCTCGTTTTATTAATGAGCAAGGTTATATTGATTCTTCTAATGTTGCTAATCTTCAGTTTGCGCTTAACGGAAAAGGTTCTACTTCAAGACTTAATAATGAAGGTGTAGTAAATAGAGTAATAAGATACTTATTCTAATAAAAATCTCAATTGGGGAGAGAAAAATGAAAATTCTAAGATTAATAATATCAATATTAATGATTATAACTTTGATAGCGCCAATGTCGCTAGCTGAGGTTATGGTGAGAATAAAAGACGTATCTCATGTTAAAGGTATTCGAGATAACCAACTTGTTGGATATGGTGTAGTAGTTGGTTTGCCTGGAACTGGTGATAACTCTCGTTCTACTCAGATTACTAACCAAAAAATGTTGCAAAACTTGGGTACTGTAATTGATCAAGCAAACTATATTCAAAAAGGTTCAACTGCTGCGGTTATTGTTACAGCGATTGTTCCTCCTTTTTCTAAAAATGGGGATAAAATAGATGTTGTTGTATCAACTTTAGCAGATGCAAAAAGCTTAGAAGGCGGTGTTTTGGTTCAAACACAATTGCGTGCGCCTAACGGTGAAGTTGTAGCGGTTGCGCAAGGCCCAATTTCTGTAGGGGGTGTAAATGCAAGTGCAAATGGTACTTCTAAAAGAACAACTATAACTACAACAGGTAGAGTTCCAAATGGCGGTATAGTTGAGCGAGATATTATGACTCAAATTGGTGATGATACAACTTTAACAATTACATTGAATAAAGCTGATTACACATTGATTGCGAGAATTGCTCAAGCTATTTCAAATAGTGTTGCTCCTGCAAAAGCTATTGATGGAAGTAGTGTTGAAATTCAAATTCCGTCTGCTTTTCAAAATGATAGAGTTGCGTTTCTTTCTATTATCGAAAACTTAGAAATTTCACCGGCTAATGAAAGAGCAAAAGTTATTGTAAATGAAAGAACAGGAACTGTTGTAATCGGTAATCAAGTTAAATTAACGCCAGCTGCGGTTGCACATGGAAATATAACAGTTTCAATTTCTACAAACAATATGATTTCTCAACCGGAACCGTTTTCTTTAGGTTCAACCGTTGGGTTTGCAAATAGTGATGTAGATGTTCAAAAAACACCCGGAAGTTTGGTTGAAATTCCTCGCAATTCAACGTTGAATGACTTGGTTAAAGCTCTTAATGCGATTGGCGTTACGCCAGTTGATTTGATTGCAATTTTGCAAGCATTAAAAGAATGTGGTTCGCTTCAAGCAGAGATTGAAATTATATAGGTAATTAAGTAAGAATGAATATTTCAGTAAACAATACAATGGCAAATATGGCACCAACAATTGATGCGGTAAACCGTGAAACACAGATATTTAATGATATCAAAAAATCCGGCGGTGAAAAAGCTCAATTGAAAAAAGTTTCACAAGAATTTGAATCAATTTTTATTACTCAAATGCTTAATATGATGGATAAAACTGTTGATGAAGAAGGTGGAATTTTTGGAAAAGGTAAATATATGGATAATTTTAAGTCCTTTATTTACAGTGAGATGGGGCGCGAGATGGCTCAAAATCCAAGAACTACATTTGGATTTGCTAAACAAATTTATGAGCAGATGGAAAAATATACAATAGATTAGGGAGTAGAGATGCTAGGGGCGGTTGAAGGTAATAGTAATATAAACGCAATAAGGTTTTTTAATGCAACAAATGCATTTAAATCACAACCTCAAAAACAAGAAATTGCACAAACTCAAAACGATGAAGGTACAAAAATCAAAGAAAATTCAATTCTTAGAAATATAAATATAGAAGAAATCAAAAAATATGCAGATTCAGTTGGAGAAATTAATCTTAGTGAGGAAGATATAAAATACGGATTAAAATTCGGCAGAAGTGTTTTAGTAAATTATTCAGCTTAAAGGTAGATAAAATTAATGGACTTGGGAAATCTAAAAACAATTAAAAATTTAATAGATGAGGAATTGGAATTATATTCTGTTTTGAATAATCAATTTGAAGAAAAAAGAAAAATTTTGATTTCTAATTCAGTTGATGCATTGTTGTCAATTGATGAAAAAATATTGAATACTGTGGATTCAATAAAATCATCTGTTAATTATAGGCAAACTATTGCTCGTAAGTTTGGAATAGATGCTACAAACTTAACTCAATTGATTGCATTATCTCAAAATTATGATAGTGAATTAGCAAAAGAATTTAAATTTTCTCAAGAAAAAATTAATGGATTAATCAATGAAATAGCTCACAAAGAAAGAATAATTAAAGAACTTATTAGACATGGAATGAACATAGTAAATAAAACATTGAGTATGATTTCAAATGCGTCATCAATTGCAGGAGATTATAATAATCATGGGCAAAGTGTTCAGAGTGAAATAAGTAGAATTTCTTCAATTGTGGAAGAGGTTTAAAAGGAAGGGTAATTAAAAGATGTCAATAATAGCAAGTATGAATATAGCAAAATCGGCATTAACCGTAAATCAGTTTGCGCTTAATGTTGTGTCAAATAACGTTGCTAATATGAACACAGAAGGTTATATGAAACAACGTGTTAACTTGATGGAGTTGGAAGGTTATACACCCTATTCCAGTGCAAAAGGTATACAAATATATAAAGGCGGCGGAGTTGGAATTAGTGATATTTCTCAGTATATGAACGATTTTCAACTCGGAGATTTAATGGGGCAAAATTCAGAATTATCTTCATTAACTTCTCAATTAGGCGGTTTAAAAGATATTGCCGATATTTTAAATGAACTTGGTGATGGCGCTTTGTCTACTGCTTTTAGTGAATTTTATTCAGCGGCTCAATATTTATCACAAGATCCAAGTAATTCGGTTTTGAGAATTAATTATGTTAATGCGGCTGAAACGGTTGCGGAAACTTTTAATCAAATTTCTGATGCTTTGTCGGAGAAAAGAGAAAGCTTAGTTGGAAGTTTAGATTATCCAGATTCTGTAAATAAAAGTCAAGCTGGTGTTGTTGTCGAAGAAATTAATGAACTTTTAAAACAAATTACTACGTTAAATAATACTATCGTAAAAACAAACTCTACAGGAAGTGTTTCTAATGAATTGGTTAATCAACGAAATCAATTAATGCAAGAACTTTCTAATTATGTTGATTTTACGTCAACAACGAATACAAACGGAAGCGTAAATATTAATATTGCAGGTGTTGATGTTGTAAAAGGCGCAAACCGAGTTGCGCAGTTGACTATAGTTGCAGGAGATGCTGACAATCCGGCGAAAGTGCAAATACAAACACTTGATGAAGACCAAAAAATAAAAGTAGCTGATATAAGAGAACATATAGATGGCGGACAATTAAGCGGAATATTAAATTCAGCATCCAATAACGGGGAAGGTATAACTTTTCAAAAAGTTCTTAATCAGATTAATAATATGGCTCAAGTCTTTGCTGAGTCTGTTAATGAAATTCAAACTCAACCAGGTGCAATGTGTATAACGCTTGATGCAGACGGAAATAAAATTTTAACTCAGTCACAAGAACCATTATTTGTAATTGATCCAAATGGAATTAATGCAGGAAATATTAAAATCAATCAAAAAGTTTATGATAATCCATATCTTGTAGCTGCAGCAAAAGTTGAAGTTGATGTTGATGGTAAGCCTGTTGACAATCGCGCAGTCGGTGATTCAAATAACTTAAAGAGTATTTTGGATTTGCAAGATAAAAACTTTGGTGTGCTTGGTGGTGTAACTATTTTGGGTTCACTAGAAAATCTAGTTACTAAAGTTGGTTCTGAAGCCGTGGATATGCAAGCTAAAGTTGATGCACAAGCAAATGTTGTTGATCAGTCTACGACAAATTATCTTTCTATGGGGTCGGTTAACTTGGATGAAGAGTTGATTGATATGATTAAATATCAAAGAGCTTATGAAGCGGCGTCAAGAGTCGTAAGCACTTGTAATCAGATGTTGCAAGTATTAGTGAATTTAGGAGCATAATATGATAACTAGAATTTCAACAGTGTCAATGCAAAATAATTTAATAAATCAATTGGCAAATAACCAAAATAAGTTTTATGAATTGCAAAATCAAGCGTTGACTGGCAACAAGCTTAATTCCATTATTGACAACCCTACTGATGCTGCAAAAATTATTATTTTAAATAATGGTTTGTCAAAATTGGAAAGTTATCAAAAAAATGTTAGTGCGGCTCAAAGTGAATATGAAATTATGGATAGCACGCTTGCAAATGTTGTAGATAGATTGCAACGCGCGAACGAACTTGCCAATTCCGCATCAAATGAATATAATACTCCTGAAAATTTGCAAGCTATAAAAAATGAAATAACTTCAATAAAAGATACAATATTGAGTCTTTCAAATACTCAATATATGGATATGTATATTTTTTCAGGAACAAACACAAATACAAATGCTTTTACCTTAAATGATGATGGTTCGGTTGTTTATAACGGAACACCTCAAACAGGTGCGTATCAAAGACAACTTGAGGTTGCAGAAGATACATTTCTTACTTTAAACGCCGCAGGAGACGCGCTTTTTGGGTCTTATGATGCAGCTACGCAGACGGGAGATGGTATTTTTAAAACTTTGTCAGAATTAGAAGCCGCGTTAGACAAGGCGGGAAGTACTGATGCAACAGAAAGTTCAGAAGGTTTTACCAAAATTAGGGAATCTATTAATCTTGTTCAAGATGGAATTGATAATGTCACAGGAATAAGAAGTCGTTACGGTACTTATGCACAAAAAGCTGATATGAGTGAAAATTCATTGACAGAAAATTCAATTTTAATGAAAGATGATTTGTCTGCAATTCAAGATGTTGATTTGGTTGAGGTTTATAGTGGATTGATATCTCAGCAATACGCGCTTCAAGCGTCGATGCAAGTTGGGGCAATGACATTACAGCAAAGTTCATTGTTAAACTATATTTAAATTTTAATTACCTAAAACTTACCATTTTTAAAGGGCCTGAGCCCTTTTTTTTTATTTATTGAAAATTAGTATTTAACTATTTCAATATTTAATTCATCATCCCAAAGTAAATATTGGTTTGATAAATCTATGCCAAAAAGTTTGCAAGAATTTGAAGCCATAAGAACTGCATCATCTAAAGATGAAACATTGTTTTTAACTAATTTTTTAATAATGTCTGGTAAAAGCATAGACGAGCCTGCAAGTGTGCCTGTTGCGTCAGTTGCACAATCGTCTTTTAAGTATATTTTTTTTGAGCAAAAAGTCATCTCAGTGTCTTCGCTACCGGCAATTGGAAGGGCATCTGAAATAAGGATGATTTTATCGTGAGGTTTTGTTTTTAGTACTAATTTTATATTGTCATAATTGATATGACAGCCATCCGCAATTAATTCACAATATAAATTATCGTTTAAAAGCGCAGATGTTACAGTGTTTTCTCTTCTATGAGATATTCCGGACATTGCATTAAATAGGTGAGTTACTCCGTCCATTCTGTTTAAATCATATGCTTGTGTATGACCGGCAAAAACCTTGATGCCTTTTGCTTTTAGGTAGTTTGTTAGTCCTAGATTTTTATCTAATTCGGGCGCAATTGTGGCTATTTTTATGTTTTCGTTTTCAAATAGTTTAAAATTTTCTATTGTTGGGAGTAAAAGTTGACTTTCGTCGTGAATCCCACGTTTTTCAGGCGCGATAAAACAAGCTTCAAGGTTTATGCCATATATTTTTGCACCACCGGCTTTTTTTTCTTGTTGCATTTTTATTGCAGATGATATAACGCCGATTTGTCGTTTGAGAATTCCTATTGGCGCCGTTGCAAGAGTAGGGCAAAAAGCACCTACACCGATTTTTAAAAGTTTTTTTGCGCAATCAATGAGTTCGTATTCATTGCACATCAAAAAGTCAATGCCAAAAGCACCGTGTAAATGTTGATCAAAAAGCACATTAGTCTTAACTATACCCATAGCACAATTTTACAATTTTTTTTTGTGTTTTGCAAGCGTTGTCGTGTATGATAATACGAATGAATTTAGCGAGTAGGGTGCGTCGTTTTGACGCACCGCAATCAACACCTTTACCAGCAATATATCCCGTAGGTCGGGCACAGCCTGACAGCTAGTAATGTGGGTTTGGCATACCTGCCCAACGCTTATCAAATCCCCACATAGAAAAAGCGTACTAGCTTTGAGACCCCCCAGCCTCTTCGCTAATACGCGCATAAGGTTTTACACTAGCCGAAACATTAATAACATGTTTAATTATATATTTTTGAGCAGATTTGTCAAGAAATTTTAACAAAACTTATTATATTTGCAAGGATTTTAATTGGCAAAATCTGTATTGTTAGGCGGGTTAAAACCTTTAGCAAAAAGTAAAAAAATCATCCAAATGGAGTATGTTATGGGTGATGAAAATTGGGATAATTACACACAGATGGGGTAAAAATCCATATTATTCCATTCATTGACCGTGAAAATTGAATAAATTTATGGGGTGCACAAATCAGCCACCAAACGCCAACCACCGCAACCAACTAAAAAAATAAACCATCAACCAAAAAACCAACAAAAATGTAATGAATTGTAAAACTTTCGCGAAAAAGTGTTATAAATACAAAAAATGGGGAATATAAGAATAAGAGCTCAAAAACAGGTCGACCGTGATACAAATTAATTCAAACTGGTTTAGTCTAAAGTTGCAAAACTTGTTGACTAAGAACATATCATCCATGTATACGTCATTAGAAAGGTTAATGACGGGTTTACGTGTGAATAAGGCATCGGATGATCCAGCCAGTTTTTACATCTCGAGTCGATACAAAACACAGATTAGGGGATTAACGGTCGCAAACAGTGGTATCCAGAAGGTTTTGGAGTCGTTGACTAGTGCAGATGCAGCGATGACAAAGATGAACGAGTACATGGGCCAGATACGGTCGCTGGTCGAAAAAAGTACGGATTCAAGCTTGACAGACGCGCAGCGTAAGGACATCCAAAGTCAGATTACTAAGTTGTTTGAGCAGGTAAGGGGCTTGAAAAATTCGGCTACTTATAATGGTAGTAGCTTGTTTTCAGGCACTGAGACCTTGGATAAGAACAAGACCTATTATGGCTACAAAGGTAAGACAACAAGTAGCATAAGTAGTGGTTCTAGCTCAAACATTGGTGGTGGTTCAGGTGTGGCAAAAGCATCTGCTAGCGCGGATTTTGCGGCATACGATCCCGAAACCGAAACCCTTCAACAATCTTCTCGTCATCCTGAACTTGTTTCAGGATCTGTCGGAACAGCAGGTGAAGAAACAACAAGCCCTGAAAATACTGTCGCAACAACCGGCGAAGAACCGGTATTACCAGTAATGGTAGTCAACGAGGAACCATCTTATGCGCAAATACCTGCGTATGACCCAGTGGCGTGGGAAGAAGAGCCTTACGCAGCGGCGTATACCGTGCCAGTGACAAACGATGAAACTGTGGCATCGTTTGTTTATGACGAAGGTATCGCAATGGCAGCATATTCGGGCGAAGAAACAGAACCAGCGGCATACGACCCAGAAACCGAAACCCTTCAACAATCTTCTCGTCATCCTGAAGTTACCGATATCGTAGCTGAGAGTGAGCTCGAAGCGTACGAGACAGGTATGCAGCCAGCTAGTAGTCAGTCGAGCAGTGCGGAGTCTGAATACAGCGTGCGTGCTGTTTCAGGATCTGTCGGAACGACCGGTGAGGAAACCGCATCTGCCGCAACAACTAGTGAAGAAACCTTAAATCCAGGCATAGCAGCAGCCGCAGCTCCAATGATGATGCGCTCCGCAGCCCCAATGGCAGCATACAGTGGCGAAGAAACCCAAGGTGAAGGCACAACTACAGAGTATGTCGCTGGTCCACAAGTAGCCCTCGACGGCATAAGCGAAGAAGAAAACGCACAACTCCAAGCAAACGCCCTAAACTCAACCGGCAACGCAGGCGTCGCAACGACAGCCCTAGTAGAAAAACCGACACCAGAAACAGCTCCTGATGGTGGTTATTATGAAACATTAAAAGAATCTGGAACGATTGAATTTGCTCCAGGGAGAAACGATTATTTTTATATTGATTTTGAGGGTTATGAGCGGTATGTTCATATAAAAAATGAAGATACTACAAATACTAAGACCTTATCTTATTCGATTGATGAAAATGGGCAAATTACCTTTAATTCTTCGGGATTATATATGGAGTTTTATAGGCCTCCAGTTTCAGCAAGCGGATATAATATAGTTCTTGAAGGGTCTGATAATAAACTTCTTTTATCATCTGGTTCTGATGACACAATTATAAACAAAGGTACAAACAATATCATAGACGGTGGTGACGGCACAGATGTCTTAAATAACTACGGCACAGTAACTAGTGCTTCTAACATCGAAACAATAATCGACTGGACAAATTACACTGATTTGGGTACAGAGTCTGGCTCTTTGGATTTTGTACCGGGCGAAAGTAAAGTTATTAAAATCAATGGTATGTTGTACTACATCGAAAATACAAGCGCCACTTTTTATAACAGACTTCATTACTCTACAAATACCTCAACTGATGTTGTGACATTCAGCGGTGGTTCATCTGCGTCAGTTACTTTCAAAATTACAGCAGCTGACGGTCAAGCAGATAATGTCTTATTTAATATTATTGGAGGGACCTTAAGCACTGGCAATGGAAATGATAGTGTTACAAATTCAGGGCAGAATGCTAAAATCGATGCTGGTTCGGGCAATGATGTTATTATAAATAACAATATAGCTGTAATTGACGCAGGAGATGGGAACGACAGTGTAAATAATAAAGCCGTTTATTCTACAATCGGTTTAGGTGCCGGTGATGATACAGTTACAAATTCAAATTCAATTGTCACTATTGATGGTGGTGCTGGCACAGATGTAGTAAATAAAATCAATTTTTATGCTTCTACAAACACAAATGTTGAAAAAGTAATTGACTGGACAAATTACACAGATTTAGGCACGTCTAGCAGTACAATTACCGTTGATGCGGGAAGTGGTCAGGTTGTAAAAATTAATGACTTGCTATATTACATCGAAAACACAAGCACATCTTCATCCAACACCCTTTATTATGCCACAAACACCTCAACTGGTGTTGTGACTTTCGAAGCTATCGGCGCCTCAAGTTCAAAAACTTTCAATATCACAGCTGCAGATGGACAAGCGGATAATATCAAATTTGATGTTGGTTATGGTGCATTAAACACTGGCGATGGTAATGATACAGTTTCGTTAGGTGCTAGGGGGGAATATTCAGTTGTATATACAGGATGTGGTGATGATGACGTATTTTGTGGTGGGTTTGTAACTCTGAATGCTCAAATTTATTTGGGTGAGGGTAATGATACTTTTGAATCTTTTTCAAATAGAATTATTGTCGACTCAGGTGATGGTAATGATAGTTTGCTAAATCGTTCTAATAGTGGAGGTAGTGCTTCTTATTGGTTGGGGGCAGGTGATGATACTATTATTAATTATGCGTCAAGTGTTTTTATTGATGCAGGTGAGGGTAATGATAGCGTTGAAGTTGTCCCATATCAGTTAAGTGCAGGGTGGTATATAGATGGTGGGGATGTTTATTTAGGTGCGGGCGATGATTCTGTTAAGGTTAATGCTTCTAATATTATTATTGACGCAGGCGAAGGTAGTGATAGTGTGACAAATATGTGGAAGGCTACTTCTTCCATAATCGACACCGGTGCTGGAAATGACACAATCATAAATTCAGGTAGTTTGGCAACCTTAAACACAGGCGATGGTAATGATATAATTACAAATAAAGGCACATCTAATACTATCGACGGTGGTGACGACACTGATGTCTTAAACAACTACGGAACAGTCTCCAGCTCATCAAATATTGAAACCACAATCGACTGGACAAATTACACTGATTTGGGTACATCTAGTAGCTCAATTACCGTTGCTGCGGGAAGTGGGCAAGTTGTAAAAATCAATGACTTACTCTACTATGTCGAAAACACAAGCACTTCTGAAGAAAACATCCTTTATTACGCTACAAACACCTCAACTGATGTTGTAACATTTGGAGGTGGTTCTTCTGCTTCAAATACTTTCAAAATCACCGCCGCAGATGGTCAAACTGATAATGTAGTCATTAATGGCGTAAATATTACGTTTAATGCTGGGGATGAGGATGATGAAATTACAATAAATTCTGCATATAACGTAATTGGTGGCGAAGGTGATGATACACTTTACCTCAATGAAAATACTTCCATTGGTGGTGTTGTATATAATCAAGCCCTATTTATTAATCAGGCAATTTCGGACAACAAGGTCTCCGAGATCGAAACTGTTTTTGGTTGCTATGGCGATAGAGGCGTAGTAAGTAGTGATGGGGTACTTGTCTACGCTTTTGGTGATGATGAGCCAATGGGGCTCTATCCGATCTATAAAACCTCTGGTTCAATCACTACAGACGGTTCATGGGAAATTATGACTTCTACTGGGTCTAAGCATTATGGTGTTTCAGGTCTAAATGGTGATACTTTGAATTGGTCTATTGACGAAAATGATCAAATTACATTCCAAACCGACAGCACAAATGGTATCACTATCACCGCCGCAGATGGTCAGGCGGATAATGTAATCATTGATGGCGCAAATATTACGTTTAATGCTGGGGATGGGGATGATAAAATTACAATAAATTCGGCTAATCAGGTATTTGCTGGCGATGGTGATGATTCTATTATAAATAATGGTATAGTATGTTCTTATATCTATGGTGATGCTGGCAATGATTCAATTATTAATAATTGTGATGTAAGCGCCCAATATTCTGGGGAAGGGGGTATTAGGGGTGGAGAAGGTAATGACACAATTATTAACAATGGAGCAATTGCAGGTGGTGATGCTATTTACGGTGATGCAGGTAATGATTTGATTATAAATGAGCCACAAAATCTTTATCCTAGCATGACTGATAAGTCTATGGAAATCTATGGTGGAGCTGACAATGATACGATTATTCAAAATGGATGGGAAGATAATGCTATCTACGGTGATACTGGAGATGATTCAATTGTAAATAAAAGTAGCTTAATATCTTGGTTCGAAGGTGGAGATGGTGTAGATACATTCAGCAACACTGGAAACGCAGAAAATATAGATTATGCGGATATCGAAAAAGTAATCGACTGGACAAATTACACTGATTTGGGTACATCTAGTAGCTCAATTACCGTTGCTGCGGGAAGTGGGCAAGTTGTAAAAATCAATGACCTACTCTACTATGTCGAAAACACAAGCACATCTTCATCCAACACCCTTTATTACGCTACAAACACCTCAACTGATGTAGTAACATTCAAAGCTTCCGGCTCAAGTTCTAAATCTTTCAATATCACAGCCGCAGACGGACAAACGGATAATATTAATTTTGCTATTAATTATGGTACATTAAACACCGGAGATGAAAATGATACGATTACAAATACATCATATGATGTTAAAATTGACGCAGGTGCCGATAATGACGTTATTACAAATACATCAAACTATGTTAAAATTGACGCAGGAGAAGGAAACGATAGTGTAAATAATAGGGGAAATTATTCCACAATAGGATTAGGCTCTGGAGTGGATACTATTACAAATTCTGCTTCTGAAATTATAATAAGTAAAGGCGAAGCAAATAGTACAGATAGTGTTTCTACTACGAGATCGGATACAGTAATAGTAGATGAAATGTTTACTATGGATTTTACATCAGGTCAAACACAAACTGTGTCGATAGATAACAAAACATACACTGTAACGAATAATAAAACCTCAGACAATACGTTGAGCTATGGAATTATTAGTGGTACAAATCAAATTGCTTTTTGGGGACCTTCTTTTGGTGTCACCGCAGCAGACGGTCAAGCGGATAATATTCATTTTGAAGTCAGTTACGGCATCTTAAACACGGGTGATGGAAACGATAGTGTAAATAATAGTGGTGCTTGTTCCACAATCGGTTTAGGTGCTGGTGATGATACTATTGTAAATAAAACGGAGTATAGCTATATAAATATAGATACAGGTGATGGTAACGATAGCGTAAATAATTGAGGATATGGCGCTACAATCGGTTTAGGTGCTGGTGAGGATACTATTACAAATTCAGGATCTCTTGTTGTAATAGCTACAGGCGAGGCTAATAGTACAGATAGTGTTTCTACTACGAGATCGGATACAGTAATAGTAGATGAAATATTTACTATGGATTTTACATCAGGTCAAACACAAACTGTGTCAATAGACAATAAGACATACACTGTAACGAATAATAAAACATCAGCTAATACTTTGAGCTATGGAATTATTAGTGGTACAAATCAAATTGTTTTTTTGGGATCTTCTTTTGGTGTCACCGCAGCAGACGGACAAACGGATAATATCAATTTTTCTGTTGGCTATGGAACATTAAATACAGGTGATGGAAATGATACAGTTGTAAACATAAAAGACAATGTAAACATCGATACAGGTGAAGAAAATGATAATGTAAATAATAGCGGGAGAGATTGTATAATAAGCACAGGTGCGGGAAATGATACGATTGTAAATACCTATTATTCTGCAAAAATCGACGCCGGTGTTGGAAATGATAGTGTAAATAATAGTGGTTATTATGCCACAATAGGTTTAGGTGCTGGTGATGATACTCTTGTAAATGAAGCAGGATTGTCATATATTGACGCAGGAGATGGAAACGACAGTGTAAATAATAGTGGATATAGTTCCACAATCGGTTTAGGTGCTGGTGAGGATACGGTTACAAATTCAGTGTCTGGAGTTGTAATAGGTAAAGGCGAATCAAATAGTACAGATAGTGTTTCTACTACTTATGCGGATACAGTAATAGTAGATGAAATGTTTACTATGTCTTTTACATCAGGTCAAACACAAACTGTGTCGATAGATAATAAAACATACACTGTAACGAATAATAAAACATCAGCTAATACTTTGAGCTATGGAATTATTAGTGGTACAAATCAAATTGCTTTTTTGGGTTCTTCTTTTGAAATTACCGCAGCGGATGGTCAGGCGGATAATATTCATTTTGAAGTCAGTTGCGGCATCTTAAACACGGGTGATGGAAATGATAGTGTAGACAATAGTGGATATGGTGCCACAATCGGTTTAGGTGCTGGGGTTGATAGTATTACAAATATTGAAGATAAAGTTATAATAAGTAAAGGTGAAACTAATGGTTCAGACAGTGTTTCAACTACGGTGTCAAATATTATAGTTGTAGATGAAATATTTACTTTGGATTTTACATCGGGGCAAACTCAAACAGTAACAATTGGTGATAAATCATATATTGTAACAAATAAAGAATCATCAGTTAGTACTTTGACTTATGGTGTTGATAGTGCAACAAATCAAGTCGCGTTTATTGGTGAATACACTTCTTTTGATATTGTAGCTGCTGCAGGTCAAGCGGATAATGTAGTTATTGATGGTTATGGGATAGACTTTTATGCTCAAGATGGAAATGACACTATTTATATGTCATCAGTTGGTTCTATATATGCAGGTGATGGCAATGACTTAATCATTTACAAAGCATTAAATTGTGTATATGGAGGTATAGATGGCGGTGAGGGCTTGGATACTTTTAGTAATTACACGACAAATTTAATAACTACCTCCAACATTGAAGTCACAATCGACTGGACAAACTACACCGACCTCGGTACAGAGGGCACACTCGAGCTTGCTGCCGGTGAGGGTAAAGTTGTAAAAATCAACGGTATGAAATATCTTATTGAAAACGCTAACACTTCATCCGCTCAGACCCTCACATACTCAACCGACGAAAACGGTCAAATAACATTTGATAATGAATGGGGTTCAAATGGTACCCCCATTCATGTCACAGCGGCAGACGGTCAGGTTGATAATGTTTGTTATGGTTATGGAATATATCTTCATACTGGTGATATGAATGATATAATTGTTGGTAGTAACAGAGGCTCTGTTGATGCTGGTTCGGGTAATGATACTATAACGACAAATGAAAATGCTACGGTTATTGGTGGAAGTGGCGATGATTTAATAAATGTTAAAAGTACTACATGGTCTCAAGTTGAAGGTAATGCTGGTAATGATACTATTATTGTAGAGGGAAATGCTTCTGCTTTGGGAATTGATGATATAAGTGGTGGAGATGGTAATGATCTTATTATTGCTAATTTAACACAAAGTATGAATTCTTCTGAAATTAATGGTGATGAAGGTGATGATACTATTAAAGTTTCTGGATATTTAGATTATTTAAATGCAGGAACAGGAAATGACGTTATTTATAACAATAGTTTAATTGCTACGCCTGTTTTATCTGACCCTGCGCCAGATCCAGTAAAACCAGGAACAGAAAATGAAAGTATAGCAGAAACAATAATTACACATGGAATTGATGGTGGTGACGGGACAGATATTCTTTATGATATTTCGCAAGATGAGTCTATAACCAAAAGCGGAATAGAAACCACCTATACCGTCATCGACGGTGGCACATCGGGCACGTTTACTGCTACATCCACCACCCAAACAATTAAGATTGGGGATAAGTATTATGATGTTGTAAGCGGTGGTGTCTTTGAGTTTGAGGATAATCCAACTTTAAATTGGGAATATGATGAAGCTACAGATCAAATAAAGTTCACAGGCTCTGGTGGCGGGTCGCTTAATATTACTGCACATGCCGGTCAAGTTGATAATGTTGTCATAGATGAAGGTGATGCAGAGATAATCTTTGACGCCAGTGATAAAAGCGACTATATTGAAGTAAGTAATAGTACTGGTAACGCCTATGTTGAAAGTATACTTGCTGGTGATGGCGATGATACAGTAGTTATTGCTGATGGATGTGCGGCAGTAGGTATATATTCAGGTGGCGGCAACGACTCAATCGAAAATAATGGAAACATAGGTGCTAATATTTTATTGGGCACAGGTAACGATACAATTGTAAATAACGGCTCAACTACTAACTCAATCGACGGCGGAGACGGAGCTGACCTTCTTCAATACACTGTCAACTCTTCTATCGGTGGTGCGCCGTCAAGCAGCTTGACAGGCGTCACTAATGTCGAAACAAGTGAACAAATCCGCCAAACATCCGGTTCTGTTGACCTTACTGGCACAAGCTCAAGCAACCAAGCCCTAATTGAAATCGAACTTTCCGACGGTCGGGTTTATAAATATGATGTAAATTTAGGCTATTATGATTCAGACATAAACAAAACCCTTAACTGGTCAATCGATGAAAACGACCAAATAACTTTCCAAACAGATAGTACGAATTATATCTATATCACCGCCCACAGTGGACAGGCTGACAATGTAAGCTTGAATGGCAGTGAAATAAGCTTCTTCGCCGGCGATGAAAACGATACAATCACCGTCAAAGAAGGCGCACAAGCAGGTCAAATCTCCGGCGACGACGGTGATGACTCGATAGTTAATTATGGTGAAGTTGATGGTATCGAAGCTGGATATGGCGACGACACCGTAGTAAATAATGCGAGCGGGGTGATTGTTGGTGCAACATTGGGTGCTGGAAACGATGAGTTATACAACTATGGGCAAATAAGCCTTATCGCGGGCGAAGCTGGCGATGACTCGATCGTGAATGAGGGAATCGTTGATTATATCTTCGGTGGAGATGGTGCAGACACAATTGTAAATGAAGGTACGATTATTTCTTATCATCATATGGGGTATATTGATGGTGGAGTCATCGACGGTGGTTTTGGCAATGACTCTATCGTGAATGAAGGTGAAGTTGGTTGGATCTATGGCGGACATGATAATGACTATATAACCAACGCAGCAAACGCGTCCGTGGGTGATATTTATGGCGGTTATGGCGACGACACGGTAATAAACAATGTTGGTGGTGTAATTAATATAGCAACATTAGGCGCGGGCAATGACGAATTGTATAACTATGGTGAAATTAGCCAAATCGGGGGCGGCGCAGGCGACGACTCGATTGTTAACAATGGTACCGTTGAACATGATATCTCCGGCGGAAGTGACGCAGATACAATCATCAACGCAGCAAACGCGTCAGTGGGTAATAAAGTCTCCGGCGGCGCAGGTAATGACTCGATAGTTAACAATGGAAATATTTATATGGGTTATGTTTCCACGGCAGGAATTTATGGAGACGAAGGTAATGATATTATCTTTAACTCTGGTTCTTTAGATACTATTGTTGGTGGAGATGATAACGACTCGATTGAAAATGAAGGCGTAATAAATAATAATATTTACGGCGGAGATTTCTATGGTAATGATGATTCAGCAAACGACTCATTGACATTGGGTGCAAGCTCATCTATCGGCGGGTCTGCGGTTAACAATGAATCATCCTACAATGCTGCTGTTAGTGCAGGCAATATTTCAGGTATTGAAAATGTTGAATATCCAGCTGAACGTGAGATGTCCGGTTCGGTCGACCTTACAGGCACGAGCTATAATAGCACAGTAGCTATATCAATCGAACTTTCCGACGGCAGGGTGTATAGCTATGATGTGTTTTATTCTAGCGGTTCAGATTCAAACAAAACCCTCAACTGGTCAATTGATGAGAGCGACCAAATAACATTCCAAATAGATAGCACGAATGAAATCTACATCGCCGCCCACAGTGGTCAAACCGACAACGTAAGCCTAAACGGCAGTAGAATAGAGTTCTACGCAGGCGACGAAAACGATACTATAGTCGTCAAAGAAGGTGCTCAGGCTGATTGTATCTCCGGCGACGTAGGCGACGACTCGATTGTGAATAATGGAACATTAAACTATGGTATTTTAGCTGGTGAAGGTAACGACTCGATTGTGAATGAGGGTGAAGTTAGATGTATCTATGGCGGAGACGGCGCAGATACAATCATAAACGCAGCAAACGCGTCAGTGGCCGATATCTATGGCGGAGATGGCGTGGATATAATCATAAACGCAGCAGACGCTTCGGTGCGTGAGGGTATCTACGGCGACGCAGGCAACGACTCGATTGTAAATGAGGGAACTGTAGGCGGGAACATTTTTGGCCGCGATGGCGCAGATACAATCATAAACGGTATAGACGCTTATGTCTCAAGTATAGCTGGCGGCGCAGGCAACGACTCTATTTACAACTATGGTAAAGTTGATGGAAAGATTTATGGTCAAGACGATTTGTCAACCGACACCGGCAACGACACTTTAGTTTTAGGCGCAAATTCTAGTATAGGAGGTTCGTTAGTCAATTCAGAATCAACTGCAAACGCAGCTGTTTCTGCAGGCAAAATCTCAGGTATTGAAAACTTTGAATATCCAGTATTAAACAACTCCGGCACAATCACCTCAAACGGCACATACACGATTGATGGAAAGTCTTATACTGTGAGCAATTTTAGTAGCGGAAGTATCAGCTGGTCTATAGCTGATGGAAAAATCACATTCCAAGCCGCAAGCTCAGTTACTGCAACGATTACAGCCGCAAGCGGACAACAAGATAATATCATTATGGATGCGTTGGGAATCACCCTCCAAACGGGCGACGGCAACGACTATATCGAGGTAAATCAAGCAAAACTCATCGGCGCAGACGCTGGAAACGACACTATTATCGTAAACGAAGGCGGCGTGATGACCGATAAATTGTGGGCTGACGCGGGTGATGACCTTGTTGTTGTCAAAGGTAAAGTTCAAAGTGATGTCTATGGAGTAGGTGGCTCAGACACAATCTACGTCTACGGTACAGTCGCATCTACGGTCGATGGTGAGTATTACGGATACACCGACAGTGAAACTGACTATATTTATACAACCTCAAACTCTGTGCACGGTGAAATAAGAGAAGCCGAAGTCCAAGGTACAATCGACTCAAACGGCCGCATAATATCAGGCTCAGCCGACCTTACAGGCACAAGCTCAAGCAACAAAGCCTTAATTGAAATCGGGCTTTCCGACGGTACGGTTTATAAATATGATGTGTATTACAGCGGCGGTTCTGATTCAAACAAAACCCTTAACTGGGCAATCGACGAAAACGACCAAATAACCTTCCAAACAGATAGCACAAATGAAATCGACATCACCGCCCACTCAAGTCAAACGGACAACGTAAGCTTAAATGGTAGTGGTATAAATTTCTACGCAGGCGACGAAAACGACACAATAATCGTCAAAGAAGGTGCTCAGGCTGATTGTATCTACGGCGACGCAGGCGACGACTCGATTGTGAATAATGATTTTGCTGATGAAATTTTTGGTGGAGATGGAAACGATACTATTGTAAATGAGCAATGTGCTTGGACAAGTACTGGTATATATGGTGACGCAGGCGACGATTCGATTGTGAATAATGGGCGTGGTCCGTTATACCTAATCGGTGGAGATTACATGTTAAACGATACCTCTGCAAATGATAAACTTGTTCTTGGTGCAAACTCATCTATCGGTGGTTCGCTTGTTAACGACGCAACAAGCCTTGAAGATGCAATGAATTCAGGTCGAATTCATTGCATTGAAACAGTCTACGACTCCGAAGGTAATAAAATTTACCCATTCCGCCAAACGTCCGGTTCGGTTGAGGTGACAAGCTCAACTCAAACAATAAGCATCGAACTCTCCGACGGCAGCGTGTATAAATATGATGTGTATCATTCCTCTGGTTCAGACTCAAACAAAACCCTCAATTGGTCAATTGATGAAAACGATCAGATAACCTTCCAAACTGATAGCACGAATTCTATCTTCATCACTGCCCACAGCGGACAAACGGATAATGTAAGCCTAAACGGCAGCGGAATATATTTCTATGCCGGCGATGAAAACGATACTATCGTAGTCAAAGAAGGTGCTAAGGCTTTAAGTATCTTCGGCGACGCAGGCGATGACTCGATTGTAAATGAAGGATATGTTGAATATGATATCCATTGCGGCGATGGTGCAGACACAATCACCAACGCAGCAAACGCGTCTGTGGATTTTATCTTGGGCGATGCAGGGAACGACTCGATTGTGAATGAAGGTAAAGTTGAAGATGTTATCTATGGCGGCGATGGTGCAGACACAATCACCAACGCAGCAAATGCGTCGGTGGGTCGTATAATTAGGGGCGACGCAGGCGACGACTCGATTGTGAATGAAGGGGTCGTTTCTGGTGGTGTTTATGGACAAAATAGTTGGGAAACAGACACCTCTGCAAATGACTCATTGACTTTGGGTGCAAGTTCATCGATTGGTGGTGCGGCGGTGAATGACGCGGCGAGCCTTGAAGCGGCGATGAATAGTGATAAAATCACCGGCATCGAAACCGTTTTTGACGCGGATGGCAACCAGATTTATCCAGCAGCAACCTCCGGCAGTGTAACTGTTAGTCAGGGTGAGACAAAAACAATTACAATTGGGGATAAAAAATATGATGTTTATGGTGATTATGCCGGTACTTTGAACTGGAGTTTAGAAGAAAGAACTGGTCAAATAACATTCACTAGTGATGCTAAACTTAATATAGATGCTGCAGACGGTCAAGAGGATAATGTCTTGATTAATGGCGCATTGCTTACTTTTATAGGTGGGGATCAGGCTGATAGAATTATTGTAGAAAGTGCACATAATATTCTTAGTGGTTATGGTGATGATACAATTATAAATAATGGAAATATTGATTATGAAATTTATGGTGGTGACGGAAATAATTTAATTGTTAATAATGGTACAACGGGTAATATTTCTGCAGGTAATGGTAATGATACAATTATTAACAATAAAAACGCAGTAAGTGGTGATATATATACTAATAGTGGAAATGATTCTATAGTTAACTATGGTGAAGCGGAACAAATTCGAGGTGCTGAGGGTGATGACACTATCTTTAATTATGGAACTGTTGATGTTGGAATATATGGTGGTGCAGATTCCGATAAGCTTTATAAGTCACAAAATTCTTATGCTGGTAGTATTGATTCTGTTGAAACTACAGAGTCTGTTGCTACTGCTGGACAAGTAGTTGTTTATGCTGATGGATGTAGTTCTGTTGAAACAATTACAATTGGAGATAAAAAATATGATGTTTATAATTGGAGTGGTACTGCGGGGCAAACGCTTAATTGGCAATTTGATCCTGATACAGGAGAGATAATATTTAGTTCTGATTGTGCAGATAAAATGATGATAGAGGCTCATGAGCATCAAACTGATAATATTATTCTTCAAAGTGGAAAGTTGGGAATAAATGCAGGTGATTTGGATGATACAATTACAATCCGGGGCAGTATTTGGAGCGCTTATGGTGGTGAAGATAATGATTTAATAATAAACCACGGTACAGTTGAGCAGTATATTGAGGGTGATGCGTGGGGTGGTGACGCTTCGCGTTTTGGTAATGATACTGTGTTTAACTATGGTCAAGCGAAAGGGATACTTGATGCAGCTGGTAATGATAAATTTTATTATAGTGAAAATAGTTATGTAGGCGAACTAAGTGGATTTGAAATTTCGGGACAAGTTGCCTCTATTACTTCTGGGGAGGTAACGTTTACGGATTGGTGGCAAGAATCTACTATCCAGATAGGTGATTATACTTTCCGTTTGCACAACAAGTATCATAATGCAACTTCAACTGTAAATTGGTCTGTGGATGATGCAGGTAAAATAACTTTCCAAACAGATAGCACAAACACTATTGAGATTAAAGATGTTTCTTCTTCCGGCGCCTCTGTTGGTGATATTAGCGGTGCAAATGTTTATATTGACGGCGCAGGATTAGAGTACTATGGCGGCGAAGCCGATGATACTATAAGTATAAAAAATGCTTCTTACGCATATGGTGCCGGTGGTGATGATGTTATTGTCGTTGAAAATGGCGGACAACTTGTTAGTAATATTTCCGGTAGCGGCTCTGCACGCTTAGAAGGCGGAGACGGTAATGATACAATTCAGATAAATGGCTTTGTAGATGGCGTTGTTTGTGGTGAAAATGGTGATGACTCGATTGTCAATGAAGGCGTGGTTTTAGGTGGCGTTTACGGGCAAAACTATTGGGGTAGCTCAGACACCTCCGCAAACGACTCATTAGTTTTAGGTGCTTCATCATCCATCGGCGGGTTCGATGTCAATAACAAGACGACTGTCGATAGGGCAATTGACGCAGGTAATATCGCCGGCATCGAAACCGTCTACGACGCAAACGGCAATCAGATTTATCCATCAACTGGACGCCAAATGTCCGGTTCGGTCGACCTTACAGGTACAAGCTGGAACAACAAAGCCCTAATTGAAATCGAACTTTCCGACGGTCGGGTTTACAGTTATGATGTGTATGGTTCCAATTCAACTGCCACATTGAACTGGTCAATCGATGAAAACGACCAAATAACCTTCCAAACAGATAGTACAAATTATATCGGCAT
>JAZUBS010000035.1:0-78374 GCA_045638605.1 Candidatus Gastranaerophilaceae bacterium
AAAAAAATAGAAAACAAATTTTTATTAGCATGCGCAAATTTATCTCTTGTAATAAGTTTAAATAAAATTCTTCACGAAAGTTTACTAAATGGAAATAATTTATCAATAGCAGATATTCAAAACTTGTCATATTCCACGTTAAACGAAATAAACAAAGTAAAAAAACAATTTGAAGAAATAGAAAAAATATTAAAAATCTAAATTTTTATTGCGAAAATCAATTGATATTGTATTATTTTTATAAAGTTTTAGAGGAGAAAATTATGTTAAATGTTGATAATTCTGTTTTATTAGTTGTAGATATTCAAGAACGTTTAGTTAACATGCTTGAAAAAGATACAATTGTTGCAAAATCTTGCGCACTAGTTAATGCAGCTCGAATTTTAGGTGTTGAAACAATTGTATCAGAGCAATATCCAAAAGGATTGGGTTCGACTATTGAACCTTTAAAAACAGCATTAGGTGAAAATGTAAAATATATTGAAAAAACAGCTTTTTCTTTATTAAATCAAGAAGGTTTTGAAGAAATTCTTGCATCTACTGGTAAAAAACAAGTTATTTTATGTGGCATTGAAGCTCATATTTGTGTTTATCAAACTGCTATGGATTTGATTTCTAAAGGATATGAAGTTATTTTAGTTAAAGATGCTTGCGCTTCTCGAAACAAATTTGAATTTAAAACAGGTGTTGAATTAATGAAACAAAACGGGGTTAAAATCTCTTGCGTTGAAATTGTTTTATTTGAACTTTTAAAAACAGCAAAAAACCCTAACTTCAAAGAAGTCCAAGCCTTGATTAAGTAATAAAAAACTGAAATAATAATTTATAAGATAGCTATGTAGGGTGCGTCGTTTTGACGCACCTTACATAACTGCCAGCCCGCGCCGATTTCGTCGTTGCTCGACAGGAGGAGAATATAGGGTAAAATATAGGGTAAAGTCCCCCCTACATTCTATTGACCTAATTTCAACCCTCTACACACGAAGTCAATAGCGACTTTATGTTTTTAAATCTGACATTTCTTGGCGAAACAACGAAAGAGGAGCCATTTGTTTGAGCGAAGCGAGTTATGGCTCCTTGGGTTGAGCCTAGCACGCACGCAGTTTTTAACGCTTGCGCTAAAAACTAGCTGGCTGCATACCTGTCTCGTACGCTTCGAGCAAACTCTCAGCTACGATATCGGTAAGAAATGACGAGAGAAAAACATCCAGTCGCTAGCCTTTTGCTTACTTTTGCGCAATGGTAAAAGTAAGTCGCAAGGGCTTCAGCCCGCGAAAAATTGTTTTTGAATTAAATTTAAATGTTCATTTCTTCTTTTTATTGCGATATAAAAAGAAGAAACGAACCAAAGAAGAAAAACACGCCGACCGTTAGAGAAAGTAACGATTTTGCTGGAATTTTTTAATGCTTTTTTGCAAAAAAGCTCGAAAAAAATTCTGGCGCAAAATCGAACTCTCTCTATGCCGAAGTTAGGTCAGGTGGGCTCAAGCTGCCCCCCTGAAACCCCTAGCTAAAGCGGCAAAGCCGCTATGGCAGAGATTTCATCTCCGCTATTGTCTCCATTCGTAAAATTTATATTTAAATTATCATGGACAGTAGTAGATTTTTACCGATATCGTAGCATGGGGAGAAAATAGCTCAGGCTCAGCCTGACCTACAAACTACAAACTTTTTCCTACCTTATTAATTGTTTGGTATATTCTTAATATATACAATGTAAAGAAATTGTTACAATCTTGTAATGCTTGCAGCACAAGGGATTGAGGGGTGTGGTGAGTGTATTGTTGCATGCATTTAGGCAATTTTTTATATACATTTTACTTTATTAATATATAAAGAGTATAAAAGAGAGATTGCAAACATGAAAAACGTTAGTAACAAAGAACAATTTTTAAAATTTCAGAATCAAACATCAGGTTGGCTCAACTCGTCTGGAGCTTTGGAATCTCCGCTAACTCAAAGAATGATTAAAGCGACAAGAAGAAGCGCTAGCGTATTTTCAAGCAACCTGTACGGAGAGAATAACAGGGTTCTTTGTCCAAGTGAGCCCCAATTAAACGCGTGGATGAATAGAGGCGGTGTTTCTGTAATGAGATCTAGCGATTTGTCAAGTTTGCTTGCAGGCTCAGGTAATTGTGCCTCTGCATGTGGCGGATCTTCTTGCGGTAATGATGATTTTGACTGGAAAGATATGGCGTTAATGCAAATGTTGCCGGGATTGGCTCAAGTAGCTGTGGCAGGAATTGCGAAATTATTTGGTTTAGGAGGCAACACACAAGCTGGCGGTGCTCAACAAGGTGGACAAGGTATATTTCCGACAAATGGTAATCCACAAGGTGGGACTGTGACCGGTGGCGGTGCTGTAGATGGTGGTGGATATACATCTGCGCCTTCATATACTCCAGCTGTTACTGATACACCAGCGGCTGGTGATAAAGCCCCAAAAGCGGATGATGATAAAGCCCCAAAAGCGGCTGGTGATAAAGGGACTGCAGATACTGCAGGAACAACACCTGCTACTACAACAAGTACAAGTCCTTTATTAGGCGGTGCTGATAGTGCAATTGATAAATGTAATAAAGCAAAAACAAAACAAGATAAAACCACTGAATTGGGTAAAGTAAATGATTATCAAGAAAAATTTGATACTCAAATAAACGCAAAAGCTGCCGAGATTGCGGAGTATGACGCAACAATAGGTGAGCAAAATAAAATCTTAGAAGCAAAACGTAAAGAAAAAGCAGATGCAACGAGTGCATATAATAAAGCAAAAGGTGCATATGATAGTCAAAAAACTAAAACTGATACGGCTAAGGGTAAAGTAGATGCGCAAGAATCAAAATTGGCTAAAGCTAATGGTGAATTAAAATCATTAACAAACGCTTACAATGAAGCAAAAGCTATTACTGAGAGCGCGAATACGGATTATGAGAATGCTAAAGCGGCATATGATACTGCGGCAGCCCAATCGCCTCAGCCTGCGAATCTATCGCAGTTAAAAACCGCAATGGAAAATGCAGCGTCAAAATTAGAGAAGGCAAAATCAAGAGAACAAGTGGCTTTAGAGGCAAAAACAGGCAAGGAGCAACAAATTGGCGCACTAGAAGCTGAGGTAGAAAGATTAAAAGAGGACTATAATAAACAAAAAACTGAATTAGATAAATGTGAAAACACAATGAAAAACGCTGAAAAAACTATAAAAGGATTAGAAAACGATACTGAATATCAAGCAGCGATAGTAGCTCGAGATAAAGCTATGCAAGGTAAAGCAGCAGCAGAAGCACAGAAAAGAGAATTTGAATTGAAAAAAGCAGAGGTTGAGGGCTATGTTACTCAAGAACAGACGAGAATAGCGAATATGCCTGATGAGAATAATCCAACTGCGTAAATTATTATAAGGTTTCATATGGTGCGGCAAAATTGTCGCACCATATTATTATAAATATGAAATTTGTGGGCACACGGTTTTAGACTGTAGGGTAGACTTTAGTCTACCTTTGCTTTTATATAATTTCAAAGATATAAATTTTGAGAGAGACTGTAGAGTGCAATTTATTGTACCAATTATTTTTTTATCCTTGTGGTGCGTCAAAACGACGCACCCTACATTACTAACTTATCCGACAGATCCCGAAACGAGTTCGGGATGACGACCTTGGGCTTGTTTTTCTTGATTGTCGCTAGGAGTTGATGCCTTCCTTAACTCTTCCGACAGATCCCGAAATAAATTCGGGATGACGACCTTGGACTTGTTTTGTTTGCTTATCGCTTTGATTTTATCCCACCAAAGACTCCTCCACCCCACCCATATCGTCATGCTGAACTTGTTTCAGCATCTGTCGGAAAGGCATACTGTGAAAAACTTAAGCCTTTTTTGCTTTAAAAATAATGATTTTTTCCCTTGTTCTTCCGACAGATCCCGAAACGAGTTCGGGATGACGTTCTTGGTTTCGTTTTGTTTGCTTATCGCTTTGATTTTACCCCACCAAAGACTCCTCCACCCCGCCCATATTGTCATTTTGAACATGTTTTGGCATCTGTCGGAAAGACAAGAGAAGAAACTTTTATTTGTTTATTCTCTACTTTATCTCATCAATGCTATACAAAGGAGGAGTTTTTAAAAGTTTTATTGTCGATTTGCATTTCTCATTTAAATTTATAAACTCGACTTCATTTTCTTTATGTAGTCCAGATTTTATGGCGTTTGTAAGCATTCCATCAAGCTGGTTTAAGAAATCTATAGTCTGAGCTATCGCATTGAATAAATCACCTTCAAATTTTATAGCGCCTGTTTCTTTTAAAAGGCTACAAACCTTATCCCAGTTTTCATTATAATTATCAGAGTTTGCGTTTAATTTAGCCCATTTATTTACAAGCAAAAATGCTGTTGGATTTAAGGTTATTTTTGAAAATCTTGGATTTATCTCTTCTATTTTATCGTTGTAATCAATAAACTCTTTTCTTATGTCATTGTAGATGTCATATTTTCTTCTATCATTGTCATTTTGGCTAAGTTTTATTTTTGTATACATATTTACTCGCTCTTTAAGAAGAAGTTTAATTCGTTCAACTTTACGGATTATAAGTTTTTCAGCTCTTAAACTTTCAGCGTGGTTTTTTAACTCCATAACTATTTTGTACTGGTTTTCACTATATTCTTTATTTAATAATGCTTCTTCTTCTTTAATTAAATTGTTCAGATGTTCACGTTTTTCTTGAATTATATTAATATCTTTTGCTAAAATATTTCCGTATTTTAAATTTATAGCATCTAAAATTTCTTCATCCATGCTTAGCTCATTTATTTCTTCTGGATTAAATAGCAATTGTGAATTTAAAATATTTTTTAATTCCCAATTTATTGCGATCAAATCATCATCCGAAGCTTTAATATTAGGATAAATAGGCGACATGTTTTTATCTGTCGAGGCTGGATTTGTAGCAATAGCGGCAATTAGTCCTGCTAGATCTGCAGGTGATGCGCTTTGAAATTTATTGTTTAAAATCGCATCTATAATAGGGATTTGTGGTCTTCCTTTTAAATTATTTATTAGTTCACCTTTGTTTGTTGTCGTGTATCCACCATCAATGCTTGTTATATATCCATAATCTTTAAGCAGTTTTGTATAATCGTTAAAATCTTTGATATGCATTTTTAATTTCATATCACGATCTTCTTTTGCTGTTTCATACACGCTGAAGGATTTAGCAAATATTTTACCTATATCTTGAGACGATGTTAAATATGAATAATATCCGGTAACCATTGACGCATCAATCGTCAAAGAACTTGTAATCGCCGTTGGTTCGGAATTAATTAATTTTTCAAATTGGGCTTGTTTTTCCGGTGCATCATTTAGCAAATAGACATATCCAATCTTATCAATGCCTCTACGACCTGCACGTCCTGCCATTTGATGAAATTCATTTGCACTTAACGGTCTTAAAAAGCTAAATCTTGCGTTTTGTTCAATTATGCTTCCACTTGGTTTTTGATAATCCGTCATAATAACTGTTCTTGCTGGCATGTTTATCCCTGCGGCAAGGGTTTCTGTCGCAAATGCTACTTTTATCAACTTTTTATTAAATAATTCTTCGACTAACTGTTTTTGTATTGGTAAAATTGCTGCGGAGTGAATAGCATAACCTTTCTTTAATGCTTCAATATTTAAATTATTGGAATAGAACCCGTACTCATTTTCGTATTTTTTTATGATTTTTTCAATTTCAGCTTGTTCTTTTTTTGTCGTTAAGTACTTGCCCCTACTTAAAGATTTTTCGAGCAATTCTTCCGAATATTTTTTACTAAATACAAATACAATTGCAGGCAATTTGTTTTTTTCATGTAGTTTATCTATTAATTTAATAATGTGCATTGGATTTTTTACAGAACGATTAAGTGAAGCTATAACGCTTCCTGGCTTATGTTTATATTTTTGTGATTTTTTGTCTGTTAATTTTAGTAGTAACGAATGGGTATCTTCCTCTTTAACCCCAAATTCAGCTCTAAAAAACTCTTGGATTTCAGAAAGAGGAACAGTATTATTTTTATATACATCTCTCAAAATTTCTACTATAATTTTGCGTCCTTTTTTGGATTGTCTTAGATTTATTAATCCCGCTAACTCATCAAGAGCTTTTAGTTGAGCATCAGACAATTTGCTACCATAATATTCACGTAGAAAGTGTTTCATATTTAAATTAGCTTGGTGGTTCATGCCTGCTGATTGTTTTTCATTAGGATTAAACATTCTAAACTCTAACGGTACATGCCTGTTTTCCGGAGGAACATTAATCAAAGAGACCTGTTTTTCTTTTGTTGCGTTTATCCAAGATGAAATTTTTTTGTTATTTCCAACTGTTGCTGATAGGGCTAAAATTTGAACATTGTTTGGAGAATACATTATACTTTCTTCCCAAACAGTTCCTCTATCTGGATCGCCCATATAATGAAACTCATCAAAAACAACGGTTTTTAAATTGTCTAGTAGATTATTCTTTTTACCAAAATAATTTGACGCAACCATGTTTCTATAGATTTCAGTAGTCATAACAATGATAGGTGCTTGAGTGTTTTCTTTTCTATCTCCGGTCATTATACCGACATTTTCTTTTCCAAAGAGTTTTTTCAAATCGTTATATTTTTGATTGCTCAAAGCTTTTAATGGAGTTGTATAAAAAGTTTTTTTACCTTCTTCAAAATTTTTCTTTATAGCGAAGTGCGCAATGGCTGTTTTTCCTGTTCCTGTTGGCGCAGTAACAATGGTGTTGTTTCCCTTTTCAATCGACATTGCTGCCTCTACTTGATATTTATCCGGAGGACAATTTATTGGAAGTAAAAAGGCTTCTGGCTTTATTTCTGGTAAATTTCTACCAAAACTAATTCCTTTGTAAAATTCAAAGTTAGGCAAAGAAATAGAGTTTTTTTGATAATTAAAACTTGTTTTGTCTTTTCTTGTTTCGGGTTTTATGTTGTAAAGTGGTGATATTACCTTAAAGTTTATATTATTAATTGTTAAATTCATGTCATCTCCTTGTGTTTTTTAAAAATTAAACATAAAAATTTTTAATAATTTAAAAAAGTTTTTTTACATTAGTTAATAAAAAGTTACCAATTGAAAAAAAAGAAGATATAAAAATATTTTTTTGGTAGACTAAAAGTGTGTAGGAAAAAGTAGAGTATGACACTAAATTTAGATATATCATTAAGTACAATATTTATGCTCATTGGATTTACGGTTTCTATGTATTCATGTGTATTCAATGATGTAATACAAACATTAGGAACATTTTTAAGTGCTAATAAAGATAAACCAGTCTGGATGATTTGGTTGTTTTCAACGGTAGTATTAGCTATTACATTAATTGTTGGATGGGTTGTTAACGATGGTGATATGGCGTTTGGTCGTTTAGATAGAATTCCATTCCCTGAAACTTTTTATTGGTGGCAAGCAATACCTCCAATAGTACTTGTATTTCTTACAAAGTTTGGAATTCCTGTATCTACAACATTTTTGATTTTGAGCGTGTTCTCATCAAACGCAGTTGTTGGTATGATTTTGACTAAATCATTATATGGATATTTTATAGCATTCGTTACAGCTTTTATTTTGTACGCAATAATAGCCAGACCAATTGAGAGAATATTTTTATTGAAAAAAATGGTGCACGTAAAAGCGTGGACTATTGCAAAGTGGTGTTCTACCGCATTTTTATGGTCATCTTGGATTATGCAAGATGCTGCTAATTTATTTGTGTATTTGCCTAGAAAAGCAAGTTTGGCTCAATTGATTTGGGTTATACTTGGATTTTCATTTTTCTTATGGTTAGTAGCATATAGAAGAGGTGGAGAAATTCAAAATATCTTGAAAATAAAAACTAATACACAAGATATGCGCTCTGCTACTATTATTGATTTAGTTTACACTGCAATTTTATTGTATTTCCAAACATTAAACAACGTTCCTATGTCTACTACTTGGGTGTTTATAGGTTTGTTAGCCGGTAGAGAAATGGCAATGTATCATAGGTTGAGATTTGAATCTCCTAAAAAGATGTATAAACACGTTGCAAAAGATTTAACAAAAACCGTTATTGGGCTTGTCGTTTCTATTGTTATTGTCCAATTGTTGGTTAATTTTGATAATATAAAAAATACTGTATTACATTTCTTTAGTTTGTAAAATGAAAAGAATAAATTTATTAGATAAACATACAATAAATCAAATAGCAGCAGGGGAGGTTATAGAAAGACCTGCATCTGTTGTTAAAGAATTAGTTGAGAATTCTATTGATGCTGGCTCTACGCAGGTTGAGATTTCTATTAGTAATGACTGTCGGAATATTAGAGTTGCGGATAACGGTAGTGGTATTCACCCAGACGATATAGAATTAGCGTTTGTAAAACATGCTACAAGTAAAATAAAAAGTGACAAAGATTTGTATGATGTTCATTCTTTAGGATTTCGTGGTGAAGCTTTAGCGAGTATTATTTCAATTTCTAGGTTAAGTGCTTTCTCAAGAACGAAAGATTATGATTATGGGTATAGAATAGATTGTGAAAATTCAGAAACAAAAAAATCTCAAACTGGATGTGCAATTGGAACAGTTATGGACGTAAAGGATTTGTTCTATAATTTACCTGTTAGACAAAAATTCTTGAAAAATGCATCAACGGAATTTAGTTATATAGCAGAAATTGCGCAGTTAATAGCTCTTTCTAATCCTTCGGTTTCTATAATTCTTAAAAACAACAATTCTGAATATTTTAGAACATCCGGTTCTGGAGATTTAAAGACAACAATTTGTGAAATTTATACAAATTCATTTTTAGATAAACTTAAAGTTGTTAACAAAACTGATTTATTATCAGATTTAAAAATCACTGGATTTGCTGCAACTCCTGATTTTACTCGTTCATCTAGAAAATCTATTATTACTTTTATAAATGGTCGAGTTGTAAAATGTCAGGTTTTATCAAAAGCAATTGAAACCGCTTATAAATCAATGCTTCCAATAAAGCGTTATCCGTTTGTTGTAATTAATCTTGAAATTCCAACATCAGATGTTGATATAAATGTGCATCCACAAAAAAAAGAAGTGCGGTATAAATCAACAAATCAGGTTTTCCAGTTTGTAATGAGTGCAATTGCTTCTGCGATTTCATCAAGGGTTCAATATGAATTTGAACAATCTCAAAAACAAAATAATGTTGTTAGTCTTTTTGGTTCACAAAAAGATTCAGAAGGTGATGATGTCGTTTATATTTCAGAAGAAACAATTCAAAATAAAATGTTTGAAATAGAAGATAAATTTGATTTGCATGCAAAACCAGTCTCAAGTCAGGAAGCTAATTTTGTTAATACATCTGCAAATTTTACTCAATTTGAAAATAGTTCTCAACAGCCTAAACAAAAGGATTATAGAATAATTGGGCAATATAAAAACACATATATTTTGATTGAAACATCTGAAGGATTAGAGCTTGTGGATCAACATATAGCAGATGAGCGTTATAGATTTGAAAAATTGATGAAAGAAGAATATCCAGAATCTCAAGTTTTATTGTTTTCAGATGTGATTAAAATTGATAATTATGAAGCAAGTTTGATAAAAGAAAAACTCAGCGAGCTTGAACGTGTTGGTTATGAAATAAATTTTGTTAATGACAATGAAATTATATTCAAAAAAATACCCCAGATTGTTGCGCATATTGGTGTATCGGAACTTTTTGCAGACATAATAAAAACATTGAAAGATACATCAGTTCGAACATTTTATGAAAATATGATAACAAGTATTTCTTGTAAATCTTCTATAAAAGCGGGGCAAGAGTTGAATATGTGGCAAATTGAAGAATTAATTGCACGCTGGAAAACGACTGAAAATCCTTATACTTGCCCACATGGAAGACCCATATTTAAAAAATTTGCGCATAGTGAAATAGCAGGGTTCTTTTTGAGAAATGAATAAAAAAATGTCCGATAAACAAATTACCGGACATTTAAATTTAGATAAAATTCTAAAACTATTTAACAAGTTCTTTGAATTTTTTACCAGCTGAAAATGCAGGAACTGTTTTTGCAGCAATTTTAATAGTTGCACCAGTTTGTGGATTGCGACCATTTCTTGCAGCTCTTTTTCTTGCTTCAAAAGTTCCAAAGCCAACTAGAGTAACTTTTTTACCTTTAGATACAGTTTTTTCAATAGTTTCTAATGTTGCAGAAATAACATCAGATGCAGCTTTTTGTGAAACTTTAGCTGTTTTAGCAACTTCTTTTACTAATTCTTCTTTGTTCATAAAGACCTCCTTTTTAATCACATTATCGATTATACCTGTTTTTCTAAAGTTGACAAGACTTTTTGGGGATTACAAATAATAAATAAAAGAACAAAGAATATAAAAAAGCCTATAACTCTTTGTGGGTAAGGGTTGTAGCTAAATAAGGAAAGATGGATCTAGTTTACCAAACTTAACATTATTGTAAAAATAAGTTAAAATTTGATAAGCGTTATAACCTTTTGCCGCCAAATTATTTGCACCGTGTTGGCTCATTCCAACACCATGCCCATTTTTTTTAACATTTCCATCAAAAGAAGGCACAGCGTGAATGTATGGTAAATTTTTAGTCCATGCTTGACCTGAATTTATAGTGTGACCACCTGCGCTTGCTGAATAATATGCCGGAATTACTTTTTTATCATAAGTAATAACTATTCCATAAGTATCGAAGCAGGCTTGATTTGTTTGTGCCGTTTCACTTGTTGCGCCACCATATGCTTGATCTTCGGGTGTGTCTTTTAAATCATATCCATGTGATGCTCTTTTCCCTAAATTCGCTACAGCATAACTTCTAGCCGCTATTGCTTGTGCTTTATGAGCTTCTATATTCCACTTAGAAGGCATTTCAGATGGAACGACTCCCCTTAAATAGTCTTCTAAGCTTAAATTGTTAATAACTACTAAATTACCATTAACAACTTTTAAAACAAATTCTCCCCTATACCAGCGTTGTTTTACGCTACAAAAACCATCATCTTGAGGGGTAATCGTTATCCAATTTGAGCCTAAAGAATAGTCTTTATTATCTATTTCTATTGTTAATTTGTTTTTTTTAGCTTTAAATCTAAATGAACGCATTTGTGGGATTTCATATATTTTTTTTCCTGTTTTAACATCTATTATTTCAGCCGGTGTAGAGGTTCCAATGTATGTTTGCGAAACACCGTCTAATAATCCAATTTTAATTGCGTTCGATGGCAACGCAACAAATATAAATATAAATATCGTTAATAATAATCTAATGATGTGCATATTAATATTATAAACGTAAACAAGTTTTTTTGTTTACGTTTATTTGGTGTATAAAATGTTATTTGACTTATAAATTATCCAAAATATCCTACATATGGTAAATTACGATAATAGCCTTTGTAATCTAATCCATAACCAACTAAAAACTTATCATCAACGATATAAGCAAAAAAATCGGGTTCAAAATCAACTTTTCTTGCGCATTTTTTGTTTAAAAAGGCTGCAAATTTGAATATTTTAGGACGTTGTTCTGCTTTCAAAATATTAGTTAAAAATTGAGCTGTATAGCCAGTATCAACAATATCTTCAATTATTAAAATGTTTTTTCCTTCCAAAATTGGTAAGTTCATATCAATTGATTTTACTCGCCCTGATGACTTATCATCATCGCCATAGCTTGAAAGCCTTATGAATTCTAATTGTGTAGGCATTTTTAAATGTTTAATTAAGTCTACATAAAACATTACTGAACCTTTTAATACACAAATAAGATAAAGTGTCTCATCCTTTGGAAATGCTGCGTTAATTTCATCAGCTAGCTTTAAAATTCCTTTTTGAACCTGTTTTTCATCAATCAAGATTGTTAAATCTTTAAGTTGTTTGTCAATAACCATTCTAAACCTCTTTTATTTTTATAATGTGCGTAGGTTTTGTTTTTGCTCTGAGTTTTTCACTTAGACCTACTTTGCATGCCCAAAGCACCTCTTTATTATTACATAATAACATAATTTCATCTTTTTTATGTTTTGCAATGCCTTTATTAATGAAAAAATCCTTTAATTTTATGAGATTTTTCATTCCAAAAGGTTGAATTTTATCTCCAGTTTTTCTATAGCGTAATTCTAAAACCGATTGGTTGGTTAAATCAACATATGCATAATTTTCGTATTCTTTTGGATAAACAATTTTTTCATTAGAATTGTATTGTTCTATAGAAAATTCATAATTATCTATGAAGTATGATTTTGAAAAATCGTTTATTTTTATAGTTTTATTGCTTTTTTTACCTAATGTATTTATAAGATATAATTCTTTTTTTGAACAAAATAACCATAAATTGTTTGTTAAAGAGACAGTTTTTCCTGTTTTTAAATGTGCACTCTTCTCAATAAAATCTATTATTTCTAATATTTTTTTTCTGTCATAATCCAAATTTTTTGAGGTTATTAAATCGTATATAATCCTGTGTTTTAAAGGAGCTGACAATGCTGTAAATTTATTTGTTTTTATCTTGCTTTCATCAAATATTTCTTTTTTAATTAATTCTAAATATTCATTTATAATTTGTTCATTTTCTTTTGCGTTTTCGCATAATGAATTAATTGAATTTTGGACATTAGGGTTGATTTTTTCTAGCATTGGAAGGATTTCATGTCTTATATAATTTCTTTTATATTTGGTGTTGAAGTTGCTGGAATCATTGTTTGGCTCTAGGTTGTTTGCATTACAATATGTTTCAATATCTATTCTTTCAACATCTAATAGTGGGCGAAAAATTGTTAAATCTTTATGTTTTCTTTTCTCATCAATTCCACATAAACCTTTAATTCCAGTACCTTTGCAAATTCTATAAATTAAAGTTTCAACAATATCATTTTTATTATGCGCAGTTAAAATGTTTGATGTATTAAAATAACTTGAAGCTCGCTCAAAAAACTCGTATCTGGCTTCTCTTGCAGCAGTTTCTGTTTTGTCAACACTTTCGTCTAATTTTTCAGTGTAAAAACTTATGTTGTATTTTTCACAAAATTCTTTACATTTTGTTTCTTCTTTATCTGATTCTGCATCTCTCCAGCCGTGATTTAAATGAGCAGCGCAAAGATTAAATTTATATTTTTCTCTTAATTTGTTTAAGGAATACAGCAGCGCACAAGAGTCAAACCCACCGGAAAATCCTACCATTAAAGATGTTTTTTCTTGTAGTAAATTGTGTTTTTTAAGGAAGTTTTCTATTTTCTTTTCTATATTAATTTCGTCATTTAATCGCTGCGCGCTAGTTATTTTGTTTTCATAATAAAAATCAATGCAGCTTTTTTTGCACAATTGGCAGCCCGTGCATTTTAGAGGATCTACTTTTGGATACCCTTTTTCTCCCATAATTATTGCATTATGAGGGCATCTGGAAACGCATTTATAACATCTTTTACATTTTTCGATATTTATTCGCGCTTTAAGATGATTAGATGGGTCATTTTGGTTGAAAAAAGAATTGTTCATAATGAAATTATACCTAAACTAATACAAATATATGATTTTTGACTTTGAAAAATTATTAATTAAATATATGTTGTGAAGGTCGAAAAACATTGAAATGCTTTATGTATGAGGGTTTTATGGCTTTTAATAGTAATGTAAAGAAACGTAAAGATTATTCTTTAAAAACTAAAGTTTTTACTCAATTGTGCCGATTAATAGGAAGTAAGAGTAAAAGTGAAATTGGAACGAATCGGAGAATATAACTATGGGAATGGCAGCATCGCAAGCCAGATTTCTCGGCTTAACAGCACGTAAAACAAACGTTGAATATGAAGGACAACAGGTTAACCAACAAAGAACAGCTTTGTCTAATGAAAGTGCTGGTTTATTTAACCAAATGTTATCTTTGCAAGTTCCTGTTCCTCCATCAGCTACAGATTACTACAATATGAGATATTCGTTTGAACAAAACGGACAGACATACGAAATTGTAAGCTACACAGCAAGCACAACAAATGCTGGAAAATATGATATAATTGTAAGAACAGCTTTGGATGTTGTTAATTATACAAAAGTTGTTCTTAATAATGATCCACAAACACAAGTACCTCAGACATTATATTCAAGAACAGATGATAACGGTAACACATCTTATTATATGAAATTCGGGACAAGCACTACAGAATATGGATTAACTGGTCCAAGTACAAATACACCGCTTTCAGAAGCAAATGGTTCAGATGCTAACACAAGATATTATTCATATATTCGAGATGGTGCATATTATTACATGTTCGAGAATGACGTTAAACTAAATGCATCGGAACAGGGCTGCACTGACAAAATGGTAGCATTTAGACAAGATAATTCTAAGAATGTTAAAACAGAACCATATACCGATGTAAGCTTGTTAGCTGATTCTACAGGTAAGTTTAGCTACATTACTTTACCTGACGGAACTCAGTATGAATTAGGATTAGACGAAGTTTCTGATGATGCTGGTTATGATAAAGCAATGAATGATTATAACTACCAAAAAATGCTTTATGACAAAACTATCCAAGACATCAACGCAAAAACTGAAAAAATCCAAGCTCAAGACCGTTCTTTAGAATTAAGACTAAAACAACTCGATACAGAACAAGAAGCCTTGTCTAAAGAAATGGAAGCTATTCAAGACGTAATTAAGAAAAACGTTGAATCAACATTCAAAACATTTGCTTAATAAAAAATAATCATTAAAAAATAAAAACAAACATTATAGGAAACACGAGGTTAAAAAAATGGCATACAGAAACGATTCATATCTGGTAATAGCAAACAAATTTTCAAAATCAGCAAGTGATGCTAAGGCTCATTTGTTTGAAACATATGATAGATTAAGAGATTTGACCGTTAGCGGTGGGTCTATGGATGGTGCCGGATTTGGAACTGCTGGTGGTTTCTTATGGGAAATAGCAAGATTAATGGCTCCAAGTTCTTTTATGACAGTTATGGGCGGAAATACTTCGATGAATATTCCCGGAACTTCATATTGGACACCGTTAAGTGGTGGAAATACTATCTGGGATGGAGCAAATTCTGCTTTTGGAACAAGTAACTTGGGAAATTATCCTGGGTTTCCTAGTGGCGCAGCCCCTGTAATGTGGGGATTTGGTTCTTCTTCTGGTGTTGCAACCGGAGGAGCCGCTGGAATGAGTTTGGCTAATGATATGGCAGGATTGACCGGAGCTAATGCTGCTGCGTTTGGTGTTGGTGCGGCAACTGGTTTTGGTTTTGGAAACAATTTAGTTTTACCCATTGCAGGACTTATTTCAGGTTGGGGTGGAATTATGCAAGCGGCAGCTCCTTATCTGGATGCATTTGGACTTCCTGCGACAATTCTTGGTAACTTAATGCAAGGAACATCTTCTGCAGCTTTGTCTGCTTATCAAAGAGTTACAGGTAATATTACATCAAATGCAGATGTTATTTTAAGTAACAAAGTTAAAAATATTGAAACAGTTATAAAAATGCTTGATACCCAAGGTGATGTGCTTAAGAAAATGCTTAAGGATTCTATTGAAGGCGATAGCAAAACTATTCAAAATATGTAGTTTAATTTATAAAAATCTTGGAGGAGTAATGAAAGAACAATTGATAAAATTGTTGTTAGAGTCTATTGTAAATTTTTATTGCAATATTTTTGGATATAGACGAATTTTATTAAAGAATTTTGAAAAAAAACCGTTAATAAATATATACGAGGGAAGTATTTTTATTAACTCGAAATAAAATGTTAAGATTAGTTAACATTTAGTCCAAAATAAGCAATAATTAAAGACGATATGTTTTTATATTCATGAGTCTTTCTTTATTAGAAAGTATAGGTGAAGATGATTCAACAAGCGGTAGCGTTACAAACTAGAAGATTTGCAAATTTTATGAACTTCGCAAGACATTTTTTGAGAAGGCAGAATTTTGCGGCAGCTATTCAGCAGGCAATTGTTGGTGTTTTTAAAGATATTTTTACAGTAAAGAAAAAGTTAAAAATGGCTCAATATCGTGTGAATTATCAGCAGTATAAGCTTCGCCAGATGGAACAATTAATTGCAGAAAATAATGAGCACGTATTCCTAAGAGGAAACAAGCTAAACGAACTTAGATAAGAAGGAACGAAACAATGGGTTATTCAATTGCAGCAATGGAAGCTATGAGCTTAAATGCAGAGCGTTTGGATCTTGAATATAAGGTTCAATTGATTTCGGATGCTAAGATGAATTTAAGCAGAACTATTTCTGATTTACTCCAAGTTGGTACTGATTTGGAACCTGATTCGCCTGTTGTTAAAAAATTAGAACAAAGAAAAGAACGTCTGCATTTGCTTGAAAAAAAATTAGATATGCAGATGGAACAATATAAACAAAGGTTAAGAGCTATCGATGTAGCTTATCAATCTTGTGAGCAAATGATGCAAAAAAATGTGCAAAAAGCTTTCGGATTTAGTTCATAGATAATAATTAGTTTAGCCATTTTGGTGATTAATAATATTTAAAAATGTCGTATCCTGATTAAAAATCAGGAGGATTTATGCGATATAAAATTTTATATTGGGGATTATTATTAAGTTTATTATTCTCTTTTAATAATTGTTATGCTTATACATTTACTGTATATGAGCCCCCAGAAGCGCAACAAAATGTATATAATTCTTATCCTAAAATAACTAAACTTGAGCATATTATTTTAAAAAAAACATATGAGCAAGAAAATATTGAGGATAGACTCAATCGTTTAGAACAAAAAGTTTGTTCCAAAACCTTTGATGGTTCAGATTTAGCGTGGAGAGTTGATAACATAACAAATAGAATAGATCAAAGCGAGTTGTATGATATTTCATCAAAGGACCTTTCAAATATAGAAAAACGTATTTTAGGTAAAAGCTATAAAAAAGATAATTTACAAAACCGTTTATCAAGGCTTGAATATCAAATATTTGGGGCCACGCAGTCAGGAAAACCCGATGAAAGATACGAAACAATACTAACAGCATCAAATCATTATACAAATTTTTCAAATGAAATTACTAATCCTTTAAACAATTTTTCTTCAAGTACAATTAGTTCTACGGGCGGGATTAAAAACGCATTTAAAAATGCTTTTAATTCAATAACCAGTGTAGGTAGTATAACGGGTTATACTCCACCTATTTCGCCTTATGGCTTTAATATTCCTTATGGATTTGACCCTAGATATGGAACTTATGGACCGAGAAATAATTTTTATAGTCACAAATGTCCGCATAATAATCTCAAAATGGGGTTTGGACCTTCAAGATATTATAATCCTCAACCAAATCAGATAAATCGTTATTATAACTATAATAACAATTTTAATACCGGCATGGGGGTAAGAATTTTAGACTAATATTTCTTTAAGTTCTTTTGTTTGTGTATTTAATTCTACAGTTACTCCTAAAGGAATAGTAATTTGCTCTTGAATATGTCCTGTTTTTAAACCAGATATAATAGGAATGTTAGTTTTTTTGCCTAATTCATAAAATATTTCATCAAATAAAGTTTTATCATCAAGGTTACTAAAATTGCCAAGAACAATTCCTGATATGTTTTTCTTGAATTTTTTATCAAACATTAATTGGGTTAAATACCTATCAACTTTATATGCTGGTTCATTAACATCTTCCAAAAACAAAATAAATGCTTCATCTGGAACAAAATTCAATCCAACCATAGATGCAAGGGTTGCCAAATTCCCACCCCACAAGATACCTTTTGAAAGCCCTTTGTTGTAAATTTCTCCATCTAAAGGCGTTTTGAATGTTTCATTTGACGTTAGGGTTTGAAAAAATGAAGTTGAGGTTATGTCAGAAACTTTTTCTTCCCCAAAATTAAAACAAGGCATTGGAGAATGGAATGTTTTTAGTCCACAGTTTGTTGTAAAAACGGTTAAAAAAGCGGTTATATCAGAAAAACCAGCAAATATTTTAGGGTTTTTTTTGATTAAATTATAATCTATTTTTTCAAGAAGTCTAATTGCACCATATCCACCCCTTGTACATATTATTGCATCAATTTCATTATCAGCAAAGAATTCATGTAATTGGGCTAATCTAACCTCGTCATCTGCGGCTAAAAACCCTTTTTGTGTATATGTTGTGTCAGAAATTATAACATTATAACCTTGTTCTTCAAAATATTTTTTTGCGTTTTCAACTTTTTCTATGTTTTCTACTGGACCACTAATAGTTAAAAAACCTATAGTATCCCCTTTTTTTAAAGATTTGGGTTTAATTAAATTCATATTTCACCTATATAAATATTTTTCATATATAATTATATTATTAGAATAAGATTAGGGCAAAATTTTGAGTAAAACTTATATTCCATTATACAGAAAATATCGTCCGCAAACTTTTCATGACTTAATAGGTCAAGAAAATATTACTCAAGCATTGTCAAATGCAATAAATTTGAATAAAGTTGCCCATGCTTATTTGTTCTGCGGACCAAGAGGAACAGGAAAAACATCATCAGCTAGAATTTTAGCAAAATCTCTAAATTGTATTGACGGTCCAACAATAACACCTTGCGGAAAATGCCCTAGCTGTATTGATATCACTAATTCAACGCCAGTTGATGTTATAGAAATAGACGCTGCGAGCAATCGTTCTGTAGAAGATGCTCAAAATATATTGGAAAAAATTCAATATGTACCAATTCATGGTAAATATAAAATTTATATTATAGACGAAGTCCATATGCTTTCTTCTACGGCTTTTAATGCTCTATTAAAGACGTTAGAAGAACCACCTGAAAATGTTGTATTTATTCTTGCAACGACAGAAGCTCATAAGGTTTTAGAAACTATTGTTAGTCGTTGTCAAAGGTTTGATTTTAGAAGAATTACTGTTGATGATATAGTAAAAAGACTTGAATATATTTCAAAAGAAGAAAATATTAATATCTCAAAAGATGCTTTATATGTGATTGCAAAATCCTCACAAGGCGGAATGAGAGATTCTTTGGCATTGCTTGATCAACTTAGCATTTTGAATATTCAAAAACAAATTGATGTTGATGATGTAGAAAATCTTTTAGGCAAGATTTCTGTAAATGTTTTGTTTGATTTAACAGAAAAAATTCTATCAAATAAGCCACAAGACGCTATTTTAGAAATAAATAAAATTTATTCTAAAGGAAATGAGCCTTTGCAAATTTTATCAAACTTGATTGAATATTTTAGAAATCTTTTAATTGTAAAAAATTGTACTGAGTCAGAAACTATTTTGAATTTGACACAATTAAACTCAGATGTTGTTGAAAAATTAACAACTCAAGCAAAAAAAATTGATACATCTGTAATAAATTATGTTATTGATAGATTAGCTACATATTTAAGGGAAACAAAAAATGCGACCAATCGTTATTTGTGGCTAGAAGTTTGTATAATTGAATTGTCGAATAAGCTTTCTACTGTTGGTTTTTCGGATTTGGTTGGAAGAATTGAAACTCTAGAAAAAAGTATTATGGGCGGTGTTCAAATTCCTGTTACTGTCCAAACAAGACCTGTAATTCAAAGCGCAACGATTAATCCACCTGCAGCAAAAATGGTTGCACCTGTTAAAGCAGAAGAAACAGCACAAGTTCAAATTGAACCTCAAAAAACAGAAACAGCTGTTGAGGTAGTACAAGTTGAAGCTAAAATTGAAAATAAACAAGTTGAGCAAGTAGAAGTCGTAAGTCAAACACCTGTTGTACAAATGCAATCATCTAGTTCTTCAGGTATTGAATATTGGGAAGCTTTACTTTCAAATTTCTCTAGTTTGCCAAGTAAAATGTTTTTTTCTAACTTGTCTGCACCTGTGTTGATTTCACCGGAAAAAATTGTGATAGGCTTTACTAAAGATGTTTTTGTTAAACAATCAAAAGACGCCGGAAGAATGACTCCGTTAAAAAATGCAGTAGAAGCGCTTTTTGGCTCTGGTGATATTCCAATTGAAATAAGATTAATATCTGAAGCTGAAGCCAATGAGATAAAATCAGGCGCAAAAAAAAAATCTAACGTAACACCTTCTGCATTCAATTCTGAGTTAAAAACAAATACATTAAAAGAAACATCTGCCAATATTACACAAAATTCGCAATCATCTAATGATGATAGCGACGATTATTATGAACAACAATTAGTAAAAAAACAATCACAAATTGATAATCCACCAAAGATACAATCTGATCAAGCAAAAATGATTTTGGATTTGTTTAATGGTAAGTATTTAGATTAACAAATAAATCCATTAAAACGTCTGGGCATATATAGTTCAGGTCTAGAGAATGTAAATTTTCTGGGTCTGCAAGTAAATCTCATAGGCATTGGTCTTGAAAAATGTCTTATAAATGGTGTGTTTCGATAACTTCTTATAACAATAGGTCTTTGCGGTGCGCAATGAGAATGTGAACCACAACAGTTACTTGAATTCATCATTTTGTCCATCATATACATCTGAGCTATCATTGGTGCATTTTGAGCCAGTACACTAGTTATTCCTTCTGCAATCCCAAATATGCTCCCCTTAAGATTGTTAAAAAATCCTCCAAAACCGCTTTGAGGTGCATAAATAGAAGGGTATGACATAGGTTGTGGTTGTTGTACGGTTGGTTGTTGAATTGTTGGTTGCACGGACGGTGAAGTTCTTTGCGTGTAATCATTGCATCCCGGTAACGACATGTAATCTCTCCATATAACTCTAGTATCTCTCTAATATATAAAAAACAAATCATTAAAAAAAATTGCCTTTTTCCTTAATATATTGTTACAAATAAAAGCTTAAATCTTATAGATTTAAGCTTTTAGAGTTTTGGAAAATAAAAGAGAATTTAGAGAGTTATTTAGAGAGTTTTATGCAAAGCATGGTCGACAAAATGGTCTTGGACCGTATAATGGTCTAGGTGACCATATTGGTCGAGAAATCACAAGTGGTCGTGGTCGAAACGCGTGACCGTGGCAATGATGATGTCTATTCATTAATGAGCCAAACATCATTCCTGTCATAAAACTATTATCCATCATTGGAGTTGTGTATAACATAGGTGACGTATACAACATAGGCGAAGCATATAGCATAGGAGAGGGTGAATAGCCCCTTGTCATAGGTGTGTATGCTGCACTTGCAAGTCCGGATCTTATACCGCCCAGAGCTGCTCCTATCAAGCCTCCTGCTGTAGAAAAAAGACCTGCTCCGATGCTGAAAAGTCCGCCAAAAATATCTCTTATCCCATTTCCGATGCTATAACCTAATTCTGTTAGTGGTCCCGGCTTAGAACATGGTTGACAATTATTTGCCGGAGCGACTGGAGCTGCAGGCGCAGATGGTGCATTTTCTGTCGGTGATGGTTTTTTTATTGCCGCGGGTTTTTTAGAGACAGCAGGCTTTTTAGTTACCGGTTTCCCTTTTTTTACTTCAGGTTTTTTGCAGCCACAATCACAATTTACTTTAAATACGTGAGTTGTGCCATCTATTGTAACTTTATTTTCCCCAGGATTGAGTACTGTTACTTCTCTTCCTTCTCCCATAACAAAATATTCCTCTTAAATTATCCTTCCTTACTTATATAAAAAATTTTGAGTTGAAATAATTGCCTAAATTTATAAAAATATTAAGGTTTGTTAACATTTTATTAAAGTATATTTGTTTTATAGGACGAAAATATGCTTATTGACATATTTTTTATAATTGATATACTAAAGATGTCTTTGTAATGTTAAATTTGCCACTGTAAGTTTGTTATAATTATTATAGGTTAAGGGAATTGTAACAATTTGCAAATTTTACATTAAAAAAAAGCACAAAATTATATTCATATTACTTGTAACAACATAATGTAATGGTGAAAGAAGCATGTCTGAATTAATGATAAAACTTAATATTACAAATGACAGTGTAAATCTTATCCGACGACGCTTGGTTTTATTGGCTAGATGAGGTAAAACATTACCCCTAAGAAATATTTGTATTATGGGGTTTAGGTGCGGATAAGGTAGGTTTTTATGAATATATCAACAATTACAAATTCAATGATTTCAACATTAGGTAATCCTGATTCTAGGGTTCCTTTAGCGATAAAAGATATTATTAATAGTAGCGGCATTACTTATTTTTCTTATGATGCAGGCGGCAAATTAGAGGGCAAAGACAGATTTATAGATGAATTTGGAACTGAAGTCATCTGGCTTGGAGGATTACCGTTTTTCAAATTGATTGCGGATAAAACGATTTATAAATTCAAAAAATTGGACCCTGAAGTTGATGTTAGAGTAGTAAATTCGGATGATCACTTTGAATTTGCACAAAAAGTTCTTGGTAGCTCATCATATCCAAATGAAAGTGGTTCAGTACTAAAGACTGTTAATGAAGCAAAAGAAAGATTACCAGAATTTAAAAAACTTTTTTATTCTAAATTCGCATTAGCAACTATATTAACGTTTGCTTCTTATTATGCACTTACAAAATACAAACAGAAAGTGACAGAAAAAGCAATTACAAAAGAATTTATAAATAAACATGTCAACAACGAATATTTTATAAAGAAATGTAATGAGTCAGAAAACTTTAAATGCTTTAATAACGTAGCTTTTTGCGCCAAAAATATAACCAAAAACAATTCTGAAAAACCTTCTTTCAAAGGAAAGTTGGAAGCATTTATGTTTAACCCTGTTAAAAACATGTTAATTGTTGATGCAGGAATTACATCAGAAAGATTGCTTAAATCAAGAAATAAACATGAATTTGCAGAATATGCTATAAAAGAAGGTTCATTGTTGTTCTTGTTATACATAGCTGGTAAATGGATTCAATCCGGATTGGAAGGAGTTTCTGAAAAACTTTTAAAGACTCCAATTGATTTAGATTTAAGATTTTTAAATTCTGAATTATTAAAAAATAGTATTAATAGTGATACTTTAAAAAATGAAATAAAAGAATTTAATACGCTTAAAAATCCAAAAGAAATTTTAGAATTTTTATTTAAGCAAAGAGGTAAAAGCTCTGCTGTTATTTTAAATGGTGCAAAATTATCAGGATTAGTTGCTCATTTTAAAAATGGAAATATTGATCCAAGAAAATATATTGATACAGAAGATATAAAAGCATTTGTAAATTCATTAGAAAAGTTTACACAAAAGGCAAATGAAGCAACCGAGCCTTTGAAATTTCTAAAAAAAGCAAGAAATAATAAAATTGTAGCAATTTTATCTAATATGGCTATATGTTGTACTGCTTTGGGTGTTGTTGTTCCTAAAATTATGTTTAATTATAGAAAACAAAATGTTGGTACAAAACAATTCCATGTAGAAAAAGAAATTCAAGAAAAACTTGCACAATCTTTTTCTTCTAATACAATATAGTCTATGAGATTAGATAAATTTTTAAAGGTTTCAAGATTAATAAAAAGACGAACTGTTGCAAATGATGTAGCTGAGCAGGGACGTATTTTTGTAAATGATAAACTTGCAAAACCCGCAAAACAGTTGAAAGTTGGAGATATTATTAAAATAGAACAATTTAATAAGATTGTAGCTGTTAAGGTGCTCGTAATTCCAACTGGAAATGTGCCTGCACAAAGTGCTTCAACATTGTACGAAGAATTGGCTTAAAATTTTATTTTTTATCTACAACTTTTATTAGGTGCCATCCAAATTGAGTTTGAACAGGTTCAGACACTTCTCCAACGGGTAAGTTAAAAGCTGCGGTTTCAAATTCTTTTACCATTTGTCCTCGTTTAAAATATCCCAAATCTCCGCCTATAGTTTTAGATGGGCATTGAGAGTATTGACGAGCTAAATAAGCGAAATCCTCACCTTCATCTATCATGACTTTTAAGGTTTTTGCTTTGTTTTCTGTTGGAACTAAAATGTGGCTAGCTTTAACAACTGTGTATTGATGTGGTTTAAATTCTTTTGGAAATGCATTTGCAGCGTTAAAATTAAATAAAGCAACAACCAAAACAAATAATAAAAATTTTAATATATTTTTCATAAATATCTCCTTTTCTGATTAATTTACTAAATAAATTGATGTTTCAACACCAACAGACTATATTACACAAGTAATTTTTCTGTTTTAAAAGGTTTGGTTGAATGTTGTAAAATATATGATTTTAACAATGAAAAACAGTATTTTGCAATTTTTTCTGTTACTTTTTCATCGTACAAAGTTTTTTCTGAAAAGCTCGATTCTAACATTGTTGATAAAAAATCACAAAGTTTTTTGGGGAAGTTTATTCCAGAACCGCTGGCACAATTAATGCAATAACATCCACCTTTGTCTAAAGATAAAATGATTTTTTTATTTTCCACAAAAGAACAACCACAACCCAAACAATTTTTTAGTTGTAGTTCATATCCGCAAATACTCATCATTTTGAGCTGGAAACGAATAACAACTAATAAAATTTGCGTAATAGTTGATGCTTCTGAAATGGCTCCCAACGCTTTATAAAAAATATCATAAATTTCTTCGCTATTAGGATCATCTTCAGTGCCATAATTTGAAACAATTTCTGACATATACATCGCATAAAGCATTTTATCCATGTCGTTTCTAAGGTTATTAAAAGTATTTAAAGCTTCAGCTTGGCAAATTGTATCAAGATTTTTTCCTTTAAAAAGCATTAGTTTGTTAGCAACTAGCATATCCATCCTACCACCAAGTTTGCTCTTGGGTTTTTTTGCTCCTTTAGCAACCCCTCGAAGCAAGCCTTTTTGTTTTGAATACATTAAAATAATTTTGTCTGATTCACTTAAATTGTAAGATTTTATATTTATTGCATCTGTTAAATAATTGTTTTTCAAATTACTCATAATTTTATTGTATTTAACCCTTTTTTAATTCGTTATTTAACTGCATTGCTTTAGCTACTGTAGCATTATTAATACTGCTGTATACACCTCTAATCATTTGAGAAAGTTCATTTTTATTATCACTAGCAGACATTGCAGCGCTCTCTGAAATAAATCCTCTTTTGTATAATTCATAAATAGACATATTCATTGTTATCATGTCATTAAATGAACCTTTGCGAACTAAGTCATAAATATCTTCTAAATTGTCTTTTATAATAAAATCTTTAACAGTTGGTGTGACAACCAAAACTTCACAAATTGGAATTCGCCCATCGCCATTTTGTCTTGGCAATAATCTTTGCGCAATTGTGCCCCTTAAGCATTCTGCCAATTGTTTTCTAACAAATTCTCTATCTGAGGGTTCGTAAATATTAACTATTCTATTAACAGTTTGAACCGCATCATTTGTGTGCATAGTTGCATAGACTAAATGTCCTGTTTCTGCGGCTTTTAATGCAGCAGACATCGTTTCTTTGTCTCTAATCTCACCAATTAAAATAACATCTGGATCTTGCCTTAGCGCATATTTAACACCATCTGGATATGATGGCGTATCAATTTCTATTTGTCGCTGAGAAACTACAGATTTTTTGTTTGTATAAATAAATTCTATGGGGTCTTCTATAGTTACAATATGTTTTGGAGATGTTGAATTAATGTGTTCGATTAAAGATGCTAGTGTTGTTGATTTGCCACTTCCAGTTGGTCCTGTAACTAAAACAATACCATTATTTAGCGCTGAAAATTGTTCTATTGATTTTGGTAATCCTAATTCTTTAACTTTGGGGATTTTATAAGATATAGTTCTTATAACTAAAGCCAATTTCCCTAATTGTCTAGACATATTAATACGAAAACGGGAAACATCTTTTATTTCATAAGCAAAATCTAAATCAAAAACCTGATCAGCTCGGTTTCTTAATATAATAGGTAATAGTTCATTTAATGCAGATTGGACATCATATTCAGTTAATTTTTCAACATTAGAAATTCTAATGATTTTGCCATCTTTTCTAACAAGAGGATGTTCGTCCACCCTTAAATGTACATCAGAAACACCTTGCTTTACTGCACTTTTTAAAAATGATACTATCTTAAATTCTTCCATGTTTTCCTCTAAATCCTCTTTAATATATTTTATCATCATTATTTTTTATGAAAAATAATTTATATTTGTTTACATGAAGCATTATATCAATTGAAGATTGTTTTAATTTTTAAAATAAAACAATTCTAAATCTCTTTAATTGCATCAATATTTGAAATATATTAGGGGCTTAAGAGTAGCGCTACAAAAAGGTTTTAGCTGTGCAAATTGTATTAATTGTTTTTATAAAGTTATGTAACAATACTACGCTAGTCGTATGATAAAAGATGAAGTTTCGTAACAAAAGTGCTATAATGAAAATGTAAGGTAAAATGTTTATAAGGAGACTAAAGAAAAAACAAAATCAGTCTTGTTGTAGCAGAGGTATGAAACCGTAAAGAATGGGGTCGGATGTCTTGGTGGACATCACAAGGCGAAGATAGCACAGACTACATAACCTTTACTAAGTACACACCTCACATCGAAAGGACAATATGAACGAAGTTAAATTTCACAATGACCTGGATAGGTTAATTGAGATTTTACCGCCAAAGATTGGGCGTTACCTTAACAGTGATAAGCTTAATGACGTAATAGAACTTGTTATGGATTTAGGCAGAGTAGCCGAAATTAGACACGCATCAGGGGAGACAGAATTTATTAATGGTGATTTCATCACTGAAGATGATTTGAATTTTATCACCAGCCGAATACCGGAATTCACTAATGATAACCGCTCTGGTTTAGCAGGAACATTACACAGAATTAGTGCTATTCGTAATAGACAAGGTAAAGTTGTAGGACTTACTTGCCGTATTGGGCGCGTAGTTACGGGTACTATTGAATGTATCAAAGATTACGTTTTAACAGGTAAAAGCATATTGTTTTTAGGTCGTCCTGGGGTTGGTAAGACAACAAAACTAAGAGAAATTTCTCGACTTGTTGCAGATGACTTGAAAAAACGAGTTGTTATTGTAGATACATCAAATGAAATTGCAGGTGATGGAGATACTCCGCACCCTGCTATTGGGCATGCTAGAAGAATGCAAGTTGCCCAACCTGAATATCAAAAAGATATTATGATTGAAGCGGTTGAAAACCATACTCCGCAAGTTATCGTGGTTGATGAAATTGGTACGGAAGAAGAAGCTCAAGCTGCAAGAACTATTGCAGAGCGTGGTGTAATGCTTATTGCAACAGCTCATGGAAATAAGCTTGAAAACCTTATAAAAAACCCTATTTTATCAGATTTAGTTGGTGGAATTCAATCTGTTACTTTAGGTGATGATGAGGCGAAGCGACGTTCTTGTCAAAAAACGGTTTTAGAGCGTGAAAAACAACCAACTTTTGATATAGTTATTGAAATTTTAGATAGAAATACATTAGCAGTTTATAAAGATACTGCTGAAGCTGTTGATTGTATTTTGCGTGGTTGGCCAATTCGTCCTGAAATTCGTAAAATTGATCAAAAATACGAAGAGAAAAAGCCTACTATTATGGAACAAGTAAAAGAGCTTGATGATAAAATAAATAAAGCTAATAGTATGAATTTTTCTTTCTCTCGTCAGCAATATGTAGAACAAATTAAAAATTTCAAAAAAATCTATATTTATGCAGTGTCAAAGAGCATTGTAGATAAAGTGCTTGAACGGTTAGAATTAAATGCTGAATTAACAAAAAATATTGATGATGCTGATATTGTAATTGCGCACAAAAATTTTGCAAAAGGTGGACATAAAATTTTGAGCGTTGCAAATGATTATCGCTTGCCAATTTATTATGTTCGTTCTAACTCAATGGCACAAGTACAAAAAGTTGTTAAAGAATCTTTGGGCATAAAAGAAGCTGCTGAAACACTTCAAGGTTATTATGATGATGCAGAGCGCGCACTAGATGAAGTAAAAAAAGCTATTGAAAAAATAAAACAAGGTGAAAAAGATATTGAGTTAGCACCACAAAACCAGCAAATAAGAAAACTTCAACACGAATTGGTTGAACAGCATAATCTCCAATCTGAAAGTGTTGGCGAAGGCACAACTAGACGGCTGAGAATAGTCGGTGGTAAGGATTATAAAAACGCAGGTTAGGCAATTCGCCTAACCTGTTTTTTTATATTAATTAAAATAATAATCAAATAATATTTTTATTAAATTAATATAATTTTAAAATTGATTTGTTTTTTATCTTTTTTAGGCTAAAATTATGCTATAAATTAGGAATTAGTGAGGCAAAGATGAAACAACAATTAGAAACCATTTTAAATGATGCACTAGCTGAAATCACTGTGGCAAAAACATCTGAAGATATTGAAAATATCAAATTAAACTACCTTAGCAGAAAAGGTACTTTAAATTCAATTAAAAAGAATTTGAAAGACTTGTCCGTTGAGGATAAAAGAATTGTTGGTTCCTTGGCTAATGAAGTGGCTCAAACTTTAGAAACAAAGTTGGCTGAAAAATCAGAAGAAATATATAAAATAGAGCTTGCTCAAAAACTTGAAAGTGAAAAAATTGATATAACTTTGTCTGGAATAGGTCATAATCATGGAAAATTAAATCCATTAACCTCTACAATCAATGAAATCGTTGAGATTTTTCAGGGATTAGGGTTTAGTGTAATGGCAAATTCTAATAGCCCGGAAGTTGAGACTGAATATGTAAACTTTGATATGCTTAACTTCCCACCGGATCACCCCGCAAAAGATATGCAAGATACATTCTACACAAATGTTGCGCCAAATGTAATTTTACGAAGCCAAACTTCAGGTGCACAAATTCGTGAAATGTTTACATCAAAACCTCCGATTAGAGTTATTTGCCCAGGAAGAGTTTATCGTTGTGAATCTGTTTCTGCTCGTAAAAATAACTTGTTCCACCAAATTGAAGGACTTTTGATAGATACAAATATTACTTTTGGTGATTTAAAAGGCGTTTTAAATGAATTTATCAGAATTTATTTTGGCGAAGCAAGACCTACTCGTTTTAGAAATAGTTTCTTCCCATTCACCGAACCATCTGCGGAAGTTGATGTTCAGTGTATTATGTGTGGAGGTAAAGGCTGTAGAGTATGTTCAGGTACTGGTTGGCTTGAGATTTTGGGTGCGGGCATGGTTGATGTCAATGTACTTAAAAATGTTGGAATTGACCCAGAGGTTTATAGCGGTTTTGCATTTGGTATGGGTGTAGAAAGGTTAGCTATGCTTAAATACGCAATTGATGATATTCGTTTGTTCTTTAACAATGATGTTCGTTTCTTAAAACAATTTTAGAATTTAAAATTTTTAATTATAAAAAGAGCTCATCCGTTAATACGAATGGGCTCTTTTTCGTTATCACGCAAAAATAAAAAATTAAATTATAAATTGCTTTTATTGAGAAACGCTAGGCATTGAGTACAAATTTCAGTTTCTAAATAACATTTTTTAGAAAAAGCTTCAAAAGAACTTCCAGAGCGTGCCCTATAGTCATTAACCAACATTGGACAATTAAAAATTCCTTTACTGGTTAAAATCCTAGAATTTGAACATTGTAGTTGATGTGTTAAGTCAGAATTTATTGATGATATTTCGCAAGTGTTTTTTTTGTTGAAGTATGGCAAGATTTCTAGTGTAACATCATCTATTGCTAAATTATATCGTTCAAAAACTTTTGACATTGCTTCTAAAATTAAATCTTTAGGTTCATTATAAAAATTTGTATATTTTATTGTTGGGGTAAATGAATATTTTATAAGACTTTGTATTGCGCCAATGGTTTTTCTAAATGAGCCCCGACCTCTTAAATCGTCGTTTTTTCGTTCTTCAAAATTATCTAAACTAATATAAAAAAACAATTCATTATCATCTTCATCTTCAACCTTTTTTAAAAATCTTGCTTTTTTGTCATTAATATTAATTCCGTTTGAAAAAATTGTAACAGGTTTATATTTAAGACAAAAGCGAAGAATAGTATTAAAATCAGGATGAAGTAATGGTTCGCCCCCTGTTAAATAAATCATCTTAATCTTATAGTCGTCTAAATCTTTAATTGCTTGTTTTATTTGTTCAGTAGGAATAAAATCCTTTATTTTTTTGTAAGGGTCAAAATCTATATAACAATGTTTGCATTTTAAATTGCAATTTTGATTTGTTAACTCTATAAATAAATTATCAAACGAATTTAACTCCACCATTGGAGCTGTTAAAATTGTCGTATCCATTTCTTTCTCCTGCTGTCTACAAATATATTCTATGTAATAATATGTTTTTGAAAATTAGACAATAGAATATTTAAAATAAGAAATAGATTATTCTAATGGGTAATTTACTTTGAATTTTAAGCAAAAAAAAAGCTCCGTTTTCGGAGCAATGCTTTTTATAGGAAGGGAAGGTTAGGAAGTTAGTTAGTGTGAAAATTTATGTTAATTTAGATTAGTTTCTTATGTTTTACATATATATAAAGTATAATTTGTATATAAAATTGCGCCAAAAGTATATATTTGTTACATAGGTTTACATAAAATTAATATTAAACAAGAAAAAAGGTTTATACTCTGGATTTACGAGTAATTTCGTGTTTATATTTTTCTAATAAATTTGTAGTAGAAGTGTTTTGTTGTTCAATTGAAGGTTGAGGTTCTTCTTTAGTAGAAGTATCTTCATCTAAAACGGATTTTGTTGGTCTGCCAAAGATTACGTGTGCACATTTAGTTACGCATTTAGCTATAAATGGAGAAATAACCATCATAGGAATAATAATTCTAAGCGGTACGCCCACAATATTTCCATTGCGTAATTTTCTAAACCAATTCAAATTGTATTTTTGATTTGAGCGATATGACAAGATTCTTTCATTACCTATATTTATAAAAGAACCTATTTTTTGAAGAATTTTAGTTATTGGATTTCCAATATTTTTTGTTCCCAATAATTTTTGTAATTCTTTTTTTGCGGCTATATATTCAGCCTTATTGGCGAAAGCTTTGTTTTTAACTTGTTCATTGAAGGCTTTAAGTGCATCTCTATATTTAGTGACGCCATCTACATCTAAACCTGCATATTTAAAACCTCCAACTTTATGCATAGCCAAAATGCCAGCTGGAAGCGCAATAATGTATGTTGCATCGTTAGCTAGTCTTTCTATAAGGGTTTTGGTTTTTTCGCCTTTAGGTGCAACAACAGTGTTTGCTATCATTTCACCAAAAATAAATGCTTGCATAGCTACAGCAATTTTTCCACCAGCGTATCTGTTTGTACCACCTTCAATTGCATAACCAAACATCTTGGACATAAAGCGACCTAAAGCCGTGTCGTTTCCTTTACCAACTGCTGCTTTGTATTTGTTCAAATATTCAGACGCAGTACAAGTTCGCCCGAATAAATGGTTTTTTAATTTGTTTTCGGAACGCCAAATAGAAACTAACACATTATTTTTAGCACCTTTTTCAAGTACTTTTATAATTTCATCTGGATGTTTTAAAAATTTTCCACGCAAAGACTCATAATGAGTATAATTTTTAAATCCAAATCTTTTAGCCTTAAGTTCTTTTGCCAATTTTTGCAGTGCTTGTATACCGCCTTCTTTTTCTAAGTCTTGTATTTTTTTAGTGTCAACACCAAGAACTTTTAATTCTTCAATTTGTATAAGTCTTATTTTTTCAGGTTTATTTTTCCCTTTTAATGTTTCAACAAATTTATCAATAATATCTTGAGAAACACCTAATTGTTCTAATTGTTGCGCTTTTTTAATTTCACCAATAAATCTGCCAGCAATTTCTTCTGTATCTGCGGCTAGAAAACCATGAAGTCCAGCACCCATTGTTTTTGCCATATGCCACTCTGGCATTGTTGAATGATGTCTTAAAGAATAAATAATTTTGCTTTTATTTGATAAACTATTGAAACCATTTTTTAACCATTCTACAAATTGTTCAAGTTTTCGTCCAACTAAAGTGTTTTTAGAAAACTTATCACCCCAATTGCCAACTTTTCCTAAAATGGATTTACTATATTCACCTTCACATTTTGGATTGAATTTATCCATACCTTGGGCGATAGCGTACCAAAGAACAGTCCCTGCTCCCAGTGTAACCATTGGGTTAGCTTCTTTTGATGCGTTTACACGATTTGAAAAATAATTATCCTGTACGGTTTGGTTTAATAATTCTGGATATTCCGTATTTGCACTAAATTGTTGATTAGAAAATGGAACACTAAGTCCTTGATTAATTTGAGTAAAAGCTAGGTTTTTAGGTTGAATATTTGGATTTAAAGCATTTTTAGTCATGTTCCACTCCTATATATATCGTAAAACAAATGAATGTAAAAAATTGCTAATTTTATGTAAAAAAATGTAACAAATATTTTAATTTTATTTCATAAAAAAATAACCCTATTTTACTAGGGTTATTTTTATGAATATATATTTTAAATTTCAGCTGTACAATGAGGACACTTTGTTGCTTTAATATTAATTGTTGAATAACAACGGGGACATTCTTTTGTTGTTGCTTCTTCAATTTTTTCAGCTTTTTCTTCTTCTTGTTTTTCAGTCAATGCTCTTAACTTGTTAATCGCTTTAACTAATAAGAAAACAGAAAAAGCAACTAAAATAAAGCTAATTAAAGTATTAATAAAAACACCATAGTTAATAGTAACAGCCCCCGCTGATTTTGCAGCCTCTAATGATGGATACGCAATAATTTGTCCATCAGAATTTGGTAAAGTTAAATATAAATTTGTAAAATCAACTTTACCCATCATCCAACCTAAAGGTGGCATTACTATATCTTTAACCATTGAATTGACTATATTACTAAATGCAGCACCAATAATGATACCAACTGCCATATCAACAACGTTTCCTTTAACAGCGAATGTTTTAAATTCATTTAGATTTCTTTTTACAACGTCAAACATATTTTCTCCTTTTCACCTTTTTGTATTAGACCAATAATTGCAAAAGCCTTTCTGTATCTTTGTCTCCACGACCTGAAATGTTGACTACGACAATTTGCTCAGAAGTTGTTGTTGGCATCAATTTTTCTAAATAAGCAATCGCATGAGACGATTCAATCGCAGGGATTATACCCTCTAGTCTTGATAATCTTGCAAAAGCTGCAACAGCCTCGTCGTCGGTAATCGGGCAATATTGAGCTCGTCCGCTATCTCGTAGATAACAATGCTCAGGACCACATCCCGGATAATCCAAGCCTGCTGAAATTGAATATGATTGAGCTATATTTCCATCACAATCACATAAAACATATTGTCTTTCTCCATGGAGTATCATTTTCCTTCCAACTGCTAAACTTGCTGCAGTTTTATCAGAATCAACGCCTTCTCCAGCTGCTTCAATACCTATTAATTTAACATCGTCATCCATAAATGCATGAAAGGCACCTATCGCATTACTACCACCACCAATACAAGCCAATATGTAATCAGGTAATTTGCCTTCTTTTTCCATTAATTGATGTTTAATTTCGTTTCCAATAATAGACTGGAAGAAGCGAACCATTTTAGGATAAGGGTTTGGACCAACGGATGAGCCTAATATATAAAACACTTCATCGTGATGTCTAAGCCAATAACTAATCGCAGCATCACAAGCATCTGATAAGGTTTTAGAGCCTGTATCCACAGAATGAACTTTAGCTCCCAATAACTTCATCCTCTCAACATTTAAATGTTGGCGATTTATGTCTTTTTCTCCCATAAATACAGTACATTCAAGTCCTAAAAGTGTTGCTGCTGTAGCCGTTGCAACACCGTGTTGTCCTGCACCGGTTTCTGCTATAACTCGTTTTGCGCCCATTCTTTTAGCTAAAAGTGCTTGTCCAATTACATTATTGATTTTATGTGCACCTGTATGGTTTAAGTCTTCACGTTTTAAATATATTTTAGCTTTACCATAGTGTTCTGTAAGGTTTTTAGCGTAATAAAGAGGTGTTGGTCTTCCTGAATAATCTTTTAATAAATCATAAATTTCTTTTAAAAAAGCTTCATCTTTTTTGGCATCTTCAAATGCATTGTCTAATTTTTCCAATACAGCTTTAAAATCGTCAGGCACAAATGCCCCACCAAATTCACCAAAAAAACCATCTTTATCTGGTAAATTATAATTTTTTAATTTATCTATAAACATTTTTTCTCCAATAATTATTAAATTGCTCTTCTTAATTGTTTGTCCTGAACAATTCTGTGTCCATTAACATAGACCATATCAGGATTTTCTTTTTGTAAAATACTTGTGTATGTTTCTTCATTTTCTAAGTTAAATACGTTAAAATCTGCATGTTTTCCTTTAACCAGTGAGCCAATTATTGACTCTAATTTTAGAATTTTTGCTGGATATATTGTTAAATGTTTTATAAGCTCATTAAAGCTTAAATTTCCGTTTTGATTTGCGTAATTAGCTTCATTTATTAAGCTATATTCTTCTCCAATATTGAAATAGCTTTCTGTACCGAAACCAAAATTTTCACCAAAAAGATTTATAACATCTTGAAAATCTTGTTTTCTTCCGTGGTTGATGTCATCATAACGAGGAGTATAGACAAATTTAACTGATGTATCCGCAAGTTCTTGGAATTCTTCTTTTGATAAATAATTTGCATTGGCTACAAGAACCTTTTTAGACAATACATTCAAATCTGTTAAATATTCAACAGGTGAAATGTTTCTTTTGTATGGAGTTAATTTTTTCATACCTAAGAACATATGAAGCATATCTATATCAGAAAAACCATTTTTCAACCAATCCATTTCTTCTTGAGATTCAGCAATTCTAATTAACATCATTAAATTGTGTTTTCTTGCGTATTTTGAAATGATTTTCCACAATCTTTTGTGTACCATTGACAAAGAACAAGGTGCAACACCAATAAACATGTTGTCAGCTTTGTTTCTTATAAAATATTCAATTTTATTACTAATTTTTTTAAATTCTCTTTTTCCTGTATCGCTAGAATCAGCATACAGTTCAAAAAACAAATACGTTTTAATTGGTGCATTATTCAAAATTTGAAAATATTTATTTTCTTTAGAAACTTGAGCAATACAAGTTGTTCCTGATAGCATTGCTTTTTCTAGACCATGTTTAAAAGAACGAATTTTTTCTGTTCTTTCCCAACAAAAATATTCCTTATACATTCTTGCTAAACCTCTGACATAACTATTTTGAGGAATTCCAGCAAAAATATATTTTCTAATAATGTTTTTAAATAATCTTTTTAACTTTGATTTAAGTGTTTTGGATCGATATTTATTAATGTCTGTATATTGTAGTTGGGCAAATAAATTCACAAATCCAGGAGTAATAACAGCATTACCAAAGTCTTTTACTTTAACTAATTCATCGAATTTTACTTTTTCATGAGGCAAAACATCAATTACACAACCATCTTCTACAATAAGGTAATGGTTTTCTAGTGGTTCTCCTTCCGCTGTAATTATCCATTTAGCTTTATATGCGCGCATTTTTTATTCCTTAAATATCCGTGTGTCTAAAGATTATACAATACCTATTATTAAACCATTATTCTATTTCAAATGCAAGGATATTAACAATTATTTAAAGGCTGCAAATGTTTTGTTATCGTTTTTAAAAGATAGTTTTAAAAATGGATTATCTTCTAATTGGATTTTTGAATAATCAAGAAATTGTTTTTCATCTTTTAAATCTTTTTGTGTTTGCATATACCCGACTCTTGAGGCGTTTCTTGTTTGTATTGTTGTATAAAGTTCAATTGCTATAGCTGGAGCCAAACCAACAACGGTTCCTATTATTGAATATAATGGCATTTTAGAAGCAGGTGCTTTTTTTAATGAATGAAGCGCAATACCAAAAGCATTACCCATTGCAGTGGCTAAAAGTCCCATAGGAGTGGATAATAATGTTACAATTATCTCGTATATTTCTTCATATTTTTCTTTGTTTTTGTCAACTATATTCATAGCTTTAAACAAATTAATTTGATTAGACTTTGCTTCAGCTTTTTGTTCTGGGGAAAGTTTTATATTTCTAGCTGCAAGTTTAAATTTTTTATCTTCTTGCATTTTAGTTTTAGTGTAAATTTCGTAGTCTTTTCTGTCTTTTGCAAACTCTTTTAAAAATGCAAATAAATTTTTCTTTTTTTGCTCCTCAACTCTAATATTTTGAGTTGAAATTCTGGAATCTGGTGTTTTTAAGAAATTTGTTGGATCTTGCAAAAGTTTATTCATTTCTTTGTGTCTTGCAATTCTTATTGCATTATTTCTATATTCAGCAATTTTACTATTAAGAATAATCACTGATGCAAGTGCAACAGTTCCAGAGAGAAGTTTTCTGGCGCCGGCATTTTTAACTTTGCAAAAATCTATTAACTTTTCAAAACCCCAAAAACCAATAACCCCAATACCAAATAAGCTCATCGACGTTACATCTAGTATTTTGAACACTCTTTCGATGTAATCTTGAGATTCTAAATCCATTTTGTGTACTAATCTTTGGGTTATTTCGCTTGTTTCTTTCGCTTTTTCAATTTCATCTTTTGTAAATACTAAGTCTTTAGCGGCTTGAGCTTTTTTGGTTTTTGTAATTTCAAATTCTTCTCTATCTTTTTTGTATATCGCACGTTTTGCAACTATACCTAAGTAAGATTTTATTTGTCCCCAAATATTTAAACTAGATAACAAGCTTTTATCCGTCGTTTTGGGTTTTGGAATTTCTATATATTGAGCATCGTTTTTAGCCAGAGCAATTTGTTCATCTGTTAAAATTGCAAAATCATTTGTATGCGATAATTCACCTTTTAATGTTTCAAACCTAGCCATACGAGGGGTTTGTACATCTATTGTCATCATTGATTTTAGAATGGGGATGCTAGCAATACTTGTAAAAACAAGCCCAACGGCACTAGGTAAAACTTTAGGTGCATAATTTTTTAGTGAGCCCATTTTTGTTGCTAACTTATCGGTTAAAAGTTTCCCTGTATCTGTGGATTGGAACATTTTTCCTAATCCCGCACCCATAACTCCCAAAATAACCAATATTTGTCCTAAAACAGTTTGAGTTACAGATTCTACATCTTCTGTTTTTGTTTGAGAATATTCATCAAGTGCATCAATTGTTCTTTTGAATATTTCAGCTCTTTTTTGAGCAAGTTTTAATTCTTCTTGGTTCGGTTTATTTGCCACAAATGCAGCTTTACGAGCAACCTCCTCGCGTTGTTTTTCCTTGCGAAAAGGTTGAACATCTTTCATATGCTCCCTATATGTCAAAAATGTAGCTAAGTGCGGCAATTATCATAAACCTCCTTATGGTTACTTTTATTTTAAACACCTGAAAAAATTTATATGATAGAATGGAGGTAAATATTTTACAAATTTTAATGAAAGGTTACATTATGTTAGATAAACCATTATTTGATCCAGGATTTGCTTTTTTTGTTTATCCTCTTGCTGACTCTATAAATGCATTATATCAGGAGTTTTCATCAATTAAAAATCCAAAAACTCGAAAATTTAAATTTCAAATGTATCATTCACAAATTGTTAGTTTAGTAAAGAACAATGTGGCTTTTTATTTGGGCTGTATAATGTGGGCGAAATATTTAAAAGAATGCATGCCAGATTTAAAAATAGAAAACAATCCATTTTTGAATGTTGATTTGGATAAAGAAAATATTTCTCAGGAAGAATTCTGTGCTGAAATCGATTATTTAATAAATTATTTTGAAAAATATAACAAAGATTGCAAATTTTATTTAGGAAAAGATAATAGATTACCCAATGAATGGCATGAAATTGCTGAAAAATATAAAGAATTTTTATTGTTAAACAAATCATTTGTAAAAACTGAGATAACAAATGATTTAATGTTGCCAAATGAATTGAATTCAATAATAAAAACTACAAACGATGAAAATAAAGTTATTATTGAAAAAGCTTTAACCAAGCAAGATTTAACATTAATGCTACAAAATTAATTTATAAAAAGCCAAGCATCTATTTGTTTTGTTAAAATAGATGCCTGGCTTTATTTCGTTTTTTTTTTTATTGTTTCGCTGCTATTGGCTTTCTTATTATGGTTTTTTCGTGCAGAGCTTTGAAGTAAGGGTCATATTGTCCTAAATGTCTCAATAGATCAGGGTTACCGGATCTTTGGCACCAAACAGCTAAAGGATTAGGATTTCCATTCTCAACACCAAGAGAGCGAAGTAATTGATTTATTTTGTCAATATACTCTTTTGAGTTGATAATGAAAATACCTGTTGCAAATTCGCTTGATTTTGCAGGATATTCCATCAAACCTCTAGCCAGTACACCAATATCAGAAGCGGAATTTGGAGATAAACCAATTGCTGATAATGCTTGATCCCGGTTTTCATTGGAATTAAATGTCTCAATATGATCATCATATTTTGACAAAGCCGTAGAACTTCCATACCAGGTTGTTTCTGAATATTTTTCTTTAGCGTCATCTAGTTGATCATCTCCCATTGTATATAGAGTTGCATATTTTACACTATATTCTTTGCTTCCGCTCAAATCGATAGGAACGCCAAATTTGTGTGCTTTAATTAGTTCTGTTAATATCGTTTTTATTGTTGTTTCTTCTTTGTTGTTAATAGCTGCTTCTAATTGATTATAAGTTGTTTCTAACCAGTTGATATCATAAGTTTGATTTCCAACGGTTAATGGCGCAAAAACTACTCCAGCATTATTACCAACGCTAAAATCTACATTACCAAGATGTTTACCAATATTCATTAAACGGGTAAATGATTCACTGTTTAATATAGCATCAATGTCTTCGCATTCTGATAGGTCTTTGACAAAGTCATTTGCTGTACCACCTGATATTAATGATACATTATCTTTTTCTTCTTGAGTCATATCGATACCTATACTAATATAAGGATTAAATTTTTTAACTTCTTTTAATGCATTAATTCCATCAGGCATTTTATAATACTGATCTCCGCTTAAAATCAGTTTCCAAGCTTTTTCAATTTGTGGAGTTGTATCCATTGGGATATCAAAAGATAATAAATAAGGGTAATTTGTATATTTTATTATTTTTTTATATGCATCAGACTTTTTAATATCTTCTAAAGATGCGCCATCTTGTATTAATTGAGTTAATTCTACGCATGCTGCTTGAATAGTTGGAGTATAATGTGCAATAATTTCTTCTGGAGTTAATTTCTTTTTAGTTATAATACCTCCGGATGCCATTATTGCTTGTAACTCTTCAAGCCCTTGTTTAACAACTTTAATATCACGGTCTGCGGTTAATGTGCCATCTAAACCTTCATCTAAAGTCCTCCAGGCTGAATTAACACTTCTACCTTCTACTATTACCATGTTATCATCTCTATCAGATTTAAAGCTTTCTATTTGCCATCTTTCATTTATTAATTCTTCGGCTAATTTTTCAGCTTCGGCAAATTTTCCGGCTTCAACAAGAGAAATAAATTCTTGAGTTTTTTGTTTATATGTAGTTGTTGTTTCAACACCATTTTTTAATACTGTTTCTTCTGCTTTTAGAATTTCTCCTTTTTTTGAACCTTGGTTTGGATTTGTTACCATTATATATCTTGTTTTTACTTGGGTACCATCATCTTTTATTAAGGTTATAGTCTCAGGGTGACCCTTATATCCATTTAGGTAGGTTTTTTGTTCTACAGCTTTTCCATCTTTATATATTGTTTTTGTAATTTTTTTAGGATTTTCTTGATCATAATCATACTGAGCAAGAAGAGTACCGTCTTGTGCGTATTCGAGTGCCTGAATTATTCTAATGTTACCATTTGGTAATCGTTTTCTTACAGTTTCTATTTTCCCAATTACAATACCATCGTCAGTTTGTTTGTTTTCTGGATAGTATAAACTTGTATCGAAATTAGGTGTTATGTGACTTGTCATTTTACCATCTTTTTCTATATATGCTTCTCCGCCATCAGGGTAATACTTTGAGGTATTATTGAAGTAGTCTTTATAAGTTACAATTCCATTAGCATGAACTGTAATAGGATGTTGGCTATCGTTATCAATAACTATTTCGTACACGCCGTCTTTTTCTGTGATACGTACAACATCTGCTATGGTTTTTTCACTATTGAGTCTAGCTTTAATTTTGCTATTTATTCTTTCTACCAATTCAGGATGTTTTCCTTTCATATATTCAAGGAATTTTTCAAAATCTTCGGTTGGTTTGGGCATATCAGCTAGCACTGGATACTCATTGTCTTGTTTTATTTGGATTGGTGTTGTTATACTAAACAAACTATCAGGTTGTGAAGTGGTGGAAGCGTGTTCTGTTGGTATATCTTTTGGTTGATTTTCGGGCGGGAACATTTGACTCATTTCTTGTGCTTGTGTATTGTTTAATACTAAGTCAGGAGCGTTTTGAGGTTCTTTTTTAGTTATTTTCCCATTTTCATAAGTATATACAAATTCAGAATCCTCATTGAAAATTGTAATTTCGTATGTATTTGTATGAGGGTTAACCGCTAATATTTGAGTACTGTTGCCTCCAAATCCATATCCTGGCATCGCGCCTAACATGATTTCAAAATTATCACCTAATAAATTTAATAATTCTTGAGGTGTTTTTTCCAAAATCTTTTTCGACGATTCTTCATCAAAAGTTGATGCAATTTTTAAATCTTTACCAGCAAATGAAATTTTAAAATCTACAGTGGAGTATCCTGGATTTATTGCAAAGGTATCAGTTAAAATAGTATTTCCATTTTTATCAATAACTTTAACTGTCTCCTCTTTTTTGGTTCTAATACCTTCAATGCGAGAACCGTCATCTAAGTATAGATAATGAATATGTTCCAATGTATCACGAACTTCTTTTGTTTCTTCATCATATTCTGAAATATTTGCAGTTGATTTACTACCTAAAATATTATTCGTATATCTTTCTATAACAATAGTGCCTTTTGTTTCATCAATTGTAATAACTTTTTTATGTTTTCCATTTTCTACAATTTCTGTTTTTGGTTGGAGAAATGTAGTATCTGTTGGATTCGTTGTTGGGCTTTCTGGGTTAGCTACAGTTGTTTTATTAGCATCCAAATTTTTTGGTGCTGTCGTAGCTTTGTCTTGTTCCACCATTTTTTGTGTTATATCATATTTTTTGTCTGTTTTATCAGGCATGAATTGATGTGCTAATTCATCATCATGGTATATTGAAACGATACCATCTGTGCCAATAACTACTTTAACAACGGCTTTATATTCGCCAAAGTCTTTTTCATTATTACTTGTTAGAATATATTCGCCATCTTTTTCTTCTATCTTGCAATTATTTATATCAATAGCATCACTTACAATTAAATAACAATTTTGACCGTTGTTATTTGTTAAGTATCTACCGAATTGGAAATAATCTTCTTTTGGATTTGGTATATCTTTTTTCTCTGTTGTATTAGACGTAAACTGTTGTGCTAGTTTATCTCCATGGTATACCGAAACGGTGCCATCAGAACCGACAATGACTTTAGCAAAGGCTTTATATCCGCCAAAGTCTTTTTCTGTAGTACTTGTTAGAATATATTCACCATCTTTTTCTTCTATTTTACAATTATTTATATCAATAGCATCACTTACGATTAAATAACAATCATCACCGTTGTTTTGTGCTATAGACTTCATAATTTCTATATATGTTTCCTGTGGAACTGGCGTGTCTTTTTCCTCTGTTTCACTTGTAGTCGATGGTGTCTCGGTAACGGGCTGCTCTACAGGTGCTGGATTAGCTGTTGGCGCAGGCGGCTCAGCTACAGGTGTAGGGGTAGGTTTTGGCTCGGGCTGATTAGAAACAGGTGTTTCATTATTTTCTATAAATTCAACTTTATCCGGATTTGCATTTGCCCAAGTTTGTGCTTCATTATAAAGCTCTTCCTTATATTTTTGTTTTCCAAAAGTTGTTATAGTCTCTGGTGGATAACATTTACATAATAATTCGTCTGCAAAATAAACTGTAAGTGTTGCATTCGGTTTGATTATTACTTTTTTAGATTCACCTTCGATTATATATGTGCCGTCTGCTTCTTGCGTTATCTTGTCAGCTGTTTTGGGAATATGCATATTACTGTCATATTTAAATTGTACAAAGTAGCTTCGAAAAGCCGCATAATCTTTTCTTGGATCAGGCATGTCTTTTTTTGTTGGATATTTAGCAGAAATTTCAGCATCATAAAGTTCAACCAATTCATCCAATGTACTAACTGTTACTTTAGAAACTTGTTTATCAGAGGTAGTTTCTGCACTGCTTGGATCAACTTGTGTTTCAGTTTTTGTAGGTTCAACTTTTGCTGTTGGTTGTAAATCGGGAGCGGGCTCTTCTGCAGGAGTTGCCTTGGTCTCAATTTGAATAGTTATTGATGCATCGCCGGCTTTGTTGGCAATATTATTTAATTCTTTATCGCTTAACTCTGTTAGAGAACGTCTTGCTGTTACAAGAGCATTTCTTTCATTGTTTTCTACACTACTAATAAAGCTTGCTTTTAAATTGTAGAATTGTTTGAGAGGTAATTTTGTAAATACCTCAACATCTTCTTTTGTATTTTTTTCACCTTTTTTAAGATTTCTATGCTTTCCGTCTTCGTTGTAAGAAGCTTTGGCAGCAGCTCTAGCCGCTAAAATAAATGCTTTTTGTTCTTCTTTTGTAATTTTTCCATCTTTAGCAATTAGTTCTAACAGTTCTTTTTTGGTTCCTGTTGTTTTTTTACCATCTATATTGATAGTTAATTTTGTATCGTCTGGAATCATTTTGTATGAAGATACAAATAAATTATTTAAATCATTTTTGTTGTATTGAAGCTGAGCCGCATAATCAATTTCTACTGGGGTTGGTTTAGCAGTAGGCTCTGCTGCAACCGGAACAGGTGCAGGTTTTTCTACTTCAGGTTTTGGGAATATTGTTTCTAAATCTACAGCATCAGCTGGTTCTTTCTTTATAAGTTCCCCATTTGCGTTGAATGTATACATATTTGGTTTATCAAGAAGTTGAATATTAAAAGTACCATCTTTTGATAATTCTATACTCCATTTAGCATTTTCTTCTGGTGTTATTAATCCAAAAATCTGTGGAGTAATTATGTCTATAATACGTAAATCTCCGCTTTGTGCAAATGGAACTTTTTCTAAAATACTAGCAGGAATTTTGCTTATAAAAGTATTGACTGAGTCATCGGTTAATCCTGATAAAATAACTACATCTTTTCCGTTAATGCTTTTTTTGTAACGTCCTTCTGCGCCATCTCCATCTATGTTATTTAATGTATATGTTTCTACAAGTTTTTCATTTTTGTCAAATTTATTTACGGTTGTGCCTGTTTCATCGTATATTACTTCAACTTTGGAACCATCTTCTAAATAAGTATAATTTTTCAAAACATCAACTTCTTCAGCACCGATTTTGGATTCTGAAATTTCAACTAATTTACCATCAATGTATGTTTCATTTATTTCTTTGTTTTCTGAATAGATAATACTTGTAACATCTTGTCTAGTACCGTTTAACATACTTGTTGTTTGTGTTAATAATTCACCACTGTTTTTATCATAATAAAACTCAGTATACTCTTTTGGATTTTGAGTATCTAATATTATTTGACAGTAATTACATTTATCACCGTTAAAAGATAATGTTATTTTTAATGAATTGTTATTGTTTGTAATAACTACATCATTACCTGTTTTTGTGCCTTTTAGCGCTGACCAATCAAGGTCTTGAGGCAGGATATCTGTTGCAATCTGTGCAACTGTAGCTTTGCATTTTTGCATTTCTTGATTATTTAATTCAACAGTTTCAACGGCTTTTGGCTCAATGTTAATAGATATAGCTTCTTTTTTAGAATTATCAGCGATTTTGTTTAATTCTCTATCATCTAATTTTGTTAGAACACGTCTTGCGCTTAGTTGTGCGTTTCTTTGGTTTGTCTCTAAATAGTTTTTAGAAAATTTTGATTGTTTTCCTCTTCCAAAATAAAAATCTTCTGCCGGTAAGTGATTAAATGCATCAATGTACTCCTGTTGATTTTGTGAACCTTTTTTCATTGATTGATTTTCACCGTCTTCAGAATAAGATTTTTTAGCAACATCTCTCGCTGCTTTAATAAATGCTTTTTGCTCTTCTGCTGATATGCTGCCATCCTCCGCTAACATATTTAAAATTTCAGCTTTTGTAGCTGTTAAGTTTTTTCCGTCAATTTTTACTGTTAATTCCGTCTCATCATCAATAACAGTATAAGCTGCAACAAAAAGGTTGTTCAGCTTGTTATCGTTATATGTTAATTGAGCTTCAATGTTTGATTGCTGTTTTACAATATGTTCAGGGACATCATTATTTGCCATAAATGGGTTCTGCTGCACTGGTTCAAGGCTAGAAGTTGTTTCTACGTTGAATGGGTTGTTTTCTAACCCTTGGTCTTGCGCTGCTAGCTTTTCCAATCTTTCTCCATAACCAGCTTTTTTAATAGCATCAGTTAAGTCCAGTTCACCATTTTTTTGAGGTTTTCCTACGTGTTTAGATATTTTTTTGATTTCGGTCTCATTAAAAACGACTTCCCCATTATCATATTTTAAATTTTGTAATGCTTGCCAAGCAGATGTACCTTTTGCTTTTTGTGTATATGCGTTGTTCGTATCAAAATCTCCACGCTTACTTGCCGCATTATTTTTTTTAGTCCAAGGCAAAATACTAACAACTAATCTTAAATTATCTGACATACTATTCACTCCAAATATAACTAACTCTACAATTACATAAACGGTATTTTTTTGAAAAAATTGAGCTTTTTTAGTGTTAATTTAACAATTTTTTACAATAAAAACAGAAAGGCTTTGTATAAAAGCCTTTCCGCTTTGCATTTATTTGCAAAATATTAACGACAAGAATTACATCCGAATGCGATAGTAACTTTTTCTCTAGGATTAATTGCGGAAATTTTCTTTCCATCCGGATCAACAAGGTAAGCAACCTCTTGACCTGTAACTTGAACCATTCCAGAAACACCTGATATTGCAGTTCTTGTTAAGTCAATAGGAGCTTTAACTAAGGCTTTAGCAGAATCTAGGTAGCTTCTGCCTGCTGCTTTGAATTGACCTTGGAAAATTTCGCCTGTACCTGTACCAAATTCACTAACAACTTGTTCAAACGCGTTTGATACACTGATAGCTGCACCACCTACTGCGCGTCCTGCAGTACCTACTACTTGACCAACAGTTGCAAATGGCCATTGTACAAATCTTGCAAATACGTTAGGCGTACGAGTTCTGTTTACTTGAGCTGAAAGTACTTGGTTAGGCAAATCAGTTTTGCAATCACAATTTTCGATTGTATCGAAAGAAAGTTTTAAAGCACCGTCATTACATCTAGATGGTCTTTCAACTTCAAGAACTTTACCTCTTACAGTTGAACCTTCCGGATACAAAACACCGTTAATAGTCATTGGAGCAATGGTTTTAGCCGCAAATCTATCATTTACATGCGCAGTTCTTGCGGTCAACTCATCATCAAAACAGATTTTAAGCGTAGGAATTGTTACCGTTTGAGATTTTTCCATGTATGCTGCAGCACCTGTGCATCCGCAGTTTGGATCAGTTGTAGCAATATCTTTTGTTGAATATCCACCTGCAATTCTTACTTGTTCAAGCATAGAAGCTAATTCTGCACGACTTGCATCAGAATTTGGTCTGATTTCATTAGGGTTTGGCAAATCTGCAATCGCACCAGCGTTAAGAGTCTTAGCTACTGGAATAGTAGCCCAGGCCGGAACATCAGAACCATCACAGTATTTGCTTAACACTTCTTTAGCCTTGCAATTATCCATATCGCATTTTACGCCTTTTGAAAGAATTGTTAAAGCTTCCGCACGAGTTACAGGATGATTAGGCTTGAATGTATTGTTTGGATAGCCAGTCATTAAACCTTCTGCTACACTGGTATTGATAACCTTGTTTGCCCAATGATCTTTTGGCACATCTTTAAAGTTAGCCTCAGGGCAAGTATAATTATCATTCAAATTAAGACCTTTTACAGCCATACTCGCAAATTCTGCACGAGAAACAGGCAAGTTAGGTTTAAATGTTCTGTCAGGATAACCTGCTATAACTTTATTTTCCGTTAGTTTATTAATGTCACAACTTGCCCAAAAACCATCTGGAACATCTTCAAATGCACTAACAACAGGCGCTGCGGCTCCTGTCAATGTGCTTTCTTGAGTATAAGTAAACGGAACCATGGATTTTTTCAAAACATCCATGCTGCTCTCTGTCTCAATGTTAATTGGACAGTCCATTCCATCTAACGTATTACAATCACGAGCAACTGGAATACCATTTATTTTCCCGTTACAATCATTTAAACATGGCATAGGAAGAGCTGCGCCTGTTTCACAACCGCAATCAGGAGCGGTTGCAACAGGAATACCGCTAAGCATTGGTGTTGCGCAACCACAATTAGCATTAATTGTATTATTAATGCCATCGTGACTTAATAAAACACCTTGGTCTGTCTCACCTACACGAACATTGTCTAAACCATAAATGTTTGCTGGAAAAGCATACATTTGATGTTTACACATTTCTGCACATGGATTATTTGGACAAACACCAGATGTAGGAATATCTGGCTCATCACATGTCGCAATTGAATCTTCACAAGGTGAACATTTTTTAGGTTTTGCACATTTGTCATCACATTTGCTAACTTTTTTGCAGCCACAATCATTTTTGTGTTTTTTGCATTTGTTGCAAGTATCCGCACTATTAACTCTTTGATGAGTTTTTAGCGGACAAGCTCCTCCGGTCATTACCGGGGTTTTGCAGCCGCAATCAGCAAAAGCTAACCCCATTGAGCCGGCAACTAGTCCGACACTCAACGCAGCTGCCATTGTCATTTTTTTGATAGTCATTTTTCCCTCCTTACGTAAGAAATCTACCGGTTTATTTAGATTAGACCTTTAAACTCTCTCAGGTCATTTAATTTCTCATAAACTTAGCAATCTCTAATATTCATATAGAATTATTAATGCTAAATAGCCTGACAATCATTACCAATACGGCTGTCTTGTCAGGCTATTTAAATAAAGTTTAAAATTAGTTTGTTTTTATACCTTTAGATATTAATTACTATTTTTTATTGGCTTGTAAATTGTTTACAAAATAAGCATTTAACTTAGCCATTGTCTTTCCGTCAATAACATTTTTACTAGCCAAGGAATCAGGATTGTTGATACTTACTTTAGAGTAAATATTTAAGAATTCATTTAATGTCCAGTCATATTTGTTCATAATATCGTAGATGTTATATGTTTTACCATTATAAGTCTTATCTTTTGATGTAAATATTAGTGACTCAATAGACGATGACGCATAACCACCAGTTACTTCTCCATTGTTATTGGTAACATCTGCTATGGATTTTGTTCCAAATAAGTTTACTGTATCACTACCACCAGCGCCAAAGAAGATATTGTATCCGCCTTTGTCGTTGTATGTGTCATTGCCATTTCCACCTAAAACAATGTTTCGATAGCTTACATTTTCTTGTTCTCCAAATATACCCATCATATTGAATGTATTTGTACCATAGCCGCCATCAATTACACTATATTGACCGTTTATTGTAAATGTATCATTGCCCGCGCCACCTACAATAACTGCACCATGACAACTTTCTGTTGTTACAAAATCATTCATTCCGCCTTTGTCTTCACAGTGGTTAAATTTACCGGCATCTTCGTAATAATCACTACCTGTGCCCAAAATTACTTTGTTATCATGTGTTTGAGCAGTCATATATACTGCTTGAGAACCAGCGGCATTACTTAAGTCTATTGTTGAATTTGAAGCATCAACTTGAATTGTTCTTTGTGCATTTCCGCCCATTGATTTAACATTAGCATTTTTACCTTTTATGTTGTAGTGGTTGCCGTTTTCATTTGCTAATACTAATTCATTTTCTGAATCTTTTTCTGTTGTGAATGTAATTTGAGTATAATCATAAGTGCTATCAGTTGAACCAAAACTTAAAGTTGCATTACCTGAAATTACACCAACTCCTTTAAAGTTAACATTATTAGCATTTTGGGACTTCATAATTGAAACACCGTTTGCATCTCTTGAGTATTGAATCATAGGAGTTATAGCTGTACTCATTTTATCACCTCGTTATCTTCACATAATAATAAAAACAAAATATATACTAAAATTGCAGAAAGTATATATCATTGTTACAAAACTTAATAAATAAAGTGCTTTTTAAAATACTGTCTTTGTTGTATAATTCCACATAGAAATTGAGTATAGAGAAAATTTACAAATTAAGGAGATTGCAATGACAGAAAAAAGAGTTTGGCTTTTCCATGAAGGAGATGCTTCAATGCGTAACCTCTTGGGCGGTAAAGGTGCTAACCTTGCAGAAATGACTAATTTAGGTTTGCCTGTTCCTCCAGGGTTAACAATTACAACCGAAACTTGTATGGATTATATTAATAATGGCAATAAAATGCCAGAAGGCTTGATGGATGAAGTTAAAGTAGCGTTAAAAACAGTAGAAGAACAAAAAGGTCAAAAATTTGGCGATGCAACAAATCCACTTTTAGTTTCTGTTCGTTCAGGTGCTAGAGTTTCAATGCCTGGTATGATGGAAACTATTCTTAACTTAGGTTTGAACGATCAAACAGTAGAAGCTATGATTAAATTAACAAACAATCCTCGTTTCTGCTACGATTCTTACAGAAGATTTTTAACAATGTTTGGTTCTGTTGCTTGGGAAATGGACAGACAAAAATATTTTGAATCTGAGTTAGAAAAAGTTAAAGAAAGAGAAGGCGTTAAACAAGATACAGAAATTTCTGCTGAAGGTTTAAAATCTCTTATTCCTGTTTATAAAGCAGTTATTAAAGAAGTTACTGGTAAAGAATTCCCACAAGATCCATACGTACAACTTCAAGAAGCAATTGAAGCCGTTTTCCGTTCTTGGAATATTCCTCGTGCGGTAGCTTATAGAAACATGAACAAAATTGACCACAATTTTGGTACAGCTGTTAACGTTCAATCTATGGTGTTTGGTAACATGGGTGATGACTGTGCTACTGGTGTTTCATTCACTCGTAACCCAGCTACTGGTGAAAATAAATTCTATGGTGAATACTTAACAAACGCTCAAGGTGAAGACGTTGTTGCTGGTATCAGAACACCAAAACCTATTGCTGAATTAGAAACAGAAATGCCTGATTTATACAGACAATATGTTGATATCGCTAAAAAACTTGAACTTGGATATAAAGATGTTCAAGATATGGAATTTACTATTGAAAAAGGTAAATTATACATTCTTCAAACTCGTAACGGTAAAAGAACTGCAGCTGCTGCTGTAAGAATTGCTGTTGAAATGTGTGAAGAAGGTATTATTACAAAAGAAAGAGCAATCCAATTGGTTGACCCATATTCAGTAAACCAAATCTTGCTTCCTTGCTTTGATACAAAAGCAATGGCAGAAGCTAAGAAGATTTCTTCAGGTGTAAACGCATCTCCAGGTGCTGCAGTTGGTAAAATCGTATTTGATACAGAAGAAGCTGCTCAAAGAGGCGAAGCTGGTGAAAAAGTTATCTTGGTTCGTATTGAAACTTGTCCTGATGATATTCACGGTATGGCTGTTGCTCAAGGTGTTTTAACTCTACGTGGTGGCGCTACTTCTCACGCAGCAGTAGTTGCTAAAGGTATGGGTAAACCTTGTGTATCAGGTTGTGAAGATATTAAAATCGATTTAGACAACGAAACATTAACAGCTGCTGATGGCACAGTTTACAGAAAAGACGACATCATCTCTCTTGATGGTGGTAAAGGTCTTGTAATGGCTGGCGCTGTTAAATTAGTTGAAGCTCAAATTGATGAAAACTGGAACAAATTCTTCTCTTGGGTTGATGAAATCAGAACAATCAAAGTTGAATCAAACGCAGATACACCTAAAGACATCATTAATTCATTGAAATTTGGTGCTGAAGGTGTTGGCCTTTGCAGAACTGAGCACATGTTTATGGATCCAGAAAGACTTCCTTGGGTTCAAAAAATGATTATTGCAGGAACTCCGGAAGCTAGAAAAGAAGCTTTGGCTAAACTTCTTCCAATGCAATATGCAGATTTTTATGCAATGTTTAAAGAATTGGGAGATAAACCGCTTACAGTTAGACTTCTTGACCCACCACTTCACGAATTCTTACCTTCAAAAGAAGATTTGATTGCTGAAGTTGCTACATTAAAAGCGTTGGGCAAAGATGCTAAAGAAAAAGAAGAAATGCTTCATATCGTTGAAGGTTTATCAGAATCTAACCCTATGATGGGCTTAAGAGGTTGCCGTTTAGGTTTAACTTACCCAGAAATCAACGAAATGCAAGTAAGAGCTATCTTTGAAGCTTGCTGTGATTTGAAAAAAGAAGGATACGCTGTTCAACCTTGGATTATGATTCCATTAATCGGACACGTAAACGAGCTTAAAGTAGCTAAAGAAATCCTTGTTCGCGTAGCTAAAGAAGTTATGGCTGAAAAAGGAGTTGAAGTTGCTTACAAGTTCGGTACTATGATTGAAATTCCTCGTGCAGCTATTACAGCTGATGAAATCGCTGAGCACGCTGAATTCTTCTCATTCGGTACTAACGACTTAACACAAATGACATTTGGTTACTCAAGAGACGATGCAGAAGGTAAATTCTTGAACAGATATGTTGATCAAAAAATTCTTCCATCTAACCCATTTGAAACATTGGATACAAAAGGTGTTGGTGCATTGTTAGAAATGTCAATGGAAAAAGGTAAAAAAGTAAACCCTGCTTTAGTTGGTGGTGTTTGTGGTGAACACGGTGGAGATCCAGATTCTGTTAAATTCTGCCATAAAATTGGTTTGAATTACGTATCTTGCTCACCATTTAGAATTCCACAAGCAAAACTTGCTGCAGCTCAAGCGGTTGTTGAATCTAAGTAGTTAGTAGATTGACAAAATTTAAAGAGCGAGAATTTTAAATTCTCACTCTTTTATTTAAAAAATCTTGCTAAGTATGATTTAATTTGATATTATTATATTTGGATTAGAAGTGGGAGAATGGGTATGTTTTTAAATACTTTCAAAGGAGTTGTTAAGATTAAAAAACATTTATTTAAATCATATTTCAATATAAAAGTGCAAAAAGCTTTTTCAGTTGCAGAGGCAATGGTTGCTTTATTAGTTGGGAGCATTGCTTTAGGAATGGCTGCACCAATGATAACGAAACAAATAAGGCAAAATAATTTTGTAGATGCAGAACAAAGAATCATAAGAAATCAAATAGATAATATCATCCCAGAAGGCGCCATTATGTTTTTTAACGCACGTAGATGTCCCACTGGATGGGCGCCGGTCACTAATTTAGGTGGGTATTATCCAAGAATTGCCAATGTTGATGCTGATGGAACATATAATGATGATTATAATAATGGTGACTTAATTGAACAAATGGTTCATAAACATAAACATGTTTCACCATATTTACAGGCACTAAATGCAGAATCTGAGGTGAATTCATTTAGGTATGGTCCATTTCAAAATAGTAATTATAGAGCAAATGGGAAAAATCACCAAGTTTGTGGCGATTATCCCGATTGTAATCTAAATAATGCCAATTATCCGGAGTTGTCAGCAACAAAAGGGAACTCATCTGGAGAAAATCAATCTGATTATAATATTTCAGTTAGCGCCGGTTATTTATTAAGGTCTTTCCTTAATTCTGGTCAAGATTGGAATAATTGGTATACATTTACAAGTGATGGTGTGAATAGGGAAGAATATTTATCTGTTAGTGGTGGTGAGGCTGTTAAAATTCCAGTCTGCCCTAATAGAAGTGAGGATGATGATATAAATGGTTGCAAAGCAACTTATTCGTATAAGGCAAAATATGACGATAAAACAAGAACAATATTCGTTGAAAATCAACCTTATCTAAAGAACATGCCACTTATTGGGGATGAAAATCGTCCAAATTCTGTTGTTTGGTTAGCTTGCCAAAAGATAAATAATTGAATTTTAGAAATTTATGGTGCATCAAGCGATGCACCATAATAACATTGGTGGACGGTTTATAGCTCAAGGTCGTAGGGGGCAATTTATTGCACCGAATAACAAGATTTTGAGGTGTGTCAAAGTAAGGACTCTATTGTTCTTTTCCTACACAAACAAAATCGTCATGCTGAATTTGTTTTCACTTTTGTCCCGAATAATTTATATTAGCACAAGTCAATCGAGCAGCTTATGAAAATATAATTTACAAGCTCCCTGAACAGATATTAAACGTAACAATTTTATTTAAAAATTATACAATTTGGATTTTTATGCTATGATTTTAATAATGAAGAGAATAGTAACAGCTCAAGAAGCAATAAGTTTAATATCAAATGAAGCCTCCGTGATGGTTGGTGGTTTTTTGCATTGTGGTTCTCCATCACAGTTGATTGATGAGCTTGTTCGTCAAAACCCCAAAGAGTTGACCTTGATATCAAATGATACCTCTACACAAAGTGTGGATAGAGGTAAGCTTATTGAAAATCGTCAAATCAAAAAAGTTATAACAACACACATTGGCACAAATCCTGATACAGGAAAACAATTGCATGCAGGTGAAATTGAAGTTGAGCTTGTTCCTATGGGGACATTTTATGAGAGGATTAGGGCTAAAGGTTCAGGTTTGGGGGGCGTTCTTACTCCTACTGGTGTGGGAACCTTGGTTGAAGAAGGCAAAAAGTTAATGGAAGTTGATGGAAAAACTTTTATTCTAGATACTCCTATTGGTGCTGATTTCGCTTTGATTTATGGAACTAAAGTTGATAAATATGGAAATGTTTCTTATTATGGAACAACTAGAAACTCTAATGTTGTTATGGCAACAGCGGCTAAAACAGTAATTATAGAAGCTGAGGAGTTAGTTGATTGTTTGGATCCTAATGAGGTTGTTATTCCAGGTATATTTATTGATTATATTGTCGTTAGAGAGGCTAAATAATGGCTACAGTTATAGATAAAGTTTTATCGGATAAAGTATTGTCAAAAGAAAAAGTTAGAGAAATTATAGCTAAACGTGCAGCAAAAGAGTTTAAAAATGGCGACACTGTTACGTTAGGAATTGGCTTACCTACAGCGGTTGCGGATTATATTCCAGAAGGAATAAAAGTTGTTTTTCAATCCGAAAATGGAATTTTAGGCGTAAGTCGCACCTTAAGTGGCGATGAAGCTGATTCGAGGATTATTAATGCAGGTGGAGCACCTGTTTCAATTCAAGAAGGTGCTTGTTTTTATGATTCGCAAATGGCTTTTACAATGATGCGCGGTGGGCATATTGATGCCACAGTTCTAGGTGCTTTGCAAGTGGATCAAGAAGGTAGTCTTGCTAGTTGGCTTATCCCTGGGAAATTTGTTCCAGGCATGGGTGGGTCTATGGATTTAATTGTTGGTTCCAAAAAAGTTATTATTGCGATGGAGCATATGTCTAAAGGGGAAATAAAAATTCTTAAAAAATGTACATTGCCTTTGACTGCTTATCGTGAGGTTAATTTGATTATTACAGAGCGTTGTGTTTTTGAAGTTCATTCCGGTGGTTTGATGCTTACAGAAATTAATCCAATGTTTAGCGTAGCTGACATTAGAGAGTCTGTATCCGCAGATTTTGTTGTAAGCGAAGATTTGAAATATATGGATGTTTAATCGCGGTTTTGCGATAAAAAATTAATTGTTTGATTAATCGTAGGTCGGCTTTACCAAGTCGACAATGCTCTATATAAAAAAACATGCTCATAAAGGCATGTTTTTTATTATTAAAATATTTTTTAATTTGTATATTACTGTATTTCACAAACTTACAAAGTGGTAGACTAAAGTCTACCCTACATTTCTAAAACTATTCTGTTTTATTAGCACCTCCGCAATCACATTCACCTTCAGCTGAACCAGGCGTACTCCATTTACAACCAATTGCAGTACAATAGTTTTCAGGCGCATTATCTGTTTGTATATCAATAGACTTACCAGTTTTAACTGCTGCATCATTAACTTTTTTCCCTAATAATTGCAACGCACCAACAGCTACAACCGCTACCAATGCAAGTATTAATCCATATTCAACTAAACTTTGTGCTCGTTTTTTCATTACTTTTATATCTACTTTCATGTATTACTCCCATGTTTATATTAACATTATACATGCAATTTTTCATAATGCAAAAGATTTATTTTTGTAAACTAACATTTTGACAATAAGTTGTAACAAATATTAGCATTTTTCAATCTTTCAAGTGCTTCTTTTATTCTTTCATCACTTTGAACTAGTGATAACCTAAAATAGCCATCAGAGTTTGAACCAAAAGCAATTCCTGGGGTTAAGACAACACCGGTTTTATCCAAAACGTATTTACAAAACTCTTTTGACGTGAAACCTTGAGGTACTTTTAACCATAAATACATTGTCGCACATGTTTTGTTAACTTTCCAGCCTAAATCATCCAAATAGTTTATAACCATTTCACGACGACGAGCATAGTTTCCTACAATTTTTTCAACATGTGCATAATCCATCTCTAATGCCTGAATTGCCGCATCTTGAACAATTGTAGATGTTCCATAATCCATATTGGTTTTCATAGCATAAATAATATCAATAAACTCTTTTTTGCCGACAACAAAACCTGCTCTCCAGCCAGCCATATTGAATGTTTTTGAAAAGCTGTGAAATTCAACTGCAACATCCATAGCGCCTTCAACTTCAAAAATACTATGTGGACGATACCCATCATAGCAAATTTCACCATAAGCTAAATCTGACACTAATAAAATGCTGTATTTACGACAAAAAGCAACAATTTCTTTTAAAAATGCTAACGGAGCAATAGCCGCTGTTGGGTTGTTCGGATAATTGATAAAAAACAACTTAGCTCTGCGCGCAACATCTTCTGGAATTGAATTTAAATCAGGCAGGAAATTATTTTCTTCTTTTAATTGAACATGATAAACCTCACCACTTGCAATCCAAGTTCCTCTCGATAAGACGGGATAATATGGGTCTGGAACGATGTTTATATCGCCTGGGTTTGTAAAAGCTAGGGCAATATTTGCTAATCCTTCTTTCGCGCCGTTTAATGTTTGGATACCAAATTCCGGGCAAATATCAACATTGTATCTTCGTTTCATCCAACGAGAAATTGCTTCTCTAAATTCGACTTTTCCTCTAAAACTAGGATAGCCATGACTAATTGGGTTTTGAATAGATTTAAGTGCAGCTTGAACCACAATATCAGGAGTTGGACCATCCGGATTTCCTATCCCTAAGTCAATTAAATCCATTCCTTTTTCTCTTGCTTGTGCTTTCCATTCATCTAACTGCGCAAAAATATATTTAGGTAAATTTAAAATTTTATCTGAAGCTTTAATATTTATATTTTCTGTCATTTTTGTTTCCTTTTTCTAAATCTGTGTAAACTCAATCATTTTTTTGACGCATAATGTTGCGTCATGGTTTTCACAAATTTTGGCTCGTGCGTTTTTGATTACCTCGTTATAATCAACTTCGTTGTATAAATAATGGTTGATTTTTAGCTTAATATCATTTAAATCTTTGTAAATTACAAGTCCTTTGTTGTTAAATAAGGAGCCAATCTCATCTCTATAATCACAAAGTAAAAGTTTTTCGCATGCCATTACCTGAAAAGTTCTATAATTAAGCGAACTAACTCCTTGGGAATGCATGTTAATAACTATTTTTGAATTATTTATAGCTTTAGCCATATCTTTTTCGTTATCAATAAAACCATGATAAGTCTTAGATAAAAGTTTAGCTTCGTCTTTATTAAGTCGAGAAATTGCATCATTATAGTGTTTTTCTATAGCATGCCAGCAAAATTTAACATCAGGCATGCTTTTTATTAATTCCATCCAAAAATTAAGACGATAATTAGTATCTAGTCTACCTGCAAACATAACTTCATATTGAGGTTTATGATTTGTTTGTTTATAAATATCCGTATTAACAAAATGAGGTAAATAAAAAATATTTTTATATTCTTTATTCATTTTCTTTGTAAGACACTCATCCCAATAAAAATTGTATAGTTTTTTTTCTTTTAGCAAGTTTTTATAGTTTTCATATCCTGCTCCGGCTTGAAATTTATCCATTTCATCGCTAAAGTAATTTATAACCTTACAAGCTAAATTGTATTGTATTTTTAATAATTGAGCGCTATAACCATAACCAACTATAATATCAATAGCCGTTGAGTTAATTATATTAATAAAATCTTGCGGTGATTGTTTTAATTCATCAAAAATAAAAACATTAAAAGAATTCGACTTCAAACCATCAATAATACTTAAGGTTGTAAGCCTTCCGCCGATACTGTGTGGTAGTACGACTAAGATATTTAAATTGTTATTTTTTAATAATATATCCATAATATTTGATTATTTTAAAATTAAAAAAAACCGCTTCTAATGAAGCGGTTAATAAGTGTTCTTTCCCTCTAAAAAATTATTCAGCAGGAACAGCTTCCGCTTCAGCTTCTTGCGCTGCCGCGGCTGCCGCAGCTTCTGCCGCTGCTTTCGCTGCTTCTCTTTCAGCTTCTAATTTAGCCATAGCTTTTTTAGATAGCTTTTTCTCAGTTTTTTGTTCATAAACAAGTTTACCTTCATCAGTAGATTTGTTTATTAAGTATGCAACTGTCTCAGTAGGTTGCGCACCTTTTTTAATCCAATCCAAAGCCGCTGCTTTGTTAAGATTTAATTCTTTAGTTTTTGGGTTGTAGTTTCCTAGTTCTTGAATAGGAGCACCTTCACGTCTGCTTGAAGAGTTGATAACTACTATTCTGTATACAGGGTTTTTCTTGGAACCCATTCTTTTTAATCTGATTTTTACCATTTTAATTTTCTCCTTAAGGTTTTAACTTTTAAAACCAGCCGCAAGCTTCGTTTACCCGAAGAAATTAATTCTTATATAGTTCTAACTTATCAAAATCATCTGACTAGTTTAAACTCTTTTATTAATTCCCACTGAGGATGGGCAAGACTAAGCTTGATATTATATAAACATAAGCATAATGAATAATCAAGCGGTTTTTTTGATTTGTGTTTATATAACTTAATGAGAAGAATGTTAATTAAGATAATCTTTTAAATGTAAAATGTTTTGGTTGTTTCTTATTTTTTCCAAAATGGAAGATTCGAGTTGTCGAATTCGTTCTTTTGAAAAGCCATATTGGTGACCTAATTCTTCTAGTGTTTTTACTTTTTCTCCATTTAATCCAAATCTACCAATTAAAATATTTCGTTCTCGTTCATTAAGCATATTTAAACAGTGTTTTATATCTAGTCTTAAACATTCTTTTTCAACGATTTTTTCTGGTGATTTGTATGCATCATCTGCTATATAATCTTCTAGGCACAAGTCTTCAGCTATTGGAACATCAAGACTAAGTGGAGAAGGGAGCATGGCTTTTTTTATAGCTTTAATTTTTTTTATAGGTAGATTTAATAGGTCTGCAAGTTCTTCATCTGTGGCTTCTTTTCCAGTTGAAAAAGCAATATCAATCATCGCTTTTTTAATTTGACGGATTTTATCTGCCATATATACAGGCACTCTAATTATCCTTGAATTGTTTGCTATAGCGCGTACAATTGCTTGTTTTATCCACCATGTTGCGTAAGTGGAGAATTTGAAACCTTTTGAATAATCAAATTTTTCTGCTGCTTTAATTAGCCCTAAGGAGCCTTCTTGAACTAGATCCATAAATAATAAGCCGTGCCCAACATATTTTTTAGCAATGCTTACAACTAGTCTTAAATTTGCCTGAATAAGCTTTTTCATTGCATAATCAACGTCTCGTTTTTTGCCGGTTTTAATTATTTTCCCAAGTTCAAATTCATCATTCTTTTTTAGAAGTTTAAATTTTCCAATATCTTTTAAATAAAATTGCAAAATATCATTCTTGTGTGAGATAGTATTGAATGTAACAATTTTTTCTTCTTCGCAAGAATTGGTATCATATTCGTTTTCGTTTAAAAAAACAAATTTGTCTTGAATATCGGTTATATCATTAATATTTTCTAAAATTACTTGCGTATCATTATAATTCACAACAAAACCTCCAACTCAAATAAATAATACGTTTTATATAAGTTGACGATTTTATTAAATAAAAAGTTCCAAATAAAAAAAATCCCCCATTTCTGGAGTGTTGCGTGGAGTTATGATTTTACCGAATTAGACATTTTAGAAATTACGTAAGTAATGAATGCGGCGCCGGTGGTTATAAGTCCTCCGACAAATGCATATGTTGCAATTGATCTGTTCTTTTTAATTAAAGCCTCAAAAACATAATCTTGTTGTTTTTTTAATTCATCTTTTTGAGTTTCTATATGCTTGAACAAGATATCAAACGCAGTTTTCGCTTCTTCTGATAATTTAGCATAAGTTGATTTGATATATGCTGCTCTATCAGGCGCAGATTTTGGTGGTTCAACAAGTTTAATAAAGGCATCGTATCCTTCTTGATTAAATTTGTTGCCTAGAATGTTTTTAAATTCAGGGATTTCTGATTTTATCATTCTTCTAACTGTATCTTTTCTGTTTACAACATACTTATCGTATTCATAATAATCTTTTTCAGCCTCAGTTACCGGGTGCATATCTTTAACCACGCAGCCAGCTACAGCACCTAATGCCGCCCATTTGAGCGGTGAGAAATTTTCTTGATTTTTTGTTACACTAATAGACATAGTTATTCACCTTAACTACTTATTTTACTCTGATATCTCTCATTAGAAATACTTTTTAGAAAACTTACTTTTGGCTAATTTGTAAATTTTTAATACTATATCAAATCAAACAAACAAAGTCAATAGTTAACTTAGTATTTCTTAACAATTAATCCAAATGGAGTATATTGAAAATTTTTAAAAAAAGTACTTTACAAAAAAAATTTTTTTGTTACTATATTCATGTGGAGATAATCCTCGGTAGCTCAATGGCAGAGCAATCGGCTGTTAACCGATAGGTTGTAGGTTCGAGTCCCACCCGAGGAGTTTTTTAAAAGAAGAGGCGAAAGCCTCTTTTTTGTATTTTTAAGGTTTTCGTAATAATAGCTAGAAATATTTATATTGTTGTTGTATTCCTTTGTTATTTTAATTTTAATTAAACTGTAATTATGTCCTTATTTTTTCATATTGTTATGTAGTCATTAAGTCTAGCAATACGCAATGTTTTTTTCTTGTTTTTTAAAATTATAAATTTGTTTACATTTTATAAGAATACTAGCAAGTTATTTTATGTTTGTTTTTAATATTGTTATTATTAAGTTGGAGAGTATAATCTTCGTAAGTTTTTATTCAATAAATCCCTATTTAAAAGTTAATAGAACTACCGTTTCTATACCTAAAATAAAAAGACAATCAAATCCATATTTAAAAAATAAATCACATTTTTGTGTATCTTTTTTAGGGAATTATGGTGATGAAGCATTAACACCAAAAAGAACTTATAGTCATTATGATAAAATTTATATTGGAAAAATAACACAACCTATTACAATTTTATCTCCCAATGCAAGAACTAGAGCGACTGCTAAATATGAGGATTTTAGTTTCAAGGATTTTTCTAATTATATTTTTAACAAAAGTAATTTTTATAAATCAAATTTTCAACATTCTAATTTTGAAAATACTGACTTAAGAATGTGTAATTTGTCAAATACAAATTTTTCTAATTCTGAAATTTCGCATACCGATTTTTCAAAGTCAAATCTTTCAGATGCTTCTTTTGAAAATGTAAAATTTAAAGATAGAGTAGAATTTGTCGGGGTTAATCTTTTAGGTGCAGATTTTTCTAATACGGATTTAGAGTATGTGAATTTAAATGGTGCTTTATACAACGATGAAACTATTTTTCCGGATGATTTTAATCCTGAAGAAAACCAAATGATTTGTATTGAAAATAATAAGGATTATTCTGTGCAACCTAAAGAGTTGTATTCCTGTGATAATGATTTTGATGCTTTTGAGTATGTAAAATTGAGGTATGTTGATTTGTCAAATGTAAAATTCAATAATTGTTGAGATTTCATACATTGATACATCACAAGATATTGAAATAGCAAAACCTTTAGCGTTATTAGAAAAACCTGATATTTTATTTGATGAAGTAAATGATAATAAGTTAAATTATGAAAAAATAAATAATGAGCAACAAGATTCGAAGATAAATGTGAAACGATTGAAGAAGTTTAGATGGCTTAAAATATTATCCGGAATAGGATTAATAACCTCAGTTGTAATTCTAGTAAACAAATTATTTAAAAGTCAACAATTAAATAAAAAATTGTAGTACAAGAGAAGAAAAAAGATGAAAATTAATGTAATAAGTAATGCAAATTATAATAAAAGCATAAAAAATTCAATTTCATTTAAGGCAATATATTTTGATGATTATAATCCTAATTATAATTCGTCAAAAGAACTATTAAAAGAAGAATTAAATAAATTTTCAAGAACTACAAAAAATGCAAAATTTATCGGAGAAGGTATTAGTGCGAAAGCTTATATTTTACAAAAATTGCCTAATTTTGTAATTAAAGAGGCATATAATAGTAATGAAACTTTTTATGTAGAAGAAGCAAATTTAAAAGATATTGTAAAAAAATACAATTCGGTTCAAAAATTTGTTGCTAGAGCTTATGATGATAAAACGCATAATTATGTTTTAGTAACAACTAAAGTATCAGGAGCCACTCCAAATCCGAAAAGTGCTCCATTTTCAAGAGCCCATCTTACAAATTTATTTGACGAGTTATACAAATTGGATACAAATTGTATTTATCATGGTGATTTGAATTTAGGAAATATAAAATGAACCGCTGATGGAGCGGTGAATTTTTTAGATTATCAATGGACACAAAATATTAGTTATACGGCTTTATTTGAAGAAAATAGTTCAATTTTGCATCCAACTTTTTTAATGTGCGAAAATGCTCAAATGTTTGAAATGGCTGGGCTGCCTTATTATTTGAAAAATATTAAAAGCAAAACAGATAGAGAACAATTTTTTATTGATTATTTAAAAGCGAAATCTGAGTATCACCGTAAACGAGCTGATTTTATTGAAAAAACTTGAAAATTGGCCTTATTCAAGTGAAATACCGAGTTTAAAAAAAGCAATACGTATGGAAAGAGCAAAAGCATATCTTTTTCAAAACCCATCTAAAGAAGTTCAAAATATAGAAATTCTTAAAATGCAATTTTTGAATATTAATCGTCAGGCATACAGATTTGTCGATAAAAATATTCTTGACAAAAATATCTTGCAAGCTCCGAGCGCCTATTTGTATACTTTATTAATTGCTAAAGAATTTCAATTTTATTTAAATAAATGTGAAAAAAATGCAGATACAACTTATATGAAAGATTATATAGCTGGATTAAAAGATTATTCAAATTATTTATTTGAGAATATTTCTGGTTGGACGATAAATGCTTTTAGTTTTCCGATTAGACATTTAGGTGGGGCATTACATCATTGGGAGCATGAACGCTATAATTTTGATAAAGTCTCAATAGATTATGGTTCATTTAGAGATATAATGAAAATTAGTGAAATTATGCCAAGTAAAATATATGATGACAATGACAGTGTCTGTAATGATATCAACGAATTATTTTATGGCACGTATGATGATTTTTCTACAATTAGTCAATATGTTTGTCCCATATTTTTCAAGTCACAAAAAATAAATGAAAATTTTGATAAAATAAGTGCTTTAAATAAAAAAATTGAAAAAGAAAAAGAACATGATAAAGTATTAAATTTATTAAATAGTTCCTTATATGGGTATTATTTAACTATACAAACGGAAAAACTTATAGAAGAAACAAAAAAAGAGGCTACGCCCCTTAATATAGTTTATAGTATATTTGTTAAGGTTAAGTTAGAGAGTTTAAAAAATTCTTATAGTAATCTGGCGTCTAAACTTTTCCATAATATAATGTCATCTGTTATATCGGAACAATATAATGATAATATACATCAATTAAACCTTATGCCAAATAACAATATTTTTAGTTAGTTTTAATGATTTCCATTTCATAAATTCCGATTCCATTAGAGTTTTTGCGAACTAATTCAAAATCTTTTAATTCATTTAATGAAAGTGGTTGTAAAACTTGTATATATTTGATTTTACTGAATTCTTTTAATTGTTTTATTGCATCAATTCTTTGTAAAACTTTAACTATTTTTATTGGATTTTGAGAGTTTATCCATAAAATCCGTTTATCTTGTCCTTTTGCACCCAAGCGAATATTAACAACTTCGTATTGTTTCTCTCCGTATTTTAAACTATAACCATCTTTTGTCTTTGTTATCTCAGCAATATATGGAGGAAGAATATTTCTTACATCAATTTTGTTTTCAAATCTGTGATCTTGTTTTACAATATTATCAATTTTTTCTATATTATCAACAAAAGCTAGAATTGTATAATTAGAGTTTTGCCCATCAGTTAAAAATGCTTTTAATTTATTAATAAAGTCACTGTTGTCTGTTGTTGAAGTTGTATATTTTGAAAAGTTTTTTATTACAATCAAACTATGTTTATTCTGATTTGATATTTCTTTTTTTAATGCAAAAAGTTTTTTATTTGCTTCATTAATTTGATAGTTATTAAAATCTGTTATATAAATTTTACATTTCTTGTCCAATAAATAATTAATAACCGCATTACTTTCATTTTCATTTGCGCCAATAATCATAATTCCATTTGGATAAATTTTATCTTTCAGTTTATCTAGCTGGATATAATTTTTATTTAATTCATCATAGATTTCTGATAACCGTCGTTCGGAATTATATTTATTATGTAAATTTATAATATCTAGTTCTTTTTTGACTTCACAATCAAATACTTGAGTTTGAAGATTGCTGTTGTTTTCTGTTTCTTTTTTTATATTAACATTTTGTTTTGTTATTGTATCATTTAATTTTGTAAGATTTTCTTCTTTTTTTTTTTCAGCTCATCCTTAAAAGATTTTATTCGAGATTTGATTTTCGATGTATGTAGTTCAACTAAGTAACTATTGTTTTTAAAATATTCCAATGTTTCAAAAAAAATATAAAGTTCATAATTGCTGGTATATTTGTATTTTTCAACCATTTTATCTAAAAATGCAGTGTTAGTATTAAAAATATCTTCATAATAATCATCATCATCGTCATCTTCACAATAAGATTTAAATGATTATTTGTATAAGTTTGTGTTATAAATGTTTAATTTAATCGGAGTTATTCTATTTAGCCTCATCTAAAAGTTTTTGAAAATCAGAAGCACTAACAAGTGAGTTTTCCCAAAAATCAGTGTTTTTAATGTTTTCCATTACTCTATCAATATTTTTAGCATTTTGAGTGGTAATACCGCTTAAAATATTAACATATGATAAATTATTACCATAGTTGTCCGCGTAACGTGCAATTTTTTCAATTTCTTTAATCGTATCCGGTGTTATTGATTTTATCAAATCGACATATTGATCTGGGACTTTTAATAGTAGTTTTTGCTTATATTTTAGCAGCTCAGGTAATAATTTATTTATTACAAAATCTGAGTTTTTCTCATTAATATTTTCTAAAAATAATCTAATATCAGCAATGTCAATAATATTATAAATATCTGCTTTTTCCATTATTTTATTAAAAATTTTTATATTAAATTCATTTTTCAATTGTTGTGAAACTTCTTGAAGAGGGATATTTTTAGATTTTAAATATTGATAGTAAGGTATAATCGCACGTAATTGAGGAACTTCGTCGTTTTTTAAAACATTTAATATGTATGATACATCTTTTCTTTGTAAATTTGCTTTTTCTAGATTATGTAAAATAACTTCTGCAATATTATTATTTTCATCGGTAGAGTGTTTTAAAATCAAGTATTTGATATACTTATCATCATTTGGAACCTTTGATTGGGCTACAAGCTCTATTAGATATTTGTTTTTAGCTGTTATGGCGTTTAATAATTTTGCATGCTGTGATGCATTATCTTGAATAGCAAAACTGTCCGCATATTTATTAATTAGAGGTAATGTTTGTTTTAATATTAATTCATGTTTTGTTGGTTCAATATCCAAATACTTAAATAAATTATTTAAAGATTTGAGAATAAATTTGTCTTTGTTGTCTACAATTTTTTTAAAAAAGTTTTTATTTTTAGAAGATAATTTTTTTACTAAATTAGATAAATCTTCGGGGATATCTATGATTAAATCTTTTATATTTTCAAAATTATCAACAATTATTTGAAGCCCTTCTTTTTTTATAAAGTTTTTATTTTTGTCATCTATGGCGCATATGATTTTTTCAAAATCTTTTTGTTCAAGCCCTATTTTGTGAGCATGCTCAATTAAAAAAGGATAAAATTCTTTGGCTAATTCTTTGTCTTTAGGTTTTAAAATGTTTATAAGTGTAGTTATTTTATCTGGAATTTCTTGGGTTGTAGGTGGTAAAGCTTGCGGTGTTGTTTGTTTAGTTTTTCCATTTTTAATCTTATTATAAATCATTATTAATAGGACTATTAAGGAAGATATACAGATGATGGATGATGCTTTTTTAAAGTTATTATTTTTTTCGTTTGTATTGGATTTGTTGAATTTGTCTTGCCTATGCAAAGAATTATTAGTGTTTGCCATTTTATCAAATGTGTTAACACTACTAATATCAGACTTTTTATTTTGAGTCTTATAATTTTGATTTGTTGTATTTAGATGTGAGAATTTTGCAAAAATTTCCACTATAAATTAATCCTTATTCGTCAATTTCGTTATTAATTCCTGTAATTAGTACTCCCATATCATCTAGGAATGAATTAAACATTTTTTTATCAATATTTGGGGGAACTTGTTTAATTGCTTTTCGTAATGCATCTTCTGTAATTTGTGCATTTTTACAAATGTTTTTTGCTTGCTCTACTATATTAACAATTCCTTGTGCGCTATATGCTGTATCATTTATTATTGCTTTGGAAATTTCCATTCCTAAATCAACGTAATTTATATCTTGATTAGTAAGATTTTTTGCATGATATTTTAATATTTCAGCTGCATCACGTGGCGTTGGTGGACCTATAAATATTTGGTGTGGGACTATATTCTTGTCTAATAATTTAGAATCAATTTTTCTAGGAAAATTAGTTGTCATAATAATTGTAGTTTTATATTTTTCTTCGCAATTTTTTAACAAGGAAATTAATCGCCCAACATTAGTATCCTCAAATTCATAATTATTGTTATTTAATTTTAATTTATCTTCATTAGACAATTTTGCTATAGAATTAAAATCATCTAATAAAATAATAGTTCTTTTTTTATTAGATTCTTTTGCGTAATATAATTTTTTTGCGGCTATTAGTTTTGATTGTAGTTCATCAATAATATCGTCATCATCTTGCATCATATCAATTTTTTGGAAATCACATTTTGCTTCTTCCGCAAAAGCTTTTGAAAATCTGGTTTTACCAGTACCGGATTGTCCATATAGTAAAATACAATTTGGCATTGAAACTTCATCACCGTACTGCTCTTGTGCTATTTTATTTATGAAGATTTCTTCTAGTCTGTTTTTTAAGTTATCATACCCTGCAATTTTATCCCAACCTTTACCGGCTTCTCTTTTTGATTTAATTAATTGTATATTTTTTATTTTTTCTATTTCTTCTTTTGTTTCAATTTCTTCCTCAATACGCTTTTTGTTATTTTCTTCTATTTGTTCATTTAAAGCTTCTATAATACGGGTTTTTTCATTGTCAGATTTTGATAATTCTAAATTTTTAGCTAACGCTTCATTCGCAGTTTGTAAGTCTTTAATTCTTTTTTCTTTTTCTTCAGTTATTTTTTTTTTGAAGTTCTAACGCTTTGTCTTTTTGGGCAACTAATTGATTTTGAGCAACATTGTATCCTTTTAATTCCAACGCAAGCTCTTTTTCCGCAGTTTTTATTCCGCGATGTATAATTTTTTGATACCAAGGTCTTGCTGCAAGTTTATCTTGTAATTTTTTATTATAGTCAAATTCACATTTGTCACTTTAAAATGAGGGCGTTAATGTTTTTATTTGTTTGTTTTTTACTCGAGTTTTTGAATTATAACCTGTGGATACAGAATTAATTGGATGTATAAACATATTTCTCTCCTTTTTTAGTATAAAACAGGTAAATAAATATTTTGCTGTTTTTTATAGAAATGTTAAAATTTTTAATATTTTATTTGAAATTAGCAAAAAAAGTATTTTTTAAGTATTCTTGATTTATATAATTGTGTTTATTAAGGTGGGAGATGAAAATATTAACTGGTATTAATTTAAATTATAGAAAAAATCTTTCATTTAATGATTATATTTCTTTTGATAATGCGAATAATTTAATTCAAAATAATAATTTTAACGAAATAAAAAATATTGATGATTTAAGTATTGTTAGTAAAAATCAAGATACCTTATTGCATATAGCTGCAAAATATAAACAATTTCAAATTTCTTCATTCTTGTTAAGTAAAGGATTAAACCCTAATATAAAAAATAAATAAGGAAAAACTCCTTTTGCAATAGCTTGTGCCAAAAAAGATTATAAGTTAATTTCTAAATTTTTAAATTATGATGTTAATATGAATACAACTGATTATTGGGGGGATACTCCTTTACATAAAGTTATTAATGATGAAAAAATTACAAAATTATTACTTGAATATAAAGCCAATCCTCATATAGAAAATAAAGAAGGACTTTCTCCATATTTTATGGCTATCCTAATATTAATATGTTAAAAGTTTTTTATAATTATGATGTTAGTCCTAATACAGAAAATAAACATGAACAAACTCTTATGCATATAGCTACAAAAGATAATAATATAAAGGTTTTAGAGTTTTTAAAAAATCAGGGTGCAGATGTGAATTTTCAAGATAAAAATGGTAATTCTCCGCTTTTTTACACAAATAATATTGAAACTTTAAATTGGCTTTTATAAAATAATGCTAAAATAAACTTGCAGAATAAAGATAAGCAAACAGTTGTTTATCAAGCAGTTATAAATGAAAATTATGAACAATTAAAAGAATTGTTAAAATATAAGCCTAATTTGAATTTAGAAGATAAAAATAAACTTACTGCCATTACATATACTAAGAACATGCCTGAATTTAAACTTTTATTAGAAAATGGCGCTAATCCAAATGAGGTAACAATAAATAAAAAAAATTTATTATTAAATAAAGTATTATCAAATAACACTGAAGCCGTTTATTATTTGTATGCAGTAAAAGCAAATCCAAATATAATAGATGAAATTGGAAATATACCATTAGATTATGCTAGAAATAATGATATAAGAGATTTATTACTTGCAATGGGAAGCAACCCTAATCATAAAAACTATTTAATATACGCACTGCAAAATAAAAATGCAAGGTTTTTTGAGAGTTTATTAGAGATGGGTGCTAATGTTAATAAAGCAAATGAACAGGGGAAAACTCCAATTTTTTATGCAACAACAAAAGAGGAAATTCAAAAATTAATTAATTGTGGTGCCAATATTAATCATACTGATAAAAAAGGGTTATCACCAATTCTGTATTTTGCCTTAAAATACAATAAAGAAATGGTTGAGTTTTTAAAACAATGCGGCGCATATTCTGTATCACCAATTAATGGAGAAACAGTTTTTTCATCTTATGAACTATATATGACATATAATTCTTGGCTTAGTAAACAAACTTGTAAAAATATTGCATTTACAGGTATGGAGTCGTATGAATTTTATGGTGTACAAAGCCACAGAGATCAGTTAAAATATAATACTTCGTTGACAAAAGAAAAAATTGATAAGATTATGCAACAACAAAAGGATATTTCTTCTAAGATGAATGCTGTTTATAAATTATTAAAAACAGAAGAGAACAATATTTATAAATCAATGAATTTTTTAAATGCAATTATAAGTCACTATAATATAAGATTTGCAGATGCTCTTAAGGAATTTAAGGATCAAAATCCTTCTGGTTCTAAAATTCCTGGTGTTGGGCTTTTTGCACAATTATATGCAACTAAACTTACTCCTGCTTTTTGGGATGAATTACAAGACAAAATTGAAAAATTAATAAATATTTATAATAAAATACTTGAAGAATATTATGAAAAGAAAATAAAAATTTTGATATCAAATTATGAAGAATTAAATGCTTATTATGTTAATGGTTTAAAGTATTTAAATTATTTAGAAAATAATAAAAATATAGCTCTTTATCAACAAGCATTATCACAAGATTTAAAAAATCTTAATGCTATTAATAAAAAATTTGTACAAGACATTGAAAATATAAACACAAAATATCAAACTCACATAAATAATTTAATTAACTTAAAAATTTGTTTTTGCGCTATCATGGGGTGGATTAGTTTTGTATTTTATAATGGGTGATTAGGAATGAAAAATATTTATTCAGAACTTTACAGGACAAGGTATTCAGAAATTGATTGTAATTTATCATTAAAACCGTCTGCTATATTGCAAATTCTTCAAGATATAGCAAGTTTAAATGCTGAGAATTTAGGTTTTGGATATTCTTTTTTAGTTGAGAAAAATCTGGCATGGTTTTTATTAAAATATCATATTGAATTCAATGAATACCCTAAAGATATTTGTGATTTAACTATTAAAACAGAACCCAGAGGCTGGAATAAATTATTTGCTTACAGAGATTTTGAAATATGCAAAAATGAAAAGACCTTATGCAAAGCAACTTCGACTTGGGGATTAGTTGATATAAATACAAAAAGCATGGTTAATGTTGGTGCTGTTCTTGCGGATAATCCTAATTTCTTGGAATTTCAAAAAAGAGATGATGATTTAAAATACAACAAAATAACATCATTAACGAATATAGATATTGAAAAAGTTTTTGAAATTAGGTTTGATGATTTAGATGTTAACCAACATGTAAACAATTCTAATTATATCGTGTGGGCGTTTGAGTCATTGCCTTATGACTTTAGGAAAAATAGAACATTAAAAACCATTGATATGTTGTTTAAAAAAGAAATTAAATATGGTAGTAGTATCTGCACCCAAGTGCAAATGCTTGATAACAAAACAATTCATTTGCTTAAAAATAATAAAACTAATGATGAGTTATGTCTTATTCAAGCTGAATGGATTTAAAATTTGTGCACAAAAAAAGAGCTGGTTAACCAGCTCTTTTTTGTTATTTAATTTATTTATACATTAACTAATGTTTTAACGTCATTTCTTTTAACTTTTCTAGTTGTAGTTCTTGGTAGTGGTTCTTTTTTGATTATTATAGAGCTTGGTCGTTTATACTGCGTAAGTTGCATAGACAATAATTTAATATCATCATTAACCATTTTTTCAACTTCTTCATCAGAATATTTTTTGTACAAGTCTTCTTTAGGAACAACAACAGCGACGACTTCTTCTTGTCCGTCTTTAGCTCCAAATGAACGATTCATTCCGATTACACAGCTTTCTGCTAAATATTCACTTTTTTCAATCACTGCTTCAACTTCTTCTGGGAATACTTTTTTACCACCAGAAAGAACAATCATACTTTTAATACGTCCGACAATATAAATGTGTCCGTCTTTGTCAATTTTTGCAATATCTCCAGTGTGTAACCAACCGTCTTCATCGATAATTTCTGCGGTTAGTTCTGGTTGATTGTGATAACCTTTCATAACAGATGGACTTCTCAACAATAATTCTCCGGTATTTTCATCAATTCTTGCTTCAAAGTGTTTTAGTGGTCTGCCAACAGAAGCTAATACAGAACGCTTATCAGTGTTTACGGAAACAACAGGGCTGGTTTCAGATAAGCCATACCCTTGGTAAACTTTTATACCAATGCGTTCAAAGAAATTACCAACATTAATATCTAAAGGTGCTCCACCAGAAATACATCCGATAAAATGCCCACCAAATTTGTCATGTATTTTTTTGAATAAAAGTTTTTTTACTTTGTAAGACGGGATAAATTTTGCTAATGCATACATTGTTTTAAATAAAATTTGAGTAATTTTAGGTGCATTTTTTAATTCTGATTCTATACCGGTTTTTAATAATTTTAAAAATGCAGGAACAACAATCATAAATTCTATTTTTTTCTCTTGCATAACACCCAAAATATCTTTTGGTTTCAAGCTTTGAGTATAGTAAACTGAGAATCCAAAATTTAAAAATGTGCAAAAACCAACGGTCATTTCAAATAAATGATTCATTGGTAAAATAGATAAAACATTTACTTTTTTATTGTGTAATATTTCATCTAAAGCATAGCCTAAATCTTCAAGTTGACTTGTTATATTTCTATAAGAAATTTCAACACCTTTTGGCATACCAGTTGTTCCGGAGGTGTAAATTATCATAGCTGTTGATTTAGAAGATCGTTTTCTCCATTTAGCGTTATAAGAATCTGGCAAGTCATAAATATTAATTACATCCGCACAATTTGAATACTGGTCAATAATGAAAACATGCTTAATACTAGGTATTTCATTTTTTAAATGTAGCGCAGTTTCCAAGCAATATTGAGAAGTAAAAATAACAGTAGGTTGCGCATCCATCAAGATAGACTTCAATTCATACTTAGTTAATTTGATATCTAACGGAACAACAACTAGTCCAGATAAAACTGACGCAAAAACAGCTGCACCATATTCAGGCTTAGATTCTGATAATATTGCAACTTTTTCACCTTTTGGAACGTCTAATTCGTCAATAATAAATCTTGCAATTTTTCTAGAAAGTAAACCTATACCTTTGTATGTGAATTCTTTCCAGCCAAAATGGTCTTTTGTGCCTAAAGCTACTTTGTTTTGATAGTCGCACGTTTTATCTTCTAACAGCGCCAAAACATTTTTACTTCTTACTCCCATGTTTAATCCTCATTATAAAATGTATATACTAAACCATACAATCACTCATATTTTATTAACTAAATACTAAAAAGTCAAAAAAAATTAACAATATTAATACATTTTTGACAATTTTTTATGTTTTTGTTAACTTTTCTTTGGGAGTAGTATCGTAAATAAGAAATGGAAATGTATGAAAATTAGAAAAATTTTAGCAAGTATGTTGGCTGTTCTTATTTTGGGAATGAATAATACGGCAGCATTTGCAATCCAAGAAGTAAGTGGAGCTAAAAAATTACAAGCAGCTCCAAATGCCAGAACTATTGATTTGGCATTCGTTTTTGACGGACCATCTGACAAAAACGAATCAGCATTGAAAGTGTTTCAATCAACAATAACACGTTCTTTGCTACCTGATTACAAAGCATCATTTTCTAATGACTTAGTGTTTACAGGAGATTGGACCGAAAATGGTGTTGCTGTAGCTTCTGATAAAGCCTTGGCATCTAAAGCTACAATGGTAATTTCTATGGGCTATATGTCAAGCAATTACTTCACAGCAAAAAACAATAAAAACAAATTTGTTGTTACAATAGACCAATATGGTCTAAGAGACTTGGGCGGAGACTTTTTTAACCCAATTCAACAATACGTAAAAGACTTTGTATTATTCAAAAAGCTTGTTCCTACACAAAAGAAGACAGCTATTTTGATGAACGAAAAATTCTATGCCACTCAAAAAGATTGGAATGGCATGATTAAAACAAAATTAAAAGAAAAAGATTGGAATTCGGATTTTGTAGTTGTTCCAGTTAGTTCAAATATAAACGGCACAATGGCAAAAATCCCATCTGATGTTGATTCTGTATTTATTACACCTTTATTCAATTTGTCTGTTGAAAAAAGAAAAGAATTGTACGACAGCATTAACAAAAGAAAATTGCCTTCATTCTCAGGTTTGGGAAAAGAAGATGTTGAATTGGGAGCGATGCTTGGTACTTCAACAAGAGATTTGGATAAGAAATTAGCAGAAGCTACTTCTTTCAATATCCATGGTGTTTTACATGGTAAGGCTGTAAAACAAGAAAAAGTTGCATTCTATGATGAGGAAATTATTTTCTACAACTCAGACACTGGTGAAACAGTAGGATACAGTGCACCTTTGAGATTGTTGAATAACTGTGAAGTTATTTCTCATAAACCTGTTCCTAAATATGACTTGTCATATATTATGAACACATTAGAAGAAAGCAACCTTGACATTGAAAGAAAAAGACAATTGGTAAATGCTGCTCGTAGAGCTACAACAGCTGCATATCTAAAATATTTACCAACTTTAAGAATCGATTTAGGTTATCAATCATATAACAATGATTATGCTTATTCCTATACTGATGTTCCAACTAGAGTTGGTCAGTTCGTAATTGGCATGGACCAAATGATTTATGCTCCTGACTTAGTAACAAATATCATTGTTAAGCATAAAAAATTGAAATTTGATAAAGCTGAAAAAGTATTAACTGAAGCAACAATGGGGCATGAAATTGGAAATCTTTATATTGATTCATTGATTTTTGAAAACATTATCAAAGTTCAAGAAGAATATTTGCAAGAAACTAGAGAAAATTTAGCTATTGCAAAAATTCGTCAACATACTGGTAAATGTGGGCCTGAAGAAGTATTGCGTTGGGCTGGTGAAGTAAGTGAAGCTGAGAAAAAACTTCTTGGTATGAAAGCTGAATACAAAAATATCAAAATTCATATCAATAAAATTCTATTCAAAGATCAAAAAGAACAATTTACTTTAAATGCGCTAACAGCTAAAGACCCAGCGTTCTTTACATCAGATATTCATATCATTGATCACGTAAGAACTCCAGAAAAATTAAACAAATTTACTGATATGTTAGTTGAAGAGGTAAAATACTTATCTCCTGAAACAATTAAATTAAGATCTGCAATTACTATGAAAAAAGCAGAAATTGGTAACTACGCACAAAAATTTGTATTACCTAATGCGAAAATAACTGCGGAATATGGTTCTCAATTTGATAGACATTTACCTTACGTTGGTCCAACTCAATTGGCAACTATGTCTGGAGCAATGGCAATGTATGGATATAAAGGAAAACCTTATGATACAAACTCTGGTCGTGTAATGGTGGCGGCACAATGGAAACCTATCGAAGGTGGTTCTAAAATTGCAGAAATTGCTCGTTGTAAAGCTGAATTAAATGAACTTAACGCTTATTTAGAACAAGTTAATACAGAACTTGAAATGAATGTTAGAAACGTTATCAACAGAGCTATTTCAAAATACTTTATGATTGAAAAATCATACAAAGCAATGTTTGCTGAAGCTGAAAACTATCAATTAGTTAAAGCAAAATACTTAAAAGGTGAAGCACCAATTAACCAATTGGTTGATGCTCAACATCTTTACACAAAAGCTAAAGTTGAAGCTTTAAATTCACAAAACGAATTCTTTAAAGAATTATTGTGGGTTCAAAGAGGTTTAGTTTCTATGAACTGGACAAAAGCATCAGAAGAAGCTAAAACTTGGATTAATAAAATCCCTGAAATTCTTCCAGCTGAACCAGATTTTTCGTTGTAATAAAATAACAAAAATATATGAAAAACATGCGAACTTAATTATTGGTTTGCATGTTTTTTTTTAATTTGAATAATAATGTTTCTTGTCATATTATTAGAATATGAAAGTCGAAATGTTAAAAATGGTGAGAGTTGAACGTTATATCTTTGGGATATTAATGGCGCTTTTGATGGTGCTTATTGCTGAAATAAGCGGTGAAAGAGAAATTATATTCCCTGAAATTTGCGCGTTAACTATTGGTGCATGGGTGGCTGAACAGCAGCCTTGGATGACAAATAAACGTAGGATCTTTTTATTGATGTCTTTGGCGGCTCTTTTTGGAGTTTTAATTGTTAGATATGTTTCAATTCCACTTTTGGGGCAGGTTTGTCTTAGTTTTGCTTTTACAGGTTTTATTTTAACTTTATTTAAAACTAATTTTGTGCCGATTATATCTGCTTGTATTTTACCAGTATATTTAAGAACAGATAGCTGGGTTTATCCGATATCTGTTTCTGTAATGGCGTTGATAATAATAATTGCTCAATGGTTGATGGAGAAGTATCATTTTAGACCGGTTAATAATTTTGTACCTTGTGAGTTTAATGTAAAAGAACAAATTATAAAATGGTCAAAGTTGTTGTTAGTTTTTGGTTTAATTGCGATTATTCCTTTTAAAACTCATCAAATATTTTTTCTAGCACCTCCTTTAATTGTGATGTTTACAGAATTGTCTAATCTCAATAGTCCAGCTAGAAAACGACCGTTGTATATTGTTGGGTTAATGACATTTGGGGCATTTATGGGGTGCTTAATTAGGCTTTTATTAAATATTTATTTAAATATTCCTTTGTCAATTTGTACTGCATTAGCTTGTGTTGCTTTATTTATTGCGTTGAATAAAGTTAAAATAAATTTTCCTCCAGCGGGAGCAATATTATTAATTCCAATGATTTTGGATAAGCAATTACTTTTTTTGTTCCCAATAGAAGTTTTTGTAGGTGCGTTGCTTCTTTCATATACCGCAATATTAATCTTTAAAGTTAAATATTAATTGTTTTGTTCTGCTTTTTCTAAAAATATTTGAATTTTTTTGTAAAAAAATGTAACAATAAAAATATTAAATTTTTAAATATAACAAAATTATTTATTTAGAAGCATTTCAATAAATAAATAGAAAAAAGGGAAAATTATGGTTTCAGTTTTACAAATTAGCAGCGTAAATATTAATAACAGACAAAATTTATACACAAAAAATAATATAATTTCATATGCTCATCCACAACTAAATACAGAGCAAAATAATCTTCTAATGAATTTTATGCAACTTATGGGGCGTAATAACGCGTTTAGAGTGTCATTTGGTGATAAAACCGAACATCTTGCAGTAGGTTGGGCATATAAAAAATCTACAGGTGAACTGAATTCTGTTTATACTCCACAAGGGCATTATTCTTGGCTTGAAGAACAGAATAGAAATGCTATTCAAGCTGAAGCTTCAAAAAGAATAACTGGTTCATACGATTGGCCAAAAATTGATAAGGTTAACGCATGGATGGTTACAGCAGAAACAAAAAAATTTATGCAAGCCGGTGGATTAGGAACAGTTGCAAATGATTTACCAGATAGTTTTAATAAAGTGTTTAGTGCTAATGGTGAGACAATGAGTGTTATTACACCATTGTATACAAATTCAAAATATATGAAAATTATAAATCCTGTTGGCGGAAAATTAAAATATCAATTTAAAGAAGGAAAAGCTATTGATATAGAAAAAATTGCGACAATAAAAGTTCCAATTTATAAAGTTGATAATTGGGATTTAAATGGAAATCCTCAAGGTGGATTGACGGAAAATCGTAATGTTAATGTTTATAGGGCAATGGTTGGTGATGATGAAAACAAGCCTAAAACTCCATATATTTTTATAGAAGATAATGAAGTTTTTAATATAGACTCTGCAAAAGGTGATTGTTACGCTGAAAACAAGTTTAACTACGGTGAAAATTTAAGATTTGCATATTTTAGTAGATGCGTATATGAATTGGCAAAGCATCTTAAAAATCAAGAAAATGAAGGTGTTGAAAATGGCACAAACATAAAAGCACCAAATGTAATGATTATGAATGACTGGCATGTTGGTCCATTGGCGCCGCTTATGAAATATATGTCAATTGCAGAAGCAGAAAAAAACAAAATATCAGAACAAACAGCACAATATTTTAAAGAAACACCTAGCATATACATTGCTCATAATTTAACTTATCAAGGTGATATGTATGAAAACAAGCAAACACTAAGGACAAATGTTTTAGGCACATTATTTGAAGAACATGCAAAAACAATTGTAGAAAATGCTCATAATAGAGATGACTTACCTCCAGAGGACAGAAATTCTTTATTTAAAGAATTTGCGCTTAACCCTGGAATGATGGGTATAGCTTTAGCTGATAGAATAGCGCCTGTGTCATTGAACTACGGAGAGGAGCTTTTGGCGTCTCCAACTCTTGGACGAGGATTACAAAATATTTTAAAAATTAGAAATTACTACGGAACTTTTGCCCCTATTACTAATGGATTAACTAAATCAACAGTAATCCCAAGTAGTGAAAATATTAATTCTTGGATGAATTCAGTAAAATCAGATTTAGCTGTTGCAAGAACAAAAGATAATCAAGTTAATCTCGAAGGTATAGAATTGCAGCCATATGCAACATTATCTGTAAAAGATGGTAAAGCTGAAAACAAAAAACAAATATTTGAGTTGTTAAAACGAATTATTGATAGGGAAAGAAAAGAAGATTATAAAGATTATAAGAGCCTTGATACTTTAGTAACAGATAAAAAATATGTTATGTACAAACCTTGGGAGACAAGCCTTGATGATATTGAAGATATAACAAAAGTTCCTGTAATGACTTTTGTTGGAAGAGTTGCGGATCAAAAAGGTATAGATTCAATATTTAAAAAAGCATATTTGGATTTTGCAAGAGAATTTAAAAACAATCCTCGATATAAAGATTGGGAAGTGCCGATTGTTATAGTGGGAGGACCGACAGAAGAAGTCGAAACTTATAAAAAATTAGAATCTTTTAAAAATGAATTAAGAAATATTGATGAAAGATTTGCAAATAGATTTATTTTGTTTAAAGGCTTTGCAAATACAAATCTTTTGTCTTTAGGTTCAGACTTTTTCTTAATTCCTTCAAACTTTGAACCTTGTGGGCTTGTTCAGATGGAAGTTATGCCAAAAGGAGTGCTTCCTATTGCGACTTCTACTGGGGGATTAGTTTCAACTATAACAGATCAAAAAGATGGATTTTTATCAACAGCATTTTACGATGGAAAAGATAATTATTATAATAACAGTGGCAAGGTTATGTATGTTGGAACGCAAAGTAGAGATATTCCAGAAACAAACTGGAAAGGATATGAAGATGCTATGGTTAGAGCGTTACATACATTTTTTAAATTGCCAAATAAATTAGAAAAAATGCAAAGAACTGCTATGGAAAAAGATTTTAGTTGGACAACATCAAATGGTCCGCTTGAAAAATACATGAAACTTATGAAGGAAGGAAAATTTGAAGATAGGCAACCAACTTTCTTTGATATGCCGGATGAAACAGACACAAAAGAATATACGATATAAACTATAACAATAATAATTATTTAAAAAGAGTCTTTAAATGAATATTTATAGACTCTTTTTTAGTGATATAAATAATATAAATAAAGGGTTTACTTTTTTGTGAAAATAATTAAACTATAGATATAAGATTTAAAATAGGAGATTTTTATGACTTTAAATAGTAGTATTTTTGCAAGTGCTATGGCTGGATTAAATAATACTTTTGCACAGCTTGCTCAAGGTAGTACAACTGGTGGTCTTACTTTGGAGCAAATAACTAATCCTGATAAAGAAAAAGTTAATACATTGAGCTTGAATTCAGGATTTGTTCAATATCTTAGTACTAATTTCCAGAATATAGATAAGGATGGGGATGGACAAATTACTTCAGGCGATTTAACAGATTTGATGAATAATATATCTAAATCAGGGTTAACTTATGATGAAATATGTCAATTAGGGGCATCTGGTGCAATTCCTTCTGATATGTTGAATACAGTTTTAACTTATTTTGCTGAAATTGATAAAAATCAAGATGGGAAAATTACAAGTTCAGAAATAGCATCATATCAAATGGATTCTGATAGATATGACCTTGAAAAAAAATATAATTCTTTTAAATCAAGTTCAATGAGCGTTTTTTATGGTAATGAAGATGCTACGGAAGATTTATCGAGTGTTTTAGATTATAAATACCCAACAAAAAACAATTCATAAAATAAATATTTCTTTTAATGAGGTTTACATGTTTTGTAAACCTCATTTTTTGCGCAATTTTTTTCATCAATTTGTTTTTATATATATATAAATCGTTAGAGGATTTTTATGCATAAATTTATTTATAAATTAACACGAAAAATTTTAGAACTTCAGGTGTCAATCCATAAAAAAAGAATAGAGCATCTTTATAAAAAAATGACAAGAAATTCTAGTTCTAAATTTTTACATGAAGATATTGAGCTTATGCTGGATTGCGAAACAAAAAATATTAAAGCTGAGTTGAATGTTCAGATAAAAGAAATTTTAAATAATAATGATAATAATCCAGATAAATTATTAGATTTTATTAAAGATTCTGGAACAGATGTTTTTAAAATAAATAATGCAAATTATTTATTAAAATTTATTGGCGAAGAGGAGGGTTTTATTCCTCCTTTAAGAGGAATAAACGCATTTTTCTTGAATTTATTTATAAAAAGTCGGATCGTA